>NZ_DASREO010000008.1:0-121167 GCF_035652035.1 Bradyrhizobium sp.
AGCATTCACGCTGTTGTTGTCAGCATCCCAGACGCCGCCGCCGGCGCCGCCGAAGATGTAGAAGCCGGTCCAGTTATAAACCGGCTCGGGCATCACGGGCGCCTTGGTGTAGGGGGCGCGCGCGGGAAGGTCGGCCGCCAGAGCCGATCCGGTGAACGCCGCGGCCGCGGTCAATGCCAGCACCAACTTCTTCATCGTCTACCTCTTTCAGCGTTTTGCGCCGCAGCGACGCAATCTCGATTCTGGCCTCATTTATAAATGTTTCTGGCCAAAAAGCTGTGGCGAGGGGAGCACACCTGGCAGAAAACGACAAAATCGACGAGATGCCTGGGGGTAAAAAATCCTTAAAAAACAGTTACAAAGAGCAAAATCCTACCGCACCCAACCGAATGGCCGGGCCTGCTCGAAATCCCTAGACGTCGAGCAGCTCCTCATTGGCGAATTCAGCCTTGTCGGAGATGAAGGCGAAGCGGGCCTCGGCCTTTGTCCCCATCAGCCGCTCGACCGAATCGGCGGTGCCTTCGCGGTCATCGGCCAGCAGCACCACCTTCAGCAGCGTCCGTTTCGACGGGTCCATCGTGGTTTCCTTGAGCTGCGCCGGCATCATCTCGCCAAGGCCTTTGAAGCGGCTGACATCGACCTTGGCATTGGCGTTGAACTCGCTCTTGAGCAGCGCGTCACGGTGCGCATCGTCGCGGGCGTAAAAGGTCTTGCTGCCGTGGCTGAGACGGTAGAGCGGCGGGACGGCGAGAAAGAGGTGCCCCTCGTCGATCAGCCGCGGCATCTGCCGGTAGAAGAAGGTAATCAGCAGCGAAGCGATGTGCGCGCCGTCGACGTCGGCGTCGGTCATGATGATGATGCGGGAGTAGCGCAGATCTTCCTCGCGGTACTGCGCACCGGTGCCGCAGCCGATCGCCTGGATCAGGTCGGCGAGCTGCGCATTGGCGACGAGCTTGTCCTTGGTCGCCGACGCCACGTTCAGGATCTTGCCGCGAAGGGGAAGGATGGCTTGCGTCTTGCGGTCGCGCGCCTGCTTGGCGCTGCCGCCGGCCGAGTCGCCTTCGACGATGAAGAGTTCGGAGCCCTCCGCCGCCGTGTCGGTGCAATCGGCGAGCTTGCCGGGAAGCCGCAGCTTCTTCACCGCGGTCTTGCGTGAGATCTCCTTCTCGGCGCGGCGGCGCAATCGCTCCTCGGCGCGCTCGACGACGAAATCAAGCAGCTTGTTCGCCTGCAACGGATTGCCCGACAGCCAATGGTCGAACGGATCCTTGATCGCCTGCTCGACGATGCGTTGCGCTTCGGCGGTGGCAAGCCGGTCCTTGGTCTGGCCCTGAAACTCGGGCTCGCGAACGAACACGGACAGCATCACGGCAGCGCCCACCATCACGTCTTCAGAGGTGATGGAGGCTGCACGCTTGCCCTGGCCGACGCGCTCGGCGTGATCCTTTAGGCCCCGCAGCAGAGCGCTGCGCATGCCGGATTCATGCGTGCCGCCGTCCTGGGTCGGAATGGTGTTGCAGTACGATGAGAGGAAGCCGTCGGCGTCCGCCGTCCAGGCCACCGCCCATTCGCAGGCGCCATGCGCGCCGGTGCGGCCCGATTTGCCGGAGAAAATATCCGGATGCACCAGCGTGTCGGCGTGGATTGCCGCGGCCAGATAATCCTTCAAGCCGCCCGGAAAGTGAAAGCTGTCCGCGGCCGGAACGTCCTCGATGCCTTTCAGCAGGGACGGGTCGCAGCTCCAGCGGATTTCGACGCCGCCGAACAGGTAGGCTTTCGAACGCGCCATCTTGAACAGGCGCTGCGGCTTGAACGTAGCCTTGGCGCCGAAAATTTCCGGATCGGGCTTGAAGCGGACTTTGGTGCCACGGCGATTGTGGACTTTGCCGAGCTCCTCGAGCTTGCCCTTGGGATGGCCGCGCTCGAACGCCATGCGATAAAGCTGCTGTCCGGTCGCGACCTCGACCTCCAGCCGCGCCGAAAGTGCGTTGACGACGGATACGCCGACGCCGTGCAAGCCGCCCGAGGTCTCATAGACCTTGGAGTCGAACTTACCGCCGGCATGCAGCGTGCACATCACGACTTCGAGTGCAGACTTTTTCGGAAATTTCGGATGCGGATCGACGGGGATGCCGCGGCCATTATCGGTGACGGTCAAGAATCCGTCGGCGCCAAGTTCGACCTCGATGAAGGTCGCATGTCCCGCCAGCGCCTCGTCCATCGAGTTGTCGATGACTTCGGCGAACAGATGGTGCAACGCTTTCTCGTCGGTGCCGCCGATATACATGCCGGGGCGCCGCCGGACCGGCTCGAGCCCCTCGAGGACTTCGATGTCGCGAGCAGTGTAGCCAGCTTCAGCGCTGCTGGGTCGCGAGGCGGCCTTCGCGGCTGCGCGGCCTTTCGGTGCGGCTTCGAAGAGGTCGTTGGATGGCTTTGCTTTGGCGTTAGATTTCAGTGGCTTAGGCATATTTCTTCAGGTGATGTGGGGATGGCGCGGCGAATCGGCCTTGGACCGACTATGCCACGGATGGCCTTTAAAAGTGACCGTCGTAAGGGGAGCGCCCCGCCTGATCTTCAGACCCGCGAGGTGCGGAAAACAATCAGCGCAAACAGGGCAACGGCGGTCAGCACGATCAGTGAGCCGATGATCGGCAGGACAATGAAGCTTTCGCCTTTTTTGATGACGACCGCGACGCCCACGGGAAATAGGATCGCGCCGATGAACTGCAGCAAGCCCTGCCATTTCGCCAGCGCATGGTCGCGGGCCGCAGGCACCATTCGATAGTAGAGGCCGAACACGAACAGGAGAACGCCGCCGATGAGGTTGAAATGGGCGTGCGCCGGCGCGAGGGAGAATTCCTGTCGGACCCCCATCTCGATTCCCCAGACCATGCCGACGATCAAGAACATGACGCCCGCGCGCATCATCAATGAATCAACCATGTGGTTCGTCCCCGCTTCAAATTAGCCAGCAATTGAAGATCAACTGAGCGTGCTTTGACCTTGCGTTTGCGGTCATTGTGACTTGATGTTGTCGGTCCGGCCAGCTTAAACGGGCCGTTTTAGACAGCTCATTTGCCGCGAAAGGCCTATTTGAATGGAAGAATATACGCGCACGTTGGCCGATTTCGTGCGCGACCATCAGGCCTGGGCTGCTCCGATCGTGCTTCTGCTCGCGTTCGGGGAGTCGCTCGCGTTCATTTCGCTGCTCATCCCGGCCTGGGGCGCGCTGGTGGCGATCGGCGCGTTGATCGGCGTCAGCGGCATCAGTTTCTGGCCGCTCTGCATCGCCGGCGGTGTCGGTGCGGCGCTCGGCGACTGGGTCTCCTACTGGTTCGGCTACAAGTACAAGGAGCACGTTGCGCAGATGTGGCCGCTGTCGCGCTATCCGGAAATCCTGCCGCGCGGCGAGGCTTTCGTCAGAAGGTGGGGCGTGCCGAGCATTTTCATCGGCCGGTTTTTCGGACCCCTGCGCGCGTCGGTGCCGCTTGCCGCCGGCATTTTCGAGATGCCGTATTGGTCGTTCCAGATCGCCAATTTTGTCTCGGCCTTGATCTGGTCGGCGGCGCTCTTGCTGTTCGGCGACGTGATCGCCAGAATCGTCGAATGGGTTTTGCGCCTGGTTTGAGCGGTTAATTCGCGGAAATCCTTGACGGCGGGAAGCTGCGGCCTTATAGCCGCAGCCCCATGATCAACGCCATGACCACATTCCTGGCCTATCGCCGCCGCCGCGCCACCGCGGTATGGGCGATCGTTCGCGTTTAGATCATCGCCTTTGCCGCCGGATCCGATCCGCGGCATGCTCTCCTGTCAGCGCATCTGATCCCGGCGGCTTCATACGGAGCCACGAAGCAGAGCCACGCAGGAGTTTGAGATGTATACGCCTCCACTGTTCAAACAGGATCGCACCGCAAGCCTTGAGTTTGCGGAAGAGCACGGATTCGGCATGGTTTGCGCATGGAACGGCGCACGCCCGATCGCTTCTTCACTGCCATTCTACCTGCGCCATGCCGATGACGGCGCGCTCCAGGTCCTGTTTCATGTCGCGCGCGGCAATCCGCTGGCGAAGCTCGCGGACGGCACAACGCCGTGGCTACTCGCGGCCAGCGGTCCCGATGCCTATGTATCGGCCGACTGGTACGTCTCGCCCGATCAGGTGCCGACCTGGCTCTATCAGTCGGTCCACCTGACAGGCCCGGTAAGGGTACTGTCGGACGAGGAGTTGGCCGTTCAGATCGATACGTTGAGCGCGAAATTCGAAAACTGGCTGTTGCCGAAGAAGCCGTGGACGTCGGCAAAGATGACGCCGGCGCGGCTGGAGACGATGAAGAAAGCGATTGTCGGGCTTGTCATGACGGTGCAGGACGTCGAGGGTAGCTTCAAGTTGAACCAGCATAAGTCCGAAGCCGACTATGCGGCGGTCGCGGCCGCAATGGCGCAGCGACCCGACACGGGTTCGCAACAGATTGCTGATCTGATGCGAAAAGCGCGGCCACAGGCCTTTGCAAATCAAGAGAAGCTCGAAAGGAACGTGCCATGAGCCTTTCCGAAACCAGCCAGCCCAAGGCTTCCGCAGCCAAAGCGAAGCCTACTGTGTTCGTCGACGGCGCGTCGGGCACGACCGGCCTTGGCATCAACGAGCGGCTGCGGTTGCAGAGCGACGTCGTGGTGAAGGCGATTGCGGAAGACAAGCGCAAGGATCCGGGTGCCAAGCGCGCGCTGATGGAAGAGGTCGATCTCGTCGTTCTTTGTTTGCCGGATGAGGCCGCACGCGAAACCGTTGCGGTGGTCGACGGCATGGGTGCGGCCGGGCCGAAAATCCTGGACGCCTCGACCGCGTTCCGGACTGCGCCTGACTGGGCTTATGGCTTTCCTGAACTTGCGCCCGGCCAGGCCGACAAGATCAGGACGTCGCGGAAGGTCGCCAATCCCGGCTGCTATCCGACCGGCGCGATCGCGCTGATCAGGCCGCTGGTCGATGCCGGTCTCGTTCCGTCGGATTATCCGCTCACTGTGAATGCGGTCAGCGGCTATTCCGGCGGCGGCAAATCGATGATCGAAGATTTCGAGAGCGGCCATGCGCCGTCGTTTTTCCTTTACGGTCTTGGCTTCGAGCACAAGCATTTGCCGGAGATGCAGCTTTACTCTGGTCTGACGCACCGGCCGATCTTCGTGCCGTCGGTCGGCGACTTCCGGCAGGGCATGCTGGTCTCGGTGCCGCTGCAACTCGACCAGCTCAAGGGAAAAGTCAGCGGCGCCGACCTGCACGCGGCGCTCGCCAAACGCTACGACGGCTCCCGATATGTTTCGGTGATGCCGCTGGACAATGCGGCAGTCAAAAGCGGCAAGCTCGAGCCGGAGGCCCTCAACGACACCAACATGCTCGAGCTCTACGTCGTTGCGAGCGACAAGCACCGCCAGGCGGTTCTGGTCGCGCGGCTCGACAACCTCGGCAAGGGTGCGTCAGGTGCGGCCGTGCAGAACATGCGCCTGATGCTGGGGCTTGCCGACGGCTGAGGCGGCCGGCGCCGCCGACCAGGCCCGGGCAGGGTAATCCAAAATCAACACTGCGGCGGCGCGCCGCAAGCGTGACGCTGCCTCGCGGCAGATCGCCGCCGCATGTCGATGCCGATCGTGAATGAAACTCACACGTCAACGAAGGGGATATCAGCATGAAGAAGAAAGTCGCCGTGCTCGGCGCGTCCGGCTACACCGGCTCCGACGCCATCCGCCTGCTTGTGCGGCATCCTGACGTCGAGATCGCTGCGCTCACCGCCAACACCCATGCCGGCAAGGCGATCGACGAAGTGTTTCCGCATTTCTTTGCGCCGGACCTGCCTGATCTGACCGAGTGGGAAGCCGTCGATTGGAAGAAACAGGATGCGGTGATCTGCGGTTTGCCGCACGGCACCACGCAGGGGATCATTGCCGCGGTGCTGACGGCCAATCCCGCGATCAAGGTCCTCGACATGTCCGCGGATTTCCGGCTGCGCGACAAGGCCGCCTACGCACATTGGTATGGCCATGAGCATCGCGCGCTGCATCTGCAGGATGAGGCGGTCTATGGCCTCACCGAATTCTACCGCGAGAAGATCGCCGCATCGCGCCTCGTCGCCTGTCCCGGCTGCTACCCGACCGCGGTGCTGCTGGCGTTGCTGCCGCTGGTGAAGGCTCGTCTCGTCGACGCCCACGACCTCGTGATCGATGCCAAATCGGGCGTCACCGGTTCGGGCCGCGGACTGAAGATGGCCTCGCTGTTCTCGGAAGCGGGCGAGGGATTGTCGCCTTATTCGATCGGCACGCACCGGCATTCATCCGAGATCGAGCAGGAAATCAGCGCTGTTGCGGGTGCGGCCGTGACGGTGAACTTCACGCCGCATCTGGTGCCAATGGCGCGGGGCGAGCTCTGCACGTGTTACGTCAGGCTCAATGGGAGCACAGTGGAGGACCTAGGTGCGGCGCTGGAGCAGACCTATCGGGGTGAGCCGTTCGTGCATGTCACGAGGGACGGCGCGATCCCGCGGACCCAGAACGTGCGCGGCTCGAACCATGTGCAGATCGGCGTATTCCCTGATCGCATCAAGGGCCGCGCCGTCGTCATTGCAACCCTGGACAATCTGGTGAAAGGTTCGGCAGGGCAGGCGATCCAGAACATGAACCTGATGTTCGGCTGGCCTGAAGCCACAGGACTTGAGCAGATCGCGCTATTTCCATGATGGAGGCGATTGTGGACGAGACGACGCTGCAATTTTATCGAGATAACGCCGAATCCTATGCGGCGTGGGCGAAAGCGCCGTCGACGCGGCTGATCGGCTTTCTCGGATTGTTGCCGGAAGGCGGCTCAATTCTCGAACTCGGCTGCGGCGCCGGCAATCACGCCGCCGAAATGCTGGCGCGGGGCTTTGCGCTGCGCGCCACCGACGGCTCGCCTGAAATGGCGGCGATCGCATCAAAGCGGCTCAATCATCCTGTTGCGACCATGCGGTTCGACGAGCTGGACGACAGCGATGCGTACGATGGCGTTTGGGCCAACGCCTGTCTGTTGCATGTGCCAAAAGACGAACTCGCCGGAATTCTCGGGCGCATTCATCGCGCGCTGAAATCCGGCGGCTTGTTTTATGCAAGCTACAAGGCGGGCGACGGAGACGGTCGGGATTCCATCGGCCGCTATTACAGTTACGTCACGGCGGATTGGCTTCGCGCGACCTACGCCGAGGCGGGGCCGTGGCAGACGGTCAGCTTTGATACGAGCGAGATCAAGAGCTTTGACGGGGCGCCGGCCACCATGCTGCATTTCGTCATGCGCAAGGGCTGAGGCCGCCGACGTCGGCGGCGCTCCTCAGACGATTTTGAAGATCGCGAGCGCCAGCACGACCTGTGCGAAGAAGCCGACGGTAAACGCCAGCGTGCGGAACACCGGCACGCCCATCGTGTAGACGATGAGATGCGCCACCCGTGCCCAGAAGTAGATCGCGGTCGCGTAGACCGTCCATTTCGTCGAATAATCGAGCTCGGCAAGGATCAGGACCAGCGGCGCAAACACGACGAGGTTTTCCACCGCATTGTCGTGCGCGAACATCAAACGGTTCGCCCATTCCGAATGCGGCTTGTCGCCACGAGACGGATTGGCCATTGAGCCCATCAGGCCACGAACCGTGATTCGATTGAGGATGTAGGGGACCCACAACAAGCCTGTCAGAATCACCGTGAGCGTCAGCCAGAACAGTTCGGGCGTCATCAATCCAGGCGTCATCTTTTCCCCCTGCTAATGCAAATCGATCCTAGTGCCGCCTGTTTGAAGTTCCTGCACCACACGAGGTGTAACACGAACTTCGGAAGGTGGGCACCAGCGCACGATCCGCTCATGCTTATACCTGAATGATGATGGCAGCGCTACGCGCGGACGCGAACGTAGCTGCCGGGCGCGTCCTCGATCGCCGGCAGCGCCGCGGCGCCGACTTCGCGCGCCGCCACTTGCTCGGGGTCGATGGTCTCCAGCCATTGCCGCCAGTCCGGCCACCATGAACCCTTGTGCTCCTTCGCGCCCTTGATCCAATCGGCGAGCGTCGTGTCCGTGACCTTGTCGTTGGTCCAGTACTGGTACTTTCCGGCCGCGGGCGGATTGACGACGCCTGCGATATGACCCGACCCTGACAGCACATATTTCACCGGCCCGCCGAAAAACTGCGAGCCGTAAAGCACGGAATCGGCCGGCGCGATGTGGTCCTCGCGGGTGGCGAGGTTGTAGACGGGCACCTTGACCTTCGAAAGATCGAGCAAGGTGTTGTCGAGCACCATGCTTCCCGTCGACAGCCGATTCTCCAGGTAGCAGTTGCGCAGGTAGTAGGAGTGGTTGGCTGCCGGCATCCGCGTCGCATCCGAATTCCAGTGCAACAGATCGAACGACGACGGCTGCTTTCCCTTCAGATAATTGCTGACGACGTAGGACCAGATCAGGTCGTTTGATCGCAGCATGTTGAACGCCATGGCCATCTTGGCGCCTTCGAGCACGCCGGAGGCGCGCATGTCGCGCTCGATAGCCGAAATCTGGTCTTCATCGACGAACACAAGCAGGTCGCCGGCATGGGTGAAGTCGACTTGCGCCGCCAGGAACGTCGCCGAGGTCACGCGGACGCGGCGCTTTTCGGCAAGCCACGCCAGCGTGGTCGCCAGCAGCGTGCCGCCGACGCAATAGCCCATGGTGTGGACCTTCATCTCGCCGGTGACGCGCTCGATCGCGTCCATCGCGGCGAGCGGGCCTTCCTTCATGTAGTCGTCCCAGGTCTTTTCTCCGAGACTCTTGTCCGGGTTGACCCAGGAAATCACGAACACCGTGATGCCCTGATCGACGCACCATTTGACGAAGGATTTTTCCGGCTTGAGATCGAGAATGTAGAACTTGTTGATCCAGGGCGGCACGATCAGAAGCGGGGTCCGCAGCACGCTCTCGGTCGTCGGCGTGTACTGGATCAGTTGCATCAGGTCGTTCTGGAAGATCACCTTGCCCGGCGTCGTCGCCATGTTGACGCCGACTTCGAGGTTCGACGGATCGGACTGACGGATCCGCAGCGTACCGTGGCCGGCCTCGATGTCCTCGGCCAGCATCTTCATGCCGCGGACGAGATTGTCGCCGCTTGAGGTCAATGTCTCGCGCAGCACCTCCGGGTTGGTGAGCACGAAATTCGACGGGGCCATCGCATTCGTGAGTTGCTGGACGTAAAACGCCGCCTTCTTGCGCGTATGCGGATCAAGGCCGTCGGCGTCGCGAACGAGGTCGTTGGCCCACTGCGCGGTGAGCAGATAGAGCTGCAGGATGAAATCGAAGAACTGGTTCGACTTCCATTCGGGATCGGCGAACCGCTTGTCGCGCGGCGAGGGCGCGGCGACGGGCGTCACCTCCTCGCCGGCAAGCCGCCGCACCGAATTGCCCCACAAATCGAGATAGGCCTTGCCGATCCGGGTCTGGATCTCGCTGGATCGATCGGGGTCCGACAGCCAGTATTCGGCGACCGCGCTGAACGTCTTGACCAGTTCGGTGACCTCGTTCGGAGGCTTGTCCTGAACATCGCCGGACGCAGCCGGCTTCAGATAGGCCGCTAGCGCCTGACCGCCGCTTTCCATCGCCTTGGCGATATTCATCGCGAAAGCTTCGGCGTTGAACTTGGTCTCACTCTGGACTTCTGAGGTCACGCTTGTCATGCGGCAACACTATAGCTTCGTTTCAACTTCGTCACCGACGAGATCGGCGCTGAAAAATAGGCAGTTAACTCGCGAAAAGTTGCTGTTGCACTGCGATATTTCTGATGGTTCTGTCTTATTGCGGCCTAGGAGGCCCGGTTTCTTGTTTGGCCTTTACAGATTTCGGGTGACAATGGATTGAGCGCCGGAAACCTGTTTGGTCAAATTGTGTCGGCGCTGATGAGTTCAAGGATGGATGTGTCGGGGAAGCGGCAAATCGGAGCGTTGGCCGGGGCGACGTTGCTGCTCGCGGCGATAGCGCTTGGCGGCTGTTCCACGTCGATCGCCGAAATGCCGATCGGCAGCGCTTCATCCGATACAAGGGCCAAAGAAACCAACGCGTATTTGCCGGTGAATGCACTGCCGCCCGCGCGCGAGGAAGCCGTCATGGATTCGGACGAGCGCGCCAAGGTCCAGAAAGAACTGGTCACCGCGCGCGACCATCAGGCTTCCGCTGCAGCAGCCAAAGGCCAGGGTCAACCGGCTGATCAAAACCAGCCGCAGAACCAGGCTCAAGCCCAGGCCCCGAAATAATCGCGCGTGTCGCTTGGGCCGTGCTAGAATTGATGAGCTGATCCCGGAAAGTTGGGACGAAGCTTAAACCACTTCAGCCTTACATCTCACTAAGTAATTGATTTTATGTGGATTGTAGGCAGAAGCAAGAGTGCCTGCGAGGGGGCATGCGCGAATCTGAATTTTGTCCTCTCAAGGGTTACCGGAGTTGAAGGGTCCCATGGAAGAGTTTTACCGCATCCGCCGTCTGCCGCCTTACGTGTTCGAACAGGTCAACCGGGCCAAGGCGGCCGCGCGCAATGCCGGGGCAGACATCATCGATCTCGGCATGGGAAATCCGGACCTGCCGACGCCGGCCCATGTGCTCGACAAGCTGAAGGAGACGCTCGGCAAGCCGCGCACAGATCGCTACTCCGCTTCGCGCGGCATTCCCGGCCTGCGCCGGGCCCAGGCCGCCTATTACGATCGGCGCTTCGGCGTCAAACTCAATCCCGAGACCCAGATCGTCGCCACGCTGGGATCGAAAGAGGGTTTCGCCAACGTCGCCCAGGCGATCACCGCGCCCGGTGATGTGGTGCTGTGCCCCAATCCGAGCTACCCGATTCATGCCTTCGGCTTTTTGATGGCCGGCGGCGTGATCCGATCGGTCCCGTCGGAGCCGACGCCGCAGTTTTTCGAGGCCTGCGAGCGCGCGATCATCCATTCGATCCCGAAGCCACTGGCGCTCGTTGTCTGCTATCCCTCGAACCCGACGGCCTATGTCGCGGATCTGGATTTCTACCGGGATCTCGTGGCGTTTGCCAAAAAGCACGAGATCTTCATTCTGTCCGACCTCGCTTATGCCGAGGTCTATTTCGACGACAAGAAGCCGCCGCCCTCGGTGTTGCAGGTCCCCGGCGCCATCGACGTGACAGTCGAATTCACCTCGATGTCGAAGACCTTTTCGATGGCAGGCTGGCGCATGGGGTTTGCCGTCGGCAACGAGCGAATCATCGCGGCGCTGGCGAGGGTCAAATCCTATCTCGATTACGGCGCCTTCACGCCGATCCAGGTCGCGGCCACCGCGGCTCTCAATGGTCCCGAAGATTGCATTCGCGAGATGCGCGATACCTATCGCAAGCGCAGGGACGCGCTGGTCGAATCTTTCGGCCGCGCCGGATGGGACATTCCGCCGCCGGAGGCCTCGATGTTCGCCTGGGCGCCGCTGCCGGAAGCCTTTCGCGGCGTCGGCAGCATGCAATTCGCGACCCTGATGGTGGAAAAGTCCGGGGTCGTGGTCTCGCCCGGCGTCGGTTTTGGCGAGCACGGCGAGGGCTTTGTCCGCATCGCGATGGTGGAAAACGAGCAGCGGATCCGCCAGGCCGCTCGCGGGGTGCGCCGCTTCCTTGAAAGCGGCATCGAAACATTGCACAACGTGGTTCCTCTCGCCAACCGGCGCTAACATCAGCTGCCCGCGCTTTTCGCGCGGGCGACCTTCCGGCAGGTTTTTCTAAGTCATGGTCGCACCCCTGAAAGTGGGTATTGCGGGGCTCGGCACCGTCGGTGCCGAAGTGGTCCGTCTGATCGAGCAGCAGAGCCGGGTGCTCTCGGCGCGCTGCGGCCGCGGTGTTCGCGTGGTCGCTGTCACCGCGCGCTCAAAAGCCAAGAAACGGAATCTCGACCTGCAAGGCGTCGAATGGGCCAAAAGCCCGCTTGAGCTTGCGAGCCATCCCAATGTCGATTGTTTCGTCGAACTGATGGGCGGCGCGGGCGAGCCGGCGTTGTCCGCAATCGAGACCGCGCTGAAGGGCGGAAAATCGGTCGTGACCGCCAACAAGGCGCTCATCGCCAAGCATGGGCTCAAGCTCGCCAAGGCCGCCGAGCAATCCGGGGCTGCGCTGAATTTCGAGGCGGCGGTGGGCGCTGCGATCCCCGTCGTCAAGACGCTGCGCGAGGGGCTTGCGGGCACCGCAGTCAATCGCGTCTACGGCATTCTCAACGGCACCTGCAACTACATCCTCACAAGGATGGAGCAGGAGGGGCTTTCGTTCGCCGAATGTCTGAAGGATGCCCAGCGTCTCGGTTATGCCGAGGCCAATCCGTCGTTTGACGTCGATGGCCACGACACCGCGCAGAAGCTCGCCATCCTCGCAAGTCTCGCGTTCGGCACAAAAGTGTCGCAGAGCGCGGTCTATGTCGAAGGCATCTCCTCGATTGCGCCGGAGGATTTGCGCGCCGCAGCCGAGCTCGGCTACCGCGTTAAATTGCTCGGGGTCGCGGTACGCACCGCAAAAGGCATCGAGCAGCGCGTGCATCCGACCATGGTGCCCAAGACGTCCTCGATCGCGCAGGTCATGGGCGTCACCAATGCGGTGACCATCGACGGCGAGGGCATTCCCCCCATTACGCTGGTTGGCCCGGGCGCGGGCGGCGCGGCGACCGCCTCCGCGGTCGTCGCCGACATCGCCGATGTGGCGCGCGGCGTCCGGGCGCTGCCGTTCGGGCGTCCCGTGGAGCGATTGCGTGCAATCGAGAAGGCGCCGATGGAGCGGCACGAGGGCGGCTATTACATCCGCCTGATGGCGCGGGATCTCGCCGGCACGGCCGCCACCATCGCGACGCGGCTTGCGGAACAAAAAATTTCCATTGAATCGATTGTCCAGCGTCATGCCAACGGCGTTGACGCCGTGCAAACTGCGGGAAAAGCTGCGCCGGTGCCGGTCATCCTGATCACTTACGCGACGAGCGAGGACGCGGTACACCGCGCGCTCGACGCCGTGCAGCGTGACAAGGTGATCAGCGGGCGTCCGCAGGTGATCCGGATCGAGAAGAATTGAAATGCAGGTCGAACCAGCGCTGACACAAAGCCTGCAAGTGAAGTTTTAAGAGGAGTTCGCCGATGTCGTCCCATATTTCAGTTCCGCCCCAACTGCTGCTCGAGCGGATCCTGACGCTCGAACTCGTACGGGTGACGGAGCGCGCGGCAGTCTCGGCGGCACGTCTGCGCGGCCACGGCAACGAAAAGGCGGCCGATCAGGCGGCGGTGGACGCCATGCGGCGCGAGCTCAACAAGCTGCCGATCGAGGGCACGATCGTGATCGGCGAGGGCGAGCGCGACGAAGCGCCGATGCTGTTCATCGGCGAGACGGTCGGACTGAAAGCCGGCCCGAAGGTCGATATCGCGGTCGATCCGCTCGAAGGCACGACGCTGTGCGCCAAGAACATGCCGGGCGCGATCGCGACCATGGCGATGGCGGATGGCGGCACCCTGCTGCACGCCCCCGACGTTTACATGCAGAAGCTTGCGATTGGCCCGGGCTATCAAAAGGGCGTCGTCGAGCTCGATGCGGCGCCGGCCGACAATGTGCGTCGCCTTGCCAAGGCGAAAGGCGTCGACCCGTCGGCTATCACGGTCTTGGTGCTCGATCGTCCCCGTCATGCCGACATCATCAACGGCGTCCGGTCGACCGGCGCCGCTGTCCGCCTGATTACCGACGGCGACGTTGCCGGCGTCATCCATTGCGCCGATCCCGACAACACCGGCGTCGATATGTATATCGGCACCGGCGGCGCGCCCGAGGGCGTGTTGGCGGCGGTGGCGCTCCGCTGTATCGGCGGCCAGATGCAGTGCCGGCTCATTCTCGACAGCGAGGAAAAGCGCGAGCGCGCCCACAAGATGGGCATCAAGGATCCGAAGCAGATCTATGGCATCGAGGACATGGCGCGGGGCGATTGCCTGTTCGCCGCCACTGGCGTCACCGACGGCTCGCTGCTCTCGGGCGTCAAATTCCGCAAGGACGTCATCCAGACCGAGACCGTGGTGATGCGCTCGGTGACCGGGACGGTGCGCTACATCAAGGCCGACCACCGCCAGCTCGACAAGTTTCATCTGGATTGATGCTCTGTCATTCCGGAAGCCGCGTTAGCGGCTGTCCGGAATCCATTTCTCCAATCGCTTCTGTGGCGCGATGGATTCCGGGTTCGCCTCTTCGAGGCGCCCCGGAATGACAACGAGGAAGATTTCTGCATGTCCGACCTCTCACAAGTCAAAGCCCTGGTCTTCGACGTCTTCGGCACGGTGGTGGATTGGCGCACCAGCCTGATCAACGACTTCACCGCGTGGGGTGAAAAGCGCGGCATCAAGGCCGACTGGACCGCGCTGGTCGACGGCTGGCGTGGCGTTTATGTCGCGTCGATGGACGAGGTGCGCAAGCATCCTGAGCGCGGCTACGTCATCCTCGACGTGCTGCATCGGCGCTCCCTCGAGAAACTGGTCGAGCAGCTCTCGATTTCCGGACTGACAGACGCCGATCTGCACCACCTCACCATGGGTTGGCACCGGCTGCACGCGTGGTCCGACAGCGTCGGCGGCCTTACGCGCCTGAAAACGAAATACATCATCAGCCCGCTGTCGAACGGCAATGTCGCACTTCTGACCGAGATGGCGAAGTTTGCGGGCCTGCCATGGGACCTCGTGATGTCGGCGGAACTGTTCGAGCATTACAAGCCCGATCCGGAGACCTATCTCGGCGCCGCGCGGCTTCTGTGCCTGCCTCCCGAGCAGGTGATGATGGTGGCCGCGCATAACAACGATCTGAAGGCTGCCCAGAGCCATGGTCTGAAGACCGCCTTCGTCGCGCGGCCGACTGAATACGGCCCGTTGCAAAAATACGATTTCGAAGCGAAGGGCGACTGGGACATTGTCGCCAGGGATTTTGGTGAACTCGCCGCCCGGATGGGGTGCTAGAGCGCTTTCGAGCGGATACCCCTCCGCGTGAAGAAAACCCGTCAAAACAAAAATTTAGAGCCGGTTTTGATTCAATCAAAGCGGGTTTTGGACGATTTCCGGTGATGCCTTTGGACCTTCTGCAGGAGATATCAATTATTCAACCTGCCAAACTCGGTCACGATCATATGCTGTAAATTGCGATCGACGGCGGGGCCGATTGAGAGGTGCTTGTTATGAAGCTCGCAAGAGTGGCATCTGCAAGAGTGGCATCCGAGTGGGTCGCGGGCTTCGCCCTGGTTGCCGTTGCGATCGCCCTTCCAGTTTCTGCTCAGGCACAGCAAGGCCCGGCGGCACCTCCGGCGGTGGGTGTGCTCGAGGCGACCAAGCGTCCGATCACCGAGTCCAACCAATTCCTGGGAAGGATAGAAGCCGTCAACCGCGTGAACGTCGTCGCGCGCGTCACGGCCTTCCTGGACAAGCGGGTTTTCAACGAGGGGACAGAAGTCAAGACCGGGGACATGCTCTACCGGCTGGAGCGCGGCCCGTTCGAGGCCGATCTCGAGTCGAAGAAGGCGCAGGTCGCGCAATTGCAGGCCACGCTGGTCAACGCCAAGTTGACGACCGATCGGGCCAGGACACTGCTCAGCGGGCCTGCGGGCCAGCAGTCCACCTACGATGCCGCGCTCGCCAATCAGCAAAGTCTGGAAGCGCAGGTGCAGGCCGCGGAGGCACAGGTCGACCTGTCCAAGATCAATCTCGACTACACGGAAATCCGCTCGCCGATCGACGGCCGGATCGGCCGCACCTCCGTCACCGAAGGCAACGTGGTCACGCCGAGTTCGGGGACGCTGACCACGGTCGTCAGCCAGGACCCGATGTATGTCACATTCCCGGTTTCCGTGCGCGAGGGCCTGGCATTGCGCGCGCGTTACGCGAGCCGCGGCGGATTCAATGCCGTCGTCATCCGGATCCGCCTGCCGGACGGACGGGCCTACGACAAGGTCGGCCAGCTGAATTTCGTCAACAACACCGTCGACCAGAGCACCGATACCATCCTGCTGCGCGGCTCAATTCCCAATCCCCAGATTGCGGGAGGAGTCCGCGAGCTCACCGACAATGAGTTCGTCAGCGTCTTGCTGGAAGGCGTGGAGCCGGTCGAGGTGCTGGCGATCCCGCGCTCCGCGGTCCTGTCGGACCAGCAGGGCGACTATGTCTTTGTTCTGGGCGCCGACAACAAGGCGGAGCAGCGGCGCATCAAGCTCGGACAATCGACCTCGACGGTCGCCTCGGTGACCAGCGGGCTCTCACTTGGTGACAAGGTCATCGTCGAAGGCTTGCAGCGGGTACGTCCCGGCGAGGTGGTGACTCCGGGGCCGGCCAGCGCCTTGATTCAGTCCAGCATGAACAACGCGACCGATGAAACCAGGCGAAGTGTCGGCGGGATCGGCGCCAAGCCAGCGGGCGGCTCCCCATGATATCAGCTGTTTTCGTCGACCGTCCGCGGCTTGCGATCGTCATCGCCTTCGTGATCACGATCGCGGGCGCGCTCGCGCTCTTGCAAATTCCGGTCGCGCAATTTCCCGACATCGTGCCGCCGCAGGTAACAGTGACGGCGGTGTTTCCGGGCGCTTCCGCCGAGGTGGTGGAAACCAGCGTCGCCCAGCCGCTGGAAGCCTCAGTCGTCGGCGTCGACAAGATGCTGTACATGAAATCGAACAGCGGCAATGACGGCAGTTATACGCTGACCGTCTCATTCGCGCTCGGCACCAATCCCGACATCAACACCGTCAATGTCAACAATCGCGTGCAGACCGCGCTGGCGCAGCTGCCGACCGAGGTGCAGGCGCAAGGCCTCGTCGTGCAGAAGAAATCCTCGGCCGTGCTCCAGTTCATCGTGCTCTACAGCAAGAACGGCCAGCAGGATCCGTTGTTCATCACCAATTACGCCGTCATCAACGTGCTTGACGCGATTTCGCGCACGCCCGGCGTCGGCCAGGCGACGCTGTTTGCCAAGCTGAACTATTCGATGCGGATCTGGTTCGACACCCAGCGGCTGACCAGCCTCAACCTGGCGCCGTCCGACGTGATCACTGCGATCCGCGCACAAAGCGTGCAGGCGCCGGTCGGGCGCATCGGCGCGCGTCCGATCAGCGACGAGCAGCAATTCCAGTTCAATGTGCAGACGCAAGGCAGGCTGACGACATCGACCGAGTTCGGCAACATCGTGCTCCGCGCCAATCCGGATGGGTCGGTCCTGCGCATCAAGGACGTCGCCCGGGTCGAGATCGGCGCGCAGAACATGGACAGCGAGTCGCGGATCGACGGCCAGGCCGCCGTGCCGCTCGGAATCTATCTGGCGCCCGGCGCCAACGCTGTGGCGACAGCAAAGGCGGTGCAGGCCACGCTCGCAAAATTGTCCGAGCGGTTTCCGCCCGGACTGACCTATCTCGTGCACTACGACTCCACGACCTTCGTCGCCGACACGATCAAGGAAGTGATGAAGACGCTGGGCGAGGCCTTCGTGCTTGTCGTCATCGTCGTGTTCCTGTTCCTCGGCAACCTGCGGGCCACGTTGATCCCGGCGATCGCGGTTCCGGTCAGCCTGATCGGCGCCTTTGCGGTTCTGCTGGCGGTTGGCTATTCCGCCAATACGGTCTCGCTGCTGGCGATGGTGCTTGCGATCGGCATCGTGGTCGACGACGCCATCGTGGTCGTCGAGAACGTCGAACGGGTGATGGAGGAAGAGCCCGAGCTTTCGCCTGCAGACGCCACCAAGAAGGCGATGGCGCAGATCACCGCGCCGATTATCGCGATTTCGCTGGTGCTGCTGTCGGTGTTCGTGCCGATCGCCTTTATCCCGGGAATCTCCGGAACGCTGTTCCGCCAGTTTGCGGTGACGATCAGCGCGGCGATGGTGATCTCGGCGCTGAACGCGCTGACGCTTTCGCCGGCGCTTTGCGCGGTGTTCTTGCGGCATAGCGGGCCGCGGCGCGGCATCCTGGGACGCATCCTCGGCGGCATCGACTGGGTTCGCGACGGCTATGCCAGCCTGGTCCATCGTCTGTTGCGTGTTGCGGCGTTCTCGGCCGTCGCAGCGCTGCTGTTTGGTGCCGCGATCGCCGGCGTGTCGCGGTTGACCCCGACGGGCTTCCTGCCCGAGGAAGACCAGGGCGCGTTCTTCATCGCGGTGCAGTTGCCGGACGGCGCCTCGGTGGCTCGCACCGGCGAGGTGAGCAAGCAGGTCGAAGAGCTGCTCAAGAATATGCCGGCGGTCAACCACGTGCTCGCGATTATCGGCTTCTCGCTGCTCGATGGCGGCAGTGAACCGAATTCGGCCTTCCTGGTGGCGAGCATGAAGCCGTTTGCGGATCGAAAGGCGGCAACGGATTCGGTGCAGGCGACGATTCGCAAGACATTCGGCGCGGGGATGCAGATCCGGCAGGCCAATATCCTTCCGTTCAACCTGCCGCCGATCATCGGACTCTCGACCTCCGGCGGTTTCGAATTCCAACTCGACGCCCTCGAAGGGCAGGATCCGGCCGCGCTTGGCAGCGTGATGGGCGGCCTGATCAGTGCGGCCAATCGGGATCCCCGGCTGACCCGCGTCTTCTCGACCTTCACCGCGACCAATCCGTCAATTTATCTCGACATCGATCGCGCCAAGGCGCAGGCGCTTGGTCTCAACATGAGCGACGTCTTCACCGCGCTGCAGGCGACGCTGGGCGGCGTCTACGTCAACAATTTTAATTTGTTCGGCCGGACCTGGCAGGTCAATGTTGAGGGCGAGGCCGGCAACCGTGGCGACATTCCCGACATCTGGCAGATCTATGTACGCAACAGCAAAGGCCAGATGGTGCCGATGCGCTCCATCGCCAGCTTGAAGATCGTGACCGGGCCGCAGGTGATCAGCCGCTACAACAACTTCCGTTCGGTGACGATCAATGGTGGCCCCGCAGCGGGGGTTTCCTCGGGAACGGCGATCGCCGCAATGGAAGAGCTGGCGGCGAAGACGCTGCCTCCCGGCTACTCCTACGAATGGACAGGGACGGCCTATCAGGAACAGGCGGCCGCGGGACAGACCGGCATTATCCTCGGGCTCGCGGTGCTGTTTGCCTATCTATTCCTGGTGGCCTTGTACGAGAGCTGGACCATCCCGGTGCCGGTTCTGCTCTCTGTCGCGGTCGGCGTGCTCGGCTCCTACCTCGCCATCAAGTTCAGCGGCCTCAATCTCGATCTCTACGGCCAGATCGGCCTCGTGGTGCTGATTGCCCTTGCCGCCAAGAACGGCATCCTGATTGTCGAATTCGCCAAGGAGCAGCGGGAAGCCGGTCTGTCGATCACCGACGCTGCCGAACTCGGCGCGCGGATGCGTTTCCGCGCGGTGATGATGACATCCATCGCCTTCATTCTCGGCCTGCTGCCGCTGGTCGTCGCGACCGGCGCTGCCGAGATCAGCCGCCGTGGCGTCGGCACCGCGGTGTTTGGCGGCATGATCGCGGCAAGCTCGATCGGCATATTCCTGATTCCGATGCTTTACGTGACCTTCCAGAGGTGGCGGGAGGGGGCGAAAAGACGTTTTGCCAGAGGCGCCGAGCCCCAAGCCCATCACGAGGGAAATCGCTAAGAGGCGCCGATATTGCGGGCGACGACCGGCTCCGCCCGGATTTGCCGGCTACACACGTCGGTGATCTGCCAGAACCTTGTCGCCCGCAGGACCGACATAGGTAAGTCGGCTGCATGCCGCTGTCGGAACGGGCAGGGGCAATTTCGAGTGGTTGGCAGGGGCCGCTCCTATTTTCAACCCCAGGGGCGGCCCCACGCTCGCCCAGCCCCAGGACGATCTGGTACGATGTCGCGTGGGTGCTTCAGGTTAAGCGCTTTCGTTGGCCGTCTGGCTCACATAGGCGTGCGGGCTGCGGCCCAGTCCGGAAACCGGAGCTTTGAATATGCGTATCAACGACGACTTCACGCGTCCCGTCATCGTTCATGCGGCGAGGCAAGACTGGATTGCCAGCCCCGCGGCAGGTGTTGATCGCCGCATGCTGTTCCGTATCGGCGACGAAAAAGCCCGCGCCACCTCGATCGTGCGCTACGCGCCGGGCAGCGCTTTTCCGCGCCACACCCACACGGGCGGCGAGGAATTCGTGGTTCTCGACGGCGTTTTCCAGGACGAACATGGCGACTATCCGGCAGGCAGCTATATCCGCAATACGCCGGGAACGTCACACGTCCCTGCCTCCAAAGGCGGATGCACGATCTTCGTTCGCCTCTGGCAATTTCGTAGCGATGACCAGGCGCAAACCGTGCGCCAACCGGGCGAAGGACAGCGCGTGCCTCCGCGCGCCGGCGCTGCCGCCGCAACACTTCTGTTCGACGACGGACGTGAGGAAGTACGGTTCGAGGATTGGCAGCCGGATGCCAGCGTCACGGTCGAGAACTCCAAGGGTTTGGAGCTTCTGCTTGTGAGCGGCGGCCTCAGGATCGGGAAGGAAACGCTGGAGCCGCAGGCCTGGGTCCGCCTGCCGGCGGGCATGGCTCTGGAGGCGCAGGCCTCGCACGACGGCGCGCGGGTGTGGATCAAGCGCGGCCCACTCATGCATGAGAATGTCTGCGCGTTCTGAAAAAATCCAACGAGACGGTGTTGTCTTTTGCCCCCGTCAGGAGATAGGGCCGGCGCCGCGTGAACGAAGCGATGGCCATGGGTCGCGAAAAAGGGCCGCCTTGAGCGGGGCAGCCCTTTTCAGGGTCATCAGATCGGCGTTGACGAACTCACCAGGCGTAGCCAGGCGAGCAATAGCCGTAGTTGTAGTCATACGGCGAGCAATAGGCGTCGCCGACCGCCAGCCCAACGCCGAGACCTAGCAGGCCGAAACCGATGTCGACGCCATCGTCATAATACGGGCCGCCGTAACCCCAGCCGCCATAGCCGCCAACGAATCGCCGCCCGCCCCAGCCGCCGTGACGCCAGCCATTGAAGCCTCGCATTCCTGCGAAGTTGCCACCATGCATGACTGCAGTACCGCCGTGGAAGCCGCCAATGCCGCCGCCACGAAATGCGCCGACTGCCCCGCCATGGAAGCCACCAAAGCTACCGCCGTGAAAGCCGCCGCCACCGCCGTGGAAGCCGCCACCGCCGCCATGGCCGAAGGCCATTGCGCTGGTTGTCATTCCGGTTACTAACGCCAACGCTGCTGCGCCCGCGAGAAGCTTCTTCCTCATGAGAGTCTCCACATTTCGATATCAACCGTGAACACGTGGCTGTGCGGGATGGGCGTTTCCATGGCGCGGCTGGCTAAAATTATTCTTAAGCTCGATTGAGTGATCGAACCGTTCCGCGGCACGCCATCCGACTAGCGTGTCCGCGCTTCCAACAAGGACGACCGAAGATGCATCCTTGGATGGCGCTTTTGCTTCAGTGACCATTTGGCTATTGCTTCCGTCAGTTCATCCCAAAACGCGGCGGGAAGGTCTGGAACGGAGACGCGAATAAAATACTGGCCAGATGCGGGATCGCAAAACCATTCTGTGGTCGCGAAATCGAAACCGAAACTTCCGGCGTGTCGTATCGGCAATCCCGTTCGGCCGAGTTCTTCGCTCATGGTGGCCGCCAGCTTGCGCGCTGTGTCCTCGGAAAGTGTCTCTGCAGATTTGAGAGTGATGTAGAGACCGTGAACGAATCGCAGCTCCGTCGTTAATCCGGGAAGAGCATTCGCAAAATACCGGCTGGCGCGTCGGGTGTTTCGAAGGATAGCGCCCATCCGTTTGTCGGTGAGTTGGCGGTAGGCGGGCGTTCCGGCAAATGGCGGGAAATGGGCGGGCAATGCCGCGCCGCCGAGTAGCCGAAGTGCGTTTCGCATTTCCGCCGGCAGGCTCTGCAATTTCCATCCGGGCGCCGCGGAAGCTCGTTTCTCCCAGTCAACGAAGACCGCGGAGCCCAATCGTCCGTATTCTGCTCCTAACGAATCCAGCTTCGTATGGCTGCGTACCATGACCAGAGGCACACGCCATCGCTGTGCCCAGTTGATAACGCGTCGAATTCGGCTCGAAGCGGCTGAAAAGCAGGTGGTGTCAAAAATCAGAAGATCCACCATCGGATGCGTCAGCCGGAGAGCCGTTTCGAAGGTTGAGGCCGGGGCGGACGAATCGACAAGCAATAATTGGCATGGGGATGAACGTGCCATTACGTCATCCAGGGCGCCGTCGTGGATGATGGGCCGCAGATGGCGGACATATCCCTCGATTAATTCTCGAGTCTCTCCATAGGAGCCCGGCACGAGAAACATTGCCGCCTGGTCGATTAGCTTGGCGAAGGCAAACAGCAGTGCTGCAATGGCGGCCATCCCGGAGCTTGTGTAGACAGTCTCATCGATCGGATGCGCACCCAAATCATAAAAGGAGGGACCTCGCACCTCGAGGTCGGCACGCTGATAGTCGTACATGAACTCGAACGGTCCGCTACGATGTCGAACCGGTGCCCAGGCCGTTTCGGTTGCTGTCCAATCGCCGAGCGCATGCTCCGCCTTGAGTGCCGCGGTGAGCCGGAATTTCTGCCGGACGACTTCCGCCACCGAGCGAGGGCTTGTGAGAGACAGAGGGACCTTCAGGCTGTCATTCAACAGTCCGAGTTCAGCGGCCTTCCGCTCGAAATACGCCTCGACGCTCTCCATGAATCCCTTTTCGACTGCCGCAACTGCACCAACACGCAAAGGTCAGGTTGGTTCAATTTGCCCGCAAACCCGCCGAGATCGGTCGATCGTCGATGCGCCGCTCGCGGATCGCTCGCGCCGCAATCGCGCGAACTTGCGGTCATGCCTGAGAGGCGCATTTTTTCGCTTGCGCCGTCGGGCAAATCAGTGGTTGCTCTTCGCGCGTCCCGTGCCCGATCAAGAGGGGCGTTTCGCGATCGTCACGAACGTTGGGTGCTGGGATGCGATGGACGCGGTGGCGCTGCCGGACGAGCAACGCAACCGCGGACGGCGAAGTCGTGTGGTCCTGATGCCTCGACGCTGGCATCAAGCTTGCGAAATCGATCTCGCGGGCGACGGTGACAAGAAAGCCCGATCACCGGGGAGAGCACGAAGGAAACCGTTAAAACCAATCGTGCAGGGAAGGTCGGATCGCTCCGGCGGACCTGTGGTGACAACACTCGTGTCCTTACTTTTTTCGGACGCGAGGCTGCGGGTGCGTCAAGCATCCGGCTTTCCCTGCGCCCTCTTTTTTTGGGGGCGACGAGAATTAGACGCATAACTCGGGCATTTCCTGCCGCGAGACCGATAATCCGTGTCCCGAATCATTGAACTAACGGCGCTCTCGCTTATCTTGCCGAGGCATCATGACGCTTCCCGCAACCGCATTGCCTGTCGAGGCCCCGGCCGCCTTTCTCGGCGTCGCGCATTCCTTGACCGGAAAGCTGTGGCGTGACCGGCTTGATGCGCGCGGAGCCGCAAAGGCGCTCGCGATCGCGCAGCGGCACCAATTGCCGGAAATGCTGGCGCGCGTGCTCGCCGGGCGCGATGTCGATATCGATGCGGTCGAGGATTTTCTCGATCCGACCATCCGCAAGCTGATGCCCGATCCCTTCACGGTGACGCAGATGGAGGCGGCGGCCAAGCGCATTGCGGACGCGGCGCAGCGCGGCGAGAAGGTCGCGATCTTCGGTGACTATGACGTCGATGGCGCGACGTCGGCAGCGCTGCTGGCCTGGCACCTGCGCCACGCTGGCCTCGATCCGCTGATCCACATCCCCGATCGCATTTTTGAAGGGTACGGGCCGAATACCGAAGCGGTGCGCATGCTGGCCGGGAAAGGCGCGACGCTTCTGGTGACCGTGGATTGCGGCACCACGAGTCTTGAGCCGCTGATCGAGGCGCGCAAGCTCGGGATGTCCGTGGTGGTGATCGATCACCACCAGTGCGGCGACGCGTTGCCTGACGTCGACGCGCTGGTCAATCCAAACCGTCCCGACGATCTCTCCGGCCTCGGTCACCTTGCGGCCGTCGGACTCGTGCTGGTGACGCTGGTTGCGGTCAATCGCGAGTTGCGCGCGCGAGGTTTCTGGACGGGAGAAATGCCGGAGCCGGATTTGCTCGGCATGTTGCATCATGTGGCGCTCGGCACGGTTGCGGACGTCGCCCCATTGATCGGGCTCAACCGCGCCTTCGTCGCCAAGGGATTGATCGCGATGCGCCGGCGCGACCATATCGGTCACACCGCATTGATGGATATCGCGCGGCTGAACGGGCCGCCGGAAGCCTGGCATCTCGGCTTCATGCTGGGACCGCGCATCAACGCGGGCGGACGCATCGGACGCGCCGATCTCGGCGTGCGGCTGCTCCTGGAAGGCGATATTTCGGAAGCAGGGCGGATCGCCGCAGAGCTTGACCGGCTGAACACCGAACGGCGCGTGATCGAGCAAGCTGCCGAGGCGCAAGCCGAAGCCGAAGCATTGGCCGCGCTCGGACTGGAGGACAAGGGCTCCGTCATCGTCACGGCGTCGGAAGGCTGGCATCCCGGCGTGGTTGGCCTTGTCGCCTCGCGCCTGAAGGACAAGTTTTCGCGGCCCACCTTTGCCATTGCGCTCGAGCCCGGCGGCATCGGCACAGGATCAGGCCGCTCGATCGGCGGTGTCGATCTCGGCAAGGCGGTGCGTCAGGCGGTCCATGATGGCCTGTTGATCAAGGGTGGCGGCCACGCGATGGCCGCGGGCGTCACGTTGCGCAAAGAGAGGCTGGCGGAATTTCGCGCCTATATGGAAAATGCGCTGGCCGCCGACGTCGCGCAGTCGCGCCACGTCAATGAAGTTTTTGTCGATGGCGCCGTCAGCGCGCGTGGCGTCACGACGGAACTGGCGGCAACGCTCAATCGCGCCGGTCCCTTTGGCAGCGGCAATCCGGAGCCAGTGCTCGCCTTGCCCTCGCATCAACTGGTTTATGCCGACGAAGTCGGTCAGGCGCATTTGCGCGTGCGCTTCAAGTCGGGCGACGGCGCTGTTGTCAACGGGGTCGCGTTCCGCGCGATCGGTCAGAAGCTGGGTCACGCGCTAACGGCAAATCGCGGCCAGATCCTGCATGTGGCGGGCTCGCTCGCCGTCGATCGCTGGCAAGGCGCCGAGCGCGTGCAGCTACGCGTGCTCGATGTCGCGGTGCCTGATCAGGGCCCAGCCGTGATCAGGTGAGGTTCTATGTCGGAGAAAGCCAGGGGTTCTAGGAAACCGAAGTTTTTGGGACCACATGAAGGTCGCGAGCTGGAGCTAATGCTCGCGGGAACGAAACATCTCAGCTTTTTCTACTTGGAGGTCGGATTCGAGCGCGAGATTTTTCCTGAACGCCAATTTGATATCGAGGTCGCGAAGGGGCTTTTCGTGAAGGACGAGCGCATCGAGGAATTTATATCGCGTGAGACAAATGAGCCAACAAGCGCCCGAAACATCCTGTATGCAACGGCGAGCGAAGCTTGGCGTATTCCGGCGATGCGGATGATCCAGGACATTTACATGAGAATGGGCCCTGGCTGGAGGCCAGACTTGGAAAGGATAAAAGGCGCGTTGCTCGGCTATGATCCGCAAGACGTCGAGGCGTTTATTGAAAGCCTCATAAAGCGCTGACGTACACAACCACAGTAGAGCGGGAGCGAAGATGACGGGTCAAGTTGCAGGCAAGGTTGCGTTGGTGACCGGAGGCGCGTCGGGCATCGGCCAGGCGATTGCCGAATTGCTTAGCGAGGAGGGCGCTTCCGTCGTGCTGACCGACGTGGACGAGCTGAAAGGTCCGCAGGTCGTCGCCGGCATCACAAAGGCCGGCGGCGAAGCGATCTTCCTGCATCAGGACGTCACCAGCGAGCCGCGCTGGGCAGAAATTATCGGAGAAATCGAACGGCGTTTCGGCAGGCTGGACGTGCTGGTGTCGAACGCCGGCATCGGCATCGGCGCTCCCTCGATCGTCGAGATGTCGCTGGCCGATTGGCGACGGCAGACCGCGATCAATCTCGATGGTGTATTTCTCTCGGTGAAGTACAGCTTGCCTCTGATGCGCAAGACGAGCGCAAAGACCGGTGGCGGCTCGATCGTCATGATGTCCTCGCTGGCTGGCTTGCGCGGCGCGCCGACGCTTGCCGGCTACTCGGCGACCAAAGGCGGCGTGCGGCTCTTTGCCAAGTCGGTTGCGATGGAGTGCGCGTCCTTGGGCGATGGCATTCGCGTCAATTCGGTGCATCCCGGCATCATCGATACGCCGATCTGGGGCAAGATTCCCTCCGGCGGCACGGCGAGCAGCCAGAACGCGCCGATCGATTGCGAGGGGTTGGCGAAAGCGGCGACCCCATTGGGGCGCGCCGGAAAGGCGCGCGAGATCGCGCAAGGCGTGCTGTTTCTCGCTTCCGACGCGTCGAGCTACCTGACCGGCAGCGAACTCGTCATCGATGGAGGCATGTTCGCCGGCACAACGCCGAGGCGGCCGTCCTGAGGCGAGCTAATTTCCTTGCCGCAGCCGCGCCAGGACTTTCAGGCCGCCGTAGCCGTCGGCGGGCAGCAATCCCATTTTGGTCTGGTAGTCGCGGACGGCCTGCATGGTGTCATTGCCGACGCGCCCGTCGGTGCCGCCGGTATCAAAACCCGCGCGGGTCAGTCGCGTCTGCAATTCCTGCACTTCGGCCAGCGTCAGCGCGCGCTCGGAGTCGGGGAATCGCTGGATAAACGGCGGGCCGCCGAGGATGCGGTCGCCGAGGTGGCAGATCGCGAGCGCGTAACTCATTGCGGGATTGTAGCTGCGTACCGAATAGAAATTCGGTCCCAGCAGGAAGCTCGGGCCGCCCGGTTCAGGCGTCCAGAGTTGAGCGGACGCGTTCGGTTGCGGGAAAGGCGCGCCGTCGGCGCGCGTCACGCCGGCGCTGGCCCATGCGGCGTAGCTGCGGCTTCCCCGGGTCGATGCGCCGTTCGCGCGGACTTCATAGCCCCAGTGTTCGTGAGCGTGATACTTGCCACGGTTGACGAGATAGCGCGCAGTGGAGCCGAGCGCATCGTCCGGTTTTCCGAACGGCGAGACGCGGCCGTCATGGTCGTAGTCGATGCCGACATTGAGCCAGACCTCCGGCATCCATTGGGTGTGTCCCATCGCGCCGGCCCAGGAGCCGCGCATTTCGGCCGGCGTGCTCCAGCCGCGATCGACGATGCGCAGCGCGTTGATCAATTCGCTTTCCCAATAGGCGCGCCGGCGCGGCTCGTTCCAGGCGAGCGCCGCAAGCGCCGGGAAGACCGGCCGCATGTGATTTTGTTGCACCAGCGGATCGCCATAGGCGGATTCGACACCCCACAGCGCGAGCAGCGTGCCGCGCTCGACGCCGAAATCATGCTCGATCCGCGAAAACAGCGCCTCGTTCTTCCGCAGCGCTTCCTTGCCGCGGACGATGCGCCAGTCCGAGACCCGTCGATTGATGTATTGCCAGAGTTCTTCCTTGAACTCCGGCTGATTGCCGATTTCCTTGAACACGGACATGTCGGGCTCGATCCGGCCCATCGCGCGATCCCAGGTCGCCTCGGAAATGCCTTTCGCCAGCGCATGGGCGCGAAAGCGGTCGCGCCACTGCTCGAACCCGGGCGGTGCGGCAATGGCCTGAAACGGACGAATAGCGAGGGCTCCGACGCCTATCCCGCCAAGCAAGCCGGCGCGAAGCAGCGCGCGGCGCGTGGGCCTCTTTCGGGAATCGGACTGCGTCATCCGGGCAGTCTAGCGCGATGGCGCGCCCGGCGCGTTGAAACCTTGCTGCCATCGCTAATCACATTCGTGCAAATCCAGCGCAATTCTGGACAGCCAGCGCCGGATCGTGGCTTCCGCCTGGGTCCCAAGCCCGGCGACCAGGCGCTGTTCGACCGCGTCGACCCGGCGACGGCACTTCTCGAGCAGGTCCGATCCGCGGCGGGTGAGTGTCCATTGCAGGATCCGGCCGTGCACTGGGTGCCGTGTCTTTTTGATCGCGCCGTCCCGTTCCAGGTTTCCGATGATGACGCCGACGGTCTGCGGTGTCAGCAGCGCCACGCGGGCGACGTCGGCGCCGGAAAGGCCGGGATAGGCGTTCAGCATGGTGAGGACGGCGAACTGCGGCGGGGTGACGCCAAGATCGGCGAGCGCGCGCTCCAGCGTCAGCCGTGTTGCAGCCTGTGCCTGGCGCAGGAGGTAGGCGATGTGGCCGTCCTCGCCGCGCTTACCCGAGCCGGGCGGCGGCGTCTTTTGCGCGGGAAAAACTTTTCCCCGTTTTGCCGGCATTTTCGGCGATCCCGGTTTTGTGCGAACTGTCGGCTTGCGCAAGATATCAGTACTCTTATAATTAATAAGAACACTGATAACATGGGAAATTGAAAATGTCACATGCCAGAAGGGAATACGCCGACTTTCAGGCGCTGGCACCGGACGCATATCAGACGCTTGCCGCGCTCGGCGCTTTGGCGGCAAAGGCCGGCATGGACAAGCAGTTGATCGAGCTGGTCAAGCTGCGTGCTTCGCAGATCAACAGCTGCGCCTTCTGCGTGCAGTACCATATCCTCCAGGCGGAGCGGCTCGGCGTTCCCGTCGACAAGCTCAACCTTCTGGTGGCGTGGCGGGAAGCGCCGCAATTCTCGACCCGCGAGCGCGCGGCGTTGGCCTGGACCGAAGCGCTGACCTTGCTCACCGGCGGCGTCGGCGACGATGTCTATGAGCAGGCGCGCAGCGAGTTTTCCGACAAGGAATTGACCTATCTGACGTCGGCGGTTGCCTCGATCAATGCGTGGAACAGGTTCGGCGCCGCCTATCGCTGGACCCCGCCGGCGCGGCAGATGCAGGCGGGCGCCGCCGCATCATGATGGTTCAAACAGAGGCTTGGAGGAGGAAACCATGACATCATCGGCGACGACATGGGCTGCGCCGATGCAGCCGCATCGAGGGTCGGTCTCGTTTGCCGTGATCGCCGGCCTCGCTTGTGCGCTGGCCGCAGGAAGAACGCTGCCGCTGACGATGGGCACCCTATCCGGCGTTCTCGCGCCCCTCTGCATCAATAGTGCCTCAGCGGCCGGTTCGCCTGCCGGCAAGGTCGAGGTGATCGCATCGCATGCGCTGCCGAACGTCGCCGGCAAGCGCGTGATGGTCGTGCGCGTGTCCTATGGTCCCGGAGGTTTTACCCCGCCGCATCGCCATGCCGGTTCGGTGACGGCCTACATCACGAAGGGTGAGATCCGCTCCCAGCTTGGCGGCGGTCCGCTCGAGACCTTCGGCGTCGGGCAATCGTTCTTCGAGCCGCCGGGCTCGACGCACGTGGTGTCCGCCAATGCCTCGACGACCGAGCCGGCCGAATTGATTGCGGTGTTCGTGGCGGACGAGGGTGCCCAGCTCACGACGATGATCGAATAGCGCCGTTGTCAGCTGAAGGCGGCGCTAGTTCTCACCGCCTTCTTCCGGCTCTTGGTGATTCAAGCGGTTCATGTCCTCAGGCAACGCATGCGCGAGGTCGGCAGCGGGCGGGACGCTACGCGGCCCGACTTCGTGTCCGCGTCCGTGAATCAGCCGCTCATAGGCGGACACCAGCGTGACGTAGGGATTGACCCACAGCCAGCCGTCGCGCGTGAACACCTGAATGTCGAAATGCAGGTGGCGCGTGGTGCCGTTGGGACGGTCGAGATAGTTGGAGACTACGCCGATCTTCTCGCCTTCCTCGACATGGCGGCCGTTCAGGATGCCGTCGGCGTCCATGACGGACGGATCCATGTGCATGTAGCGGAAGCGAATATGTTCGTTGCGGGTGTTGACCTGCAGCGTCGCCGCCTGCTGCTTCGGCTCGCGGATCAACACGGCGTCGCGTACGGCGACGACCGCCTGCTGCTTGGGGTCGCAGTGCTCCGGTCCCTCGTCATGGATCGGGCAGGGCGCGGGCCGCATGTCCTGACCTTGATGGCCAAATCCGGTCGGACATTGGCCGACGCCGAAGCTGCGGGCTTCGCAGAAATTGTCCTGCCACGGGTAGCTGGTCGGGCCGCTTGCGAACTCGTCGAACTTGTCGCCCCGGCGCAAGCGGAACGACTGGGAGTGAGCGAACGCCGGCGCTTTGGCGAGCGGAAAACGGATTTGCGAATAGACGGTGTAGTCGACCCGGCCGCTCTGCTTGTGCGATCCGCTATGCGCGAGCAGGTCGCCGGGCGCCCGATAGGTGAAATCGGCTGACGCCAGGGTGGGGCGCTCGACGGTCTCAGAGACGATGTCCGTGCGCAGCCGCGACGGCAAGCCGCCGGCAACGTGCAACGCTTTCAGGAATCGCTCGGCGACCGGATAGGCCTCGCGGCAGGCCAAACGCTTTGCCTTTGCGACGCTGTCGAGGCACTGGATCGAAACGACATAAGCGATGCCGAAGCGCGTAAAGGCGTAACGCACATAGCCTTCGCGGATGAAACGGCGCAGGTCCGGGTATTGCGCAGCCAAAGATTTGACCGCCTCGCCCTTGCCACCCAGGGGATCGCCGAGATCGTAGGTCAGGAGCGAGCCTGTGATCTGAACTTCAACCGGCTTTGCGAAAGTGCGCGACGGCAGGCCATCCACCGCGCCGGGCTCCAGCGAAAACACCGCGTCATAGCCGGCCGGGCCCGCATCGAACATGTCGGCACGGAAGTCAGCCTGGAAGTGCGATAGTGACGGGGTTTCAAGCGCACCGGACCAATGCGCATCGAGATAGGCGGCGGGGTCCAAGGGCAGCAATACTGGCAGCGGGCTGCGGCCGATGCCGGAGAAAATTTGCGATGTTGTGGCGTTGAGCTGGACGAGCGCCGGTATCGCGCGCGGATCGGACGCCGCCAAGCGGTGCCGGACGACGAATGTGAATGATGGAACGATCGACGGCTTGGTCCCGATCTCGACGCGAAGTTGATCGAGCGCGGCGCGCCAGTCCACGCGCGCAACCGAGATCGAGGGGCTTCGGAATTCGTCGGCAGTGAGCGAAGCAGTGCCGGCGCCGAATAACCAGACGGCTAGCCCAAATCGTGCAAAGAAACTGGCAGCCCCCGATCTCACCCTCAACGCCCCCCGGCGCAACGACGCACGTCCGGATATTAATCCTTTGCGCGCTCGACGTAAGACCCATCTTCGGTCATCACCACAATCCGCGTGCCGGTGGTGATGTGCGGCGGGACGGCCGTGCGTACGCCATTGGACAGGACGGCTGGCTTGTAGGAAGAGGACGCCGTTTGTCCCTTGGTGACCGGCTCGGTCTCCACCACTTCCAGCGTCGCGCGTTGCGGCAACTGGATCGCGACCGGATTACCTTCGTGAAGCGACAGCTTCACGGTCATGTTCTCCTGCAAATAAGGCGCCGAGGAGCCGACGATCTCCTTTGAGACCTGAACCTGGTCGTAATTCTCAGCGTTCATGAAGTGGAAGCCGTCGCCGTCCTCATAAAGGTAGTTGAAATTGTGGTCCTCGACCGTCGCCCTTTCCACCTGGTCGGTGGTCTTGTAGCGCTCGGAAATCTTCACCCCATCGCCAATGCGGCGCATTTCGATCTGGCTGACCGGGGTTCCCTTGCCGGGATGGATGTTTTCGGCCGTAAGGACCACGTAAAGCTTGCCGTCTTGCTCAATGACGTTGCCCTTGCGAATGGAACTGGCGATGACTTTCAAAGCTGTTTTTCCTGATATTGTGACCCAAGACCTTGCCGGAGGCGTGCATTCCGGGGCCAATTGAGGCGATTTCGGGCTGCAACATACTGATTTTGTCCCTAGAAGCTAGTGGTAAGGCGACGAGTTAATGACTGCCGACAATAAGGCTTCGCCGTGGTGGTCTCCGGGCCGTTACAGGGACGTCAGGCCGTTTTTGATGGCCCGAAATGCCATCACACGGGCGGCCCGGGCCTGGTTCGACGAACAAGGCTTTATCGAGGTCGAAACCGCTGTCCTGCAGGTATCGCCTGGCAACGAGACCCACCTGCATGCGCCACGCACGGAATTGATCGGCGCCGACGGCGGGCGCCGGTCGCGCTACTTGCGGACGTCGCCGGAATTCGCCTGCAAGAAGCTGCTCGCCGCCGGTGAGAAGCGGATATTCGAATTTGCGCGGGTTTTTCGTGACCGCGAGCGTGGCCGGCTGCATTTGCCCGAATTCACCATGCTTGAATGGTATCGCGCGAACGAGAGCTACGATGCCGTGATGGCCGATGCGGTCGTTCTGGTCGCGCATGCCGCGCAGGCAACCGGAATCGGGCAATTTTCATTTCAGGGGAAAATCGCCGATCCCTTTGCCGAACCCGAAATGCTGACCGTCGCCCAGGCATTTGAACGTTTCGCAGGCATCGATCTGCTCGCGACCATCGACGAGGGTGAAGGCGATCGGGCGACGCTTGCGGGGGCGGCCGAAGCCAAAGTCCGTATTACTACTGACGACACGTGGTCAGATATCTTCAGTAAGATACTTGTGGAGTATGTCGAACCAAATCTAGGGCATGGGCGCCTTACCTTGCTCTACGAATATCCCTTGCCGGAGGCCGCACTGGCGCGCGCCGTTTCATCCGATCCACGCATCGCCGAGCGTTTCGAGATCTATGCGTGCGGTGTTGAGCTCGCGAATGGATTTGGTGAACTGACCGGTGCCGCCGAACAGCGCCGCCGCTTTATCCTTGCCATGGACGAAAAGCAGCGCCGATACGGCGAGCGCTATCCGCTGGATGAGGATTTCCTCGCTTCGGTGGCATGCATGCCGGAGGCAAGCGGCGTTGCGCTTGGGTTTGACAGGCTGGTGATGCTCGCAAGCGGAGCAACGTCGGTCGACCAGGTGGTGTGGACGCCGCCTACTGGAGAGACATGAGAAGTACGATCAGTATTCAACCCACGACGACCCTGCGCGAACCGGCCGAATTGGTTGAGCGCGGCCTCGTGCCGGTTGAGGATCTTCCGGCGCTGGAAAAGGTCGCGGCGCGCTACGCGATCGCGGTGACGCCCGAAGTCGCCGCGCTGATCGATCCCGACGATCCGCTTGATCCGATTGCTCGCCAGTACATCCCAAGCGCTGAGGAACTGGCGGCGCAGCCCAACGAGAAACCCGATCCGATTGGCGACGAGGCGCGCTCGCCGGTCGCCGGGATCGTGCATCGCTATCCCGATCGGGTCCTGTTCAAGCTGGTGCACGTCTGCGCGGTCTATTGCCGGTTTTGCTTTCGCCGCGAAATGGTCGGACCGGGCAAGACGACGACGCTCTCGGAGGGGGCTTATCAAAACGCGTTGGCTTATGTCCGCGCGCATTCGGAGGTGTGGGAAGTCATCCTGACCGGCGGCGACCCCTTGATGCTATCGCCGCGGCGGCTCTCCGAGGTGCTGGCCGATCTCGCGCAGATCGATCATGTCAAGGTGATCCGCATTCACACGCGTGTGCCCGTTGCCGAACCGCAACGCATCAGCGACAAGATGATTGCGGCGCTGAAGGTCAAGGGCTCCACGACCTGGTTGGCGCTCCACGCCAATCACGTCCGCGAGCTGACGCCGAAGGCCCGCGCCGCCTGCGCGGCGATGATCGACGCCGGCATTCCGATGGTGAGCCAGTCGGTCCTGCTGCACGGCGTCAACGACGACCCTGCGACGCTCGAGGCGTTGATGCGCGGCTTTGTGGAATGCCGGATCAAGCCATATTACTTGCATCACGGCGATCTGGCGCCGGGCACTTCGCATCTGCGAACAACACTGGCGCACGGCCAGGAAATCATGCGGGCCTTGCGCGGCCGGGTATCGGGGCTATGTCAGCCGGAATTCGTGGTCGATATTCCCGGCGGTCACGGCAAGGCCCCGGCCGGCCCAAACTATGTTTCGGCCGAAAAATCTTTTTCCGCGGACCGTGAACAGTCCGCTGAAACCCGCTATCGTATTGTAGATTATTGCGGTGACGTCCATCTTTACCCCCCGGTTCCGTGATGGTTGTTGAATGACCGGAGCTGGGGTGGGCAAGCGCCAACACGGAAGAAACAAGATGCGAAAACTATTGGTGACGGCGACGTTCGTGATGCTGACGATCGGACCGGCCGCGGTCGCGCAGACAGGCAATTCGCCCACGAAAAGGCAAGAACCATTACCCGCGCCTGTCGGGCATCGGCAGCCACGAGCCGATCAGATACCGCAAGGCAATTCCCCCACCGCGGAAGCGGACAAAAAGGCGGACGCCGAGCTCGACCGCAAGATCAAGAGCATCTGCCGGGGTTGCTGAACCTGTTGCGCTTCAGGCGTCACGCGCGGCAGACGAACCCGCGGGCGCAAATGATGCGGCTTCTTGAACCGCCACGCTGCGCACGACGGCTATGATGTGTTGGTCCGCAGGCGATCGCGGCCAAGAAAATAGACGGCCGTCGTGACGACCAGCAACGCCAAGCCAACGAGAATAGAGAGAAAGCCGATCGGAACGAGAACAAGCGTCACGTTGCGATCGGGGTTCACAAGCCAGTGATGGACCGACGTCAGAACGAAGACGAGCCCTGCGAATCCAGCGCCGCCGCCCACCACTAACAACGCCCACATTCTCCGCAACTGACTGAGCCGCTCGCGCGCGAGGTCGGTTCTAGGGGCGTGATGACGGCCCACCCGCCGTACGAGGCGCGCGGCAAAGGCAATCGAGGAAAAGCCGATCAGAACGCTGGCTGCGCCCAGCAAAAGACGGCTGGTGTCGTCGATGTCCGGGTTTTTCTGCAATGCCAGCAATGGAAAATCGAAGGCCGCATGCAGACCGACCGGCCCCGCCAGCACGAGGATGCGGCTAGTGATGCGCGCCCAGTCGCGGTGGAGACGGTGTGCGCCCAGCGCCGTGCCCGAACGTGCGATTGCGAGGTAGGCGCCGGCAATGATTCCGAGCGCGCCGTGAAACGGCACCGTCAAAATGCTGCGCAGTGCTGCCAGCGACTGCCACATGTCAGCGTGCTGGACGAGGTAGGCGAGATTTTCGTAAGCCGCGAAACCAAGACCTGCAGCCGCACCGTAGATCACCGTGTCCATCGGATCGGTGAAAGGCTTCCGCCACACCGACACGATCGTGATGACCAGAATCTTGACCGTCTCCTCGGGCAACGCGACGCCGAAAAGCGAATGCAGCGCTTGCGCCAGCCATGGATTTTCAGGCGACGCAAAAAGCGACATGAAGGGAGCGCGGATCAGCCCAAGCAGGGAAATGCTGGCCGCGCCGAGGAAAAAGGCCGTCCAGATCTTGGTCGGCGGTCCCGGCCGCTCGCCGGCGGCGACCACGAGCCACAGAATTAACAGGGCCGGTGCGACGGCAGCCGTTCCGATGACTGTGGGCAAGGATTCGAGGAGAAGCATTGACTGGCTCTATTCCAACACCCGCCAGCCACATGGGCCGGTCGTTTTCTGCGACGTCGCTGGCAGAATCAAAGGATCACCCGAAGGTTCAATTTCCCCGGCCACGTCAAATCAGGAACGTTTGGGCACAAGGATGGCAAATAAGCCATTTTCCGCCTTTCTCTATGCCAGACTTACGCACGTTTCGCCGTAGGCGTTTCATGGCCTCATCCGTTGATATCGTTCCGGACGCGAGCCATTCAACTGCTTGCCCGGTAAACGCAACGACGGCCGAAAGCACCTCGGTGGCTATAATTAGATAGCCGAATCAATGAGTTCTCTATTTGCCGGGGCCCTTGCTCTCGTTGCATGACCACCGCAAGACGGATCGCTGTCGCCACATGATAGGGTTGAGACCGATGATAAAGGGAGCGTGCTGGTGATTTCATTTCGCGGGGCAGAGACACATTCAAGGTCCGTCCTCAAGGCCATCAGCTGGCGAACCCTTGGAACGCTCGACACATTCGCGATCAGTTGGTTTTTCACTGGAAGGGTCGAGGTTGCCGGCTCCATTGCAGGCTTGGAGATCATCACAAAACTTGCATGGTATTATCTGCACGAGCGGGTTTGGGCTGCCATTCCCTGGGGACGCCGCAGACTGACTTGAGGCAAATAAAGATCGAGAAAGAAGAAGGTCCGATCATGAGCGACCTCGAACCTCGAAAGATTGAACCGCAAAATACCAGGCTTGAAAATACCGGGCCGGAAAAGCGCGGATCTGACGACGCCGAATCTGAGGGGAACCGTGCGCCTGCAATGGCGGGGCTGGCGATTGCGGTCGTGCTTCTTGTCGTTGGACTGTGGCTGGCGCACGAATTGACCGCAGCCAGCAAAATGCAGGACTGCCTGATGTCGGGGCGCACCAACTGCAACGTTATTCAGCCGCAGTAGCAAGTCCTCGCGTCGACTTTCGACGCGCCATCCAAGAGCAGACGAGCAGGCACCGAAGACGACCGATTCAGGCCATCCGTTTTCCGGCGTTTTCAAGTGCGCGCTTTCGACGCGATGCAGACCGCAAACCGGATGACTAGATACGAGGTACGCGGAATAGGAGGTACGCGGACGGATTCCGCGGGTCATCCATCACCGATGGACTTGCCGTTATCGGTTCGCGTAACCTCAAGCCGAGCGTTTCGGCTTTGGAGGCGGGAACGCTCATCAGCCGGAGTAAGCGGCTATGAAATACAGTTCCATGTTTGCGCCGATACACGGCGAGTGGTCCGATCACACAGGGGATGGCGCAGTGACCTATGAATTCGTCAATGTAAAACACGAGGGTCACATCACGGTTGTGACCCTCAATCGTCCTGCCGTCATGAATGCGCTGCACAAGCCGGCCCATTTTGAACTGCATGACGTGTTCAATGCCTTTGCCGCCGATCCCGATCAATGGGTCGCAATCGTCACCGGAGCGGGTGACAAGGCGTTTTGCGCCGGCAATGACCTGAAATGGCAGGCTGCGGGCGGTGAGCGTGGCTGGAACTCGAGCGGTTTCGGCGGACTGACGCTGCGCTTCCACTGCGACAAGCCGATCATCGCCGCCGTCAATGGCGTGGCGATGGGCGGTGGTTTCGAGGTCGCTCTGGCGTGCGATCTCATCATCGCCTCTGAAAATGCGACCTTCGCACTGCCGGAACCGCGGGTTGGGCTCGCGGCTTTGGCCGGTGGCCTGCAACGGCTGCCGCGTCAGATCGGTTTGAAACGGGCGATGGGCATGATCCTGACCGGTCGGCACGTTTCCGCGCGCGAGGGTTTTGAGCTTGGCTTTGTCAATGAGGTGGTTCCGGCAGGCGAGGCGCTCCGCGCGGCGCAGCGCTGGGCCGATCTGATCTGCCAGAACAGCCCGATGTCGATCCGAGCGTCGAAACAGGCTGTCATGGACGGGCTGAACGTGTCGTTGCCTGAAGCCATGATCGCGCAGCGCGAGTATCCGGCGGTGCGCGAGATGTTGACATCGGCCGATTACATCGAAGGCCCGAAAGCCTTCGCCGAAAAACGCCCGCCGCGCTGGCAAGGAAAGTAAGGCTCGATCATTCAGCTCGGCGAAAGCAGCCGCCGGCAAGCCTCGACGAACACTTCGGCGCCCCTGACGATATCGGCGTCGCCAGTGTTCTCACTCCAGTGATGGCTGATGCCGCCAATCGACGGCACAAACAGCATGCCAGCGGGCATGATGGTGGCGAGAAGCTGGGCATCGTGGCCGGCGCCGCTCGGCATGGCTATCGATTTTCCGTCAGCGAAAACTGCAGACGCCTGTTCGATGGCGCGCTGAAATCCTTTTTCCATCAGGGCAGGCTTGCCGGTGCGGATGCATCTCACCTCGATCCGACATCCGCTGGCAGCGGAAATTTCAGCGCCGAGCTGTTGAAGGAGCACCTGGAGGCGCGCGACAATTTCAGAATTGTCGTCTCGGATCTGGAACAGCACTTCGGCGCCGCCTGGAATAATGCTGGGAGCGCCGGGATCGAGCGTGATGCGCCCGGTGGTCCAAACGGTTCGCGCGCCCGCGCTTGCCGGAAAGCGATCGTCGATCGCGACGCACAGCTTCGCGGCAGCAACGCCTGCATCCTTCCGGTCCTGCATCCGCGTGGTGCCGGCGTGATTTTGCTCGCCGGTCACGGTGATCCGATATTGCCAGATGCCGACGATCGAGGTGACAATCCCGATGCCGAGACCGGAGCTCTCGAGGGTCCGCCCCTGTTCGATGTGGGCCTCGAGATATCCGATGTGCCGGCCGCGCTCCACCAGCTTTCGCGGGCGGCCGGCAAAGCCGGCTGCTAGCAGTGCCTCGCGCATGGCGCGGCCTTCGGTGCGGTCGCGCGCGCTGTCGATATCTTCTTCGGTGACGTCGCCGACATAGGAGCGGCTGCCGAGGAAATGGCCGAAGTGACCTTCCTCGTCGCACCACGAGGCGACTTCCACCGCGCCATTGATGTCCGGATCACGATTGATCACGCGCGCCGCTTCAAGCGCATAGACCACACCAAGCGGACCATCGAGCCAGCCGGCGAAATTCTGGCTCTCCAGATGCGAGCCCGCGAGCAGCTTCGGTCCAGCTTTGCCGCTGGTCCCGAACACGTTGCCGATGCCGTCGATCTCGGCGTCGAGATTGGCTTCCGGCAGTTTTCCGGCCAGCCAGTTTAACGATTGCAGATGCGGTTCGGAAAAGGTCGGCCGGTGCACGCCGGTCTTGTACGCGCCAAAGGCGCGAAGCGCGTTGAGGTCGGCCAGCACCCGTGCGCCGTTAGCTTTTGGACCATGGGTATGCATTATGTGAATTCGCCTGTCGCTATTGAGCCGGGACTGCTTCGGCAGGAGGAAGATAGGGCGAGCAGGTGGGCGTGTCGCCGGTTGCGTTGTAGGAATCGACGACATCGCCTGATATCCCGGCCGCGATCAGACAATTATATGGCGGCACGCCAATTCGCCACATGTAGAATTTCTGCCCCGAGATGGTTTGCTGGTAGTCGGGATTGCCGAGCTGGGTGACGATCACGCTCACCGGCTTGCCCTTGAAATCATTTCGCTGCTTGACGTTCGGCACGGAGAGATTCGACATCCCGCCGCATCCGGTCAGAGCCAGGGCAGCCAGGATTGTCAGATTGCGGGAATGAAGTGCCATCCGTTCGCGCGGCCCTTGAAATTTCAAATGTCGGCGTGCGTAGCGAACGCCGGGAACCGGAGTCAATAGGCACGCCGCCAGGCAAGCCAGTTCCGCCGACGCGGCATTATTTCATATTGTTACTGACGGAGTCTCGTGCGCCCGCCGCGATTGAATCCTTCCTCACGCAGTGCGCGCCTCTCCAATGGACCGTCGCGGCTTCCTCCTGAAGTCGGCGGGTGGCATCCCTGAACCGAATCCGGGTCGCCCGAGACCAATGAGCGAAAGTATCCTCCTTCCATTTTCGGCCGTTGAACCCTGATGCCTGTGCTTTTTCGCCTTGCTGCGCTTGTCCTCGTCGTCACGTTTCTCGGTCCCGCCGCGGCCTTAGCCGACGACGACGATAACGCGCCGCTAAGCCGTGCACCAACGCTGATGCCGCTGTGTGGCGGCACAAAAGAAAGCGTGCCGCTCGAGACCGGCTTCTGCAAGGCAAACGGCTATGATGTCCTTACCGCGCAACTTGATGAAGCGATCCGTTCCGCAGTGTCGAAGGCGCCTGCCGACGTCCGGCCACTGCTGAAGCGCGACCAGGCGTTCTTCAACGAGATGGCCGTCATAGCGGCCGGAGAGATTTTCCAGTCCGATCAGAACGAGTTGCAGAAACGGTTCGACGACGCGCTGCGAAATCGCATCGCCACGTTGCGGGAAGTCGCCGACGGCTTTGGCCGCACCGGCGTTCGGGGCAAGTGGGTCGATGCGTTCGGCAGCGTCACGGTGATTCCGGCCGGCGAGGCCGCTTATCGCATTGAGATCGACACGTCCTCGATTTACGGGCCGGACGACAATCGCCAATGGTCTTGCCGCGCGAGCGCGGTTCTGAAGCCGGATGCAGGCGGCTGGCTTGCCGGCACTTTACTGCCGGAAGCAGACGCCGCCGCACACCATCCGGACATCAGCACTCTCAAGGACGCCAATGGCAACCCATCGCTACCTCCGACAATCAAGTTGCGGCGACAGGGCGATACGCTGCGGGTCGTTGGCGTCGTGCCGGACGACAGCTCTTATCTCCTGACCTTGATACCGCATTGCCGTTCGCCCTATCAGCTCACCGGAAGCTTCTTTGCGAGCGGCAAGCCAGACGCTGCGGCGACGATTGACAAGACCGAGTCGAGCTTCACAAAGCCGGCTTTCATCGATTGCACGCGGCCCGATACGGCAACGGACGAGGAGATTTGTTCGGACCCTGATCTTGCCGAAAATGATCAACGTCTCAACCGCGCCTGGAAAGCACTGTTGCCGCGGCTCGACGACGCGACGCGCCGGGCGCTCATCGACGACCAGCGGCATTGGGTTGGCGCGCAAGCCGATCAATATGAACTGTCCTTGCATCCCGGCACATTCAAGCTGACAGCCGACATGCATCACACGGCTGGCGGGCGTACCGGAGTATTTCGGCTGCAACGCGGGCGGATTGCGCTGCTCGAAGGTTTTGACGAACACCGCAAGGGGTTTGCCGGCGCCTGGTTTGGATACACCGCCGTGCTGACGGTGACGGTCACGGACGACGGCGACCTTCGAGCCAAGGGCTGGAAGTGGCGCTTGCAGAACTGGAAGGCCGGCTGCGACTATGACATCAGCGGCAAGGTCAAGGACGGGATCTTCCGCGCCGACGAAGCTGGCAAGAACCCCGATACGCTGGAGCGCGATCACGCCACGTTGATCGTCAATCGGCGTGACGATGCCTTCGCCAAAGTGCGCAAGCTTCCGGAGGGAGCGGACGAGAAGAAATGCCAGCGGTCGCTCGAGGACTCCTCGACAGCACGGCTGTTCCCGGCCAAGCCTTCAGCCGATATCGACGTGTTCAACGATAACATCTACTGACGGGCAGATCGAACCCGCTTTCGAAAGGACCGCGCAATGCGATTGGCGTCAACTTTGTTGCTTCTTTGTCTCTTGCCGGCGCCTCGCATGCGGCGAGCCCCGAGGACGCCTATCTCGCCGCGCGCGACAAATACGTCGCCCAGTTCAAGGCGATGGAAAAGGCAAAAGTGAATAGCGACAAAATCGACGCGGCGCACACCAAGGCGATCGCCGACCTTGAAGAGAAGCTGCGCGGCATCGTCGGCGAAGTCTCGGTCAAAGGAGTTCCCAGCACGGGCAAAATCAATCTGGAGAGCCTCACCGACGCCGAGGTGGGATACGGCATGCTGGACGGCATGAAATATTTCGACGAAAAGGAAGACAGTCCTCAGCTCGTCGTCACGACACGTTACCTTCTCGACAAATGGCTCGCGGCGGCCGCGAAGGACAAAGACAAGTCTCGCCGCATAGCGGCGGAGCTGACGTCCGCGTTGCAGAGCGATCAGTTCTATACGTCTTCCGTCGGCTCCGACGCCTCCTATACGCGAGATGCCAATCTCGAAATCGCAGCACCGCCTGGTGTGGAGCTGGCCCGTGCCGTCCTGGGCGGTTGGGCGCAGGATGTCGGACCCAATCTCGATTATTGGCTGATCGTCACGGTGGTCAAAGACGGCAAGGTCTATATCGGAAGCGTGAAGCCGAAGAGCAAAGTCGGCGAGATCGCGGTCTGCCAGGCAATCTGGACGCAATGGCAGCAAAAGGCCGAGAAGATGCGAGCTTCCGCGGCTGCCGCGCGAGGCAAGAAGACGCCCGAGGCGAGCGACGACAAGGCGGAAGAAAGGGCGGACAGGGATTACCACGCCTGCTTCGTGCAGCACGCCCCAAAGGAGGCGTTCTATCCCTCGCTTGTCGATGAAGCGCAGCAGTTCGCTGACCGCATCGCCGGAAAGTAGGCGGGAAGGTCCCGAGGATTGACGGATTCAGGAGTAGAGGTCCGCGCGGGTCGGCGGCAGATTTGAAGGACCACGAACCCGTTTCGAGGCCAGGGTCTGGAAAATTCCGACCGTGCCTTGCGCAAACGCGATCGAGACGACGGCGAGGTAAGCGATCCAAAGCCTGGTCTTTTCGCGTCCAACTTCGCGCTCGGCCGCTTCACGGTTGGCCGACAACCGATCGTGCCAGTTGCGTGTGGTGTGCATATAGTGTTCGCGCCAGCCTTCGACGTCATGCACCTCGAAGTTATGTCGCTCGAGATTGGCAATCGACATGCCAACGTGATCCAGTTCGCCGCCCGGAAAGATATAGCGGCCGATCGCGGTGGCTGCCGCCGCGTCGCGCCGGCGGCGGCGAAAGCGCTCAAAGCTCTTCGAGCGCAGCGCGATCGCATGGTGAAGGTACAGGCCGCCCGGCTTGAGTAGGCGATTGATCGTCTCGAAGTAGGCCGGATGGTTGGCGATGCCGACATGTTCGAACATGCCGATCGAAGCGATCTTGTCGAAGCTGCCTTCAAGGCGCGAATAATCGCGCAGCTCCAGCGTCACCCGGTCGCCGAGCCCAAGCTGTGCGACCTTTTCCCTGGCGTAGGCGAGCTGCTCTTCTGCCAGCGTCACGCCATGGGCGTGAACGCCATAATGTTCGGCTGCGTGACAAACGAGGGCGCCCCAGCCGCAGCCGATATCAAGCAAGGTTTCACCAGACTTCAGCCGCAGCTTGCGGCAGATCATGTCGAGCTTGTCGGCCTGCGCGGTCGCAAGATCGTTGTTCCAGTCCCTGAAATAGGCGCAGGAGTAAACCATCGCCGGATCGAGGAAGAGTTCGTAAAACCGGTTGGAGACGTCGTAGTGGTAATGGACGTTCTCCTTGTTGGCGGCCTCGGAGCCTCCGCTGCGCGCCTTGCGGACGGCCTCCAGCGGCCATGGTCTGCCGCGCGGGATGAACAGAAATCTTCCCAGTGTCGCAAGCGCGAGGCGCTTGTCGAATGATTTCATCAGGTCTCTGCTGCGCGTCTTCGGCCGTCGCGCGGCGAGATCGAAAAACGATCCGTTGCGGAGGTCAAACCGTGACGCTACCCAGAGATTGAGAAACGTGTCGACGTTGGGCCGGCGGATCATGGCGGCAATGGCGCCCTCGTCGGCGATGACGAAGGCAAGCGCGTCGGCGGCGAGATCGGCCGGGACTGTGGATCCGTCCCACAATACGAAGCCGACGTCGGGCAGGATACGCGCGTTGATATGGGCCAGCAGACGTCTGAAGCTGTCCAGGCGGCGCGCTCGTGAGGCCTCCGGCAAACTGATGATCCCCGTGCGGATGCGGATATTCGCCGGCTACAGGACCATCGCTTTCCAGATAAATCAATATCTTGGCTGAATGTTCAGGCGGGCGCCGGGAGCAGGGCGATCTCTCCTGCGGGCGCGGCATTCGCAACGGATTCGCCTGCCAGATATTCCCACGCTTTTTCGTGACCGTAGTACACGAGCGGCCCAAGGAAGAAACCGGTGGCCGACAGGATCACCACATCGGCCGGTTTAGTCGTCGCCGCTTTCACCCTTGCGCCGGTGCCGCGCCGAGTCCTCTTCGACATATTCGAGATTCTGGTCGTAGACGATGCGGTCTTCACCGGACAGCGCAATAAAGCGCTTGCCACGTGTTCGTCCGATCAGCGTCAACCCGACTTGCCGCGCCAGTTCGACGCCCCAGGCGGTGAATCCAGAGCGAGAGACGAGAATGGGGATTCCCATCCGCACCGTCTTGATGACCATTTCCGAGGTAAGCCGCCCTGTCGTGTAGAGGATCTTGTCGGTGGGATCGACGCCGTGGCTGTAAATCCAGCCCGCAATCTTGTCGACGGCGTTATGGCGGCCGACGTCCTCGGTGTAGCAGACGGGCGTGCCCTCCTTGCAGAGCACGCAGCCATGGATCGCGCCGGCTTCGAGATAGAGTGACGGCATGGTGTTGATCGCGCGCGTCATCTCGTACAGCCACGAGGTGCGAAGCTCGGCCTTGGGCAACGACACTTTCTCGAAAGCTTCAAGCAAGTCGCCGAACGCCGTGCCCTGTGCGCAGCCGGACGTCTGCGTGCGCTTCTTTAATTTGGCTTCGAAATTGGTGTGGTGCTCGGTACGCACGACCACGACCTGCAGGTCGTCGTCATATTCGACCTCCGTAACGACGTCGTCGTATTTGAGCATGTTCTGGTTCAACAGGTAGCCGAGCGCAAGATATTCGGGGTAGTCGTTGATCGTCATCATCGTGACGATCTCCTGCGCGTTCAGGTACAGCGTCAACGGCCGCTCGACCGGCACCCTTACCTCGATTTTGGATCCGGTCTGATCGATACCTGCCACCCGCTCGGTGAGCCGCGGATCGTCCGGATTCGGGACGATCAGAGGGGCGGGGGTTTTCTCGATTTTCATGGCTGGTGGTCCAATTCTAACATTCGCATCCTTTCGGACCTAGATATAAAGCACGATGGATAATGCACTAGGCTTGGTTCCTTAGGGATGGCGCAACTCTCTGACGACTGCTTTGCCTTCGGCGGCCCGATGATGTCGGTCGACGAAGCGGTCGGCATCATCGCTTCACGCGTCAAGGCCGTGGGCGAGGCGGAGGCCGTTCCGCTGCTCGAAGCCGACGGGCGGATTCTTGCGCGCGACCTTGCCGCCCCCTTGCCGCTGCCGCCTTTCACGAATTCTGCCGTCGATGGGTATGCCGTGGGCAGCGGAGAACTGCCGCGCGACCGTGAACAGGCATTTCCGGTCAACGGGCGTGTCCAGGCTGGTGCACCCGCAGAACCCGCTCAACCCAGCCATGCCGTACGAATCTTCACCGGCGCTCCGATGCCAGAGGGCACCGACACGGTGTTCATGCAGGAAGATGTGCGGATCGATGAGGCGGGCCGGGTCGTATTGCCTGCTGGCTTGAAAGCGGGCGCCAACGTACGTCCCGCCGGCGAAGACATTCCTTATGGCCACGTTGCTCTCAAGGCCGGCCAAAGGATGCGCCCTCAGGACGTCGCACTGGCCGCGGCTTTTGGACTGACCCGGCTTGACGTGGTGCGGCGCCTTCGCGTTGCGGTCTTTTCGACCGGCGACGAGCTTGCCTCGCCGGGAACGACGCGCGCGGCCGCCCAGTTGTTCGATTCCAACCGATTCATGCTAATGGCGATGCTGCGAAGGCTTGGCTGCGAGATCAGCGATCTCGGCATCCTGCGTGATGAACGGGTGTCGTTGACGGGTGCGCTGAAGCAAGCCGCCGGACAACACGATCTCATTCTCACGACCGGTGGTGTCTCTACCGGCGAGGAGGATCACGTGAAGGCGGGCATCGAGGGCGCGGGGACGCTGGTGCTCTGGCGAATGGCGATCAAGCCCGGCCGGCCGGTGGCGATGGGCGTCATCGACGGCACGCCGCTGATCGGGCTTCCCGGCAATCCGGTCGCGAGCTTCGTCACCTTCGTCCACGTCGTTCGGCCCGCGGTACTGGCGCTCTCAGGCGCGAAACCCGAGCCGCTGATACCGATGCAGGTCAAGGCCGCTTTCAAGTACAAGAAGAAAAGCGGCCGCCGCGAATATGTCCGCGTCATGCTGCGAAAAGCGAGCGACGGCGCGCTGGAGGCGATCAAATTTCCGCGCGAGGGTGCCGGCCTGTTGTCGTCGCTGGTCGAGACCGATGGTCTCGCCGAACTCGGCGAATCCGTCGTCGAGGTCGGGCCGGGCGACAGCATCGGCTTCCTTGGTTACGCCGGTCTGTTGTAAGACCTTGCTCCATGACCACGACCAAGCTCGATCTCACCGGTCTCAAATGTCCGTTGCCAGCGCTCAAGACGCGCAAGGCGCTCAAGTCGGTCTTGCCGGGCAACTTCCTTGAAGTGCACTGCACCGATCCGTTGTCGGCGATCGATATTCCGAACCTGATCCGCGAGACCGGCGATAAAGTTGAAATTACCGAGCGCGGTGATACGCGAATCGTTTTCTTGATCGAAAAGGCTGAAAGCTCAGCTGCTCAGGATTGAAGTCGGTTCCAGCCGTCAAGCGATTGTCGGAAAGGCTAATTTGTCTTGTTCTAGATACGTTCTAAATTGACTTGCCTCTGGCATACCAGCGACTAAGGTTCTTGCTGGGCGAAAATATCGGCGGAAGCAGGTCTGTATGAGCCAAGACCCTCATAAAACTGACGTTCACAAAGTCCGTGCCTTCGAACACCCGGGTCAGGGACGAAAGCGCGCCAAGGCGACCCCGAAGGGCCGTCAGGTCGATCCGGGAGCTCTCGACGAAGTACAGGCGTTGCTCGGCGATCGGCCGCGGCGGCGCGACATGCTGATCGAGTACCTGCATCTGATTCAGGACAGGTACCACCAGATTTCGGCGGCCCATCTCGCCGCTCTGGCCGATGAGATGAAGCTCGCCTTCGCCGAGGTATTCGAGACCGCAACGTTCTACGCCCATTTCGACATCGTCAAGGAAGGCGAGCCGAACATCCCGCCATTGACCATCCGGGTCTGCGATTCGCTGACCTGCGCGATGCTGGGCGGCGAAAAGCTGCTGAAGGATCTGCAGAGCCATGCCGGGCCGGGTATCCGTGTCGTCAGAGTGCCCTGCGTAGGACGCTGCGATACCGCGCCAACAGCGGAAGTTGGCCACAACTTTGTCGATCATGCCGCCGTTTTCAGCGTCCTGGCCACCGCAAACAGCGGCGACACGCACGCTCACCTGCCTGACTATATCGGGTACGACGCCTACGTTGCCGACGGCGGCTACAAGTTGCTCGCGCGAGTCCGCTCCGGCGATTTACCGAAAGAAGAGCTGCTGAAGGCGCTCGACGATGCGTCCTTGCGCGGTCTTGGCGGCGCCGGCTTTCCCACGGGGCGCAAATGGCGCGCCGTGCTCGGCGAACCCGGCCCGCGGCTGATGGCGGTCAACGGCGACGAGGGCGAGCCCGGCACCTTCAAGGATCGCTACTATCTGGAAAACGATCCGCATCGGTTCATCGAGGGAACGCTGATCGGCGCGCATGTGGTGCAGGCGGCCGAGGTCTACATCTACATTCGCGATGAATATCCGGCCTGCCGCGAAATTCTCGAGCGCGAGATCGCAAAGCTGCCGCCCGGTGGTCCAAAGCTGCTGATGCGCCGCGGTGCGGGCGCGTATATTTGCGGCGAAGAATCCTCGCTGCTCGAAAGCATCGAGGGCAAGCGTGGCCTGCCACGGCACAAGCCGCCTTATCCCTTCCAGGTCGGGCTGTTCGGCCTGCCGACACTGATCAACAACATCGAAACACTGTGGTGGGTGCGCGACATCGTCGAGAAGGGCGCCAGCTGGTGGAAGAGCCATGGACGGAACGAGCGCCAGGGACTTCGCAGCTTCTCGGTCTCGGGGCGGGTGAAAAATCCCGGCGTGAAACTCGCGCCGGCCGGCATCACCGTGCGCGAACTGATCGACGAGTTCTGCGGCGGCATGGCGGACGGCCACACCTTCCACGCTTATCTTCCGGGCGGGGCTTCCGGCGGAATCCTGCCGGCGTCGATGGGTGACATCCCGCTCGATTTCGGCACGCTGGAGAAATACGGCTGCTTCATCGGCTCGGCCGCGGTCGTCATTTTGTCGCAAGTCGACGATGTTCGTGATGCGGCGTTGAACCTGATGAAATTCTTCGAGGACGAGAGCTGCGGCCAGTGCACGCCTTGTCGCGCCGGAACCGAGAAGGCGGCGCTGCTCATGCAACAACCCGTCTGGAACAAGGAACTGCTCGGCCAACTGAGCCAGGCGATGCGCGATGCGTCGATCTGCGGGCTCGGGCAGGCGGCCTCGAATCCACTGACCTCAGTGATTAAATATTTTCCCGACGAGTTTCAGCCAAAGGAAGCTGCCGAGTAGCCCGAGAGCGGTTTTCGACGAGGTTTTCGCATGAGCAACGACAAAAAATCTTCGCCACAAGGTTATGGCCACGACGCCAAAGGCGCAGCCGGCGGCAAGAACGAGCCGGATGGCCGCGTGACCGTCACCCATAGCGAACCCGTCGGCACGGTCGGAGGGAAGGGGAGCGGACCGCAGACCATCGCGTTCGAGTTGGATGGTCGGCAGGTCGAGGCCCGTGCCGGCGAAACGATCTGGCAGGTTGCCAAACGTCAGGGCCGCGAAATTCCGCATCTGTGTTATTCGCCGGAGCCGGATTATCGGCCCGACGGCAATTGCCGCGCCTGCATGGTCGAGATCGAGGGCGAGCGCGTTCTTGCGGCGTCTTGCAAGCGGACGCCGAGCGTCGGCATGAAGGTGAAGTCCGCAAGCGACCGCGCCGTCGCCGCGCAGAAGATGGTGATGGAGCTTTTGGTTGCCGACCAGCCGGCACGCGAGACCTCCCACGATCCGGAATCGAAATTCTGGCACTGGGCCGAAAAGGTCGGCGTGACGGAAAGCCGTTTTCCTGCGGCCGAGCGCTGGGAGGGCGATGCCAGCCATCCCGCCATGCGCGTCAATCTCGATGCCTGCATCCAGTGCGGTCTATGCGTGCGCGCCTGCCGCGAAGTTCAGGTGAACGACGTCATCGGCATGGCGTACCGCAATCACGATGCGAAGATCGTGTTCGATTTCGACGATCCAATGGGAGAGTCAACCTGCGTCGCCTGCGGCGAGTGCGTCCAGGCCTGCCCGACCGGCGCGCTGATGCCATCGGTCATGCTCGACGAGAAGCAGACCAGGGTCACCTATCCCGACCGGAAGGTCGACTCGCTGTGTCCCTATTGCGGCGTCGGCTGTCAGGTCACCTATCAGGTCAAGGACGAGAAGATCATTTATGCCGAGGGGCGGGACGGCCCGGCCAATCACAACCGGCTCTGTGTCAAAGGCCGCTTCGGCTTCGACTATATCCATCATCCCAACCGTTTGACCAAGCCGCTGGTGCGCCTCCCGGGCGTCAAGAAGGACGCCAACGACCAAGTCGATCCGGCAAATCCCTACACGCATTTCCGCGAAGCGTCCTGGGAAGAGGCGCTCGACATTGCCGCAAAGGGGCTCGTCAAAATCCGGGACGAGAAGGGCGCCAAAGCGCTGGCCGGCTTTGGCTCGGCCAAGGGCTCGAACGAAGAGGCCTATCTGTTCCAGAAGCTGGTGCGCACAGGTTTCGGCTCCAACAATGTCGACCATTGCACCCGGCTTTGCCATGCCTCGTCGGTGGCGGCGCTGTTCGAAGGCTTGAGTTCGGGCGCTGTGTCAGCACCGTTTGCAGCGGCTGAGGATGCCGAAGTGATCTGGGTGATCGGCGCCAATCCGACGGTCAACCATCCGGTTGCCGCCACGTTCATCAAGAACGCCGCCAAACGTGGCGCCAAACTCTACGTGATGGATCCGCGGCGGCAGACGCTGTCGCGCCACGCTACCCAGCATCTTGCTTTCAAGCCCGGCAGCGACGTTGCGATGCTGAACGCCATGATCCACACCATCATCACGGAAGGGCTGACCGACGAGCAATATATCGCCGGCTACACCGAGGGCTATGACGACCTGAAGGCCAAGATCACGGAGTTCACGCCGGAACGGATGGCGCCGATCTGCGGCATCCCGGCCGAAACCTTGCGCGAAGTTGCCCGCAACTATGCGCGTGCGAAATCTTCGATCATCTTCTGGGGCATGGGCATCAGCCAGCATGTGCACGGCACCGACAATGCGCGCTGCCTGATCGCACTCGCCCTGATCACAGGGCAGGTCGGCCGTCCCGGCACCGGCCTGCATCCGCTGCGTGGACAGAACAACGTGCAAGGCGCGTCCGACGCCGGTCTGATCCCGATGTTCTTCCCGGACTACCAGCCCGTCGGTCGCGACGACATGCGCGGTGCGTTCGAAAAGCTGTGGGGGCAGGAGCTCGATCCCGAGCGCGGGCTGACTGTCGTCGAGATCATGAATGCGATTCACGCCGGCACAATTCATGGCATGTATGTCGAGGGCGAAAACCCGGCGATGTCGGACCCCGACTTGCAGCACGCGCGCGAGGCGCTTGCCAAGCTCGATCATCTCGTGGTGCAGGACCTGTTCGTCACCGAGACGGCGTTCCACGCCGACGTCATCCTGCCGGCTTCGGCCTTTGCGGAAAAATCCGGTTCCTTCACCAACACCGATCGCCGCGTGCAACTGGCACGTGAGGTGATCAAGCCGCCGGGCGATGCGCGGCAGGATCTCTGGATCATCCAGGAGATCGGCAAGCGAATGGGGCTTCCCTGGAACTACGATGGTCCCGGCGAGGTGTTCACCGAGATGGCGCAGCTGATGCCGTCGCTCAACAACATCACCTGGGAGCGCCTGGTGCGCGAAGGCGCAGTGACCTATCCGGTCGACGGTCCGGACCAGCCCGGCAACGAGATCATCTTCACGACCGGTTATCCGACCGAAAGCGGCCGCGGCAAGATCGTGCCGGCCAAGGTCATCCCGCCGGACGAACTTCCCGACGACGAATATCCGATGGTGCTTTCGACCGGCCGCGTGCTCGAGCACTGGCACACCGGCTCGATGACGCGCCGCGCGCAGGTGCTCGACCAGATCGAGCCGGAAGCCGTCGCCTTCATGTCGCCGAAGGACATGCGCAAGAAGAAGCTCAGCCCCGGCGACTTCATTCGTCTTGAGACTCGCCGCGGCGCGGTCGAGGTCAAGGTGCGCGCCGACCGTGACGTGCCGGAAAACATGGTGTTCATGCCGTTCTGTTACGCGGAGGCGGCCGCGAACCTCTTGACCAACCCGGCGCTCGATCCGTTCGGTAAAATCCCGGAGTTCAAATTCTGCGCGGTGCGTGCCGAGCGAATTGAAATGCGAACGGCGGCGGAATGACGCGCCAGCGGTCCTACGGGCGGCGGGGTTCAACCGATGCGATCGGCTCGAGACCGTGGCTTCGCACGATCGCCTGTCCTTCCTCGGACATCAGGAACGTGACGAAGCGTAACGCGACAGGCTTGCTGTCCAGGATAATCAAGCCGTCCACAGGCTCGACCGCCATTGCCGGAGGTAATTTGATGGAGGTGAGGGTAGGCACCTCTTTTTGAATCGCGGGAATAGCGCTGCAGTAGATGAGCATGAGGTCTGCCGCATCTGACAGGAAGATTCCTTCGATAGCTCCCTTGCCCTGCACCAGAGGCGGGGTTTTCTCGCCACCGCCGACCAGCTTCTTTGCCTTCGCTTCCAGTGTCGCGCGCGCGCCAGCTTTGAGCGTCTCGGCCCGTGCGAACACCTCGAAGCTGTACGTTCCGAGCGGATCGGAACCCGGCGTCGACGTCGCAATTCGCACGGCCGGGTCCAGAAGCTTGTCGAGGAAATTGGCCTGATCTAATCCCAGGTTCGGACGGGAAAGCGCGCAGAGGCTGTTGCGTGCGAAAAGAATGACTGAACGTTCCGGATGACCCGCCGCTAGTTTGCGCGGCTGTTCCACATCCGCTGAGGCAAATACGTCGACAGCCGCACCGCTTTCGATCTTCTGTCGCAACAGACCTGAGGAGCCGAATTCCGGGGTATCGACCGTGTCTGATTGTCGTGGGAAATGTTGCAGGAGATCGATCATTGCTGCGCGGAGGCTGCCCGCGGCCATCAGCTTGAATGTGTCCGCGCGAACCGGGGTGGCGACGATCATCGCGGCGACGGTGAGGCTTGCGATGCGGGCCCAAATGCGAGCTGTTTGATCGTCGTTTCGATTTGGCATCCCAATTACCTCATTAGAATTTTCGATCAATTCGCTAGTCGAATTCAGTATAGACCGTGTTGCAGAAAAGGCACCGCTTAGCCGGGAAAGGTCGCTACATTTCAATAAAACAACGATAAGTCTCCCTCGGTCCTCCGTGGCCCCAGGAGAGAAATTAGCGGGGGCTAAAAATGAGGTACGCGGTAGTAACCAGCATCTTGCTGGCGGGCGCGGCTTGCGAAGGTGTTGAAGTCGCCCGGGCTCAGCAGACGCCTCTCCCGTCGGTCGTGATCGAACCTTCAAAGCCGCCGACCGCCAAACGGCAAGGTCAGAATACGACCGCTCGGCAAAACAATGCTTCGAAGAAGAAGAAGCAAACAGCGCGTCAATCGGCTCCGCCGTCGCCGGCTGCCGGAACGCCCGCGCAGACAGCTACGGGACCGCACAACCCGGCAACGAATCCCAATTACAACATCGGCGCCGTGAACCTGGGGCCGCTCGGAAATCGCAGTCTGCTCGATACGCCATTTTCCGTGACGCCGATCTCTCAGGACTTCATGGAAAACCTGCAGCTGAAGACGGTCAACGACACGCTGCGATATCTTCCGTCGGTCGAGATCCGAAACCAGCAGGGCTACGAAGTCTCGCGCCCGCAATCGCGCGGCTTCCAGGGCACGGTCGTGCAGAACACGCGAATGGACGGGCTCAGTGTCATCGGCACGACGGCCATTCCCACCGAGAATCTTGCCGGCATCCAGGTGCTCAACGGTCTGGCTGGATCGCTTTATGGGCCCGCCACGCCGGCGGGCGTGTTCAACTACGTTCTGAAGCGGCCGACTGACACGCCCTATGCCAGCTTTACGGAAGGCTTCGATTCGAATTCGATTTTCACCGAGAATATGGATGTCGGCGGGCGCACGCCTGACGGCAAGGTGGGCTACCGCTTCAACGTCGTTCATGGCCAGGGCGAGAGCTGGGCGCCCGAGAGCTCGAGCAATCGGACGCTGGCGAGTGGCGCGCTGGATTTCTATCTTGGCAATCGTACCGTTATCGAAACAAATTTCAGCCACTACGAAACCAACACCACGGGCCTGCCGGGGAGCATCGTCTATTTCGGCAAGCCGAACATCGTGCTGCCGGCGGCGGTCGATCCGACCAGGTTGGGCCTGGGACAGCCGGGCGCGGGCACGGACCTCACCACCAATACCGGTCTCGTCAAGCTCAAGCATGAATTCAACAACGACTGGAATTTCGAGATCGGCGGGCTCTATCAGGATGCCGTTCGCAACCTGTTCGGCATCACCAATACCTTTGTCGACAACAACGGAAATTTCACGGTCACCAAGAATTTCAATGCCGTTCCGCACTTCACCATCGCGAGCAACACGGCTTCGCTGAATGGACGCTTCGGTCTGTTCGGGTTTCTGAATGAAGTGTCGATCGGAACCAACGGCTTCTTCAATGGTCAATATTCCTACAGGAACTCGATCGCGCAGAATCTTGGCAGTTCGAACCTTGCCGATCCAGCCGTCTTCGCATTGCCGCCTATTCCATTCAACGGTGGCCAGTTCAAATCCGCAATTCTGTCCAACCAGACGATCGTCACGGCGGACACATTCCATTTCAATGACCAGTGGGCCTTGCAGAGCGTGCTGAGCACGTCCTTCCTGCATTCACAGAGCTGGAATGTTGCCGGCGTCACGACGAGTGAAAATTCGGCCGATGCCGTCGTTAGCCCCACGGTCAGTTTGATGTACAAGCCGGTCGAGAAGATCATGGCCTATGCGACCTGGGCTAACAGTGTCGAACAGAGCGATCAGGCACCGACCGGGACCGTTAATCAAAATCAGTTCCTCACGCCTTACAAAGATCAGGAATATGAAGTCGGTGTGAAGTACCAGGTCACGCCACGGCTGCTTGCCACCTTTGCGTTGTTCCACATGACCCGACCGCTGGCGGAAACCATCGCCGCCACGAACGTCTTTCAGGTTGTCGGCACGCAGCGGAACGACGGCGCCGAACTGTTTCTGCAGGGCGACATATACTCGGATCTCACGGTGTTCGGCGGCACCACCTATATCGACGCCAGACTGATCAATACTGGCGTCGCTGCGACCGACGGACGACTGGTGGTCGGCGTACCGCTCTTCAAGACCGACATGATCTTCGACTATCACCCGGCGGCCTGGATGGGCTTTGCGCTGACGGGCGGCGTTCATGCGGAAGGCGAACGGGCGGCGACGAACCTGAACAATTCCTTCGCACCGTCTTATGCGACGTTCGATGCGGGAATCCGATTTACGAAGACGGTTGACAAGCACATCGTAACGGCACGCCTTCAAGTGCTGAATATCGGCAACACGTTCTATTATTCGTCGATCGCCGACGGCAATATCGTCGGAAGCCCTGGCGCCAACACGGCCTATCTCGGGACGCCGCGGACCTATCTGCTCAGCCTTCAGATGACGCTGTGAGTGTGAGCCGGGCGCTCATGCCGGCCTGAAACCGGCCTTGTCCAGAGCCGCGCGAGCGTCGTCCGAGGCAAGTGCGTCGAGGAATGCCCGCACCGCCGGGCGGTTTTTGCGCGCCGCGACCAGCGCAAAATCGTAATGTTCTTCGGCAAAAGGAATAAAGCCGAGGTTCGATGCGCGCGCGACCGGCGCGATGGTCATGCCCCAATCGGCGCGTCCCTGCGTCACGGCGGCGGCGACTGCGTTATGCGAGCGAGGCTGGTTCCAGTATCCGTCAGGCCGCGCCCCGCCGAGCAGGCGGTCGATCAGGATGCGCGTGCCTGCGCCCTGATTGCGATTGACCATGATGATGGCAGGATCGGCAACCGCCGCGCGCACCGCGTGTTCGGCGCTCAACCCTTCAAAGCGCTTGTCGTCCTTTTTGAAGACGATCCCCTGCATCCGGCGCCAGCCTGGCACCAGTTCGAGGCCTTCGCTCAGGAAAGGCGTGTTGTAGGTTTCGGTCTTGTCGTCGAACAGGTGGATCGGCGCGAGGTCGCATTCGCCACGCTTGGCCGCCGCCAGTCCGCCGAGGCTGCCAACCGCAATCGAACGCACGGTGAGACCGCTATGCGCCAGCGGCGCTGTCACCAGGTCGAGGCCTGTGCAATGGCTGCCGACGATGACGAGATCAGGCACGCGTACGTGCGGCGTGAACAATGTCACTTTGGCTTCGCTGCCGGCGGGCATCTGGTCGGCCAGCGCGTCGATCTTCAGGAAGCCGTCGGCCTGCGAGAAGGACGTGATTGCGCCCGATCCCTTGCCGGACGGATAGGCGATCAACCCGTCCGTGCCTTCGACCAGCGAAACCATGACGAACTCGGTGCGTCCGAGTTCGGACGCAATCCGGACCGGCACCTTCGCCGCCACCGCAGCATCCGAACGTGGTGGGAGGCCGGCCATGCGCCGAAGCACCGGCACGATCATGTCGTGAAAGGTGAACATCGCGGAGGTCGGAAAGCCCGGCAGGATCACCACCGGCTTGCCATTACATACGGCGAGGCAAAGCGGCTTGCCGGGTTTCAGCGCCACGCCATGGCAGATGATCCCGGGCTGACCGAGCCGCGCGATAATGCGATGGGAGACGTCGCCGGCTCCCTTAGACGTCCCGCCCGACAGCACCACCATGTCGCTTTCGGCAAGCGCCCGGCGCATCGTTGCTTCAAGCTGTGTCTCGTCGTCGGGGATGGCGCCCCAGAACGCGGCCCTGCCGCCATTCTCGTTGATTGCAGCGGCGACGATGGCGCCATTGCTGTCGTAGATCGCAGCCGGCCGCAGAAGCTCGCCCGGTTGCACCAGTTCGTCACCGGTCGAGATCACCGCGACGCGGACGCTGCGGGCAACGCTGACTTCGGCAATTCCGCATGCGGCGAGCATGCCGATTTCCCGCGAGCCGATCACCGTGCCGGCCCGCAACAGCGCTTCGCCCCGCGCGATGTCAGAGCCGGCAAAGGACACGAATTGCCCCGGCGAAGCCGCGCGGCGAACCTCGATCGCGCGAACCCCCGAAGGCTGCGTGTGCTCGACCATCACGACGGCATCGGCGCCACGCGGAATCGGTCCACCGGTCGCAATCGGCGTCGCCGTTTCGGACAAGACCGGACGAGTAGGCGCCGTGCCGCACGCAATGACTTCGTCGTTCAACATGAGATGCACAGGCGCAAATTCCGCGGCCGAAGCGAGATCGGTCGAGCGCACTGCGAACCCATCGACGTTTGAGCGATCGAATGGTGGCACGTCGATTGGCGAGACGACATCGCTCGCCAACACGCAACCGACAGCTTCCGCAAGCTTTCTCTGCTCGACGGAAAGCTCGCGGGGAAACAATGCGGCTTCGAAGCGCTCAAGTGCCTCCTCACGCGACAAAATCGTGAGGAATTGATCCTGATCGATACTGCTTCGGCCCTTTGGTAAGGATGTCTCGGTCATGTCGGTGCCTGCTGCGTTATCGTAACATATAGGCACCGACCGGCGTTCCCGCCGCGAATCCCTCGCTGTTTCCCGCAATCGTCAGCCACGCGCTGGCCTTCATAATGGCCTGAAGGGAGAGATCCCCCAGTGCGAGCGGCACCCAACGCTCGTTGTTCCGTTCGAGAAGAGCGATTTCAGCGATCCCAACGCTGGAAGCAAGCTTGCGGGCCAACGGAAGGAAGACAGCTGGGCAAGGCTGCTGTCCGGACAATCGATCCAGGACAGGAAGACCCAGCGTCCACCACGCGGCCATGGCGCTGGCAGGCGAACCCGACAGCGCGATGACCGGTGTCCCTTCGACCCTGCCAATCGCCGTGGTCACGCCGGGCCGTAAAGCAAGACCGTGTGCGGTGACGTGGCCGCGCTCCCCGATCCCAAGCACGGCCGCGTCGGTGCGGCCGACGCCGGAGCCGCCGATCGTGATCAAAAGATCGCAGGCGGCCGTTTCGAGCTCGGCAGCGATCGCGGCGGGATCGCGCGAGCGCGCCTCGGCAAATGTCACATCGGCGCCGGCACATCGCGCGCTTTGCTGAATGAGCTCTGCCGTTTCAATATCGCCGTTGGTTGCGGGCACGTTGACCAGGCGCAGCCTCGGCCGTCGCACCTTCATCGTTTTGAGTCCGGCGGCGCGCGCAAACAGGATGTCGAGCGGTCGAAGATGCTTGCCGGAGGCAAGGACGAAGCCGTCCGCAAAATCGTCGCCGCGCCGACGAACCCCTTGTCCCGGGTGTGCTTCGCTCAACACCTGGGCGATGGGGCCCGACCGGTCGATACCGTCGGCATCAATGACGCAGTCGCAGCCGTCGGGAACGGGATCGCCGGCCTCGACCCAGCAGGGCGCGGTCGTCAGCGGCAGCGGCGCGTAGGCGGAGGCGCCGACCAGATCGCTGGCGCGCAATGCCCATCCGTCGACCAAAGCGATATCACGTTCCGGATACACGCCAGCCACTGCCATCTCGGCCGCGACACAGCCGAGCGCTTCGCGCGGCGGCAGTTCAGTGACCGCGACTGGTTCGAGACCGTCGAGGAGAGCGACGAGCGCCGCATCAAGCGCTGTGAGGGAAGGCGGCAGGCGCTGGATTTTGTCCATGGCCGATTCTGGATCACGGTTCGCCGGTGCAGGCAACTGGGGTCCCGGATATCGCGACGGCTGATCCAATCGCAGGAGGGAAATTCGCGTTAGCCCGCGGCGAGTACGGCGGGCAAATTGGCGCTCCCTAGCGGAATCGAACCGCTCTCTCCACCGTGAAAGGGTGGCGTCCTAACCGATAGACGAAGGGAGCAAGCGCTTGGCGGCGGCCAAACCTGACGGTCGCACCGCTTGCGTCGCCTGAACTAACAAAATATAACTGGTGAATCAATGCCTTAGGCGTGGAACTGTTCACCGGACCGGACCGGACGGGATTCCGTCCGAAACAGGCGCGCGAACGTATAGTGGCGTTTGCGCCCCCCGGCAAGCGCGGATGCCTTCTTATTGCATACGCCTCTGCTGCCGAGGCAGGCGCCTCTTCGAATGTTGCAACAGTTTTTAAAGTCCCCTCCGATAGGAAGGCTTGAAAGATCATTGCAGATCGGAACGACAGATAGTGCCCGCAGCCAAGAAACGTGACGTCCGCCGATCGGTGCAGCAACCGGCGTGGGTGACGCTCGAGGGCGGCTTTGCGGCGCGCCCGTGCTTTGTGCATGACATGTCGTCCACCGGCGCGAAGATCACGGTGTCGGATTCAAGCGTGCTGTCAGGCCGCGTGCGGCTGGCCTTTTCGCGCGATGCCAAGACCGGCCGCCAGTGTAATGTGGTCTGGCGGCGCGGCCACTCGTTCGGTGTCAAGTTCGTCAGATAGCTCGCGCTCATCGTCGCCGCTTCACGACATCGGCGGCGCGATATACCGCACAAAACCCGGCCGGGTGGAAATCTCCGCGAACCATCGTTCGAGATGCGGAAAGGTCGGTTTGGCAATTCCCTCAACGCCGAGCCAGCGCCGCGCATAGGCGCCGAGCGCGATGTCAGCGAGGGTGAATCCGTCGCCGGTGATGAACCGGCGCGTCGCAAGATAAGCGTCGACGACACGCCACTGCGCCGCTTCGGCGTCGGCATCCTTCTGGATCGCAACCATGTCGCGCTGTTCGACTGGCGTTCGCACCAGCGCCCAGAACACCGGACGATCGACCGGTTGCAGCGTCGAGAGAGTCCAGTCGAGCCAGCGGTCGGCGCTGGCGCGCAGTTTTGGATCCTGCGGATATATCGGGGACTGCGGCCGATAGGCGAGGACGAAGTAGCGCATGATGGAATTGGATTCCCACAGCACGTAATCGCCATCGACCAGCGTCGGCACCCGCCCATTGGGGTTCATCGCCAGATAGTCCGGCTCGCGATTCTTGCCGAAAGCCATGCCGGCATCGATGCGCTCAAAGGCGAGATCGAGTTCGTGCAGGCACCAAAGCACCTTTTGAACATTGACGGAGTTGGCGCGGCCCCAAATGGTGATCTGGCCCTGGTTGTTGCTCGACACGAGTTTTTTGCTCCCGCTTGTTATCGGCGGGTGATAGCGCAAATTCTCGAGCAGCGGAAAATTTTCAATAATTCCTGCAATCGCCGACAGCATGGCCGCCATACGAAAAGCAAAAAATCAGGCCCCGCGGCCAGCGGAGCCTGATTTTCTGTCGAAGTCCGTGAGTTCTGTCAGTGGCCGAAGAACAACCACAGAAGAATAATCACCGGAATAGGCACACCCAAAAGCCAGAGCAAGAGTCCTCGCGCCATCGTAACCTCCTCAACTCCCCATGCGCGGCCAACGCGCGCTGACGAGTGAAGTTCCGGCGGTGATGGCAGCAAGTTCGAGCCTTGCCTTACCAATGTCCGGTATTAGGCATCGACGACCACGGTTCGGCCGGAGCCCTCGCGTCGCCCTTTTGCAAAAGCTCGATCGAGTGAAGATCCGGCGAGCGCACAAAGGCCATCTGGCCGTCACGCGGCGGTCGGTTGATGGTGATGCCAAGCTTCATCAGGCGATCGCAGGTCGCATAGATATCGTCGACCTCATAGGCGAGGTGACCGAAGTAACGATCCTCGCCGTATTTCTCCTCGTCCCAGTTGTAGGTGAGTTCAACCAGCGGCGCGCCGCGTCCTTTCGAGGAGGCCAGAATGCCTTCATCCTCGGGCGCGCACAAAAACACCAAAGTGAATTTGGCCTTCTCGTTATCGACGCGGCGGACTTCCTTTAATCCCAGCGCGTCGCGATAGAACTTGAGTGCGGTGTCGAGATTGCGGACGCGCAGCATGGTATGAAGGTATCGCATGTTTGTTATCTCCCTGGGAGCGTTGTGGGAATGTTGGCCGGGTTCGGCATCGATGGGGCATTAGATAGCAGCAAACGCCAGGCGGGTGCAGCCCTTTGCGTGACTTTTGGGTGGCACGAAAGGCCCGTCCGTGCTGGTCGCGTTCACGGGATCTCGTTTGGCCGATCCCAACCGCGATCATTGTCGGCAGCACCGTTGGCGAGATCGTGAGCGACTTCAAGCAAGGCAAGGTCTTTACGGACGCCGCGGGCTGAGAAAGCCGCACGGCGATTACGTGACGCGCTTCAAAAAAATGCCGAACAACAAGTCCCTCTTCAATTTCCTTCACATGATGACGCGATATCGCTTGTTCCGCGTTCTGCCGGAGTGAGCCGTCGTTGTTCCCGGCCTTCGCTGCAGCAGGAAGCTGCCAACTCGGAACCAGCGCAGCGTTCAATTCTTGATTTCAAGGAAGCCGTGGGATCCGCTGATCTCGCTATTTTGCGATGCATCGGAACGATCGCGTCGCGGCGATGTTTGTCTGACTCACAGTCTGGAGAAACAGATATGACGAGATTTGGTATTTTGGGAGCAACGGCTCTCTCGCTTTCAATCGCGATCGCAACTCCGGCGTTCGCGCAGGAAGCGCACGGTGGTCGGGCTGGCGCTCATGCCGCCGCTGGAGCCATGAGCCGCGCCCCGATGGGCGGCGGTCCTCGTGTGCAGTCCAACTTCGGTGCGCAACCCCATGTCGGCGCTCGCGGGAGCGCGCAAGTCGCGCGAGGCGCTCCGCAAGTTGCGCAACGCGGCGAATTCCGCGGTGGACGCGATCGCGGCTTCGGCCGCGGCGCTGCGTTCGCCGCTGGTGCGGTAGCCACGGGCGCCACGATCGCGGCGGGTGACTACGGTTATGGCTATGGTCCCGACTATTACGGCGACGAATACGCTTACGGCCCCGGCTATTATGGCGACAGCTACGCCTATGATACCGGGCCTGTCGTCGCGTTCGAGCAGCCGGGTCCCATTGTCGAGCCGGCGCCGGTAGGTGTTCCCGATGCGTCGTATTGTGCGCAGCGCTATCGTTCGTACGACCCGGCGAGCGGCACCTATCTCGGCTTTGATGGTTTAAGGCACCCCTGTCCATAAGCGCGTACATTGAATTGAAGCGAAGGAGCGGTCCGGCCGGGCCGCTCCTTTTCGTTCCCGCCTAACCTAAATTTCATCTTGAGTTCCCGCCGCAACCATCGCGTTCGGGTCGCGTTGGCATTCGGGTGTGCAAAGGAGGAACGCGCATGAAGAAGACACTGGCAGTATTGGCGACGGTTGCAGCGGTTGGCGCAACCACCGTCATGACAGCGCCGGCCGAGGCGCGTGGGTTTGGACACGGAATTGGACCCGGACTGGCCTTCGGCCTCGCCGCCGGGGCAATCACCGCTGGCGCGCTCGGCGCCTACGGCTATTACGGTCCTGGCTATGGCTACGGATATGGTCCGTACTATGGGCCAGCCTATTATGGCCCGGGCTACGCGTATTACGGCGGACCTTATGGCGGACCGTACTGGCGGCACCGCTATTATCGCCCCTATTGGTAGCTCAGCGCGATTGATCTGACCTAAGGAAAAGCCCGGAGCAATCTCCGGGCTTTTCTGATCGCTGCGCGCAATCTCGGACGCGCTAGGGCCATGAGGGGGTGCGCTCAAGGGCGCGGCGCGAGCCGTCACCGAGGCGGGCGTTTTCCAGCGTGGTCGTGAAGTACTCTTCACGTTCGCGTTTGAATTTTTCCTGCGTCGCTTTGAAGCTTGCCACGCGCGCTGCAATTTCTTCGCGCTCGCGTGCGAGGCGATCATACCGTTCGTCCATGCCCATCCTTGAATTGATTCTGCTTGATTCGCGTCCCGCGACCATTGGCGTCCGCAATTGAGGCGCGATTTCGATAAAGCTGCCGCGACATTGTGATTGTGGATAAGAGGGCAACAGCATTCACGGCGAAGTGCACTGTCGGCAAAAGCGGTATGAATTAGTTCATGGCCATCAGGGCTGCCGTACTGTATCTGACACGAGTAACCTTGGGTGATCGGCAGTGATCGCGACGGACATCAGAAGTGGCGTGGAGCAGCTTGGCGAAATGATCGCCGAGGCCGACATTATCGTTCCCTTTACAGGCGCCGGTATCTCGACCGAATGCGGCATTCCGGATTTTCGCTCGCCGGGCGGATTGTGGACGCGCAACCGCCCGATCCCCTTCGACGAATTCGTGGCGAGCCGGGAGGCGCGGGACGAGTCCTGGCGGCGGCGCTTCGCCATGGAGGCGACGTTCAGCGCGGCTGCGCCAGGCCGTGGCCATCGGGCGCTTGCCACGCTCTATCGCGCCGGCAAGGTCCCCGCGATCATCACCCAGAATATTGATAACTTACATCAAGCGTCAGGTTTCGCCGACGATCACGTCATAGAGCTGCATGGCAACACCACTTACGCACGTTGCATCGGGTGCGGTCTGACATACGACCTTGGTTGGGTGAAGCAGCGTTTTGAAGCATCGGGTCAGGCTCCGGACTGCGCTACCTGCGATGAGCCGGTCAAGACGGCGACGATTTCGTTTGGCCAGGCCATGCCGGAAGATGCCATGCGCCGGGCGACAGAGCTCGCGCAGCAATGCAGCCTGTTTCTCGCCATCGGATCGTCGCTAGTCGTTTGGCCGGCCGCAGGTTTTCCCTTGATGGCGAAGAATGCAGGTGCGCGGCTCGTGATTATCAACAATGAGCCGACCGAGCAGGACGAAATGGCCGATCTCGTGATCCGCCATGATATCGGCGACACGCTCGGGTCGTTTGTAGGGAACTGATGCCTAATTGATTCGCCGACGCGCAAGCCTGTTCATAGGTTCCGAAAGAATCGTTTTTTGGCTATGCGTCGCATTCGAGAGTGTTATCTTTGATTCGAGAGATTCGCGGGCGTCTTCTTAAGAATCAATAGACGCAGACGGTCACCGCCGCGTTCGCTGGCGGTATGTTGGGGTGTGGGGTCCGGGGGTCATGGGGTCGGACGGATTTGAGTCCAAGAAGCTCGGAGGTCAATCGCCCGGCGGGGCGGTTGGACCGGGAAGGCTCGGTTCTGGATTTTCCGCTGCGGGGCCGCGCGATCCGGCGCTCGATGCGATGCAGGGGCTCGGCGATGCCGCAGCCAACCTCGTCGAAATCAGCGGCGTCATCAAATGGTTCGATGCCTCAAAGGGCTACGGGTTCATCGTACCTGACAATGGCTGGCCGGATGTGCTGTTGCACGTGACGGTTCTCCGCCGCGACGGCTACCAGACCGCCTATGAAGGCGCGCGCGTTGTGTGCGAATGCGTGCAGCGCGCAAAAGGCTACCAGGCGTTCCGCATCGTCTCGATGGATGAATCGACCGCGATCCATCCCGCCCAGATGCTGCCGCCGCGAACGCATGTCAGCGTCACGCCGACCAGTGGGTTGGAGCGCGCGCAGGTGAAGTGGTTCAATCGGCTTCGCGGCTTCGGCTTCCTGACATGCGGGGAGGGCACCCCCGACATCTTTGTCCACATGGAAACGCTCCGCCGCTATGGCATGACGGAACTGCGCCCTGGACAATATGTGCTGGTTCGCTTCGGGCCCGGCTCGAAGGGCATGATGGCCGCCGAGATCCAGCCCGAGACCGGTTCGCCGGGCCTCTCGTCGCACTAGAAGCCTGCCTTATTTCCCTTTTCGTTGCGGCATTTTCCGGCGCTGATGCGCCGGAAAGGCATTTTTGGTCCCCAAAAATCGCAAAAGTGACTGCCGCAACGGACGGCCCGGATGCTACAAGCGCGGCGTTGCGGGCGGGTAAGCTCGTGCCGGAATGTGCAACGGGCGGTCCAGAGCGAGCGTGGTGAGGCTGATGTTGTCGATGAAGTCTGGTCAGGTGGCCGTCTGGCGGTTCCCGAGTCTGCGAGTTCCTCTGTTCTTTGCACTGGCCTGCGCGCTCTCGATGCTCACGGGCTCTGATGCGCGCGCCGCGTCGATCCAGCCGCTCGAGATCGTCACCAAGACCGGCGTTCACGTCTTTTCGGTCGAGATGGCGACGACGGAGGAGGAGAAGACGACCGGATTGATGTACCGCAAGGAACTTCCCGAGGGTAAAGGCATGCTGTTTGACTTTAGCCCGGAGCAGGAAGTGTCGATGTGGATGAAGAACACCTACATCTCGCTCGACATGATTTTCATTCGCTCTGACGGGAGAATTCTTCGTATTGCGGAAGACACTGAACCGTTGTCGACCAAGATCATCCCGTCGAGGGGGCTCGCGAAAGGCGTGCTGGAGGTGATTGCCGGCACCGCGCAGAAGTACGGGATCCAGCCCGGCGATCGCGTCGCCCATCCCTTGTTCAACACCAAATAGGACCGGCAGCGGACCGAGCGGCGAGCGGGCTCATTCCACCGCATCGTCAAGACGTTATACCGTTGTCCTGACTGTCTTTTTAAGGCGGTTGGTGGTGCGTCACGCCTTGCTGGCGCCGGCTTAAGCGTGTATCGACGTGGTCTTCCAAAGATCGGGGTATAGCGCAGCCTGGTAGCGCGGCAGTTTTGGGTACTGCAGGTCGTTGGTTCGAATCCAGCTGCCCCGACCAAAATGGAAGCGGACGCGCTTTTCATGATCGGCGCCTGTTCGGCTTGCCCGACTGAACCGCGGAACCGAACCCTACGCCGCCTCTCTCGACTGTTGCTCAGCTACTCTAGCCCCTGCACGGCTGGCATATCCTGGGTCGGAAGGATCTGCGGCATTGGCGGGTTTGCTTTGCCAAGGGTGTCGGCGCTCTCGTCCGGCGGACCGCTCGCCGCGTCAGCCGTTTTTGCCTTGCCGACGCGCGGCATCGAGGCCTGCGCCTGCAACAGGTGCCGCAGCGCGGACTCTATCGAGGTTACGAAATAGGGCCTGTAGGCGTGAGACGGCGCGTGGTGGCGCGACTTTCCAGCATCGTGGCGCGCCGATGTCTGGGCATTTGCGACGGGGATCGCAACAATTAGTCCGGCCGTGACGGCCAACCCCGCGAACGCTTTCATTGGCAGCGCTCCTGTTATCCCTTAAGCCCGTTTTTGAACGTCGGCGCTGATTTCGGCAGTCCTTGGGCGGGATCGCGGCACCCCTGAGGTTTCTGAGACCAAGGCCCTACAGATGTTGGCCACGTTCTGCGCGCGCAGGCATGCTTGTCTTTATGTTCCTTGCGTCGCCCGGATTTGATCTCGGGTCCGAATTTTTCCGAGATCCCCGCACGCGAAAAGCCGCTGCTCGGTTGGGATCCGCACCACGCTCGTTGCTTCCTACGGCTTCTTCGATTTTTTCGGCGCCGGTGTCGCTTCCTTGGCTTTGACCTGAGAGTTCTGGCGGTCTCGCGTGATGGTCAAATCTTTCTTCAACTTCGAAACTTCATCGGCCGTCAACGCAGGCGTTTCTCGCGGGGGTGGCTGGTCCAGCTGGGCATGGGCGCCGGCCAGCGACAGGCCCAGCACCATGGCAGCTGACGCTGTGATTTTTCGCTTTCTCGACATTAGCGCTCCGTCACGTCAGCCCGGGGCACTAGCGTGTGGGCCAAGCACCGGGCCGCTGGCACTATTTCCGACCGCCAAACCGGCTGGAGTACAGCCCTATGCAAAGCATGCCGGAGCACAGCAGCGCCGCGTCACGAATGAGCGTTGGAGACAAGCCAAGCTCACTGTGCGTCAGTTTTGCAAGCGCGGCTGCCGCGGCACCCGCAACGACTAGAAATCCAAAGACTCTCGCCATGACCGTCAAATATAGATTGGTCTGAAACTGCCGCAACAGGGGTCTCGATGGTTCCCGGCGAGAGTCTGGTGCAGATTCCTCATCGCCGCCCCGTCGATAGTTCCGCCCGACATCCGGTGAAACAGTCCTGAAACGATTTCGCGAAGCTAAAGAAAATCCCTCGAAACGATGCAGTGCGATAGTGCGAGCTGTCTCAGCCGAGGCAAGAATTCTGGAGGTCGCCAATGACTGCACTCGTCCAAGCCATTTCCCGCTATCGCGTAACAAGAACCGAAGCCGAGACCGATCTATTGAAGATGGGGCCGCACTCTTTTGCGGCGCATGTCTGTTCGTTTGGACGATGTATGCGACCTACGGCCTCGATCTGAGCCCGGGTTTTTTCTGACCGCCGCGAACACGGCGTCCGCGTGTCAGGTTACCGGCGCCGGATTGAACAACGTCAGATCGTTGTGGATGCCCCAGTGATCGGACCAGACTTTTTTGCGCCCGCTGGCGACGTCCAGAATCAGGCGGAACAATTCCCAGCCGGTCTCCTCAATCGTCATCTCGCCGGTCGCGATGCGGCCGGCGTCGAAGTCGATCAGGTCTTTCCAGCGCCGCGCCAGTTCGCTGCGGGTTGCGACCTTGATGACCGGCGCCGCCGCAAGCCCGTAGGGCGTGCCGCGGCCGGTCGTGAACACTTGTAGCGTCATGCCAGAGGCGAGCTGAAGCGTACCGCAGATGAAGTCGGACGCCGGCGTTGCCGCAAACAACATGCCCTTTTGCTGCGCTTTCTCGCCGGGCGCGAGCACGCCCGCGATCGGGCCTGATCCAGACTTGACGATCGAGCCCAGTGATTTCTCGACGATGTTGGCAAGGCCGCCTTTCTTGTTGCCGGGCGTCGTATTGGCGCTGCGGTCAGCGCCGCCACGCGCCAGGTAGTTGTCATACCAGGCCATCTCGCGGATCAGCGCACGGCCGACGTCTTCGTTGACTGCGCGCCGCGTCAGCAGTTGGATCGCATCGCGCACCTCCGTGACCTCCGAGAACATCACGGTTGCGCCGGCGCGTACCAGCAGATCGGCGGCGAAGCCGACGGCCGGATTTGCGGTGACGCCGGAAAAGGCGTCGCTGCCGCCGCACTGGAGGCCGATGACGAGATCGGAGGCGGGACAGGTTTCGCGGCGGCGCTGGTCGAGCACCGCCAATCGTGCGTCGGCCATCGTCATGATGCGTTCGATGATGGCGCCGAAGCCATCAAACGCTTCATCCTGCATGCGCACGATGGCATCGCCGAGCCCTTCCGGGACCAGCCGCTCTGGCGACAACTTTTCGCAACCGAGGCCGACGACCATGACTTCGCCGCCGAAGTTCGGGTTCAGCGCGATGTTTTGCAGGGTGCGGATCGGCACCACGGCATCGGGCGCCGCGATTGCGACGCCGCAGCCGTAGGCGTGAGTTACCGGAATGACGTCGTCGACGTTGGGATATTTCGGCAGAAGCTCGGCGCGGATGCGCTTGATCGCATATTCCAGCGTGCCCTTGACGCACTGGACCGATGTCGAGATGCCCAGAATGTTCTTGGTGCCGACCGAGCCGTCCGAGTTGCGATAACCCTCGAACGTATAGCCTTCAAGCGGCGGTAGCGGTGCTGGCACGGCGGTCGAGATCTCAAGTTGATCCAGCGCCGGCGCGTCGGGCATCCGGATGCGCGCTTCATCGACCCACTCGCCGGCGAGAATAGGAGAGGCGGCATAGCCGATGACCTCGCCATAGCGCAGAATTGGCGCGCCCTCGGCAATATCGACCAGCGCCGTCTTGTGTCCCTGCGGCACGAAAGCACGGAGCTCGAGGCCGCAAGGGAAGCGAGAGCCTGCCGGGAGGCCAAAATCGTTGACCACGATCGCGACATTGTCGCGTTCGTTGAGCTTGATGTAGCGGGGCTGTTCGGTGACGAGTTCTCTTTTGCCCATCGTCAAAACTCCTGCCGGGGGCGATCTCTTGAAGTAAAAGGCGGTTGTAGCCGCCGATTGATCCCGTTTCTAGGCCGTTCGCAGCTTCACGCGCTCGATCTTGCCGACGATGACGAGGTATGCAAACGCAGCAACGAGCGCGTTGGCGCCGACAAAAACCAGTGCGCCCGCGAACGAGCCGGTCGCGGCCAGGATATAGCCGATGATGATGGGCGTCGTAATGCTGGACAGGTTACCGCATGTGTTGAACAAGCCGCCCGACAGGCCACCGGCTTCCCTTGGCGAGGTATCCGATACGACCGCCCAACCGAGCGCGCCGATGCCCTTGCCGAAGAAGGCGAGCGCCATGAAGCCGATGACGAGCGCCTGGCCGTCGACATAGTTGCAGGCGATGATCGACATCGACAGCAGCATGCCGCCGACGATCGGGGTCTTGCGCGCGAGCGTCAGCGAGCCCGTCTTGCGCAAAATAGCGTCGGAGATGACGCCGCCCAACACGCCGCCGATAAAGCCGCAGAGTGCCGGCAGGGTCGCGACGAAGCCGGCTTGCAAGATCGACAGGCCGCGCTCCTTGACGAGATAGACCGGAAACCAGGTCAGGAAAAAGTAGGTCAGCGTGTTGATGCAGAACTGGCCGAGATAGACGCCGAGCATCATGCGGTTCGACAGGAGCTGGCCGATATAATTCCATTTCGGTCCGTTGTTCGTCTCGCGTTCATCCTTCGGTGCATCGAGCTCGACCAGCGCGCCGCCATCTTTGATGTAGTCGAACTCGGCCTCGTTGATGCCGGGATGATCTTTCGGCCCATAGATCGTCCTGATCCAGATCAGGCCGACCAGAATGCCGAGCGAGCCCATGACGTAAAAGACGTTGCGCCAGCCGAAATCGTGCGCGATCCAACCCATCAAGGGCGCGAAGATCACGGTTGCAAAATATTGCCCGGAATTGAAGAAGGCAGACGCGGTGCCGCGCTCGTTGCCGGGAAACCAGGCGGCGACGATGCGCGCATTCGCCGGAAAGGACGGCGCTTCGGCGAACCCGACCAGGAGACGCAGCAGAAACAACACGACGACCGCCGCCCCGCCAGAAAGGAAACCGACGAAGCCCTGCATCACGGTGAAGAGAGACCAGATCAGAATGCCAAACGCGTAGACCCACTTCGATCCGAAACGGTCGAGCAGCCAGCCACCTGGCACCTGAGCGGCCACGTAGGACCAGCCGAACGCCGAAAAAATGTAACCCATGGCTATGGGATCGAGGTTCAGTTCCTTGGCGAGTGCGGTGCCGGCGATCGAAAGTGTCGCGCGGTCGGCATAGTTTACGGTGGTGACGAGGAAGAGCATCGCCACGATCAAGAGCCTGACGCGAGACCTTCTCACGGCAACGGCCGCTGTCACCGTACTCATACTTGAATCCCCCCGGACGTCTTTTCTTTCGAGATCGCAGAACTCTCGCGGATCACACCAACGCCCACTTCGATAAGCCTAACTGCCGGGGTTCCGCAAGCGGCGATCTTGACGGAGCAGCAAGCCATTCACGCTTGCGGCGACGATCACCAGAAGCAGCGTGACGGCCATGATCACTTGAATGTTCTGCAAGCCGATCGCGGTCATCAGGAGATAGCCGAGGCCGCGCTGCGAACCAAACATTTCGCCGAGAATGGTGCCGATCAGGGTCAACGAAAATCCGAGGCGGATTCCGGAGAAGATATCGGGCAGCACAGCCGGGAGCAGCACCGAGCGGATCATGTCCCACCGCGTCAGCCGCATCGCGGCCGCCGTTCGGATCAGGATCGGCGGCACGCTGCCGCAGGCCGTGAGGGTGAAGATCGCCACAGGCACGACGCCGTGAATGGCGCCGAAGGCGATCTTGGCGGGCATGCCGATGCCGAAGATCAACAATACGATCGGATAGAGCGCGATCTTCGGAATGGAGTTGCCGGCAAGCAGAAATGGCTCGAATACTTCCGCGGCCGTCCGGCTGATGCCCAGCATCAACCCGATTGCGAGCCCAGCGACAATGGCGATCATGAGCGCGATGACAAAGGCCATGCCGGTCTCGGCGATATGGCCCCAGAAGCGCTCGGTTTGCAGCAATTTCCCGAGATAGAGAATGGTTTCGCCCGGCGGCAGCAAAGCATTGCGGCCGACCAGCCAGAACGTGATCTGCCAGGCGATCAGCAGGGTCACAACAAGAAACAACGACGGATAATTCTCGACCAGTCGACGCATCAGCCGCGCTCCCGGCGTGCGCGCAAGCTGCGTTCCCAGTGGTCGAGGCTGAAGTTGACGGCGACTGCGATCAGGAGGATCAGCAGGATCAGCGGGTACATGACGTTGTTGTCGAGATTGTCGTAGGCAAAGCGGATCTCATAGCCAAGGCCGGTATTGGACATGATGAACTCGGCGCCGATGACGCCGATGAAGGCATAAGCGACTGCAAGCTTCACGCCCGTGAACAGATAGGGCGCCGCATAGGGCAGCGTGACGCTGCGAACGCTCTCGACCGGCCCCAGCTGAAGCACGCGGGCGGTCTTGGCGAGCACGGCTGGGACGCTGTCGAGCCCGGCCAGTGCGCTCACGATCATCGACACCACCGCAAGCATGAAGCCGATCGTCACCTGCGGCGCGTCGCCGAGGCCGAACACGACGATGAACAGCGGATAGAAGGCATAGATCGGGATCGCGTAATAGGTCGAGAACAACGGCTCCAGAAGTGCCCGCAGCGCGCGGGCGCGGTGCAAGGCGGCCCCGGCCGCTGTTCCAACGGCAACCGCCAGCACAATGGCCAAGGCAACATTGGATAATGTCTTGAGGATCGCGGCGGTAAATGTGCCGTGCGCCAATATTCCCCAAAGGCCGATAGCAATCACGCTCGGTGCCGGCAGGGTCAGCGGCGGGATGATGCGTTCGCGGCAAAGAGCCTCCAGCGCCACCAAGGGAAGCAGAACCGCAAGCCCCCTGTAGAAGAAGATGCGCATGTCAGGATGACGCCGGCTTCAGCGCATGCATCGATTGCGCCCGCAACAGCGTCCACAAACGAGCGGTGATTGCGCCAAATTCCGGTACCGAAACGATCTCGCTGTCGCGCTCCCGCGGCCAGGCGGTTTCGATGACTTCCATGATCCGTCCGGGCCGGGCCGACATCACGGCGACGCGATCTGCGAGCATTGCCGCTTCATCGAGTGCATGAGTGATCAGCAAAACCGTTGCGCCGGTCGCCCTCCAGATGCGCAATAGTTCATCGCCCATCAGAAGCCGGGTCTGCTGGTCGAGTGCGCCGAAGGGTTCGTCGAGCAAGATCAGGCGGGGTTGCATCACGAGCGTCCGTGCGATGCAGACGCGCTGGCGCATACCGCCGGAAAGTTGCGCGGGAAAGGCGCGTGCGAAATCCTTTAGTCCCATCAGTTGCAGGGCATATTGCAGCCGCCGCTCGATCTCGGTTGCATCGACCGGCTGCCGGCGCAAGCCGAATGTGATGTTGTCGGCAACATTGAGCCAGGGAAAACAGGCATTCTCCTGAAACACCACGCCGACGCCATCAGGCACTTTGTCTTGGATCGGCTTGCCTTCGAACGTCGCGGCGCCTGAAGAGGGCGTGGCGAGGCCGGCGATGATGTCGAGCAAGGTCGACTTCCCGCAACCGGACGGGCCGACCACCGCAAAGAACTCACCCTGACGAAGTTCGAGGTCGATCGGGCCCAGGGCCTCTATTCGACCGAGCTTGGATTCAAAGACCTTGGTGACGCCGTTGAGCGCGACGTGGGTCGCAGGCGGGGCTTCCACTAATAGTCTTTCTTCAAATCGTCAGCGAGAAAGCTGCGATCGATCATCTTGTCCCAGTTCGGCGTGCCCGAATAAGCCCCGACACTGCGTTGCGCCGCGATCATGCCATCCATCCCCTTGATGTCGAAGCGGCCCGTTCCCCAATAGGGGCGCGTTGCGCCAGACGCCATTGTAGTAAGGTTATGCACGGCCTGACGGGCAATGGTGGGGTCGAGATCGTAAATCTTTGCGACGATATCGCCGGCTTCGTCGGGATGGGCGTACATGAACTCGACCGCCTTGCGGCGGGCCCGCAGCACGGCCCGCAGGAAGTCGCCATGCTCAGCGATCGCCTTCCCGGTGGCGACGCCGATGACGTTGCAGAGCGGAGGGAGCACGTCGTTGGCACGGACGACGGTGCGCAGCTTGGCGCTGTTCTTCGACCAGACGGGATCGGCGAGCGTCGCGACATCGATGGCACCGATATCCAGCGCCACCACCTGTTCGCCGAAGCCGCCGACCTTGGTCGGACTGACGTCGGCCTGAGTGAGGCCGATGGTCTGAACCAGCAGCACGTTGAGCGCCTGGCTGGTTGAGCGCGGATTGGTGTAACCGATCTTGTGTCCCTTGAAATCGGCGAGGCTTTTGATCGGCGAATCCGGTTTCACCGCCCAGACGAATTCGCCGACGGTCAGCACGTTGTCGCTGATGATGTGGAGATCATTGCCTTGCTCGATTGCGGCTACGGTGCCGGCCAGATCGACCTCGCCGTAATCGAGATTGCCGCCGAGCAGGTTGCGGATCGTCGTGCCGCCGCCATTGGAGGAGAGAATGCCGGTGACGTCGGCTCCTTCCTGCTTGAAGAAGCCCTTTTCCATCGCGACCGCGTAGGGCATGCCGTTGGCGGCAATTCCGTAATTGCTCACCACGATCTGCTCGGCCCGCGCCGGGGCGATAAAAATGAAAGCGGCCAAAGCCGCGCAGCATATCAGGCGCCGTCGCATCCCCATCATCGTGCGCTTCTCCCTGCCGGCCATCTCGGGTGGCCCTTGCATGGTATTTTCGTCAGCGCGGCCGGAACTGCAAGAGGTGTCGGCGAACGAAGGCCTTCGATTTTCGGATTAGCCGAACTCGGCGCTGCCGGGACGGCCGAGGGCAAATTGACCGACCGAACCCTCAACGGAGAAATCGAGGCCAGTCATGTGGGCGAAGCGATCGATATTGTTGGTGCCGATGGCGCAGCCGCCAAGCCCCATATCGGTCGCCGACAGGTAAAGCGTTTGCGTCAGCACGCCGACGTCCTTGAGGATCAGGGAATAGGCGACAGAGCTGTATTTCCAGGAGACCCGGCCGAAGCGTGCCGCAATGACGACCAGGATTTGCGGAAGGCCCGATGAACCAATGGCCAATTCAGCATCCGTGAGCTGCGCGTCGAGCTCATGGGTGCGGACTTCGATTGATGTCAGTGCATGCCTTTCGGCATCATAGTGGTAAAATCCACGCGCCAGCCCATCGCATTTGTTGACCGCAAGATAGAGCTCGAGCTCATAGGCCGCACCTCCTGACGGGTAGGGACGGGAGGCATAGGACACCTCAGGACCTTCCTCGTCCATCTCGGCAGGAGCCGTCCATTGCGCGCGCACGCGGGCGGCGGTTTGCAGAAGCGCCGCAAGCTCGCCCAGCGTGATGGGATGCTCGTCGTCGAAGTCACGCACCGAATGCCGCGCATCGAGGAGGGATGCGAACGGTGAAGGCGCAACGGCAGGTGTTGCCGCGCCTTTCAGATCGATGGACCGTCCCGGCCATGGCGGCCGCACGGCCGGCGGCGGCGCCATGAGACTGGAGTAGGAGTAAATCCCGCCGATTGGATTGGCCTGTCGTCCATCTGTGCTGCGGGTATGAAACAGAAGGTCGTGGAAGTCCCACAGCACAAGGTTGGGATCGCCCTCCGATGGACGCAGACCGTCAGCGTCCGTAGCCTTGAGCTTGAACAGGATCTGGCAATCCAGCAGCAGACCTAGAAACTCCAATCCGGGAAAGCCGCGCTCCTTGCGGTATCGGTTGATCTTCTGCGGTTGCGAGAGAGCGGCGAGGGCGGAAATCATCTTCGGATCGTCGATCCTGAACAGCGCGCCCGCGCGCGGCGATTCCAGTACCATTTCCTTGCCACGCCGCCGTATGTAGGCAAACCGCGACAACGCGAGCGTATCCGTATCGCCGATCTTCGAGATTTGCGGCCAGTAATCCGCAACCTGCGGCTCGATCACGATGTGGTCGCTTCCGCCGCGCGCGGGTCCGAGGCGATATTCCAGAAGGCCGCTCCGCGCCAATCGCCTGGCCAGGAGATCGATCTCCTTGTCGGCCGGGCTGCTGCGGCCGGTCGGGGCCAGCGGCAATCCGCTGCGAAATTCGCCGAGGCGCTTCTGGACCGCAAGCGAGAAATTTCCGAGGCCTTGCGCATATTCGCCGATGCGGGCGAGGAGGGATCCGTCGGCCTGTGCCTCAAGCGTGACCTGGGCATTCAAGCGCGCAGCAAGAACCGGCGTTGCCGTCTTGCGCGTGCTCGTTTTTTGGGGCGCGGCCAAGCCGATTTGCTCCCTCTAGGTGTGAGGCAGGAAGGGCGTCAGCTCGTTCTCCGCCATCGGCGTCTCGCGCAGACCGAGCTTGACCGGGATATCGTAGAGGCGGCCCGGCCCGAAGCGGCGATAGAAGTGGCGCAAGCCCGGCACGATCACGCGAACGACCGATGTCTCGACGTCAGGCCGTGTCTGATCGAGAACAAGAAAATCGAGGCCAGCCTGTCGCGCGACCTCGACGCAGGCATCGACCTGCTTTCGGGTATTGTCGAGGGGGCCGAATTTCGAGCCGGTGACGATCGGTGCTGCGGGCCGGCCATTTGGAAGCAGGAACGGGTAGTTGCTCAATTGCAATGGCGTGACGTTGTCGAGACTCGGCTTTTCGCCCGACCCGCCGTTCATCAAGCCGATCGACATAAACTGGTTGAGTTCGGTCAGCGTGCGCAACAAGGCGATGCGGCTGTCGAAATGAGCGCCGGAGCCGAATTCGATATTTTCGTGCCCGTTCTGCATCCAGTGCAACAGCGCGACATAGGTGGGAATGCCGAGGTCGCTGGTGATATCGAGCACCCACAGCTTCCGGCCCTGATCGGCAAGCTGGCGCCGCAAATCCTGAACATAGGAATCGTCGAACTGATTGAGGTCGAGCTCTTCACGCTGGAGCCGGTTGTACCACCAGATCGCGTAGGCATCGCGCTCGACGAGCTCGAGGAAGCCCTGAACGATGGCTTCCTGCACCGTGTTGCCGGCCGCGCAGCCGTTGGAATCGGCGGCATAGAAACCCGGGCCGCCACCGTAGAAGAAGAACATCAGGCTGGTCGGCAGATACTTGAAGCGCTGGTCGCGCAACGACCAGACCGGCGTCCACTCCATTTCTGCGGAAGGGTCGAAGCGGTCGGGCACGGGGTGGGAATCGCCCGGCTCGGCGTCGGGCGAGGCATATTGCGCATCGCTGAAGAGCAGCACGTCTTCGGGATTGAGCGCTTCGCCGGGGTCAAAGTCGATGAAGCGCTTGCTGGTGCGGATTTCGTCGGCCTGGAAAATACCGGAATAGCGCTCGATCGCTTCCATCAAGGCGCTGGCTTCGGCCTGTTCGGCGGTCGAGCCCTTGCCGAAACTGCCGCCCGTGAGTCCTTCGCGCAGCGCGTCGACATTCGTCGCAGGTCCGGAAAAGTTGTGGTCCGCGAAATAGTTCGTATTCAGCGGCAGGTCGGCCTCGATCCGCTCCAGTTTCTTGACGACGCCCGTGAGCGGGCTGACATGCTTGCGGAAACGCGCCACCGTGGTACGTGGCGACACCGAGCGGAATCCGCCGCTCGTCATCGTCAGCTTGAGGCCGGGCCCAAGCTCGATCGGCGCCGGTGCGCGGCGCGGATCGCGCAGTTTCTTGCTGCCGCAGGACGGGCATTGCGGACGATGCGCCACATAATGCTTGACGGTCGTCGAACCGAGCAAATCCTGGCTGATGATGTGATTGTTCAGCTCGGTACGAAAGCCGCTGGCAATGGCCTTGGCGACTTCAAGGGCTGCGAATTGAACGGCATGTTGACCGAGCGGATTGCGGGCCAAAGGCGACACCGAGACCGGTTGCGTGCCGTTGCGATCCAGGAATCCCTTCACCTCGCGGTTTCGGATCATGCGATCGAACAAGCACGTCCAGCAAGGACCTTTGCCCGGATCGAGCACGGGCCCGACAAGCGGAAAGGCGCCGGATGGTTGGACCAGAAGCCAGGCCGTGCCGTCGGACAAACGCTTCTTGTTCAGTTCGGCAAGCTGCTGCTCGAGGTAATCATTGACGAGTGTCACGGTCAAATCGGCGTTACGCGAGACGATACGAACGCCGAGGTCGCTCAGCGCTTTCGTGAACTCTTTTGCGCCTTGAACATCGATCGCCTCGACCCGCACGCGGCAGCCGGCGAGGTTCTGCTCGGCCATGCCGGGCGGCAATCCAAGGCTTGCCCAATAGCCGGCCTGGACTGTGTTTGATGTGGCAGACGCCTCGACGATGTATTGGCGTTCGATCAGGCGCTTAAGCGCTTCCTCGACTTTCTCGGGCGGAAAACGCTTCCCGAGCTCGACGACAAGCTGCTGCAGGCTTTTCCCGCCTTTGCCGATTGCGGTGGCCAGCGCGCAGTACAGCTCACCATGCAGGAAGAATTTGCGATCTTCGGAATACAGGCAGACCTGATCCGGCGGAAGCGTATAGACAGTGAAATTCGGGGCGAACTGTGCGATGTCCTTCGCGCGGCGCGATGATGCGGCCTTGCGCTTGGGCTTCGAGGGAGCGGTCTTGCGTTTGGCTTTCATGGGTCAACACACGGGACTTGGCCTGCGACGCCGGGTCTGCAAATGCAGGAATGTCTCTTGGATCAGGAAATGACCCTAATCCAATCGGCGAGCGGATGTTCTTTGGCGATAGGACAATTCAGCGGGATCGTGGTGTCGGCGAACAGGGAGACCATGGGAGATGCGGGAAGCACACATGGATAGGCCGGGTCGACGGTGTCGAGCCCGGCCATGATTGTTCGCGTCGATCACGCGAGGCAGATGACCCCGATTAGCACCACGGCCGGCAACCGCCCCAAGAGAGACACCAGCCGACGCCGCAGCCACCGCATCCGCCGCACCCGCGGCATCCGCGACAACCGCATCCGCGGCAACCACGGCAGCCGCCGCAACCGCGGCACCCGCAACCGCGGGCGAGCTGGATGTTGCCTTCCTTCGCGTCCGCCGTGCTTTCCTTGTCGAACACGTAGAAGGTCGCGAGGCTGACGTCGGCGATTTCTTCCTCGCCGAGTGTAATCTGCTGATTGGGGGAATAGTTCGTCGACTGCGCTACGTCATTGGCCGGCACAGTTGCCGCTGACGCACCGCCCACCATCGAGAACGTCAAGCCGGCTGCGCCCAGAGCGGGCAGCGCGGCCTTTACACGCTTCTTCGAAGACTGTCGTGCCATTATTGGAATCCTCCATTTTCTCGCAAGCGGTTCGAGTAGGATAACTCTACTGCAAGGGCTGCACCCCCGCAAGATTACGGGGCTTCACGAAAGCCCGAAAGCCTGCCGGACAGTCCAAATTTCACATTCATGAATGATGTCTTCGGCACTATCCATTCATGCTCTATTCATCATTCCCGGCGTTGGACAGTGGTGCCACCACCTGAACGTTGAGTATCGGCGAAGCAACGGTCGGAAAGGTACTCAGTTCCGAACCGTCAGGCGAATAGTCGCCGTCTCAGCCGATGGCTCAACGCAAGGTTAAGTCGTGCCTTGCAGTGCACAGGTTCAACCAGTACGGCTGGACCACGCTACCAAGCTTTTTGCAGCCGCGAACGGAGATGTCGGACTTGGCAAATGATCCCAGCTACTTTTGCTGGTACGAGCTGCTCACCACCGATATGGCTGCGGCTACGAAATTCTATCGCGATGTGGTCGGCTGGAGCGCGCTGCCCTCGTCGACCACGCGGGTGCCGTACACACTGTTCAAAGCCGATGATAGCGCCACCGCGGGTCTGCTGGAGTTGCCGCCAGAGGCCCTGAAAACGGGCGCGCAGCCAAGGTGGATGGGATATGTCGGCGTGTCCGACACGCACGCTGCGGCCGACCACATCAAGCGCCTGGGCGGTATGATCTACGTGCCGCCGACCGATGCCAATATCGGCCGGATTTCGGTTGTGACCGACTCACATTCCGCGTTGTTTGCCGTGATCAGTCAGCCGCAGGTCGCAGTGCAGCAACCGACGGATTCGGGAAAGCCCGGCCGTTTCGGCTGGCATGAACTTTTCGCAACCGATCTGCAGAAGCAAAGCAGGTTCTACCGCGAGCTCTTCGCCTGGCAGCAAAACGACACCGAGGACCGTTTCGCTGACGCCTATCTGACTTTTTCGGCCGGCGGGCAAGTCGTCGCCAGCGCACTTAAAAGCACCGACCCAACTCCGTTCTGGCTGTTTTATATCAATGTCGAGGACATCGATGCCGCAGTTGAGCGGGTGATTGCCGCAGGCGGCCGGGCTGGGTACAACGACTCGGAGATGCCCAGCGGGATGAGGATCGCCTATTGCAGCGATCCGCAAGGCGCACCCTTTGCCCTTCAGGGCTTGCGAAGCCAAGAGCCACAGATCGGCTGGACCACGGAATGGCAAGGCTTTTCTTCGCGCGGCCAATTGGTCGCGCCGAAGAAGAAGTAAGCGCTCGAGTTTCGCGCTTACGCGGGCTTCGGCGCGGGCGGCACCTTGACCGGCTTATCCTGTCGCTTCGACCATGAGATGTAGTAGGCGACGACGGTCATGATCGCGATGCCGGTGATGCTGACGAAAAGCTGCGCGAAGAACGAGCCCGAACTCATCATCAATTCGAAATGTCCGACAAAGGACAGGAAGACGCCGACGCAGAACACGGCAAGCGACTGCTGACCGCAGACGATCACCGGATCGAATATCTTCCACTCCAGCCCCTTCCAGTCTTTCGGCAGGAAGCGGATGACGAGGATGACGATCACGACGAAATGCAGGAAACGATAGGGCGCGAGATTGGTCTTGTCGTTCGGGTTGAAGCTCGAATACAGCCAGTCAGGGAACAACGCGCCGAAATCCGCAAAGCGGCCCGCCATGGTCATGACCAGCGCAAACAGAAGATAGGCGATGCAGAAGTAGAGCGTGATCGGAGAATCGATCACTCGGCGGTTCTTCCTCGCGCCGCCCAGCGCGCACCACGATCCGAAAACGAACAGGACCTGCCAGCAATACGGATTGAAATACCAGGTGCCGGCGGGATAGGACCGAAAATTCCAGCCGAAATGCCGGGCAAGCAGCCACAGCACGATCGAGGCGATCATCGTGAGGTCGGGTTGGCGCAGCATGATCCAGAGGATCGGCGGAAAGAAACCCATCAGCACGATGTAGAGCGGCAAGACGTCCAGGTTGACCGGCTTGAACTTGAGCAGCAAACCCTGGCGCAGCGTCTCGGTGGCCTGATCGACGAGGCCTGAGACGTTAAATTCGTTGATGATCTCGGAGTCGCCGAACCGCAGCGCCAGATAGCTTATCGAGGCGATGTAGATGACGAACAGAATGATGTGGGCGACGTAGAGCTGCCAGACCCGTTTGGTCAGGCGCGTGGCGCCGACAATGAAGCCGCGCTCGATCATCATCCGCGCGTAGACGAATGAGGCCGTGTAGCCCGAAATGAACACGAACAGGTCGGCCGCGTCGCTGAAGCCCCAGTTCCTGGTCGTGATCCAGTTCACGACATTGTCCGGAATGTGGTCGAGAAAAATCGCCCAGTTGGCGATGCCGCGAAACAGATCGAGCCGGAGGTCGCGTCCTTTTTCCGGCAAAGTGGCGTTAATTTTCATAGGTGCCGTTTTCGATGTGAAAGCGTCTCTTGGGACAGGCGGTGGGCGGGGCATCGGCCGTAGGTCCGGCCAAGATTGTCACCGGACGACATAATGAATATACCATTTTGCCAGATGTTTCATCACAGGCTGGAGAATCAGGGATTTCGGCCGGGGATAGATTTTCACAAGTCCCGACCGTTCCGAATTCGCTCCGCCGATTCCTCATGAGGGTTGACCGTCCATGACCGCCCGAATTTTCAAGCCTGCCAAAAATGCGATGCAATCCGGCAAGGCCAAGACCAAGGACTGGCAGCTCGACTATGAACCGGAACAGCCGCGTTTCGTCGAGCCGTTGATGGGCTGGACCAGTTCGGGCGACATGAAGCAGCAGGTCACCCTTCGCTTCGAGACCAAGGAAGAGGCCGTCGCCTATTGCGAGCGCGAGGGCATTCCCTACCAAGTGTTTGAGCCGAAGGATTCGGCGCTCCGGCAGATCGCCTACGCCGACAATTTTGCATTCCGTCGTGGCGAGCCTTGGACGCACTGAGGCGCGGACGAGCGAAAGATCGAATTCGAGGGGACGCGAGGCCCGAGAAAGGCATGCGGCTGCGGGCGCCAAAAGCACATCAAAATAGGCCCTTAAGAGCCTGATCTAGCAAAATTTTCTGGCCTATCCCCTTGATAGGCCGTTTTGCTGGTTGCGCAAGTCGCCAGCGCGATGGCACGCTGAACTTTGCGCAAATCGCGGCGCACCTCAAATTGCCGGAAGCCATGCCGCTCCATTCCAGTATCAATCCAGCCTCATCCGAATTTGCCCGCAATGCCGACGTGATGAAGTCGCTGGTCGCTGAGCTTCGCCAAAAGCTCGATTCCGTGGCCGGTGGTGGCGGCGAGGCTTCGCGCAAGCGCCACACGTCGCGTGGCAAGATGCTGGCGCGCGAGCGTGTCGATCTCCTGCTCGATCCCGGCACCGCCTTCCTCGAACTCTCACCGCTGGCAGCCAACGATCTCTACGGCGGCGATGTGCATTCGGCGAGCATCGTCACCGGCGTGGGGCGAATATCGGGGCGCGAATGCGTGGTCGTCGCCAACGATGCCACCATCAAGGGCGGCACCTATTATCCGATGACCGTGAAAAAGCATCTGCGGGCGCAGGACGTCGCGCGGCAGAATAATCTGCCTTGCGTCTACATGGTCGATTCCGGCGGCGCCTTCCTGCCGCAGCAGGACGAGATCTTCCCCGATGAGCGGCATTTCGGCCGCATCTTCTACAATCAGGCGCAGATGTCCGCAGCTGGCATTCCCCAGATCGCGATCGTGATGGGCTCGTGCACGGCCGGCGGCGCTTACGTTCCGGCGATGTCGGACGAGAGCATTATCGTGCGCAATCAGGGCACGATTTTTCTCGGCGGCCCGCCGCTGGTGAAAGCCGCGACCGGCGAGGTGGTCACGGCGGAGGAATTGGGTGGCGCCGACGTTCATTCGCGGCAGTCGGGCGTGACCGATCACTACGCACAAAACGATTCCCATGCGATCGGAATCGCACGGCGGATCGTCGCAACGCTGAAGCAACCGGCCCGAGCTCAGTTGAACATGCGCGAGGTGCGCGAGCCGCTGTTTCCGGCCGAGGAAATCTACGGCGTCGTTTCCGCCGATGGCCGCAAGCCGTTCGACGTGCGCGATATCATCGCGCGGCTGGTTGACGGCTCTGAGTTCGACGAATTCAAGAAGCTCTATGGCCAGACATTGGTCTGCGGCTTTGCCCATATCTGGGGCTATCCGGTCGGCATCATCGCCAACAACGGCATCCTGTTCAGCGAGAGTTCGCTGAAGGGCGCGCATTTCATCGAGCTGTGCTGCCAGCGGCAAATTCCGTTGGTGTTCCTGCAAAACATCACCGGCTTCATGGTGGGCAAGAAATATGAAGCCGGCGGCATTGCGCGTGACGGTGCGAAGCTCGTGACGGCGGTTGCGACCGCCAATGTGCCGAAATTCACCGTCGTGATCGGCGGCTCCTACGGCGCCGGCAATTACGGCATGTGCGGCCGCGCCTATAGCCCGCGTTTCCTTTGGATGTGGCCGAATGCGCGCATCTCCGTGATGGGCGGCGAGCAGGCTGCGATGGTTTTGAGCCAGGTTCGGCGCGACAATATCGAGGCCAAGGGCGAAAGCTGGTCGGCCGAGGAAGAAGAGAAGTTTCAGGCGCCGATTCGCGCACAGTACGAAAAGCAGGGCAGTCCCTATTACGCGACTGCGCGCCTCTGGGACGACGGCGTGATCGATCCCGCCGATACGCGACTAGTGCTCGGCCTTGGTCTTTCGGCTGCAACCAATGCGCCGATCGAGCCGACGAAGTTCGGCCTGTTCAGGATGTGACGATGGACCGGTTAAAGCTCTACCGGCGTTTTCGCACCCTCCTGGTCGCCAATCGCGGCGAGATTGCCGTGCGCGTCATCCGCACCGCCAGGACCATGGGTCTGCGGACCGTTGCCGTCTATTCGGAAGCCGATCGCAACGCACTGCACGTGGCGATGGCCGATGAAGCGGTTCTGCTCGGCCCGTCGCGCGCCCGCGAAAGCTATCTCAGCATCGGGCGGGTGATCGAGGCAGCGGGCCAGAGCGGTGCTGAAGCCATCCATCCCGGTTACGGCTTCCTGTCGGAGAACGCTGAGTTCGCGGACGCTTGCGCGAAAGCCGGCATTGTCTTTGTCGGTCCGACGGGAGCGATGATGAGGGCGATGGGCTCGAAATCGGGCTCTAAAGAGCTGATGGAGCAGGCGGGCGTGCCGCTGGTGCCCGGCTATCACGGCGCGGCGCAGGACGAAGCCACGCTTGCCCAGGCGGCGGCAAGGATCGGCTTCCCGGTTCTGGTCAAGGCATCCGCTGGTGGCGGCGGCCGCGGCATGCGCATCGTGCGCACAGCGAAGGAGCTTGCGGCTTCGATCGAGAGTGCCAAGCGCGAGGCCAAGGCAGCATTCGGCGACGACCGGATGCTGATCGAAAAGCTGGTCGAAAACCCACGGCACATCGAGGTGCAGGTGATCGGCGACAGCCACGGCAATCTGCTGTCGCTGTTCGAGCGCGAATGCACGCTGCAACGACGCCATCAGAAGGTGATCGAGGAGGCGCCGTCGCCGACGCTGAATGCCGCGCAGCGCGATGCCGTCTGTGCGGCGGCCCGCAAGGCGGCTGCCGCCGTCGACTATGTCGGCGCTGGCACGATCGAGTTCGTCTCCAACGGCAAGGACGTGTTCTTCATCGAGATGAACACACGCTTGCAGGTCGAACATCCCGTCACCGAGTTGATCACGGGCATCGATCTCGTCGAGTGGCAGTTGCGCGTAGCCGCCGGCGAAAAACTGCCGGTGACGCAGGATCAGATCACGCTTCGCGGTCATGCGATCGAGGCGCGGGTCTACGCGGAAAACCCGGACAAGAATTTCATGCCGTCAGTCGGCACGATCCGAAGCTGGAACATGCCTGAGCAGCGAGGTGGTTTGCGTATCGATGCAGGGTATCGTGCGGGCGATACGGTCTCGCCCCATTACGACGCGATGCTCGCCAAGGTGATCGCCTTCGCGCCGACGCGCGATGCCGCGATCGACCGGCTCGGCAGCGCGCTGGAACAATCGGATGTGCGCGGCGTGGTCACCAATATTCCGTTTCTGGCCGCGCTGGTCAGTCATCCCGCGGTGCGCGCGAACGTCATCGATACCGGCTTTATCGAGCGCGAGCTGAAGCATCTCACTGCCAGCCCGAAGCAGCCTGCAGACCTCGAATTCGCGGCTGCCGTAGCCGCGATCCTCCAGGAGGAGGCCAAAGCGGCCATGGACGTCGCGAAATCACCTTGGGGCACGGCGGGCTGGATGCCGGTCGGGCGCCGTCAGCGGGTCTTTGCGTTCCGCTACGCTGACGGCGAGCAGAAGGTGGCCCTGCATTATGGCAAGAGATCCTCGACGCTCGTGATCGGGAAGCACGAAATCGGCTTTGCCGTCGCGCCGGGTCTCTCGGGGGGGATTGATCTCACGCTGGACGGGACCAAATCCCAGGTGATGGCGATGCTCGAAGGCCACGAGTTATATGTGCGGACCCGCAATGGCCGTTTCGATCTGCATTGGATCGATCCGTTCGGCGGCGACACCGAGGAGCAGGTCGGCGAGGACCGGATCGTGGCGCCGCTCCCGGGGACGGTCGTGGCGCTGCTGGCGGACGTCGGCGCGAAGCTTGAAAAGGGTGCGCCGATCCTGACCCTTGAAGTCATGAAGATGGAACAGACGTTGCGGGCGCCGTTCGCTGGCGTCCTGAAGGTCATCAAATGCAAGGTCGGCGATATCGTCGGCGAAGGCGTCGAACTGGCCGAGATCGAACCGGCGTAAGAGCGAATGACCATGAGTGATCAGGTGCGCATCGTCGAAGTCGGCCCGCGCGACGGCCTCCAGAATGAGAAGGCACAGGTCACCGTGGACGCGCGCGTTGCCTTTATCGAGGCCTTGCTCGCCGCAGGTCTCCATACGGTCGAGGTCGGGGCGTTCGTCTCACCGAAGGCCATCCCGCAGATGGTTGGCTCCGACGAGGTGCTGAGGCGCGTGAGCCGTCACGCTGGCGGTGAATTTCATGTGCTGGTGCCGAACGAGAAAGGCTATGAGGCCGCGCGCGCTGCTGGCGCCAAGGTCATTGCGGTGTTCGGCTCGGCGTCGGAAGGTTTTTCACGCGCCAACATCAATTGCTCGGTCGCCGAATCGATCGAGCGCTTCAAGCCGGTGATCGCGCGGGCCCGCGCCGATGGCCTCAAGGTGCGCGGCTATGTCTCCTGCGTGCTCGGCTGTCCCTATGACGGCGAGGTCAAGCCGAAGGCGGTCGTCGACGTTGCCAGGGTTCTCTGGGATCTCGGTTGCTACGAAGTCTCTCTCGGCGACACAATCGGGGTGGGCACACCGACGAAGGCGCGAGAGTTACTGCGCGCTGTGACGGGTCATGTGCCGATGGCGAATCTCTCAATGCATTTCCATGACACTTACGGTCAGGCACTTTCCAATCTCTATGCCGGAATGGAAGAGGGCTGCCGCGTGATCGATTCTGCGGCCGGCGGCCTCGGCGGATGTCCCTACGCGCCGGGCGCAACCGGCAATGTCGCCACCGAAGACGTCGTCTACATGCTGGATGGCATGGGCGTCGCCACCGGCGTCGATATGACGAAGCTTTTAAGGGCGACCAACGAAATCAGCAAATTGATTGGCCGGCCGCCGGTCAGCCGCGTCGCGGCCGCGCTCAATGCGAAGCAGCGCGCAAACCGCTAGCCTATCGGCTCCCGTCCGGTCCCATCACGAGGTTCGGCAGCCAGGTCGAGATTTCCGGCACGAAGCACAGGATCAGCACGGCCAGCATCATCAGCAGCACGAACGGTAGCGTGCCGAAGATCACGTCGCGCAGGGGAATGTCAGGTGCGACATTGCGGATCACGAAAATATTCAGACCGACCGGCGGGTGAATCAGCCCCATCTCCATCACGATGGTCATCACGACGCCGAACCAGATGATGTCAAAGCCGGCCGCCCGCAACGGCGGCAGGATGATCGGCGCGGTCATGAGGATGATCGAAACCGGCGGCAGGAAGAAACCGAGGACCACGACCAGGACCAGGACCGCGGCCAGCAATTCCCAGCGCGGCAGATGCATGGCGACGACGGATTCGGCGGCCGACTGCGAGATGTGCAGATAGCTCATCACGTAGGAATAAAGCAGTGACATGCCGATGATCAGCATCAGCATAGTGGATTCGCGGATCGTCGAGGTGAGGATCGGCGCGAGGTCCTTCGGGCGCCATACGCTGTAAATCATCGCGATCAGGACCAAAGCGAGGAGGCCGCCAAGGCCGGCCGTCTCCGACGGCGTGGCGTAGCCGCCGTAGAGCGCAATCATCACACCGGTCAGCAGCAACACGAACGGCAGAACCCGCGGCAACGCGCCGAAGCGCTCCGCCATCGTGAACTTGTCATGGACCAGGATCGCCGATTCCTTGCCGGTCTTTTCATAAGCAAGGCTCGCCGCCGCATACTCCTTGCGAAAGCGGATTACCGCATAGCCGCCGAACAGCGAGACCAGCAAAAGCGCCGGACCGATGCCGGCCAGAAACAGGCGGCCGAGCGACTTTTCCGCCGACACGGCAAACAGGATCATGGTGATCGAGGGCGGCAGCAGAATGCCGAGCGTGCCGCCGGCGGCAATGATTCCGGCCGCAAAGCCGCCGGAATAGCCACGCTTGCGCATCTCGGGAATGCCGGCCGAGCCGATCGCCGAACAAGTGGCCGGCGAGGATCCAGCCATTGCTGCGAACAGAGCGCAGGCGAACACGTTCGCCACGCCCAGGCCGCCGGGCACGCGGTGCAGCCACGCGTGGATCGCGGAATAAAGGTCCTGGCCCGCGCGGGACTTGCCGATCGCCGCACCCTTCAGAATGAAGAGCGGGATCGACAGCAGCGTGATCGAGGCCATTTCCTCGTAAACGTTCTGCGTCACCGTATCGAGCGAAGCCGCCGGCATGTAGATGCCCATGAACACGACGGCAACGGCGCCAAGCGCAAAGGCGATCGGCATGCCAGAGAACATCGCAAACAGGGTCGCGAGCCCGTAGGAGATCCCAATTCCGAAAACGGTCATCGCCGCGTTGCTCCGGCAATCGGCGCGATGATCTGCAGCAGAATTTGGACACACAACAGCGTCATGCCGAGTGCCATCAGGCCATAGGGAATATCGAGCGGCGGCGACCACATCGAGTTCGAGACCTGGCCGTCGTCCCAAGCCTCATAAGTCAGCGTCCATGATTTCCAGGCGAAGAAGGTGCAGAACGCAAAGCTCGCAACATCAACCAGCCACAGCCGGACACGATTGGCGAGCGGCGACAAAAGGCTGACAAAGGCCTCGATGCCGATATGGCCGCGCTGCTGCTGGACCCAGGCCGACGTCATGAAGGCGGTGCCGACCAAGAGGAACACCGCCGCTTCATCCTGCCAATAATTCGGCATCTGAAACAGTTCCCGGGTGAGCACGCTGTAGCTGAGAACGAGGCATGCCGAGATCATGGCGATCGAAGCGAGAACGACGATGACCCGGTTGCACCAGGTCAGAAGATAGTCGATCGCCGCGACCGGCCAGGGGGCGGTCGCGGCGATCGTCGGATTTTCTCGATCCGGAAGCGGACCGTGCATCATGCCGTAACGTCAGATGCGAGTTTCAAGAGCTGGGCGGACGTCGCAGTCTTGGCGCCGTAATCCTTCCACGCCGTATCGCGCGCGATATCGCGCCACTTGTTGACGATCGTCGAGTCGAGTTCGCTGACCTTGGCGCCGGCCTTGGCGTAGACCTTGGCGACTTCCGAATCGTCTTCCTGCGCTCCCTTGCGGCCGAAGGATTCCAGCTCCGTGCCGAGCTTCAGGATCGTGTCCTGATGATTTTTCGGCAAGCCGTCGAAAATCGACTTCGACATCAGAAGCGGTTCGAGCATGAACCAATAGGACGCCTTGGCGCCTGAAGTGAGGGCTTTGGAGACCTCTTCGAGCCGGAACGAGATCAGGCTGGTGGAGGAGGTGATGCCGGCATCGCAGGCGCCGGTCTGCATGGCGGCGTAGAGGTCGTTGGACGGCACCGACAGCACGGCAGCGCCCGCGGTCTGAAGCACCATGTCCATTTCGCGCGAACCGCCGCGGACCTTCAGGCCCTTGGCGTCTTCCGGCAGCACCAGCGGGCGCGAGCGGCTGGCGACGCCGCCGGCCTGCCAGACCCAGCTCAGGATGATGATGCCCTTGTCGGCGAGGAAATCGGTCAGCGTCTTGCCGACCGCGTTCTTCTTCCAGTTCATGCCCTGGTCGTAGGTCGAGACGAGGCCGGGCATCAGCGCGATGTTGGTCTCCGGCAATTCGCCGCCGGCATAGGGCAGGGGGTAGAGGCTGATGTCGAGCGCACCTTTTCGCATCGCCGAGAATTGCGCATTGGTCTTGACCAGCGACGAGTTCGGATAGACGTCGGCCGTGATCTCACCGCCGGTGCGTTTGGCAAGCTCCGCCGCAAAGGTGCGGCACAGCCGGTCGCGGAAATCGCCCTTGTCGATCGTCCCGCCCGGGAATTGATGCGAGATCTTCAGTGTGGTGGCGGCATGGGCCGTGCCGATCCCGAAGCGCAGGATGGCAGGCGCGGCAAGTGTGGATGCAAGGATGTGGCGACGCGTGTACATGTTAACCCTCCCTGGGGCAAAGGCTCGGCGTTTTCCGCGCTGGATATTCCGGATGGAGCGTAGGACGGACGGTGGCTTATACCCGCCCATAATCTCGGTGGCTGTTGTCGAAAAGTCTGAGACGGACAATCGCGCATATTGGTGCGCCGCAAACTGTGGCAAAATTGCTGAGGACTGGCGGTTATTTCAAAATTTAGGGTTTAACCATTAGCCCCAACCGCCGCTTGCCTTGTCACAGGGCAAAACTTTTTTCAATGCCGCGGTAACGAAAGCTGCCCGGGGATCGTCGATAGGATGGCGGCCCATGCCGTCATCACCGGTTTTCAAAACCTTTCTGAGAGGAATCTATCGATGACCATCAGCACCCGTATCGCGCTCGGAATCTCGGCTGCCGCGCTCTCGCTCAGCCTGGCGCTGGCCCCCGCCTTCGCCATGGACGACATGAAGAAGGACGACGGCATGAAGAAGGACACCATGTCGAAGGACTCCATGAAGAAGGACGACGGCATGAAGAAAGACACGATGTCCAAGGATTCCATGAAGAAGGACGACGGCATGATGAAAAAGGACAACAAGTAAGCATCCGTCGCCACCGCGCGTTGCTGGCAGGCTCGCCCGCAGTGGCGGGTCTGTCGGCCCCGCGGAGCCTGTTCTATCGACCGAGACCTCTTCCGTCAGGCCCGATCCCGGGGGATGACAACGCGATGACCGTCGATATGCGCTTGGCCCTTCGCTTTGCCGCGATGCCCATGTTTCTCAACATGGCTTTCACCTCCACCGCATCGGCGCAGGATGCCATGCAGCGCGACCTGATGTTCAGGGAATCGCTACTGCGCAAAACGTCGCCCCAACAGCAGCCGGGCTTGCAAGCCGAGCCGGGCATGGCAGAGCCGGTCAATGTGGCGCGGCCCCGTCCGAGGCGGCCTCAGCGCCAAAAGCCCTGACCCGCAGACCCGGCGGCTCAACGCGCCTCATGGCGGCAGCGACTTCTTCAACTCCAACTGCACCCCGGACGTATCCGCCACAACCTCGGGCGCGATAGTCCAGGCAGTGATCGCGATCAACATCATCAGAATCGCAAGGGTCAACGCACTGACACTCGCCGCCAGGTAACGTTTCGACGCTTTGTACATGGAACGCTCACGCTGTGATCCTCCCCAGGGCAGCGTTTGACGGCGTCACTGACTCGCGGGGCAAGTTCGTGGCGCCTAAACGGCGATTTCCGGGCCAGTTTCCGCTGCCGGCGAGGCAACGGAATCGTGGCGGTCCCAGCAGGATTCGAACCTGCAACCCCGCGGACTTCCAGCGTGTCGCTTGGCCGTCGTTTAAAGCCTGTATGACGACTTGGGGGCGGTTTGACGGGGGCGTCATGAAGCACGTTGTTGTCGGCCTTGCATTGGCAATGAGCACAGGAGTTGTCAGTTCGGCGCAGGCCTTATGTATTTATGCCGACCGGCAGTATTCCGAAGGCGCCACCCTCTGTATTTCGCCGATCGCGACCCAGACGTGCACGAGCAGCGGCAGCTGGACCAAACTGGAACTGCCGCAGACGCAGCCCAATTCCTGCGAAAGGGCTTATCAGACGCCGAACTCCGTGACAGTCAGCGTCTCGCCGGATCGGCGGCGCGATAACTGAAGCTTGAGCGCTTTTTGCTGGCGATCCCGGCAGGATTCGAACCTGCAACCCGCGGAGTAGAAATCCGCTACTCTATCCAGTTGAGCTACGGGATCGCTTGGGGGCGGCTTATAGCACCGAATGTAAAAATTTCGCATTCCACCGAAGGACTTCCGAACCAATTTCAGTGCGCCGGCGACAAAACCCTGGGCAGGCCGACGGCCGGCCCTGCCTCGGCTCGCGCGCCCGACGGCCGCGCGGCTTTAAGGTTTCCAAGGCTTTCGACAAATGTCGGATATGACTTTTTCGCAGCTTCGTATCCCTGCCACGAGTCCGTCACCTTTTAGCGCACTTCTTCGTCATCGGCGGCCCTTTGGCCGCTACCTTGGAGCTCCATCATGATCGGTTTGGTTCGGGCGGCATTGATTGGCGCCACGCTGGCGTTTGGCCTGATTTCGGCGCAAGCCGCCGACAAGCCCTTCAAGCGCGACGACCTCGCCGATTCCGCAATCAAGCTCGAGGCCCAGATCAAGACGGAGGCGGGCGCCGTCAACAAGTCCGGCGCCGCGCTGAAAGCCGATGCGGACACAGCCTTCCGCCGGAACGACATGCGGACGGGCTTGCAGATTCTCGGGCAGATCGCCGCCACAGCGCCTGACGACAGCGGCAACTGGCTAAAACTCGCCCGGACCATTTTCCAGATCAAGCCGGCCAACGGAAGCGAGCAGACGTTCCTGCTCGAACGCGCTTCGACTGCGGCCTACATCGCCTATCAGCGCGCCGCCAATGCGGGCGACGAGGCTGACGCTTTGGCTGTGCTCGGCCGGGCCTTGTCCGACCGAAAGCTGTGGCGGCCGTCGCTCGATGCCCTAAGGCTTTCGCTCGACCTGCGCGAGGTCGCCGATGTGCGCGTCCAATACGAAAAAATGCGCGATGAGCATGGCTTCCGGCTGCTCGATTACACGATCGACTCCGATTCAGTTTCGCCACGGGCCTGTTTCCAGTTCTCCGAGGAACTCGCCAAGCGCACCGACTTCACGCCGTTTGTGGCGCTTGCCGGCAACGACAAGCCGGCCCTTACGTCCGAAGGCAAGCAGCTTTGCGTCGACGGGCTGAAGCATGGCGAGCGCCATAACATCAACCTGCGCGCCGGTTTGCCGTCGACCGTCAAAGAAGGCCTGCCGAAGTCGGCGGAGTTCAACGTCTATGTCCGCGACCGCAAGCCGTTCGTCCGCTTTACCGGGCGCGCCTACGTGCTCCCGCGCACCGGCCAGCGCGGCATTCCCGTGGTGAGCGTCAATACGCCGTCGGTGTCGATCAACGTGTTCCGAATTGGCGACCGCAACCTGATCAACGCCGTCATCGACGGTAACTTTCAGCGCGCATTGAGCCGCTACGAACTTTCGACCCTTGGCGATGAGCGCGGCGTCAAGGTCTGGACCGGGCAGCTCGCAACCGCGATGACGCTGAACCAGGACGTCACGACGGCTTTTCCGGTCGATGAAGCCCTCGGCACTATGCAGCCTGGCGTCTATGTGATGACCGCGGCCGCCAAGGGGCCGGGCAGCGACGCCGGCGATGACGAGGGCGGCGAGTCGGCTACGCAATGGTTCATCGTCTCCGACCTGGGCCTCGCGGCGTTCTCCGGCAATGATGGCATCCATGTCTTCGTGAATTCACTGGCCTCGACCGAAGCCATCGCCAAGGCCGAGGTTCGCCTGGTGGCGCGCAACAACGAAATTCTCGCGACCCGCAAGACCGACGACAGTGGTCATGCGGTGTTCGAGGCGGGCCTTGCGCGTGGCGAGGGCGGGCTTTCGCCGGCGATGCTCACCGTCTCAACCGACAAGGCCGACTATGCCTTTCTCAGCCTGAAATCGAGCGCGTTCGATTTGTCGGATCGCGGCGTTGCGGGCAGGGCGGTGCCTGCCGGCGCGGATGCCTTCGTTTATGCCGAACGTGGCGTCTACCGTTCCAACGAAACCGTCTATCTCACCGCCCTTTTGCGCGACGGTCTGGGCAATGCCATTTCCGGCGGACCGCTGACGCTGGTGATCGAGCGCCCGGATGGCGTCGAATTCCGCCGCACAGTGCTGCAAGATCAAGGCGCTGGCGGAAGGACGCTTGCAGTCGCGCTCAACTCGGCCGTCCCGGCTGGCACCTGGCGGGTGCGCGCCTTCACTGATCCCAAGGGCAATTCGGTGGGCGAGACGACCTTCATGGTCGAGGACTACATCCCCGAGCGCATCGATTTCGCAGTCACCAGCAAGGACAAGCAGATCAAGGTCGATGCTCCCGTAGAACTTAAAGTGGATGGCCATTTCCTCTATGGCGCACCAGCTTCCGGGCTTCAGCTCGAAGGCGACATGCTGGTGGCGACCGCTGACGAGAGGCCGGGTTTTCCCGGCTATCAGTTCGGCGTGGCCGATGAGGAAAACGCCAGCAATGAGCGCACGCCGATCGAAAGCCTTCCCGAGACTGACGCCAATGGCGTGGCCACCTTCCCGGTGAGCCTCGCAAAGCCGCCAACCTCGACCCGTCCGCAGGAAGCGCAGATCTTCGTTCGTATGGCGGAAGCAGGCGGCCGCGCGGTGGAACGCAAGATCGTGCTGCCGGTCGCGCCGACGTCGGCGATGATCGGCGTGAAGCCGTTGTTCGGTGACAAGAACGTCGCCGAAGGCGACAAGGCCGCATTCGACGTGGTGTTCGTCTCTCCCGATGGCAAGTCGCTGGCGCGCGACGGCCTGCGCTACGAGTTGTTGAAGCTCGAGTCCCGCTATCAGTGGTACCGTCAGAATTCGTCCTGGGAATTTGAGCCGGTCAAATCGACCAAGCGCGTCGCCGATGGCGATCTCACGGTCGCGGCCAATGAGCCCGCGCGCATCACGCTCGCACCCCAGCCGGGACGCTATCGCCTCGACGTCAAATCGGCCGATGCCGATGGTCCGTTGACCTCTGTGCAATTCGACGTCGGCTGGTACTCCGAGGGCGGCGCCGATACGCCGGATCTACTGGAAACCTCGATCGACAAGCCGGAATATCAGTCCGGCGACACCATGGTTGTCTCGGTCAATGCGCGTTCGGCCGGCAAGCTCACGGTCAACGTTCTCGGCGATCGCCTGCTGATGACGCAGACCACAGACGTCAAGGAAGGCACCGCGCAGGTCAAAATTCCGGTCGGCAAGGACTGGGGTAGCGGCGCCTATGTGGTTGCGACCTTGCGCCGTCCGCTCGATGCGGCCGCCCAGCGCATGCCCGGCCGTGCGATCGGTCTGAAATGGTTCGGCATCGACAAGAAGGCGCGGACCCTTCAGGTCAACCTGACGCCGCCCGCGCTGGTGCGTCCGAACACCACGATGAAGTTGCCGGTGAAATTAACCGGTCTCAATCCCGGCGAGGACGCCGAGGTGGTCGTGGCCGCGGTCGATGTCGGCATCCTCAACCTTACCAACTACAAGCCACCGGCTCCTGACGACTACTATCTCGGTCAGCGCCGCCTGACCGCGGAAATCCGCGACCTCTATGGCCAGTTGATCGACGGCATGCAGGGCACCCGCGGTCAGCTGAAGACCGGCGGTGACAGCGCAGGCGCCGAATTGCAGGGCAGCCCGCCCAGCCAAAAGCCGCTGGCGCTCTATTCCGGGATCGTAACCGTCGCTGCCGACGGCACTGCCGAGATCAGTTTCGACATTCCCGAATTTGCCGGCACCGCGCGCGTCATGGCGGTGGCATGGACCGCGACCAAGCTTGGCCGCGCCACGGTCGATGTTACCGTGCGCGATCCCGTGGTGCTGACCGCGACGCTGCCGCGTTTCCTGCTCAACGGCGATCACGGCATGATGAGTTACGATCTCGACAATGTCGAAGGCGCGCCTGGCGACTACGCCGTCAGCGTCAAGACCTCCGGGCCGGTGAAGGTCAGCGGCAATCCGGTGACATCTGCGAAATTGGCCGCCAAGCAGCGGACCTCGATGTCGCTGGCGCTCGATGCGGCTGGCGCCGGCACGGCCACGCTCGACGTCGATATCAAGGGACCAAACGGGCTGACGCTTGCGCGGCACTACGCGCTGGACGTGAAGCCGGCGACACAAGTGCTGACGCGGCGTTCGGTGCGAACGTTGGCGAAAGGCGAGAGCCTGACGCTGACCTCCGACATGTTCTCCGATCTAGTCGTCGGCACCGGCACCGTCTCGGTTTCCGCGAGCCTTTCCAGCGCACTTGATGCGGCGACCATTCTGAAAGCGCTCGACCGCTATCCCTACGGCTGTTCGGAACAGATCACGAGCCGCGCGATGCCGTTGCTTTACGTCAACGATCTCGCGGCTGGCGCGCATCTGGCGATGGATACCGCGATCGACCAGCGCATCCGCGATGCCATCGATCGGCTGCTGGCGCGGCAGGGTTCGAACGGCTCGTTCGGCCTGTGGTCGGCCGGCGGTGACGATCCCTGGCTCGATGCTTACGTGACCGACTTCCTGACGCGGGCGCGCGAAAAGGGATTTACCGTACCGGACGTGCTGTTCCGCAGCGCGCTCGACCGCATCCGCAACTCGGTCGTCAACGCCGAGGAGCCGGAAAAGGATGGCGGAAAAAACCTCTCCTACGGCCTCTATGTGCTCGCCCGCAACGGCACCGCGCCGATCGGCGACTTGCGTTATCTCGCCGATACCAAGCTCAACAATCTGGCGACCCCGATTGCAAAAGCACAACTGGCCGCAGCGCTCGCACTTGTCGGCGACAAAGCGCGCGCGGAGCGGGTCTACGCGGCCGCCGCCGACAGCCTTGCACCAAAGCCGGTGCTGGAATTTGGCCGAGTCGACTACGGCAGCGCCTTGCGTGACGCGGCGGCGCTGGTGTCACTGGCCGGCGAGGGCAATGCTCCCAAGGCAACCCTGATGCAGGCGGTGTCGCGCGTTGAAGCGGCGCGCGGGCTTTCGTCTTACACCTCGACCCAGGAAAATGCCTGGCTGGTGCTGGCGTCGCGCGCGCTGGCCAACGAGACCATGGCGCTCGATGTCGATGGGAACCCAATCAAGACCGCGCTCTATCGCAGCTACAAGGCGGCGGAGATGTCAGGCAAACCGGTCAAGATCACCAACACCGGCGATGCGCCGATCCAGACAGTGGTCTCGGTTGGCGGTTCGCCGATGACGCCTGAGCCCGCAGCATCGAATGGCTTCAAGATCGAGCGCAATTATTTCACGCTCGACGGCAAGCCGGCCGACGTCGCGAAGGTCAAGCAGAACGACCGCTTTGCAGTCGTGCTCAAGATCACTGAGGCAAAACCGGAGTTCGGCCACATCATGGTGGCGGATTATCTACCGGCTGGTTTTGAGATCGACAATCCGCATCTCGTCTCGTCCGGTGATACGGGCACGCTGTCGTGGATCGAAGACGGCGAGGAGCCTCAAAACACCGAGTTCCGCGACGATCGGTTCACGGCGGCGATTGATCGCGCCGCCAACGACAAGTCGATCTTCACGGTCGCTTATGTGGTGCGGGCAGTTTCGCCGGGCAAATATGTGCTGCCGCAGGCTTATGTCGAGGACATGTACAATCCCTCGCGCTATGGCCGTACAGGAACGGGCTCGATCGAGGTGCGTTCGGCCAAATGAGCGCGGAGGTCGAGGCAAGCGTGGTGGTCGAGCCAGTTCGCCGAACGAGGCGAGCGCGATGGATGACGCTGACGGCAATCGGCCTCGCCATCGCGGCGACGTTCGCCGGTTGGGTGGCCTCGCTCGGACCGCTTCCTATTGGTGAGGCGCGCGAAGTCTCGACCACGATTGTCGATCGTCACGGCAAATTGCTGCGCGCTTATGCGATGGCGGACGGCCGCTGGCGGCTACCGGTCCATGCCGCAACCGAGGTCGATCCGACCTATCTCAAGCTGCTCTTCGCCTATGAAGACCATCGGTTTCGTTCGCACGCCGGCGTCGATCCGTTGGCGCTGGGGCGTGCGGCGGTTCAACTGGCCACCCGCGGTCACATCGTATCCGGCGGTTCCACCATCACCATGCAGCTCGCCCGATTGATGGAGCCGCGGCGGCAGCGCTCGATCCACGCCAAGCTCCGACAGATGGTGCGCGCGATCGAAATCGAACACGACATGACCAAGGATCAGATCCTTGATCTTTATCTGACGCTGGCGCCGTATGGCGGCAACCTCGAAGGCATTCGCGCCGCCTCGATCGCCTATTTCGGCAAGGAGCCGAAGCGGCTGACACTTTCGGAAGCAGCGCTCCTGGTGGCGCTGCCGCAATCGCCGGAAAATCGCAGGCTCGACCGTTATCCGAATGCGGCGCGGGCCGCCCGCGACCGCGTCCTCGACCGGATGGTCGAGGACGGCGTGGTCTCAGATGCCGATGCGGCGGCCGCAAAGGCCGTATCCGTCCCGAAGCTGCGCAAGCCGATGCCGATCCTGGCGCCGCATTCGTCCGATGCAGCGATGTCTTCGGTGAAGAACAAACCCGTTGTCGCCCTGACGCTCGATGCACCCTTGCAACAGTCGTTGGAAACGCTGGCGCATGACCGCGCGATTGCGCTGGGTCCGAATATCTCGGTCGCCATCCTCGCGGTCGACAATGCGAGTGGTGAGGTGCTCGCCCGCGTCGGCTCGCCAGACTATTTCGACGACCGCCGCGCCGGTCAGGTCGACATGACCCGTGCGGTGCGTTCGCCCGGATCGACGCTGAAGCCGTTCATCTATGGCATGGCGTTTGAGGATGGCTTCGTTCATCCGGAAAGTCTGATCGATGACCGTCCCATCCGTTTCGGCTCCTATGCGCCGGAAAATTTCGACATGACGTTTCAGGGCACGGTTCCGGTGCGCAAGGCGCTGCAAATGTCGCTGAACGTGCCCGCCGTTGCCTTGCTGGATCGGGTCGGCGCCAGCCGGCTCTCCTCGCGGCTCAAGCAGGCGGGGGCTGATTTGGTGCTGCCGAAAGACGAGACGCCGGGGCTGGCGATGGGCCTTGGCGGCGTCGGCATCACCTTGCAGGATCTCGTGCAGCTGTATTCCGGACTGGCGCGGCTCGGTAATGTCAGGCCGTTGCGCGAAATCGAAAGCCGGCGCGGCGAAGAGCGGGAACCGGAGCGATTGCTGGACCAGGTCGCGGCATGGCAGGTCGGCAATGTGCTCTTGGGAACACCGCCGCCGGAAAATGGCGTTCACAACCGGATCGCCTTCAAGACCGGCACGAGCTACGGCTATCGCGACGCCTGGTCGATCGGCTTCGACGGCCGAATGACCATCGGCGTCTGGGTCGGCCGCCCCGATGGCGCGCCGGTTCCCGGGATCGCCGGCCGCACGGCTGCGGCGCCGATCCTGTTCGACGCCTTTGCCCGCACCGGCAAATTGCCGTCAACTCTGCCAAAGCCGCCGAGGGGCACGCTAATCGCCAGCAACGCCAAATTGCCGCTGCCGTTGCGGCGCTATCGGCCGCTCGGTGAATTGGTGCGAACTGACGGCGAGCGCGCGCCGCACATTCAGTTCCCGATCGATGGTTCCCGGATCGACGCCTCTGGTGGGGATGGGATGTCGGCGGCCATGCCGGTAAAAGTGGCGGGTGGCGTGCTTCCGATCACCATGTTGGTGAACGGGGTTTCGGTTGGGGAACTCGACAACCGCCGTCAACGGCTGGTCGATTCACCCGGTCCGGGCTTCGCGAGATTGACCGTCATCGACGCCAAGGGTGCGGCGGACACAGTTGTCATCAGAATTCAGTAGATAGTCAGCTAAGCGGTTGTCGCGACGTCGTTTTCAGCGTATGCGGAACCGATGAGTGAGACCTATGCCCGCCCCCGTTTTGGACAGCCGCGCGAGCCTCAAAAGAAGGCTGATCGCGGCAGCCGATTAGTCGATCTCCTGGATTTCGCAGCCGCGAGCCACGTCCGATCAGTGGCATTTCTGGTGCTGTGCGGATTCTTGTTATTCCTGCCCGGCTTCTTCAGCATTCCTCCGATCGACCGCGACGAAGCGCGCTTTGCGCAGGCCACCAAGCAAATGGTCGAGAGCGGCGATTTCGTCGACATCCGCTTTCAGGATGACGTGCGCTACAAGAAGCCGGTCGGGATCTACTGGATGCAGGCCGCAGCGGTCGAAACGGCTTCCGCGTTGGGCCTGCCGCGCGCCCAGGTCCGCATCTGGGTTTATCGCGTGCCGTCACTGATCGGCGCGCTCGGCGCCGTGCTCCTGACCTATTGGGCGGCGCTGGCCTTTGTCACCCGGCGCGGCGCCATCCTGGCGGCGCTCATTATCGCAAGTTCAGTGCTGCTCAATGTCGAAGCGCGGCTCGCCAAGACGGACGCGATGCTGTTGTTGACGGTCGTGGCGGCGATGGGTGCGTTGGCGCGCGCCTACATGTCGTGGCAGCGCGGCGACGATGATCCTCATCCGCCGTGGTCGTGGCCGGTGATTTTCTGGACAGCGCTTGCCGGCGGCATCCTCATCAAGGGACCGCTGATCCTGATGTTCGTCGGTCTGACGATCCTGACGCTCGCTTTTCTCGATCGCTCGGCGGCATGGCTCTCGCGGCTTCGGCCAGTCTGGGGGCTGATCTGGCTGCTTATTCTCGTGTTGCCCTGGTTTGTCGCGATCTTCTGGCGAGCGGGCGATGCATTCTTCGCCGATTCAATCGGCGGCGACATGCTGAGCAAACTCGCCGCGCAGGAATCGCACGGTATGCCGCCCGGTCTCTATCTGCTGCTGTTCTGGCTGACCTTCTGGCCGGGCGCGCCGCTTGCGGCGATGGCCGCTCCTGCCGTCTGGCGAGCGAGGCGCGAGCCGGGCGCTCAATTTCTTCTCGCCTGGCTGATCCCATCCTGGATCGTGTTCGAGGTGGTGCTGACCAAACTGCCGCACTATGTCTTGCCGCTTTATCCGGCGATCGCGATCCTCACCGTTGGTGCGCTCGAAAGGCGCGTATTGTCGCGTTCATGGCTGACCAGCGGGGCAGCGTGGTGGTTTGTCATTCCGGCGCTCGCATCGCTCGCCGCAGTTGTCGGTGCGGTCACCGTGATGCGCCAGCCCGTGTTTCTGGCGTGGCCCTTCATGGCAGTGGCCTTGATCTTCGGCTTGTTTGCTTGGTGGCTCTACGACGACAACCGCGCCGAACGCTCGTTGCTGAACGCCGTGGTTGCGGCGCTGTTCCTCGCCTTTGCCGTCTACGGCGTCGTGGTGCCGGCGTTGACGCCACTGTTCCCCAGTGCCGAGGTCGCACGCGCTCTTCGCAATGTCGTCTGCGTCGGGCCGAAGGCGGCAGCTGCCGGCTTTCATGAGCCGAGCCTTGTCTTCATGACCGGGACGTCGACGCTGCTGACCGACGGATCAGGAGCGGCCGATTTCCTCGCGCAGGGCAGCTGCCGGTTTGCCTTGATCGAGCAGAAGGCAGAGCGCAGCTTCGCCCAGCGCGCCGAGGCGATTGGCCTGCGTTACGATGTTGCCACCCGCATCGAGGGCTACAACATCTCGCAGGGGCGGGCGATTTCGATCGCGATCTTCCGCTCGGAAGGCACCGAGTAAGATGTCGATCCCGTCGGGCGCCGACCAATCCGGTTATCTGACGCGCCTTGCCTTGGTCGTTTCGACCTGGGCGACGCAATTGGCACGTTCGCCTTCGCAAACCGATCGCACCGAGGCCGCGCGGCGGCTGGCGCGTCATTGTCTGGTCACGGCCGTTTCCGCGGGAATACTGATCGTCGTGCTGATGATCTGGGTCGATGCGCGCGAAATCGCGCTGATGCCGCCGCGCAAGACGCCAAGCCTCTGGCCATTTGAGGTTTTGACCGATTTTGGCAAAGACACGATTGTTCTCTCGCTTGCAGCCATCCTGCTGCTCGTTGTGACGCTCATGGCGCCTGCGCTGCACGGGTCCTCGCGACGCCGGTTACTCGCCACCGGTTTGCGCCTGCAATTCATTTGGCTCGCCATCGCAGTGCCACTTGCCTTCGGCGAGCTTGTGAAATGGATCGCCGGTCGCGGCCGTCCATTTGTGGGAGGGCAGGCCAATGCTTTCAACTTCACGCCGTTTGGGGGAACAGAAGGGGCGCATGCGAGCTTTCCGTCGGCGCATGCCATTACGGCCTTTGCGCTGGCATTCGCGATCGCAGCGATCTGGCCACGATTGCGTGGCTTGATGATCGCGTATGCGCTCGTCATTGCGTTCACGCGGCTTGTGCTGCTGGCGCATCACCCGAGTGACGTTGTGGCTGGCGCGACAATCGGAATCATAGGCGCGATGTTCGTGCGCTATTGGTTCGCCGTCCGCGCGCTCGGATTTACGATCGGCGAGGCGGGCAGGATTTTGCCGGCCGCGGAAGACCCCCTGAAAGGGGTTGCCGCCGGCCCATCCGGCCCATAGAAGCGAGCGACCGGCGGGCCGCCGGCCTATGCCAACGGGTGCGAATTGCCTTCCTCTGACACAGCAACAGTTGCCGTCTCCATCGTTGTGCCCGTGCGCAACGAGGCCGACAATATCGTACCGCTGATCACGGAGATCGCCGCCGCCCTCGATGGCCGCTGGAATTACGAAATCATCTACGTCAATGACGGCTCGACGGACGCAACCGCGGAGCGGCTGAAGGCCATCATGGGGGAACGCAACAATCTGCGTCAGTTGCGCCACGCCGTTTCCACGGGCCAATCCGCGGCGGTGCGCAGCGGTGTTCGCGCCGCGCGCGGCGCGATCGTCGCGACGCTGGATGGCGATGGCCAGAATAATCCGGCCTTCCTGCCCAAGTTGATTTCAGCCATCGAGCTGGGTGGCGAACTCACCGGCCTCGCCGCTGGCCAACGGGTGGGACGCAAGGATACGGGCTTCAAGAAGCTTCAATCGCGCATCGCCAACGGTATCCGCAGCGCCATCCTTCATGATGGCACGCGCGACACCGGATGCGGCCTGAAAGCATTCCGGCGCGAGGTATTCCTGGCGCTACCTTATTTCGACGGCCTGCATCGTTTTCTGCCGGCGCTGGTGCGGCGCGAGGGATATGAGATCGTCTATGTCGATGTGATCGACCGGCCGCGCCACGCCGGCGTTTCGAACTACGGTTTTTTCGACCGGCTTTGGATCGGAATCATGGATCTCGGGGGCGTGTGGTGGCTGATCCGCCGCAAGAAGCCGACGCCTGATGTAACCGAGGTGACATCATGCTGATCCAGTACGGTCAGGCCCTCGGCGACTACATCTACGACATCTTTGTCGCGAAATTCGACTTCTGGCTCGCCTTCGGCCTGATTGCGCAACTTGCCTTTGCCGCGCGCTTCCTGGTGCAGTGGATCGCGAGCGAACGGGCGGGGAAAAGCGTGGTGCCGCTGGCGTTCTGGTTCTTCTCGATCGGCGGCGGCTTCCTGACGCTGATCTATGGCCTCGTCAAGCGCGAGCCAGTCATCATCATCGGCCAATTGGCTTCAAACATCATTTATATCCGCAACGTGATGCTGATCTTCAAGAACCACGCGAAGGGGTCGGAGACGCTGGATCATTAGGTAGCGTTCAGGACCTCAAATCCGCGGATAAGATCCGCCTTCAGGTCCTCGACATTTTCCAGGCCGATATGCAGCCGCAGCGTCGGGCCACCGGGCGCCCATTTGGTTGCCGTGCGATAGTTCGTGCAGTCGAAAGGAATGATCAGGCTTTCGAAGCCGCCCCACGAATAGCCCATGCCGAACAGCTTCAGGGAATTGAGCATGGCGTCGACCGAAGTCTGCGGCACTGGTTTAAGAACCACGCCGAACAGGCCTGATGCGCCAGTAAAATCCCGTTTCCAGATGGCGTGACCCGGATCGCTCTCAAGCGCGGGATGCAGGACGCGCAAGACCTCGGGCCGCTTGGCTAGCCACCCCGCCATCTCCAGTCCCGAGCGATGGTGCTGCGCGAGCCGCACCGCCAGCGTCCGCAAGCCCCGGATCGCGAGGAAAACGTCATCGGGGCCGGCGCAAACGCCGAGCAGGCGGATGGATTCCTGGATCGCCGGCCATGTTTTTGCATTGGCCGAAATCGTGCCGAACATGATGTCGGAATGCCCACCGATGTATTTGGTGGCGGCCTGAACGCTGATGTCGACGCCTTGCTCCAGCGAGCGGTGAAACAGCGGCGTTGCCCAGGTATTGTCGTCGATCACGATCGCCCCATGCGCGCGGGCCGCGGAGGCAATCGCGGGAAGGTCGGGCATTTCGAAGGACTGGGAACCGGGCGCCTCGATCAGCACGGCCCTGGTGTTCGGCTTGAACAGGCTGGCTATCCCAGAGCCGATCAACGGATCGAAATAGGTGGTCTCGACGCCATAGCGCGCCAGCATGCCGTTGCAGAAATTGCGCGAGGGCCGATAAACGTTGTCACAGACCAGAAGATGGTCGCCGGCCTTCAGTACCGCGAGCAGGGTGGTGGTGATCGCCGCAAGGCCCGACGGCGCGATGCCGACGCCCGCGCATTGCGGTCCTTCAAGTGCCATCAGCGTTTGCTGTAGCGCTTTCGTCGTAGGCGTGCCGTGGCGGCCGTACTGGAACTCGCCGCGATGGGCGTGCAGGTCGTCCGCCGTCGGGTAGAGCACGGTGGAGCCGTGGACGACCGGCGGATTGACGAAGCCCTTCTGCGCCTTGGTGTCGCGTCCGGCGGTCACCAGCGCGGTTTCGGCCTTCAGTAGAATGGTCCTGTCATCGTCACCGGAGCTCATGGTCGTTGCTCTCTCCTTTGTGGTCATCCGGCCGCAGGCAATATGAAGAGTTTGCGAAACGGCGGAAGACGGCTCATTGGTTAATAGCAGGGCAGGGAAGACCGGCGTCAACCCCTTGACCCGGCCCGCCAGTCGTTCTGTGATGTGACCTGCAAATCGCCGCAGTGTTGAGGGGCCTGCCGCGACCGACGCTTCGCATCTGGACCGGAATTGGGCGGCAAACCTGCTGCCGGGATCGGCCTTTGCGACGGCGGATGATCGGCTGGCCCGTCTTTTGCGTTGCTTCGATATGCCATCGTTCCCGGAAGACCTTCGAAAGGCCTCGCCATGAAACGCGTCTCTCTCGTCTTCGCCCTTGCCCTTGCCACCAGCTTTTCAATGCAATCCGCGACTGCCCAGACGCTCAAGACGGTCAAGGAGCGCGGCATGCTGGCCTGCGGCGTCAGCCAGGGCTTGCCCGGCTTTTCGGCGCCCGACGACAAGGGCAACTGGACCGGAATAGATGTAGACGTCTGTCGCGCGGTCGCCGCCGCCATCTTCAACGATCCGACCAAGGTCAAATTCGTGGCGCTGTCGGCGAAGGATCGCTTCACCGCATTGCAATCCGGCGAAATCGATCTGCTGTCGCGCAACACGACCTGGACGCTCTCGCGCGATACCACCCTTGGCGCGAATTTCACCGGCGTGACCTATTACGACGGGCAAGGCTTCATGGTGAAAAAGTCGCTCAAGGTCAATTCAGCGCTCGAGCTGAACAGCGCGTCAGTCTGCGTGCAGACCGGCACCACCACCGAGCAGAATCTCGCCGACTTCTTCAAAAGCAACAACATGAAATATGAGGTGGTGGCCTTTGCCGGCGCGGACGAAACCGTCAAGGCCTACGAGTCCGGACGCTGCGATGCCTTCACCACCGATGCGTCGGGGCTTTATTCCTATCGTCTCAAGATGGCCAGTCCCGACGATCACATCGTCCTTCCGGAAATCATCTCGAAAGAACCGCTCGGCCCGATGGTCCGTCATGGCGACGATCAGTGGTTCGATCTCGTCAAATGGGTGTTGTTTGCCATGGTCGACGCCGAAGAGCTTGGCGTGACCCAACGGAATGTCGACGAGATGGCGAAATCAGAGAAGCCGGAATTGAAACGGGTGCTCGGGACCGATGGCAATTTCGGCGAACAGCTCGGCCTGACCAAGGATTGGGTGATCCGGATCATCAAGGCCGTCGGCAACTACGGCGAGTCCTTCGATCGCAATGTCGGCGCCGGTTCGCCTCTGAAGATCGCCCGCGGCCTCAACGCGCTCTGGAACAAGGGCGGAATTCAGTACGCGCCGCCGATTCGTTGATCGTACGAAGCAGCTGAAACGATGAGTATCGGGCCACGACCTCCGCCGCGGCAGCTTGCCGCGAAATTGCGGCAGGTCCTCGGTGGCGGTGCGGGCTGGAAGGGCTTTGTCCTTCAGGTCCTGTTTGTGGCCGCACTCGCCTGGATCGCATACGCCGTCGTCGATAACGTCCGTAGCAATCTGGAGACGCAGCGGATTGCCGCCGGCTTCGGATTTCTGAACAACAATGCGGGCTTTGACGTCAATCAGAGCCTTATTCCATATAACCAGTCGGATACCTATGCGCGGGTCTTCGTCGTCGGCCTGCTCAACACGCTGCTCGTATCGGTTATCGGCATCTTCTTCGCGACATTGATCGGATTTCTGGTTGGGCTCGGACGCCTGTCGCCGAACTGGCTGCTGTCGCGCGTTTCCGGCGGTTATGTCGAGCTTCTCCGTAACATCCCGCTCCTGTTTCAGATCCTGTTCTGGTACCTCGCGGTGCTCAGCGCGCTCCCGCCGCCCAGGCAAAGCATTTCGCTGTTCGGCGTCATCTTCCTTTCCAATCGCGGGCTTGTCGTTCCGACACCGATCGCACAAAGCGGATTGGACGCCGTCGTGGTCGCGCTTCTCGTCGCGATTGCGGCTTCGCTGTCGTTGCGATTCTATGCGCGCCGCCTGTTGTTTCGAGCCGGCCAGATGATAACGATCTGGCCGTACATCGTTGCGATGTTGATCGGATTGCCGCTGCTCGCCGCACTGGTATTCGGTGCGCCCGTCAGCTTTGAAATACCGGTGCTCAGGGGATTCAACTTTGCCGGTGGTTCGCGGATTATCCCGGAATTCGTCGCTTTAACGCTGGCGCTGTCGACCTATACGGGCGCGTTCATCGCCGAGGTCGTTCGCGGCGGAATCCTGGCGGTTCATAAAGGGCAGATGGAAGCCGGCTCCTCCCTCGGGCTGTCGCGGGGCGCGACGTTGCGGCTGATCGTGGTGCCGCAGGCGCTGCGCGTGATCCTGCCGCCACTGACCAACCAGTATCTCAACCTGACCAAGAACTCGTCGCTTGCGGTGGCGATCGGATATCCCGACCTGGTTTCCGTATTTGCAGGCACATCGCTGAACCAGACCGGGCAGGCGATCGAAATCATCGGCATCACGATGGGCGTCTATCTCCTGATCTCGCTGGTCACGAGCGTCATCATGAGTTTCTACAATTGGCGGATCGGCCGGAGCATGGGCGCATGAGCGATCTGGCCGCATCATCCTCATTCGTTCGGCAGGAGCTCATTCCGGAGCGGACCGCACCGGTCAAGGTGACCGGTCTGGTCGGCTTCTTACGCGCGCGCCTGTTCAATTCGCCGACCAATATTCTGCTCACCGTCGTTTGCATTCTCCTGCTCTGGGTAACGGTCATTCCGACGATCCAGTTTCTGCTGGTGGATGCGGTCTGGAGCGGGAAAGACCGTACCGCCTGCCTTGCCGACAAGGTCGGGCATCCCGTGGGGGCTTGCTGGCCATTCGTCGAGGCGAAGTTCAGTCAGTTCATCTATGGCTTCTATCCCGAGCAGGAGCGCTGGCGGGTCAATCTGACTTTCTTTCTAGCTGCGGTTCTGCTGCTGCCGCTGCTGATCCCGAGGCTGCCAGCCAAGGGACTCAATGCCAGCCTGTTTTTCCTTGCGTTCCCGGTCGTCGCCTTTTTCTTGTTGCGCGGCGGCGGTGTGAAGGGATTTGGCGTCAGCTGGGTCACCGGACTTCTGTCGTGGTTTGCCGACGGCGTCAGTGATCTCGGCAGCAAGCTCGCGCGCGCCGGCGAGGCGATCGCCGTCATCGGGCTGCTGCTGCAATTGCTGGGCAAGCTGATCGTTTGGATCGGGGCGGCGGTTTCGGGACTGATCTGGCCGCTGGTTTGGCTGAACGGCCAAATCCAGAGTTCGTCCCGCGCAGTCTGGGTCGATTTCGCCGTGACTGCGGTTGTCGTCTCGCTGATCCTGTTCCTGCTGAGCGGTGGCTTTCTCAGGGGATGGCGGATTTTGCTCGGCTGTATCGCGACATTTATCGGCGCCGGTCTCGTGATCGCGCTGATGGGCCTCGACCGCGGCGGGCTGCCTCTCGTCGATAGCGGCCTCTGGGGCGGCTTCCTGGTCACGCTGGTGGTCTCAGTCACCGGCATCGTCACCTGCATGCCGATCGGAATCGCGCTGGCGCTGGGCCGACGCTCGACGATCCCGCTCATCCGTTTCTTTTCGATCGGGTTTATCGAAATCTGGCGCGGCGTTCCGCTGATTACCGTGCTGTTCTTTGCAACCTATATGTTGCCGCTGTTCATGCCGGGCAATTTCAAGATCGACGGCCTGGTTCGCGCGCTGATCGGTATCGCGCTGTTTTCCGGCGCCTACATGGCTGAAGTGATCCGCGGCGGATTGCAGGCGATCCCGCGCGGCCAGGTGGAGGCGGCCAAGGCCGTTGGCCTCTCGTGGTGGAAGACCACTGCGCTGATCGTGATGCCGCAGGCGCTGCGCCATGTCATTCCGGGGATCGTCAACAGCTTCATCGGCCTGTTCAAGGATACCTCGCTGGTATCGATCGTGGCACTGTTCGATTTGCTGGGCCAGGTGCACGCCTCATTCGCCGACCCCGTCTGGGCCACGCCCTCGACCCTGTTCACCGGATTTGCTTTTGCCGGAATGATCTACTTCACTTTCTGCTTTGGAATGTCCCGCTATTCACTGTTCGTCGAGAACAGACTGAATGCTCATCGTAAGTAACCGAGAAATGTCATGACCACAGATCCGATCGTCGGCATTGCAAAGCTCAACAAATGGTATGGTGACTTCCATGTGTTGCGCGACATCGACACTGATGTGGCGCGAGGCGAGCGCATCGTGATCTGCGGTCCTTCCGGCTCGGGAAAGTCGACCTTCATCCGCTGCATCAATGCGCTCGAGGAATTTCAGGAGGGGCGGATCGTCGTCGACGGCATCGAACTCGGTCCGCAATTGCGGCGCGTCGACGAAGTCCGGCGCGAAGTGGGCATGGTGTTTCAGAGCTTCAATCTGTTTCCGCATCTCACGGTGCTCGAGAACTGCACGCTCGCACCGATCTGGGTTCGCCACATGCCGAAAAAGGATGCCGAGGCGGCGGCAATGAAATATCTCGAGCGGGTGAAGATCCCGCATCAGGCCAGCAAATATCCGGCCCAGCTGTCCGGCGGCCAGCAGCAGCGGGTGGCGATTGCGCGTGCGCTGACGATGAATCCCAAGGTCATGCTGTTCGATGAGCCGACCTCGGCGCTCGACCCGGAAATGGTGAAGGAAGTGCTCGACACCATGGTCGACCTCGCCAAAGAGGGCATGACCATGCTCGTGGTGACCCATGAAATGGGATTCGCGCGCGAAGTCGCGAACCGAATCGTGTTCATGGATGCCGGCCAGATCATCGAGACCAACACGCCGGCAAACTTTTTCGCCAACCCGCAGCATGCGCGGACCAAGCTCTTCCTCAGCCAGATCCTGCGGTGAGTCTTTCAAAGGGAAGGCCGCGCATGGGCCGGTACATTACCCGCGTCTGGGGCGTTGCGCTCGCCGCTGTCGTTGCGCTCAATGCCGCGCCTATTCAAGCCGCGGAAGGGGCGGGAGCGGAACTGATCGAGATGTTCGCCGCGGTATGCCTGCAAAAATTCCCGGACGACAGCGCCGTTCAACAATTCGCGGCCGACAAGCGGCTCACAGTCATGTCGGATACTATGATTCACCAACTGCTCGGCGCTGATCCAGGGCAGGGCTGGATTCAGGAAACGGCGCGGGGTCGATACTTGCTGACGATAGAGATGCCGCCCTTTCACGCCTGCGCGATACGCAAAACCGACACCACGACACCTGATGTTTTGGCCCCATTTTCCCTGTTACTCGACACGTGGATCACAACGCAGTCGGGAGCGAGCCTAAAGGCGCTACCAGCGCAAAACATGAAGCTGGGCGGTTTTCCCACAGAAGTCCATCAGTGGATCATCGATCGTGGCCGCGGCAAGCCAGCCGAGTCGCTGATGCTGTTTGTGACCAACGCAACCGATCGATTCGCCGTGCGGCTGGTGCGCCAAATCAGGGTTCAATAATCGCTGCGGCCGCTGCAGCAGACGTTCGCAGAGCGCAGTCACGTCTTCGCAAATGGAATGTCGATCTTGCTGCGCCTTTCCAGCCATGCCGGTACCGGCAGGTTTTTCGAGCGCATGAAGTCCGGATTGAACAGTTTTGACTGATAGCGGGTTCCGGAATCGCAAAGCATTGTCACGATCGTCTTGCCGGGTCCGAGCTGTTTCGCGAGCTGGATGGCGCCGGCGACGTTGATGCCGGTCGAGCCGCCAAGGCAGAGGCCTTCGTGCTCGAGCAATTCGTAGATGATGTTGACGGCATCCTCGTCCGAGACCAGGAAGGCCGTGTCGACTTTCGCCGTCTCGATGACCGGCGTGACGCGGCCGATCCCGATGCCTTCCGTGATGGAGTCTCCGGGGGTGGATTTGGCTTCGCCGTGCTTGAACCAGTTGTACATCGCAAAGCCATGCGGATCGGCGCAGGCCGTGACGATTCCCTTGTTCTTTTCTTTCAGGTAGCGGGTCGTACCGGCCAGCGTACCGCCGGTGCCGACCGCAGAGACGAAGCCGTCGACCTTGCCGCCCGTCTGTTCCCAAATCTCCGGCCCCGTCGATTCATAGTGTGCCCTGGCGTTATCGAGATTGTTCCACTGATCTGCGAACAAAACCCCGTTCGGCTCATGCGCGCGCAATTGATCGGCCAACCGTCGTCCGATGTGCTGGTAGTTGTTGGGGTTGGCAAAAGGCAGCGCCGGCACCTCGACGAGTTCAGCGCCGCAGAGCCGCAGCATGTCTTTTTTTTCCTGGCTCTGCGTTTCCGGAATCACGATCAGCGTCCGGTAGCCGCGCGCGCTCGCGACCACGGCAAGGCCAATGCCGGTGTTGCCAGCGGTTGCTTCGACCACGAGGCCGCCGGGCTTGAGTTCGCCGCGCTTCTCGGCCTCGAGGATCATCCACTTTCCGGCGCGGTCTTTCACGGACTGGCCGGGATTCATGAACTCGGCCTTGCCGAGAATGGTGCAACCGGTGAGCTCGGAAGCCCGTTTCAGCTTGATCAGCGGGGTATTGCCGATCGCCTCGATGACGTCGTTGTTGATTTTCATGCGCTCTAGATATGCTCAAAGTCGCCCCAGGGAAGGCGGACAGTAGAGCGCGAGCGATCAAAGTGGAAGCAGCTTTGCCAGGGATTTGTGCGTTGCGGCCTAACCGGTCTTGGCAAAGACGACCTGGCGTACGTCGATATTTCCGGACAAGAATCCGGCTTCGCAGTACGCGAGATAGTATTCCCACAGCCTGCGGAACCGTTCATCGAAGCCGAGCGGAATGAGGCTCGGCCATGCCTTGTGGAAGTTATTGCGCCAGGTCGCGAGCGTCTTGGCATAATCTTGCCCGAAAATGCGTTCGCGAATGACGGGAACGCCGAAGCGTTCGCCGAGCGACTTGAGGATTTGCGGCGATGGCAGCATGCCGCCGGGAAAGACATAGCGCTGAATGAAATCGACTTCGCGGCGATAGGTCTGGAAAAGATTGTCCTGGATGGTGATCGCCTGAATACCGGCAAGACCGCCGGGCAGCAGGCGATCACGCAATTGCGAAAAATAGCGCGGCCAGAATTCCTCGCCCACCGCTTCGATCATCTCGATCGATGCAATGCGGTCATAATGGTCGCGCTCGTCGCGGTAATCCTGCAAGCGGATCTCGACGCGATCGCTAAGTCCGGCGGCCTGGATACGGGCTTGCGCGAAATCGCGCTGCTCCTTGCTGATGGTGAGGCCCACGACCTTCGCGCCCACGGTTTTCGCTGCGTACTCGGCGAACCCACCCCAGCCGCAGCCGATCTCGAGCAGTTTTTGACCCGGTCTGAGGTCGATCGCTTCGGCGAGCCGCCGATACTTGTTGTTCTGGGCTGCGGTCAGGTCGTCGGTGTGTTCTTCAAACAGCGCTGAAGAATAGGTCATGCTCGGGTCGAGCCACGACGAATAAAAGGCGTTTCCGATATCGTAGTGCCGGTAGATGTTGCGCCGTGCCTGGCCTCGAGTGTTGCGGTTGAACCAGTGTCGGACGATCTGGAACGCCCGCACCATCGGCTTGCCGATCAGCATGGACCGCATCCAGTCCTGGTTGACGCAGAAGAGATAGAGAAACTGGGTGAGATCGGGCGTGTCCCACTCGCGGCGTAGATAGGCTTCGGCAATGCCGATGTCGCCGCTGCGAATGAGCCGCGACGCAAAACCGTAATTGTGAACCTTCATGGCGGCCGCCGGCCCGGGTCCGTTATCGCCGAGCCTGACGGTGCGGCCATCCGGCAAGGTCACTTCGAGCGAGCCGTAGCGCAGTCTGGCGCCATAGCCGAGCGCTAACCGGGCCATGCGGGGCAGGTCCGCTGGCAAGCGATCCAACGTTTCGGACGTGACTGGTATCACCTCGGACATGGTCGACCGACCTAGGCTTCACCTTCTGCCGTGGGCAGACATCACGGTGGAAGTATAATCACCGTCCGCCTCGCTCGCCAAGCTTCCATCGACCGGGTCATGGCCGCGCGGCACGAGCCGCATGCCCTTCAACCACAGTCGCAGGGCCTCCCAGTGAATGGCGGCTGTGACTTTCAACGTAACGGCGGGTAACGAAAAGAACGAGCGCAGCAATTCCTTGGTGGAAAGGGCGCGCCGAAGACCATGGAAGGATGCGGAGAGCAACGGCCCCTCGCTGTCAGTTTCGAGAATCCGCAGTTTGACGTGCCGTCCCGGCTCAATGAGCCTGAAGTGGTAGCGCATCTCCATCGCGACGAACGGTGAGACGTAAAACCGCTTGTCCTGCTCCTGCCGAATGCCGGCCGGGCTGACGTCGCTGCCTTTCACCGGAATTACATAGGCGTGGATGTCGCCGAATGTGTTGCGGACTTCATAGATGACGAGCGCGAGTTTTCTGCTCGGCTGATAGCAGAAATAAACCGATAGCGGATTGAAGACGTAGCCGAGCAGGCGCGGGTAGCACATGAGCAACACCCGTCCACCCGTCAGATCGATACCGCGTTCGGCGGCGCAGCGCTGCGCGTAATCACGCAAGGATGAGCCATCGCGCGAACCGTGATCAGCTTCGTGGAAGCTGTAAAGTGCCCGCCTGTTAACACCGAACAAGGGTGTTTGCCGGTCAGCCACATCGAGGCGATCGAGATCTATCAAGAGGCTCATGACCCGATAACTGAAGCGGTGTCCAATCGGCTTGAGGCGGGCATGCATGACCTGACCGACGTAAAGCGCGGCCGCATCGTCCTCGATCTCGGCTGTCCTGAGACTGGGTTGTCGCATGGCTTACTCCGCGGCTTCCGCCATCTCGGCAGGTGTTTCGCGCCACGGCGCCGTGGCGCCCAGGGCCTCCGCAACGGCAAGGCCCGACCGTATCCCGTCCTCGTGGAAACCGTATCCAGTCCAGGCCCCGCAAAACCAGGTGTGCCGCTTTCCCTGAATATCCGTCAGCTGTCGTTGAGCGGCAAAGGCTGCCGCATCATACTGCGGATGTTCGCAGATATATTGGCCGAAAGTAAGTTTGGGGTCCGGCGCGAATGGCGGATTGAGGCTGACGAATAGCGGCTTGGCCTTGTCGATCCCCTGAAGCTCGTTCATCCAGTAAGTGACGGCAACATCGTTGAGAGCCGTTCCCTGGCGCGCCCAGCGCAGGAAATTCCAGGACGCCCATACGCCACGCCGTTTGGGCATCAGTCTGGTGTCGCGGTGCAGGTAAATCGTGTTGGGCGAATAGCCGATGGCGCCCAAAACAGCGCGCTCACAATCATCGGCGTCGGTGAGCATCCTCAGTGCCTGATCGCTGTGCGCTGCAATCACGACGTGGTCGTAGGTCTCGCTGCCGCCATGGCTGTCGTTGACCACAACGCCACGCGCTTTTCGCTCAATTGTGACCGCGCAGCCGAGACGAATGCAATCGGCAAACGCCGCCGTCAGCCTCTCAACATAATTCCGGCTCCCGCCACTGACAGTGCGCCAGACCGGCCGCTCATATTGGAGCAGGCAGTGGTTGGAGAAAAACGCGACAAAATTCTCGGCCGGAAAATCCAACATGTCCCGCGCCGGCGTCGACCAGATCGCCGCGCCCATCGGGGCGAGATAATCCGACAGCAAGCGCGGCGAGAAGTTTTTCCGGCGGAAGTATTCGCCGAGGCTCATTCCCGTGAGCTCGCCTGCAGCGTAATCCTGCACGCTCTCCCGATTGAAGGTGAGGATGTCGCGCAGCATCCAGAGATAGCTCGGCGAAAACAGGTTTCGCGGTTGGGCAAACAGGCCTGCCGTCAGTTGTCGCCAGTTGTCGCCGCCGCCCTTCCATTCGAAGCGCCCGCCATCGGCGGTCACGGCAAAGCTCATGCAGCTTTCGCGGGTCGTAACGCCGAGGCGATCGAACATGGCGGTCAGATCGGGGTAGTTGAGTTCGTTGTAGACGGTGAAGCCGATATCGACCGCGATCGGCGTGCCGTCATAGTTGATAGTCACGGTATGACTGTGGCCGCCGGGGCGATCTTCCCGCTCGTAGACCGTTACCGGATAGCGTTTCGACAAGATCCATGCAGCGGCATTGCCGGCAATTCCCGTCCCAATTACCGCAATGCGCATTCCAGTCCTCGCCCCGCTGACACCAGTCGAGATACGGGGCCTTCGGATGGAAGTTTCGCTGGGGGTGGGCGGGATGCCCTGATCCATCCACCGGTCGTTGAAGCAGGCCGGGGTGCGGCGTATAGCAGGCGCATGTCCAGCCCCCCAGAGACCGAAGAAAGCGCCGTCCCGGCTCTAGCAACGTCCGACTGCCCGCATTGCCGCAAGCCAATGCCCCTCTGCGTCTGCGCCGACGTCAAGCCGATCGATAGCCGCATCGGGCTCCTGATTTTGCAGCATCCGCAGGAGCAGGACAGGGCGCTCGGCACGGCCCGTCTGACGGCAATGCATTTCGAAGGCGCGGCTCTCAAGATCGGGCTGTCCTGGCCGAGCCTGTCCAAGGCGCTGGGGAGGCCGGTCGCTGATCCCTCACGCTGGGCGGTGCTCTATTTGGGGTCCGCGAAAGCGGCCGATCTCGGCACGACGGAAGAGGTCGTCGCGATCAATCGCAAAGGCGAGATCGAGGACAATCAGCGCGGCATTTTGCGAGGAATAGAAGGGGTGGTGCTGCTGGACGGCACCTGGAGCCAGGCCAAGGCGTTGTGGTGGCGCAATCCATGGATGTTGAAATGCCAACGCCTGATCCTGGGGCCATCGCATCCCTCGCGTTACGGCAACCTTCGCCGCGAGCCGCGTCGCGATGGACTCTCCACGATCGAGGCGGCGGCGCTGGTCCTTTCCACTCTCGAGAAGCGTCCCGACATTGCGGATGCCTTGAACGCGAGCTTCGCGCGAATGTTGAAAAGGTATCGGGAGGTCCAGGAAGAGCAGCCCGCGCTCGCGCCAAAACGGCCCAAGCGGGATTTCCGCCGCCGGCGGCGTTAGCGTGTGTGGCGGCCGGCAACCCGGGCCTTAAGGGCGCATTATGAGGTTCAGAGCGAGAATCGCCCTTCGGGCATGTGTTCAGATAGATTAGCGATCCGATTCTAACGCGCACCCGACCGCTAGTCAGGCATCAGGAGAGACCATGATTTTGGTGACCGGCGGCGCCGGATATATCGGCTCTCACGCCTGTCTTGAGCTGCTTAACGCCGGCCACGAGGTCGTCGTTCTCGACAATTTCGCCAACAGCAGCCGTACGTCGCTGGAGCGCGTTCATCGGATCACCAACAGACGGCTGACCGTCGTCGAAGGCGATATCCGTGACCAGGCCGCGATCGAAAAGGCCTTGAAGGATTTCGGCTGCACGGCCGTCGTCCATTTTGCCGGCCTCAAAGCCGTGCTCGACTCCGTCAAATCGCCGCTCGACTACTACGACAACAACGTCATCGGCAGTCAGCGCCTCTTGCAGGCGATGCAGGCGTGCGGCGTCAAGCGCATCATCTTTTCCTCGTCCGCCACCGTTTATGGCGACCCGAAATTTCTGCCGTATACCGAGGATCACCCGCTCAATCCCGTCAATCCCTATGGCCGCACCAAGCTTGTCGTGGAAGACATGCTGCGCGACCAGTTTGCCAGCGATGCCAGCTGGAGCATCGGCATCCTTCGCTACTTCAACCCGATCGGCGCGCATGAAAGTGGCCTGATCGGCGAGGACCCGAAGGGTGTGCCGAACAATCTGCTGCCGTTCGTAGCGCAGGTTGCGGTCGGACGGCGCGATCGTCTGAATGTTTGGGGCAATGATTACGATACGCCTGATGGCACCGGCGTGCGCGATTACATCCACGTCGTCGACCTCGCCCAGGGGCACGTGGCAGCGCTGAGGTCACTCGACAATCCCGGCTGCTTCACCGTCAACCTGGGAACGGGCAGGGGCAACAGCGTGCTCGAGGTCGTGAGGGCTTTCGAACAGGCGAGCGGGAAACCGATTCCCTACGACATCCGCCCGCGCCGATCCGGCGATATCGCCTCTTGTTATGCGGCAACTGATCGCGCCGCGAAATATCTGGGTGGATGGCGAGCGACCCGAGACCTCGACACGATGTGCCGGGATCATTGGCGCTGGCAAAGCCAGAATCCGAACGGCTATGACGGGTAGCTGCCAGCGGCGAAAACTTCAGCGGCGGCAGTCGAAGTCATAGCTAAGTGATTGATTTGATGGAGGCCACGTCCGGAATTGAACCGGAGTAAACGGTTTTGCAGACCGCTGCGTAACCACTCCGCCACGTGGCCCCACCGGGCGGGGATTAATATAGACGACCAATGGGATAGGCAACCTTCCTGAAATGGAATCTGGCTGATTTCCGGAACTCCGGATCACGCCCCGGTGTTGGCGCAGCTCAGGTCAATTTGACACATCGAAGCGAGACCGAGGCGGTTAATCGCGGCTGGCTTGCTTAACATCACGGCTGCTCGCGTCGCGGCAGTCCGGATCGGCAATCTAAAATTCTGTTAAGCTCGAATACGCCCTCACGTGCTCGCGTTATCATGGTGTCCCTTTCGGGAGAGTGTCACCATGAAGAGCCTCTCTATATTTTGCATTGCCATTTGCATCGGCTTGACGGCAAGCGCGGCCTTTGCGCGCGGCGGCGGCATGAGCTCGCATCCTTCCTTCAGTCTTGGCATTCCCGTTACGGGCGGCGCGTCCGGCGAACGAGTTTCAGCGCCGGGGACCAACTCGCTGGGGACCGCGCTGTCGTCGGACAGTTTCGGACGCCATCCTCAGAAAGGGCCGCTGCTTGGCACCAGTCCTGCGGTCGATCATGAAGAGGCGCGGGTCGACAAGGCGCTCAACTCGGTCTGCCGCGGTTGCTGATCGCAATGCCTGGGCGAAGCGCGGCGGCGGGGCCGGCTAAGCTTCTGAAGGTGTGTCAGCCAGAGGGATCACCGACGGCGGTCAGCAGGCGGCGTGCCAGCCGTCGGGAAAGGGGACCAGCGGCCATGTGAGGCCGTTGTCGTTGGCGGCCTCCGGCAGGCGGCCGTACGCCGTCAGGCCAGCGATGAAATCCACCTCCGGAACGGGCGCGATGGCCGCATTGACGGCATCGAGCAACCGTTCGAATTCCGCTTCACCCATTGCGCTCTCCCGCATGTCGAGCGGGAAGCGTCGCAAAACTCCTTTTTTCGCCGATTGCGCAAATCGCTCAAATTGTATCGATCCGGCGAGGGCGGCCCGGATTGGTTACCGAAGCGTTAATGGCGGCGACGCCACGGCGCCGCGCAAGAGGGCTCTCACGACAGTGCGCTGACGCAATGCCAAAGTCCTCGGCCAAAGTCCTCGTGGTCCGGGCGAGGCGAGACCACGGAGCTTTACGGCCTTCGGGACCTGCGGATCTTCGCCTGCAAACAACGTCCGCGGCGCCTTGCGCACCCTTTCAGTTCACCAAAATTTTACGGCGCGCTGCCACGCTCGATTCTCGAAAGCCTTTCTCGCGCGCGTTTCTGGAACGCCCAACCTGCCAGGTGCCATCAGGAGGAAGACCATGCGCGCCGCATTTGCAGTTCTGTTTTGCGTCGTCTCCTCCTCGGCCTTGGCTAGCCCGCATTGCACGGATGAGCCGGTTTCCAAATGGCTTGCACCCGAGGTCATGAAAGAAAAGATCCTCGCGATGGGGCACCACATCGATGTTTTCAAGACCACGAAGGGCAATTGCTACGAGGTCTACGGCAAAGACAGCGTTGGAAAAAATATCGAGACCTATTTCGACCCCGTGACGGGCGCGGTGTTTGAAGACGTCAAATAGCCACTGCCCTCTCAGCCTCCAATGACAGGCATGAAGAGCTTTCCCAATATCCAGATGCTGCTGATCGGTGCGGTCGCGCTGGCGCTTGGCGCAGCTGCCATACCGGTGGCGCTCGGCATCCTGGAATTGGGACACCTTCGCGGCAGCATCGGCAAGATCGAGCGTGCGGTTTCCGACGTCAAGCTGGCCCGCGACGTCATCGACAAGGCCTCGCAGAGCCTCGTCAATTTCACGGCTGTCGCGCTCGAGCTTTCGCCGGCCGATCGCGAGAGAGTTTTGGCGGACGCCGAACGGCAATTCAACGAACTCGATCAGGCCGTTGAGCGGGTCATGAACTCGTCCGCCAACACGCTTTCATTGGACGAACGGGATAAGCTGAGCCACGCGATCGCATCGCTGACGCATAGCTGGGAGGAACTTCGCGATCAGTCGCCCAACGAGATCACGCCGATCGAGAAGAGTTATCATTTTCTGCGCATTCTCGAGCAAACCAAGATAGCAAAGCACCTGCTTCTCGCCTTCGAGGCGGAGACGACACAGGCCGCGCAGAACGAGGCAGCCGCCTCGTTTGACCGGCTGCGCAGATCCGCGATCCTGCTGGTGTCGACGATGCTGGCCGGCAGCCTCGCCAGCGTCGGAGCGTTGTTCGGCATTTATCACTTTGCGACCGGAACAAGGGACGTCAACGGCCGTCTGAAGGAGGCGATCGAGGCGGCGGAGCGCGCTGAATATTCGGCCCGCGAGGCGCACTCGCGGCTGCGCGAGGCCTGCGAGGTCATCCCGGAAGGATTCGTGCTGTTTGATGCCGACGATCGCTACGTCATGTGGAATCGCCGCTTCAGCGAGCTTTACGAGCATGACGGTCACAAGATCACTCGCGACATGACTTTGGCCGACTCGCTCCGGGTCGGCCTGGACAGCGGCCGCTATCCCGGAGCCAAGGGCCGCGAAGAAGAGTGGCTCGCGGAACGGCTGGCGCGGCATCATTTGCCGGAAAATGAGGAAGAACAGGCGCTGCCAGGCGATCGTTGGTTGAAGGTCGTTGAACGGCGGACGTCCGATGGCGGCAGCGTCGGGATTCGCGTCGACATTACCGACCTGAAACGAAGGGAAGCCTCGTTCCGCCTGCTGTTCGAAAGCCATCCGCTTCCGATGTTTCTGTGGGATCGCAACACGTTCAAGTATCTCGCGGTCAACGATGCGGCATGCCGGCACTACGGCTATAGCCGCGAGCAGTTCATGACGATGACCTCGCTCGACATCCGTTCGAAGGAAGACCAGGAGCTGCTGCGCAACACTGTTGCCAACGCCGCGCCGGGCGAGGTCAGGAGCGACCGTGTCTGGCGGCATATCAAATCGGACGGCACGCCGATCGAGGTTATCATCTATGCAAAGATGCTGTCCTACGAAGGTCATCTGGCGACGCTGAGCGTTGCGGTCGATGTCACCGAGCGCAGGCAAGCAGAGACGGAGCTGCGTCGCACCCGCTCGTTCCTCGATGCGGTCGTCGAGAACATGCCGGCGATCCTCTTCGTCAAGGAGCCGCGAGAACATCGGTACGTATTGATCAATCGCGCCGGCGAAGAGTTTCTCGGGCTGCCGCGTGGAGAGATCATCGGCAAGACCGATTTTGATCTGTTGTCGACGGAGGAGGCCAGTCTATCCTTCGTTCGTGACCTCGAAGTGCTGTTCGGAAAGCAGAATCACTCCATCGACGAGGAGGCGGTCGCGACGCGCCACTCCGGTCAACGGCTTATCGCGACCCGGCGGCTTGCCATTGCGGGCGATGACGGCCAGCCGCAATATTTGCTAGGCGTCGCGGAAGATATCACGGAGCGCAAGAAGGACCAGGAACGAATTGCGCGCCTCGCCCACTACGATGCCTTGACCGAACTGCCGAACCGGGCGGCCTTCACCAAGCACCTCAGTTCGACCATCGAACAGGCGGCGGCCAGCAATCAGAAGTTTGCGGTTCTCTGCCTCGACCTCGATCGGTTCAAGGAGATCAATGACACCTATGGCCATTTGGTCGGCGACGGATTGTTGCAGGAGGTCGCGCGGCGATTGCAATCCGCGGCCGAGGGCGCCTTTGTGGCGCGTCTTGGTGGCGATGAGTTCACGCTGATTACGACCGGACCTCAACCCGCGAGCGCAGAGGCGCTTGCGCAGCGGCTGATTGCCGAGTTCGCAAACGACTTCGTCATCGACGGACAGCGCTTGCGTAATGCAACGAGTATCGGGGTTGCGATATTCCCGACTGACGGCACCGACGCGATGACTGTGGTCGGCAATGCGGATGCCGCGCTGTATCGGGCCAAGGGGGAAGGGCGGGGCACCGTTCGATTCTTCGAGGCGCAGATGAATTCGCACCTCAAGGAACGGCGCGCGATGCAGCGGGATCTCGAGACCGCGATCGCAAATGGTGAATTGATGCTCTATTACCAGCCGCAGATGCGGATCGGTTTAGCGATCACCGGATTTGAGGCTCTCGCTCGCTGGACGCACCCCGTGCACGGCTCGGTTCCGCCCAATGTCTTCATTCCGCTCGCCGAGGAATCCGGCACGATCCTGCCGATGGGGGAATGGATCTTGCGCGAAGCCTGCCGCGAGGCGGCGTCCTGGCCCCGCCCGCTGAACATCGCCATCAATTTGTCGCCCGTGCAATTCCGCGACGGCGACCTGCCCTCGCTGGTTCATGCCGTTCTGTTGGAAACCGGACTCGCGCCGGGCCGGCTGGAAATCGAGATCACCGAGAGTGTGTTGATCGGCGACTTTTCGCGCGCGCTGTCCATCATGCGGCGGCTCAAGGCGCTGGGTGTCCGGATTTCGATGGACGATTTCGGGACGGGATACTCGTCGCTGGCCTATCTTCAGGCCTTTCCGTTCGACAAGATCAAGATCGACAAATCCTTCATCTCGAGCGTCGGGGTCAACCCGCAGTCGGCGGCCATCGTACGCGCGGTGATCGGGCTGGCGCGCGGCCTTGACCTGCCGGTCATTGCCGAAGGCGTCGAGAATCACGACCAGCTTTCGTTCCTGACCGAGGAGGCCTGTGACGAGGTGCAGGGCTACTATGTTGGCCGGCCGTCGGCGATCGGCCAATATGACGAACTGGTCGGCCGTGCGGGCGCGGCGATCCGAGAGACCGCGTGACGGCCATCACGCGCCGGAACGGCCGAAAAACCTGCTTGGCCATGGCCGGAACCGTTTCGCAGAATGGCGTATTTCGTCCTTTGCAAGCCTTGGAGGCTTTGTTATACGCTCCGCCGTGCGAACAACGGCTTCGCCTATTCCTCGGTAGCTCAGCGGTAGAGCATTCGACTGTTAATCGAATGGTCCCTGGTTCGAATCCAGGCCGAGGAGCCAGCAATCAGTCAGTTCTTGAAACTGCCCGCGCTCTGGCTCTCCCGAAATCGTGCCGGGGAATCCCTACAAAAGCGGGCCTGAACGGGGCAAAAGCGCCGCCTTGGCCGGCCGCCGCCAACGGTTGGATGCGCACGGCTTCGTTCCCAGCCGTCGTGTTGCGTTTTCGCAGGCCTTGTATCAAAGATGGCCGCGCTTTTCCTGCCTCCCGCGGCCTTAGACCGCTTGCCACTGGGGTCCTTCAATGTCCGATTTCTCGATCGCGCGCCAGAAAATGGTCGATGGCCAGGTGCGTCCGAGTGACGTCACCGATAACCGAATCATCGATGCAATGCTCGCGATCCCGCGTGAGGCGTTCGTTCCCGACGCACAGCGATCGCTCGCTTATCTTGATCTGGACATCGACGTCAGCGAGGGCGGACCGGCCAAGCGATTCCTGCTTCGCCCGGCGGTGACGGCCAAAATTGTCCAGGCCGCCGATATCCGGGAAACCGACAACGTGCTGGTGGTCGGGTGCGCAACTGGCTACATGGCCGCGATTGCGGCGCGTCTGGCTCGGCGCGTCACGGCCACCGAATGCGATTCGGCGCTCGCGGTAAAAGCCAAGACGGCTCTTGGTGCGCTGGCTCCTGGAAACGTGACGGTGAAGACGGCTCGGATCGCCGACGGTGATTCGGTTGACGCACCGTTTGATGTGATTCTTCTCAACGGCACGGCCGAAGTGGCACCCGAAAAGCTCTACCATCAGCTCAAAGAGGGAGGGCGGCTGGTTGGAACCTTCGCACTGGCCGGGCCGCAGCGAGCCATGGTCGTCACATCATCTCATGGTGATTTCGGGCACCGATCGCTTTTCGACACTGCAATACCGGTGTTGCCAGGTCTGGAACGGCCTGCAGCATTCGTTTTCTAGCCCTCGGCCGCCTTTGGAACCGCTCGGGCATGCCGAGTGTGGCCCGGATGCCCCAGCTGCCGAGTTTCCCACTATCCCCGCCGTCCGGGGGGTTCCTTCCCCCTGTGGTCATGAATATGCTGTGTTGTGGGATATCTGTTTGGAATGACTTGATGACCCGGTTTTGGGGGGCCGTATAGCCGGGTCGAAGGATTGGATTACCTGGATGGATGGGGTGAAGGTCGTTACCGGAGCTGCGGCGACGGTGCTTCTTTGGGCGTTGGGGAGCTCGGTGCCGGCTTTGGCTGACACGATCGAGGCCGCGCTAGTGCGTGCCTACCAAAATAACCCGCAGCTCAACGCGCAGCGGGCGCAGGTGAGGGCCACCGACGAAAACGTTCCGCAGGCTTTGTCCGGGTATCGGCCAAAAGTTTCGGTGACGGCGAGCGCCGGATACCAATACGGCGATGCGCTTTCGAATTTCGGAACGCCGATCGATTTTCACGGAGCAACGCCGCCAACCAGCGTCGGCGCGACCGCGACGCAGACGCTCTATAATGGCGGCCAGACTGGCAACAAAACGCGCGCGGCCGAGAGTCAGGTTTCGGGTGCGCGTGAAGGATTGCGAGTCCTCGAGCAGTCCGTCCTGCTTTCTGCTGCAACCGTTTACATGGACGAGTTACGCGACGCTGCGATCGTCGAGGTGAACAAGAGTAACGTTCGCGTTCTCGATCAGACGCTGAAGCAGACGCAGGATCGTTTCAACGTCGGCGAGGTGACCCGCACCGACGTAGCCCAGTCAGAGGCGCAGCTCGCCGCGGGCAAGACGCAGCTTCTGGCAGCGCAGGCGACGCTGACGACGACGCAGGCCAATTTCCGGCGCATTATCGGTAACGAGCCTGTGTCGCTGCAGCCCGGCTCGCCGGTCGATCGCTACCTGCCGGGCGCGCTTCCCGCAGCGGTCGAACTCAGCCTGATCGAAAATCCGAACGTCACGGCGGCGATGTATGGCATCGACGTGCAGTTTCTCCAGGTCAAGGTGAACGAAGGCGCGCTGTTGCCGACGGTGAGTTTGCAGGCGTCCGTGCTGCAGCAATACCAGACAAATATCACTTCGCCCCGGACCTTTGCCGCGCAGGCGCTCGCCCAGCTCAGTGTTCCCGTCTACCAAGGTGGCGCGGAATATTCGCTGATCCGCCAATCCAAGGAAAACCTGACGCAGCAGCGGCTCGTCCTCGAACAGACCCGCGACCAGACGCGCGCCAACACGGTCACGGCCTGGGGGCAACTGGTCGCCGGCAAGGCCCAGGTGGCCTCGGCCCAGTCGCAGGTGACCGCATCGGAAATCGCGCTCAATGGCGTGCGCGAGGAGGCCAAGGCCGGACAGCGCACCACGCTCGACGTGCTCAACGCCCAGCAGGCGCTAGTCAACGCGCGCGTAGCGCTCGTGACCGCGCAGCACGATCGCGTCGTCGCGTCCTACAGTGTGTTGTCGGCGGTAGGACGGTTGTCGCCGCAGGTCATGCATCTCAACACCACGACCTACGATCCCAGCGTGCACTACCATCAGGTGCGTGACAGCTGGTTTGGCGTTCGCACGCCGGACGGCCACTGATCTTCGTATCGTTTTGGCACGGTCCAGCTAGGGGTGCGATTCTCACATTCGCACCGCTTCTCAGCGGACACCTTGTGACGGTCAGCTGATTGCCGTGTTCGCTTTGGGTGACGCCCGCCGTTGCTTGCAATCATTTGTTGCCATGACGTAGCGTTCTGATGAGGCAGAGCGATTCGCGCCGCGACTGGAATCTTCGCGGGCGAAAGCGACGCCGCGCCGGGCAGGACGAAGGTCCGCGCGATGCGGCGGTGGCGTTTGGCTGGGGACAAGTAGGGTCGGCGCGATGAAATTCCGAGCCCGTCTATCCGGAAGGCGCAAATACCTGCCTCGCATGGTGTAAAACGCTGATGATGGCGTTTTGATGAGGTGGATTCGGAGATGACGCAGCCTGCGAAGGTTCAAGAACCCTCGATGGAGGAGATTCTGGCGTCGATCCGGCGCATCATCGCCGATGACGAAGGCAAGCCGTCGGCTGCCGAGAAGGCGGCCCCGCCGATGCCGGCGCCGTCAGCAAGCAACAGTCAGG
>NZ_DASREO010000009.1:0-14269 GCF_035652035.1 Bradyrhizobium sp.
GCCTCGGGCTCGTTCGGCCCCACCACCGCGGGGCGTATGGATTCCTACGTCGATCAGCTCCAGGCCGCGGGCGGCTCGATGGTGATGCTCGCCAAGGGCAACCGCTCCGCCGCGGTACGCGAGGCGTGCAAGAAGCACGGCGGCTTCTATCTCGGCTCGATCGGCGGCGCGGCCGCGAACCTCGCCGATCACTGCATCAAGAAAGTCGAGGTGCTGGAATATCCCGAGCTCGGCATGGAGGCGATCTGGCGCATCGAGGTCGAGGATTTTCCCGCCTTCATCGTCATCGACGACAAGGGCAACGACTTCTTTAAGGAGCTCAATCTCGGGTGACGGCTCGGGCCGAATGCGGGCGCCAAGGCGCGGCGGCCAATCTCGCCGAGCACTGCATCAAGAAGGTCGAGGTCGTGGAATATCCCGAACTCGGCATGGAAGCGATCTGGCGGATCGAAGTCGTGGATTTCCCGGCCTTCATCATCATCGATGACAAGGGCAACGACTTCTTCAAGGAGCTGAACCTGGGTTGAGGGCGACGGCCTCTGTCGCGGGCTCCGTCGTGTCTTCTCGCGCCATGCGGCTGAGCGCGAATGCTGCAAGGCTCGCGCAAAGCGCAGGGACTGCGGCGGCGACGAATACCGACTCGCTGCTCATCTGCCGCGCCAGCATGATGCCGCCGACCAGCGGGCCGACGATCGATCCGACCCGGCCAATGCCCAGCGCCCAGCCGACCCCGGTCGAGCGGATCGCGGTCGGATAGAATGTCGCCGATAGCGCGTTGGATGCGTTCTGCCCGCCGATGACGCACAGGCCCGCGCAGAAGATGACGAGCGTCGAGAGCGCGATCGAATGGCCGGAAAAGCCAATTGCACCAACCGCGATCGCGGCCAGGAAATAGGTGACCGCGAGTGCGCCGAACGAGAAGCGATCGATGAATTTCCCGAGCGCGAAGGCGCCGACGACGCCGCCAATCTGCAGCATCGATCCGATCACTGCGGCCGCTGATACGGAGGCGCCGAGGTCGTTCAGCACGGTGGGAAGCCAGTTCGACAGCAGATGGAGGTCGAGCAGGCTCATGAAGAACAGGACCCACAAGGCAAGCGTTCCCCACGCGCGGCCGCCGCTCAACAGGTGCGCCACCGGAATTCCCGGCAGATTGACCTCGTGCGCCACGAAGCGCGTGCCTGCCGGATGCTGGATGGACGGCGCGATCCGCGCCAGGAGTTGCGCGACGCTGTCATTGGCGCGGCCGGTGAGCGCCAGGAAGCGGACGGACTCGGGCAGGCGCAGCACCAGCAGCGGCACCATCAGTAGCGGCACCGTGCCGCCGACGAGAAAGACCGCGCGCCAGCCGAAGGCGGGAATCAAGGCGGCGGCCAAGAGGCCACCGATCGCCGCGCCGATCGAGAACCCGCAGAACATTGCCATCACCATGGTGGCCCTGCGGCGATGTGGACTGAATTCCGACGTTAGCGCAACCGCGTTCGGCATCGCGCCGCCGAGACCAAGGCCAGTGAGAAATCGAATGGTCAATAGGCTCTGCACGTCGCTGGCAAAAACGGTCGAGATGGTGCCGAGGCCGAAGGCGGCGGTGCAAAGAATGATGATCCGTCGTCGCCCGATGCGGTCGGCGACCGGGCCGAACAAGAGCGCGCCGATCATCAGTCCGAACAGGCCGGCGCCGAACACCGGCCCAAGCGCGCCGCGCGCCAGCTTCCAGTCCTGCGCGACCGCAGGGGCGACGTAGCCGATCGCCTGGGTGTCGAAGCCGTCGACAAACAGCACGGCCGCGCAAGCCAGCAGCAGCCGGATCTGGAAACGGCCGACCGGCTGGGAATCGATGAAGCCCGCGACATCGATCGTATCCGTTCGCGCGCCTGCCGTAGCGGCTGAATTCTCGGCCATCCCGTCTCCCCCGCGCTTTATCCTTGTTGGATTATTCTATGCGCCCAAGGCAAAACCCTATAATTTGAGATTTAAGTCAACTCAAATTCCGTCGCAAATCGCGTTCGAAACCGGCGCGGGGCACTCACCGCGACAGCCATGACAAGAACAATAACGGGAGGAGCTAGTGCGGCGAATTTGAAGTTCCTGTCAGTTTCGCTGCCAATCCTTCATAGGAACTTCAAATTCAAAGCCGCACTCGAAGACGATAAGTTGCCAGAGCTCCTTTGATTTCCGAAGTTCGCATCAGAGGTTGCCGCGCTGGCTTGCGAACTTCGGAATCGGAGCTCTGGTAAATGATGAGGATCGACGCCTACACGCATTTCATTCCGAAGCGGTTCGCCGACAAGATGACGGACGTCGCCGGTGACTACAAGGACATCGGCAAGCGCGTTCGTTCAATCAGGGCGCTGCACGACCTCGATTACCGCAAGGGCATCGTCGACCGCCACAAGGACTACGCGCAGATCCTTTCCTATCCGCAGCCGACCATCGAAAGCTTTGCGAAAAGCCCGGCGCAGATCGACGAGCTGATCCGGATCATCAATGACGGCTTCGCCGAATTGTGCGCCAAGGAACGCGATCATTTTCCCGGCTGGGTCGCGCAGATCTGCCTCGATGCCGCGGACGCCGGCGTCGCCGAAGCCGAACGCGCCATCAATCAGCTCGGCGCGCTCGGCGTGCAGATCTATACCAACGTCGCCGGCAAGCCGATCGACCTGCCGCAATATCGGCCGTTCTGGAAGAAGATGGAGGAGCTCGGCAAGCCGATCTGGATTCACCCCGCGCGCGGCGCCAACATGCCGGACTATCTCTCGGAGAAGAAGTCGCTCTACGAGATCTGGTGGACGTTCGGCTGGTCCTACGAGACCGCAGTGGCCATGTCGCGCCTGGTATTTTCCAAGATCCTCGACGATCATCCAAGCTTGAAGATCATCACCCACCATTTCGGCGGCATCGTTCCGATGCTCGAAGGACGCATCGGTCCGGGCTGGGACGTGCTGGGCGAGCGCACCTCGGATGAGGACTACATTTCTCTGCGCAAGAGCCTCAAGAAGCGTCCGCTCGATTATTTCAAACAGAATTTTTACACCGACACCGCCGTGTTCGGCGGCGTTCCCGCCACGAAGTGCGGCCTCGAGTTCTTCTCCCACGACAAGGTTTTATTCGCCTCCGACTGTCCGTTCGATCCGGAGGGAGGGGCGATGTACCCGCGCGTGACGCTGGAGATTTTCGAGAAGCTGGATCTGTCGAAGGCCGATCGCGAGATGATCTATTACGGGAATCTCGAGGCGATCACCGGTCGCAAGCTGGTCCGCTGAGCGCGACGTCTTGCAGTTTCGAACTAGACCACCATCGGTCCACATCGGCGCGTGTCAATCTGCGTTGACCGCGCTATATGGCGACAGGCGACATCGATGACGGGTGGGGCAATGATCGAATGGTTCGACGATCTCAAGATCGGCATGCGCTTTTCAAGCGAAAGCACGACAGTCTCGAAGGACGAGATCCTGCGCTTTGCCGAGGAATTCGATCCGCAGCCGTTTCATCTGGACGACGAGGCGGCCAAGCACACCATCCTCGGTGGGCTTGCCGCCTCCGGCTGGCATACGGCGGCGGTCGCGATGCGGCTCGCGCTCTCCGCGAAGCCATTTGGTCCGCATCCGTTGTTCGGGGCCGGCGTCGACGAGTTGCGCTGGATGCTGCCGGTGCGGCCGGGCGATACGCTGCACCTCGAAGGGGAGGTGACCGAGCTGACCCCCTCGAAGTCGAAGCCAATCGGCGTCGCCCGCGTCAAATGGACCGCGTACAACCAGAACGGCGAGGCGGTTTACACCTTCAATCCGATCGCGATCGTGCCGCGCCGGCCGGCCTGAGGCGCGTTTACGCGCGTCTTCGACGCACTATGCGGTTCGCTGCTGATCCGGGGTCGTGGGTAGGTCCCGCATCTGCGGTGCATCACTGCGTGCCGCACCGCGTACGGGACACGAGTCGCGTTCCGGCTGCCACAATTGCCGGGTTGCGCGGCCGGGTATCCTCCATGCCATGATATCCTGACCAGCGAATCAGGGCTCCCGATGATGAGTGCAGACAGCGACAGCCGCATTGCGTGGCACAGGGTTCAGCTCAGGAAGAACCGCGAGGCGCTGAAGGCGCTGGAAACCGCGCGCTTCACGTCAGGGGAAATCGCCGGGCGCCGCCGGCAGACCTCCCAGACCGTCACCGAGCTGAAAGAGAAGATCGCGGAATCCGAGCGCTGCATCGCCCAGCATGATCGGCAGTCCAGGCGGCCGATGGCGACCGACTTTCGAAGCCTCGCCGGTGTGAACTGGAGCACCTGGAACGCCCGCGGCAGCGATCGTTAGATGCGCATTTCGACCGGGGCGTTCCCCGGACGCTGCGCAGCGCGTGAGCGGTGCGCTGCAGAGCCGGGGTCTATTGCCTCCGTAGATCCCGCATCTGCGGTGCACCACTTCGCGTTGCACCGCGTGCGGGACACGAGACCGACCACGCTTCTGCGGCGATCGCTGATCTTGCCACTTGGCGGCTTGAAAAATTCTCCGATATCGCCAAGCTTGCCGCGTAAAGGCAAAATCCGAGGGCGGGAGAATTTTCGTGCGTAAAGGCATTTTCGCAGCGCTAGCTCTGGCAGCGCTTGTTTCCGGCCAGGGGGCGGCGAGGGCGGACGAGCTCACCGGCACGCTCGCGAAGGTCAAAGATCAGGGATACATCACGATCGGGCACCGCGAGGCGTCGGTGCCTTTTTCCTATGTCGACGACCAGCGGCGGCCGATCGGCTTCGCCATGGATATCTGCGCCAAGATCGTCGAGGCGGTGAAGCGCGAGTTGAAGCTCGACAAGCTTGAGGTGCGCTACGTGCTGGTGACCTCTCCCTCGCGCATTCCGCTGATGGCCAATGGCACGATCGACCTCGAATGCGGCAACACCACCAACAACGCCGAGCGGCAGCAGCAGGTCTGGTACACCAACACGCATTTTCTCACCGCGAGCCGTTTCATGGCGAGGGTTGACTCCAACGTCAAAACGATCGCCGACCTCAAGGGCAAGACGGTCGTAGCTCCCGCGGGCTCGACCAACATCAAGCAGGCGCTCGAATTCAACACCCGTCTCAATCTCGGCATGACGATCGTGCCGGTCCAGGACCAGGGCGAAGCGTTCCTGATGGTCGATACGGGCAGGGCGGTGGCGTTCGTGCAGGATGACATCGTGCTCGCCGGCCTGATCGCGATCGCGAAGGACCCGAAGGCTTACATGATCTCGGAAGACGCGTTCTCGAAACCAGAGCCGTACGGCATCATGCTGCGCAAGGGCGATACCGCATTCAAGGCGGTCGCCGACGCCGCAACGTCCGCGCTCTACAAGAGCCCGGAAGGCCCCGCGCTCTATGCCAAGTGGTTCACGCAACCCATCCCGCCGAAGAACGTCAACCTCAACATCCCGATGAGCCCGGCGATGAAGCGGGCATTCGAGAAGCCGTCGGATTCGCCGGATCCGGCGAGCTATTAAGCTGCGCGTTCCTGGTTTTCCAGCGCGGTTTCCAGCCTGATCCGCGGCGGTTGCTCCGCGACAAGATTGAGGCGTGTGAGCTTTTCGATGGTGATCCAGTTGTCGCGAAAGATGGCGTCAGCGTCGATCCTGCTGGTCGCCAGTATGGTGACGCTGCAGGCGTGTCGTGCGCCCGCGTTGGTCATCTGAAAATGGATCTTGAACTCTGCCGCCTTTCGGGCAGGCAGCAGCGATTGCTGCTCACGGCGCATTCTGACGCTCCCCTGGCGCAACTCATTTTCCCCAAGTTGCAGGGGTAACTCTACGTTAGCGATTGGGAAGCCGGTTGGGCCGGATTGCGGCGGCAGCAAGAACGATTGTGGTTCGATTGGCTTCGCCCGAAAACGTTGCAACGCGCTTTAGGCAACGTTGGCCTGGACGCTCTCTTCCTCCGCGGCGAGCAGATCGAGATCGACGAATTGCAGATCGGCGGGATAGGGCTCGCTCAGCGACCCTTCGCTGCCATGAACGTGGATCAAGGTCTGCACGCGGCGAGCGTTCAGATGGTCCACATGTTGATGCCGCAGCGCGACCGGCAACAGCATTTTCGGCAACTCGACCAGCGTGAACGCTGGAGCTCTGCGAACCTCCGTGCCCTCCCGCCACAGCAGCGGATTGAGCGTGTAGGTCAATTGCCGGTCAATCTCGAGCGCCGACGGTTGCTCCGGCTCGGCCGGCACGTCGATGGCGAGATTTGCATTGCCCGCGCGCGTGCGCACGGCGGCGGATCGCAGTTGCCAGCAGATCAGGTCCGCAGCCGCGAGAACCTCCCGGCGCACGGCGTCGACGCTGGTTGCGAACCTCGTCGCCTCCAGCACCGGCGCAGCACCCCTGGTGACGGCGTCCACGAGCGCCGTGGCGCCAGCGCCAAATCCCGGCGCGGCCCGTTCGATAGCCGCAGCCATCTCCTCGATCTGATCTGCCATCATGTCGCGGTCGCGTTGCGCTCTGGCATCGGCCAATGCGCGCTCGGTGGAGGCGATCTGCTCGTCGATTTCCGCAAGTTCAGTCCGTAGCGTCTTGGCCCGTTCCTCGACGGCGCGCAGCTTGAGCTCGGCCCGGCCGAGCTTGGCCGCGATAGCGCCGGCCACCGCAAGTCGTTCGGCCTCGCCGCGTTGTTCTTCGACCGCCGTTTCGACAAGGGTCAGCCGTTCAGCCTGTTTCTCGCGCGCCGCACGCCTGTCCTTCAGTGCCGTTTCGAACCGTTCGACCGGGGTGAGTTCTCGCTTGAAAAATGCCATCTTCAATATCCCCGACAATCGCGATCATTTCCGCCGAATCAGCGCAGAATCAATGCGGGCGAAACTAGTCGGAAACTGGGATGACATTGCGGCCCGATTTGGCCCGGATGATGCGGCGGCGCGGCCGGCCGAAGTCTGCCCGGCCGCTCAGCGCGCGCCGGCCGTTGCAAGCAGCGGCGAGACGGTCTTCTTGTCGGCGAGATCGATGACGTCGTCAGGCTTGACCGTGTCCCATTTGATTGACGCCGACTTGCCTCGATAAAACTTCGTCATGACAGCCTGGACCTCGCGGTCGTGGCCTCGCTTGTCCTGGACCGTGATCAACCCGGTCAGCTGGACACTCTTGAGCTTCGGGTATTTTTGCAGCGCCGCGGGAACGATCGTCCGCACGATGGCGCCGAACTCGGTTTTCAGGTCGCGCTGCTTCGCAACGAAGGGGTCGAGCCTGACTTCGACCACAAGGCACTCATCGGGCACCGTGACAATCGTCCATGGATGCAGATCGGGTTCGATGACGCCCCTGGCGAACATCGCGGCGTTCTCCGCCGCAAGGGCAGGGGCCGAGAGCAACAGCGCCAGGATCAAGACAATTGCAAACTTCATTTTCGTCATGGGAACGACCGCCAGACCCGAGATCAACGCTGGCAAGCTAGCAGAGGGCGTATCGTCTCAGCAATCCGGAGATCCTAGGCGGCTGCGGCGCCTACAAGACGCCGAGGCCAAAGGCCAAAGCCACGCTTACGGTGATTGCGGCCGTCATGGTGATGCAGGCCAGAACTGATTGGCGGGAGGCGTCCTTTTCCCGCTCTTCCGGTGAACGTGGCTTGATGTTCAGGCAATCACCGAATGTTGCCAGCCACGGGAGGCGCAAACATTGCGTGATGTAGAACCCGATAAGGCAGCCAAGACAAGGCAGGAGAATCATCAGGAACAGCATCTGATTGACCGCGCTGAACCCATGTACTGCCCAGACGAACAAAAGCGCGGGGTAGCCGAGAGTAACGCCCAATCCGGCCATCCAGATCGCGTAAGGGATGGGATATGTCCTCTTGAGCAAATGTCGCAGCCAATGGTCTTCTTGTCGGCTTGACCGTTCGGCCATGATTTTGACGAACAGCCCGACAGTGCCGAGGAGACCGACCACAATCGGAGTAACTGGATGTTCCATACGGTCGTCTAACGCCGATGGATTGAAGACAACTTAAAGCTGTTAGCTAAATTTGTCAGACCGCCGCTCAACCAGTCAGCCTGGCCCTCGCTCGTTTGATATCACCATGTTTCAAATCTTCCGGCTGTCATAGGCCCAGTGCAGCAGCGCCTGGCGTTGCCGGGGCCGACACGCCAGATCGCCCGGCTCGCAGCGGCTCTTGATCTGCGCGACATGCCGCCGGATCGCCTTCCAGCGCTTGATCTGCCGCGCATCCTCTTCGGGGATTCGCCGCCCCATGTAGTAGCGGCAATACCACTGAAACCAACCTCGGGGATCGTCGGGATGGATCCATCCTTTCTTTCGCCAGGCCGAAAGTGGCTGGCTCGCGCTGACGCCAAACCAGTTCAGCGAGCAGTCGCGCCTGGCAGGTGAAAGCCGGGCGCCGGCAAACCAGCTGTTGGGAAATTCCTTGCGGCAATCCGTCATGTACTTGCCGCAGAACACGCCGAGCACAAGCATCTGTTTCGGCGTCAGTTCGGGACGAAACTCCGGATCGAAATTACGCCCGACAGGTTCAGTCAGAACGTAGCGGTAGCCACGCTGCATCTTGTCGTGAACCGTCACTTTTACAAATCGTCGGCGCATGGGCGGGGTGTGGAAAGAACCTTGAGGGTTCGGGAAGGTTAGTCGAAACGCCGGTCCGATCAAGGTCGCCCGGATATCAGCCAGGGACCACAAGCCGGTATCGCTGGAGCGGCCAAAGGATCAGTATGTTGTCGGTCAGAGCACATCCGTGTGACTGGGAGGGCGTTGAAGCCAAAGGCACGCATAAGGTAAAATAGCGGTAGTTTAGGCAGTTCCGATTGACGCGGTGGCTGTGGTGGAGTGGTTGCAGCATTTCCTCCTGCGGGAATCCAACAACCGCCGCATGGCCTATGGATTGGCGATTGCGGGACATGTCGCAATTGCGCTGTTTCTACTGTTCGGGTTCTTCGGGCGGACCGAGTCCGCCCCGGATGCCGCGATCCCGGTTGAGATCGTGATGGAAGAGCCTGCGGCGGCTCCGCCGCCACCGGTTCCCGCGCCGACTGCGCCAAATGAACAGAACGCCTTGCCGAACGTTCCGGCCGTAGCCGACGCCGACAAGCACGCCAGGGCGACGCGCGGCGCGCACGACATCAATGGTGTCGATCAGCCGAAGCAGCCCGGACACGATGGCGGCGACCCCAGTCCGGATCCAGCCGGGCTCGCCACGCCGCCCGCTGCCGGCGACCTCGCTTCCGGCGCCGCTTCCCTGCCGTCCTGGGCGGTTCAACCCATCGGCCTCGCACAACAACAGGCGACGGCGCGCGAGTCGGGCGAAGACGAATTGACGGCCATCAAGGAGCAGAAGGTTGAGTGCGGCGCCAAGGCGAGGTGGCCGACACCACGGACGTGGATCCGGAAACAAGCGTTGGTGATCGGGATAGCAACCGCGGCTCAGGCGCTAGCCATGACTCGATCGAGCCAGGTTCTGGTCGACAGACGCATCAATCCGAACTACGCCACAAGCACGGAGGTCTTCGCCGACACATGGGAAGGCAAGACCGCAGTGGTGCTCCCTGCCGGGCTCACCGTGAATGTGGGCGATGTGATCGAATTCGACGAGGGGCACATCGATCCATCCGACCAGTGCCAGTACATTCCGAACTTTGCCGTCAGCAAGCACTAGTGTCCCGATTCCGAAGTTCGTGTGATCTTGCGGCGCCACGCTTACGAACTTCGGAATCGAAAGGACACTAATAAATTATTGATCTAGTGTGGCTTTGGTTCAAAGTCCGCATGACGGACGTGCGGCAGCAATGATGCGGACTTCTGAACCGCCACACGAGGCATCATGCACCGCGTCAGCCGACGGAGACGCCGGCCTTTGCCCGACTTATTCCCAGCGTCAAAATGCGATGCAACAGGCCGGGGTAATCGAGCTTGTCGTGCTTGGCCGCCAGCGCGAACTCCTGGCTTTTCGCGATTTCCGGGTTGGGATTGGCTTCGATGAAATAAAGCGTGTCGTCTGTCGCGAGGCGAAAATCGATGCGCGCATAACCGTCGAGCCCCAGCGTCCGGTAGATGCGTTTGGCCGTTCGCTGGATGCGGGCGCGTAGCTCCGGCGCAAGGTTTTTCGCCGGGCCGTCCTCGATACCGACGCGCTCCTGGTAATCCGGATCGTGCTTGACCTTTTCGGTGGCGATGGCCTGGCCGCCCATCGTGCCGAATTTCAATTCCCAGACCGGCAGAACCCGCAAGCGGTTGTTGCCGAGCACGGGAACATAGAGCTCGCGTCCGTCGATGAACTGCTCGGCGATTGCGGCCGTTCCGACCCGCTCGTGGATGAAGGCGACGCGCTCGGCGAGCTTCTCGTCAGTGTCGACGATCGAGGCTTGCGAGATGCCGCGCGATCCGTCTTCGTTCAGGCTCTTGACGATCAAGGGCAGGGCGAGACGCGCCGGCCGCTTGACCTTGTGACGCATCGGAAACACCGCGAAGGCTGGCACCGCGACCCGGCGATTGTGCACCAGCGTCTTCGACAGATCCTTGCCCCGCGCCAGGATCAGTCCGCGCGGGTTGCACCCGGTATAGGGGATCTTCATCAGCTCCAGGAAGCTCGGGATGTGCTGGTCGTACACCGGCTCATGGTGAAACTGCTCCAGCAAATTGAACACCACGTGCGGCTTGAAATTGTCGATCGCCTCGCGCAGCGGCTTGAGTTCTTCCTGCACGCCGAGCGGGCGAACGTCGTGGCCGGCCGCGCGCAGGGTGCTCACGACGTCGTATTCGGTCTTCCATTCGTTGATTTCGCGCGCGGTGTAGCCATCGGTCGTCTCCGGCGGCATGAAGTCCGGATGCATGAGCACGAGGACGCGCAGGCGTCTCATAACGCGATCCATTTGCGCCGCGACGGGCCGAACAGCGCGTGCATGGTCTTGGCGGTCAGCAGCACGGTGAAGTCAGCCACGAGCTTCCGATCGGAGCCGACGGCGCGCAGATCGAGTTCGCGGCAACGGGAGATCATATCATCGAGCACGGCGTCGAGTGTAAGCTGATTCTCGCCGGTCCAGCGCGCAACAAGCTGCCTGATGTGGGCGCGGTGCCGCCTGATGAAGGTCGAGGCCGGCCGCGACCGGCGATGGCGCGGATCGGCGGAAAACAGCCTGAGGAGGTCGCGGTCGTAGGTCTTCGGCGGATTGAAGGCGTAGAACGCCTGCTTTTTCTGGTAGTGGTCGCCGATCGTCTGGCCGAGCTCATGCAGCGGATCAACGCGCTCGCGCGTCCTGGAGACCAGCCGTTTGCCGGCGATTTCCTCCATCAGCTCGTCGACATATTCGAGTTTCTTCAGCGCCGGCCAGCCGGCATAGCGCGTGCGCCAGTTCGAGCGCGGCCGCAGCCACACCGCAAACGTTTCGGCGAAATCCTCGTCTGGATGGCTCTGCGCATACCATAGCCGCAGATGCTGGACATATTGCCTGGACGCCGGATTGGGCCGGTAGTAGCGCGGGTAGCGCTTGGACGAGGGGCCGAACAGCTTCTGCCACTGCCGGCGGCGCTGCAACTGATAGCCGTGCTGGATGGCATGGCCCGCCTCGTGGCGGAGAATGGCCATGCACTCGGACCAGCTGCCGCCCTCGACGTCGAGCATCATCTTCTTCTCGAGCTTCATCAGGCGGGGATGGGCGAGATAGAAGGGGATGGCGATGCCGGGCACGTTGCCCGGGCTGAACCATTCGCTCGAGATCCATGCGTGCGGCCGCAGCTGGATGCCCTTCTCCTGGAGCTCCTGATAGAGCGCGTTCAGGCAGTCCTCGAGCCAGGTGCCCTCGACCGTGACCCTCAGGCTACTGAGGCGGCGCTTGAGCAACTGCTCGTCAGATAGCTTTTCCCAGGGGTATTTCTTCCGGCGGGGCATGGGGAATCGGGAGGAGGTCTCGACAAGAGGTCGCCGGATCGTGTCACAGGAGGATGGCCAAAGGCAACAATGCCGCGCCTCTTGCTGCGTGCAGCGGTTCATGGGGGGCAGCACAGATTCTGATTTTCCGAAATTTGCCCCGGGGGGCCGACGCGGGTGCCGATGCGAGGAGTCGCAGCATGGTGCTAGCACCAGGACAGTTGTCCCGGCGGAGCGTCCAGCAACTCGCGGATGTTTGCCTCGATAATCCGGTAGCCGACATTGCCCGCCAGGCGCTGCCGTCCTTCATTGAAAAGGAGTGTCGGGCTTGCCGCGATCGACTGAGCGCGGGCAAGCTCTAGATCGTCGGCCAATGCGGCGTGCGCAGCACCTGTTGCAATGGCATCTGCGATTTGGGCGGACGGCAATCCAATCGACTCCACGATTCCGAGGAGAATATCGGCTTGCGAAATGTCGCGGCCTTGACGGAAGAAGGCGTCGCGAAATGCCCAGGCGGCGCGATCGCTGGAACCGGGCGCGCAGACGGACCCGATTTCCAGGGTTCGTATTGCGCATAGCCAGAGATGTGCCGGCATCGACGACGTTGGCACATCCGTTTGCCACGTCCGCTCGTGAAGCCGGACATGACCGAATTTCTCCACGGTTTCGCGGACATGCTGTCGATAGGCAGTCAGCCCGCCGCGCTGCTTCCAGGCAGCATCCATTTTCGAGGCGACGTTGCCGAAGACATGGAAATAACGGCACTCGATTTCGACGTGGTCCTTGAAGTTGGTCTTGAGTTCGTCCATGCGGATTTGCGAGACATACGCCCACACGCACAGCGCGTCGGTAAAGTAGCTGATCTTGACTGGATTCATCGCGGCTTACCTCGCTTTCCAAGATGCCCGCGAGCCGGTTTCGGCGCTTTGATGCTGATCAAGTCATGGCGGCACGCCCGGCCCATAGGGCGAGGGTTTCATCGAGAATCGGCCGAGTGTCCCGACGATCTCGAGAAGTAGATTGAAACAGGACTCTCAATGCCATGTCTTGGTTGACGCCCTCCGACTAACTGAACAGGTGGGCCAGCCAACAGGCTGCGCCTGCGGCCAGCCCGCCGTCTTCTTTGGCCAATCTATGGTTCAAGGATCCGCAACGGCATCCGAAATGGAAAGGGTAACTCCGGTACCAGGCAAGACTACGTCGCGTGGAATTGGAACGAGCTGCTCGGAGATTTTCGAAATTCGATCGTGTCAATGACCTTCAGGGGTGCTCCCGGCTTCGAACGAGTCACGTATTGCACTCTGATGGTATGAAACTTCTTGAAGGACGGGGACCCCGCGATTGCTTTCGAAACAATCTGACCAACTACGTTTGCTTCGTTATCTCGGCCGGCATGGGTGGCTTCGTTCATATTGCTGTTTACACGCAACACCGTGATGATGCTGCCGTTAGCAACGATCTCGACAGTCTCGGGCTGCGCGCCGATGGTCTGGACGATCGTTGTTCGCGATTCCTGCAATGCTGCAGGTGACGTCTGCGCGTCAGCGATCCCATTTGCCTGCACGAACAGCAAAAGCAGCGTCGTCGCGCCAATGTAGAAGTGCCTGACCATATCACGGTTCTCCTGGGGTTCTTCTCGAAATCAGGAAAGCAGAACGAGCAACCGACGCCTTGACGTGCATCAAAGCAAGCTGGGGTCGCGTTTGCGAAGCTCGCCAGCTAGGGTCACTTGCTCGGGTGAGCGAACGCCTTGTCGGCGATCCACGGCGATGGAATTTCCGCAAGTCCGAATGGCGGCAGCGAATAGCCCTGCGCGAACTGTAGTGCAATCACGGGATCAGAGAGCGGCATATCAATCTCACTTGACCGGCGCAGAACCCCTGAACGCTTCTTCCGCGGCTTCCGGCGGGGGTTTGCAGAGATGTTGCTAGATCAGCGGAAACAAAAGTCTCTTGATCCATCTCAAAGAGGCCTGCTTGGACGAGCTCTAGTCTTTCCTGATCGCCAGATGCAGAGGTGAGCCTGTGTCCAGGACCGTGTCCAACAAGCGGAGAGAATTCAGCCCCCTTGAGGAAGCGGAAATGCTGCTCGAGGGAGCCGAGCATGCCGCCAGGTCGCGCTGGCTGATTCTGCTCATCGAGGGCGTTGCACTCGTCGGGTTTGGCACGCTCGCGCTTTTCATCGCGCCGCTGATGTCGCTGGGGACCGTTACTTCGCTGGGTTGGCTTTTCTTCGTCGGTGGCATAGCCGCCATGATTGCCTACTCTCGGCTCTATCCGGCGGCGAGATTTGCCTACCTGCTGCTTGTCTCGGCATTCGCTCTGATTGCGGGGTTTGCGTTGTTGGTCAAACCATGGAGCGGCGCCATTTCGCTCACCGTAGTCCTGATTATTTGCCTTGCTCTTGTTGGCGTCGCCAAGCTCACTTATCCGCTGCAGCGTTTCGGATACC
>NZ_DASREO010000010.1:0-36115 GCF_035652035.1 Bradyrhizobium sp.
GGGCGTGCGCTAGTTGCGAACCGGCTTGTTCAAGTCCGCGATCGCCGGCGCGTTCAGGCAATATTCCTTGTAATTGTCGGCTGAGGTGCCGGCAGCAAGATCGTGGTCGCATTCGCGTTTGTGATTGCACATCGCGCAGACACGTTCCATGTCATGCAGTACGGCCGGCTCGATGCGGGCGAGGTCGTCGCCCTTGATGCCGAGGGCTGCCAGCAATTTCGGCAATTCGTCGGCCGCGTGCGGCCCCTGGTTGACCAGTTCGTTCAGGTCAGCGGGCGAAAGCTGCAAATCCGCCGCGACACGGTCGAATTCCACCGAGCTGAGCTGCCGCATTTCGTTGAGCTCCCGCCGATGATTGAGCCAATCATTGAACCTTTGAGCCAACCGCGCAAAGATGGAAGTTGAATGGTCCTGGACGGTCATAACGACGCTCCGGCGCCAGAAAAGAATGCGCCATCATGGATCGACGTTTCGGAACGGTCATTGCGCTAGGTCAAATTACGTCGCAACAGCGCAGATAAATTCGAGCTTCAGGCGACGCCAAATCTCTCCACCGCCCAGGCGTGCAAGCTGCCGGGCACCGGCTGCTGGTTGCCGCGGCCCTTTGGCGAGATGTGAAATCCGACGATGTCGGGATCGTGCACCAGCGCAGAAAAATCCCTTGGGTCGAAGAACAGCTTTGGTTCGGCGTGCACGGAATAGAATGACTTCTTCGGCAACGCGTATTGCAATTCGCCGGCGCGGCGGGCAAGCGCGGTGAGCGCCGCGGGACCGTAGATCGCAAGCCGCACCTCCGAGATGCGCGTCGTCCCGCGCAATCTGTACAGCATGAAGGTGAGGCGGTGCCGCAGCGACAGCCAGTCCGGCGTCAGATCGTCCTGCGCCATCAACGCTTCAAACGCGGCGACGATCGGATCGCTCGGCGGCAGATACAACACCGAATTGCCGAGCTGTTGCGGTCCTTCCCAGGCGAAATAGGGTTTGGCGGGATCGATCTCGATCGCCTTGAGCAAGAGAACGTCGGCATCGAGCCACAAGCCTGTGTTCCCCGCGGTGTTTTTGGCCATCAGCCGCATTCGGAAAAAATCCGAAAATTGCAACATGGTGCGGTCGATCCACACGCCATCCGTGATCGGGCGCAGCCGTTTAGCAAACGAATGCGGCAGGATCGCCTCGGCTTCGGCATTGCCGACGCCGTCGGGCAACTGCGCGATCGGGTCGAAGCTGTAGATCGTGACCTTGTGCCCGGCCGCGACTTGCGAGCGAAGGCATAGCCTGCGCAAGGCATCGAGCGGGCCGTGCCAGAAGGTGAGAATATCAGGACGCAAGACTATGGCCTTCTACGCGAAGCATGCCCTCGGACTTGACCCGAGGGCGAGACTGGTTCGCGTGAAGAAAACGCGTCAGAAAAAAAGCGTCAAGCCCACTCGCGCTCTTTCAGCCTGGCCTCATAGGCATCGATCGACGACTTCTTTTCCATGGTGAGGCCGATGTCGTCGAGCCCGTTCATCAGGCAATGCTTGCGGAACGGATCGATCTCGAATTTCACCGTGCCGCCGTCAGGACCGCGGATTTCCTGGTTGGCGAGATCGATGGTGAGCGTCGCATTCGATCCGCGATCAGCGTCGTCGAACAGCTTGTCGAGATCTTCCTGGGAAACGCGGATCGGCAGAATGCCGTTCTTGAAGCAGTTGTTATAGAAGATGTCGCCGAACGAGGTCGAGATCACGCAGCGGATGCCGAAGTCGAGCAAGGCCCACGGCGCATGCTCGCGGCTCGAGCCGCAGCCGAAGTTGTCGCCGGCGACAAGCACCTTGGCGTTGCGATAGGCCGGCTTGTTGAGAATAAAATCGGGGTTCTCGCTGCCGTCGTCGTTGTAGCGCCGTTCCGAGAAAAGTCCCTTGCCAAGGCCGGTGCGCTTGATGGTCTTCAGATACTGCTTGGGGATGATCATGTCGGTATCGATATTGACCATCTTCAGCGGCGCCGCGACGCCTTCCAGCGTGGTGAACTTTTCCATCGGTCACACTTCTTGGTTGGAATGGACGAAAAACGATCTGCAACCGTGGTTTATCGCGAATGCGCCCCGCATAAAAGGGCAAAAAACCGCCTCAACCGGCCTCCGCCTCGATAGCTGCCATGTCGTCGTCGGAGAGGCCGAAATGATGCCCGATCTCGTGGATCAGCACGTGCTGGACGATCCGCCCCAGCGTCTCGTCGTGCTCGGCCCAGTAGTCCAGGATCGGCCGCCGGTATAGCCAGATCAGGTTGGGCAGCCGCGCGATATCGCCGGAGCTTTGATGCGGCAGGCCGGTGCCCTGAAACAGGCCGAGCAGGTCGAATTCGCTTTCTGCGTCCATTTCGTCGAGGATTTCGTCCGTCGGGAAATCCTCGACCCGGACGACGACGCCCTGGCACAGATCGAGGAAGGTTTTCGGCAGCCGCGCCAGGATCTCGTGCGCCATCGTCTCCAGTTCGGTAAGCGAGGGGGCCTTGGCCGATGTCCACATTACTTTGCTCCCAGCGGATCGGCCGTCAGCCAAATCCTTTCGCCAGAAGTACCACAGCCTGTGCGCCGGCTTTGCGATCCTTCGAGATTTCCAGATATTCGGCCGAGTTGCCCCACGCGCGATAGGCGGCTTCGTCCGGAAACGATATCAAGACGAGCTTGTCGCGATCCCATGCGCCTTCCAGCACGGTCGGACTTTCATCGGCCGACAGAAGTCGCCCGCTGAACTTCCGGAACACGTCAAAGAAGCGCGCCTGATAGCGGTCGTAGGCCGCGCGATCGGTCATCTTGAGCTGCGCAATGACATATACCGTCATGGTGGGTCTGCCTCATGTTTCCAGATTGTTACAGATTGGCAGTCGAATCTGGACCAGCAAAGGGCGGAAAAGATTCGTCTTGATGATTGACCTTGCTCCGCCAATCGGAGACCGTGAGGCAAATGATCAAAACAGGGCGGGCGTGACGATGAGTGTCGTTAAACTGGCGGTCGCAGGGGTTCTGGCGGCCGCTTTCGCGCTGCTGACGGCCGGCGCCGAAGCGCAGACCGCGCCGCAGGGTACGCGTGTCGCGCAAGGCTTGACATCAGACGATCTGGCTGCACGCCCGGGCCAGGCTGAACGCCCGGCCCGTCCGCCGCGTCGGGTTCGCATCTACCCGCGCTATCAGGCGGCGCCGGACGATGTTTATCCTCGCTACTTCCCGGGTTCGAACGCCATTCGGGTTTGCAGCGCCTCCTATGCCCAGGAGTACCGGCCGAGCGGCACCGTGATCGTGCCGCACATGACCTGCGTCTGGCGCGGCGGCTAGACGTCACGTTTGAAGTCGCCGGCCAATCTGCGCGGGGCGATGGAACTCGTTGGCCGGCCATGCATTGATGTGGCCGGCGCAGGTAATCCCTTCCAATAGACGTCGCTCCCTCCAGCTCTGCGGTCTGCGCCGCGGTGAGCGGCTGATGAGATCGGCCGCGTGGCGCTGGCACGGCATCCGATCACAAAGGGGAGCTATCAATGAAGATAACGAGAGTTCTGGGCCTCGCGGCCATCGGTGCGATGTTGGTTCTTGCTGCCCCAGTGCAGCAGGCGCAGGCGTTGTCGTTGGCGAACCCCGCCGGCGTCGCCGCGGTCCAGGAAAGCTCGAAGGCATCGATGATCGAGGTGCGTTGGCACTGGCATCACCATCATCATCACCACCACCACCGGTAAGTTGGGGCGAGTGAGTTCAACGAGCCCGCGTTTTCGCGGGCTCGTTTTTTGTTGGCGCCGCCGTTCTATTCCCGTGATCAGCATATGATGACGATCATGCGTCTTTTTCACTGACGCTTTTGTTCGAATCTATGGCCTGAACATTCATGGCGCGTTCAGATTGCGACCTCTAGATTTCACGGCGAAAACCCACTCAGCGAAAACGTCAGACGCCGAAGACGACGCGTTGAAAGCGGCGAGGTGCTGGTGACTTCGTTCGCATCGTTGGCAACAAGGACGATTGTCATGTTTGCTTTTTCAGTTTTTGCGCGACGTCCGCTCAACGTGCAGGGCGTAGTCGCAGCATTGCTGATGGGATCGACCTTCGCCGGCCAGCGCGCCGAAGCTCTGTCGCCGATGAATCCGGGCGTGTCGCACCTAGGAGCGGCCGCTGCCAATGAACGGACGATTGAAGTTCGTGGCGGACATGGCGGAGGAGGAGGTGGTGGTGGAGGCGGCGGTGGTCGCAGCAGCGGCGGTTTCAGCGGCGGACATAGTTTCGCTCCCGGTCATTTCAGCGGCGCGGTCGTTCGCGGCGGCGCCATCGGCGCTGGACCGGCGGTTGTCGCAGCACCGGCAGGCGTTGCGGGAGGCCCTCGCTTTGCCGGCCACCACTTCTTCCATCATCGTCACTTCCGCGGCGCCTTTATCGGCGGCGTCTATTACGACGATTATCCGTATGACTATCCCGATTATTACGACGAACCCACCGTCTATCCCGAGCCTGCCTATTCCGTTCCCGCTTTTGTCGGTGGAGGAGGCTGCCGCAGAGTTCTGACGGTTCATGGCCCGCGCGTCCTCTGCCATCACCGCGCCGCGCGTCATCACCGTGTCCACCGGCGCCACTATCACCGCAGACATCATCACGCCTAACGTTGAGGTTCGAGACACGTGAGGTGAGGTGAGTCAGGCGCCCCGCTGGGGCGCCTGATCTCTTTAACGATGCTTTGGAGCGAAACATGCCCTCGGACTTGCCGCCTTCGCTAAGGCTTCGGCGGCCGAGTGAGCTCGTGGCCCGGCGAAAGCCCCGGCGGAGACGGGATCCGGGGCTGAGCGCCGGCGCTGCGCGTCAGATCCAGTCTTTCAGCTTCCAGGGCCTGATCTTCCAGGGCGTCAGATTTTCGAGCCGCCATTGCTCAAGGCGATCGGGTGGCCAGTGGCCGACACGCGGCTTTTCCTTCGCGACGGGCTCCTTGACGCGCGGCATCGCGCGCCGATAGCGCTGCTTCGTCAATTCGCCGATCGTATCGACGAATTCGGGCTTGTCGGCTTTGTCAGCCATACCGGCTCCCCGCGCGCACGCGAATGGATGTTCACTGCCGGTAAGTTTGCGCCCGTCCGGTTAACGACGTCCTTCTTTGAGGACGCCGTTTTGAAGTAAGGGGCGGATTTAGTGCCAATCCCGGATATCGACGAAGTGCCCGGCAATGGCGGCCGCGGCCGCCATGGCCGGGGAGACCAGGTGGGTGCGGCCCTTAAAGCCCTGACGTCCCTCGAAATTGCGATTCGAGGTCGAGGCGCAGCGTTCCTCGGGCTGGAGCTTGTCCGGATTCATGGCAAGGCACATCGAACAGCCCGGTTCGCGCCATTCGAAACCGGCCTTGATGAAGATCTTGTCGAGGCCTTCGGCTTCCGCCTGCTCCTTCACAATGCCCGAGCCCGGCACGATCATGGCGTTGACATTGGCGTTGACCGTCTTGCCCGCCGCGATCTTGGCTGCTGCGCGAAGGTCCTCGATCCGGCCGTTGGTGCAGGAGCCGATGAAGACGCGGTCGAGCTTGATGTCGGTGATCCTGGTACCGGCCGTCAGCCCCATATAGCTCAGCGCGCGGTGCTTTGAGATCCGCTTCGCCTCGTCCTCGATCTTGTCGGGGTCAGGCACGACGCCCATGATCGAGGCGACGTCTTCCGGCGAGGTGCCCCAGGTCACGACCGGCGGGAGTTTCGCGGCGTCGAGCCGGATCTCGTGATCGAAATGCGCAGCCTCGTCGCTGCGCAGACTTTCCCAATAGCGAAGCGCGGCATCCCAGGCTGCGCCCTGCGGCGATTTCGGACGGCCTTTCAGAAATTCGAACGCTTTCTCGTCCGGCGCGATCAGGCCGGCGCGCGCGCCGCCTTCGATCGACATGTTGCAGACGGTCATGCGGCCTTCCATCGTGAGCGAACGGATCGCCTCGCCGGCATATTCCAGCACGTAGCCGGTGCCCCCGGCGGTGCCGATCTCGCCGATGATCGACAGAATGATGTCCTTGCCGGTGACGCCGTCGGGCAATTTGCCGTCGACGACCGCGCGCATGTTCTTTGCTTTCTTCTGGATCAGCGTTTGCGTTGCCAGCACATGCTCGACCTCGGACGTGCCGATGCCGTGCGCCAGCGCGCCGAACGCGCCGTGGGTCGAGGTGTGGCTGTCGCCACAGACGATCGTGGTGCCCGGCAGCGTAAAGCCCTGCTCGGGGCCGATGACGTGAACGATGCCCTGACGACGATCGAACTCGTCGTAATATTCGATGCCAAAATGCTTGGCGTTCTCCGCCAGTACCTTGATCTGCTCGGCGCTTTCCGGATCGGGGTTGGGCTTGGTGCGATCGGTGGTCGGCACGTTGTGATCGACGACGGCGAGCGTCTTTTCAGGGGCGCGGACCTTGCGGCCGGTGGCGCGCAGGCCTTCGAAGGCCTGCGGCGAGGTCACTTCGTGCACCAGATGGCGGTCGATATAGATCAGGCAGGTGCCATCCTCGGCTTCGTGCACCAGATGGTCGTTCCAGATCTTGTCGTACAGGGTTGTCGGTTTGGACATGAGCGTTAGCTCCTGAAATCAAAAATCGTGAGAGACGGAATCGCGCCGCAGCATGGCGGAGCGCGCAGCATCAAAGCGCGCGCGTAAGTTCCGAGGTCGCAGACGTCGCGAACCGTCCGAAGAAGCGGCCGGGCAGGCGGGCGTGATCGTCGATGACGACGCGCCGGCAGGTCATGCTGGTACGATTGAGAACCATTTGAAAACTATATAGCACGCGCGCGCCTCAAGGCGAGCCATCTTCACGGGTGGACCGCCATGCGAATGCTGGCGCGGGCAATAAAAAAAGCGCGGGGTTTTGCCCCGCGCTTTTGATCAAGCCCAAACAGGCTCGGATTACTCGTTGACGGCGGCCGCGCGCTCGGACTTCTCGACGATGCGGGCCGACTTGCCGCGCAGGTTGCGCAGGTAATAGAGCTTGGCGCGGCGCACCTTGCCGCGGCGCACGACCTTGATCGAGTCGATCATCGGCGACATCACCGGGAAGACGCGCTCGACGCCTTCGCCGTAGGAGATCTTGCGCACGGTGAAGCTCTCGTTGAGCCCGCCGCCGGAGCGGCCGATGCAGACGCCTTCATAGGCCTGCACGCGGGTGCGATCGCCTTCCACCACCTTGACGTTGACGATCAGGGTGTCGCCGGGTGCGAAGTCCGGAATGTCCTTGCCGGCGGACATCTTTTCGAATTGCTCTTTTTCGAGCTGTTGAATCAGGTTCATTGGTAATCTCCATCGGCGGCGCGCGCCCTGCCAAGCCGGGGGCTCGCGATCCTTGCTGCCGTCAGTTCTCGGAATTGGCGCTCGTATAAGGCAAAGGCTGAGCTTTGTCACTCCTTTGTCGTGCTTTTTGGCGCCTTTTCATGGGCGGCCCATAAATCCGGCCGCCGGAGGCGCGTCAGCGCTTCTGCCTCTGCCCGCCGCCAGGCCGCGACCTTGGCATGGTCGCCGGAGGTCAGGATTTCCGGGATTTGCCGACCCTCAAAGGTCTGCGGGCGGGTATATTGGGGGTATTCCAGTAGGGAATCGGAAAAGCTCTCTTCCGAGGCCGATTCCGCACTTCCCATCACCCCCGGCAGCAGCCGGACGCAGGCATCGATCAGCGCCATGGCGGCGATTTCGCCGCCCGACAGCACATAGTCCCCGATCGAGACCTCCTCGAGCGCCCGCGCCTCGATCACCCGCTGATCCACCCCTTCAAAACGGCCGCAGACGATCAACGGACCCGGGCCTGCAGCGAGTTCCCGAATGCGCGACTGCGTCAATGTCCGGCCGCGCGGGCTCATCAACAGGCGCGGCCGATCCGGTGTGATCTGGGCTGTATCGATTGCGGCGGCCAGAACATCTGCGCGCAGCACCATGCCGGGGCCGCCACCGGCCGGGGTGTCGTCGACGCTGCGATGGCGATCGGTCGCCGAATCCCGGATGTCACGCGCCTCCAGCGACCAGACGCCGAGGCCGAGCGCCCTGCCAGCGAGGCTGACGCCAAGCGGCCCGGGAAACATCTCCGGAAAAAGGGTCAGGACGGTCGCGCGCCATGGTGAGGAAACGGTCATGACCCTTTGTTAGGGCACCACGGCCGTCAAATCGAGGCCCTGCATCAGAGCGGCGCTGTCGACCGCGCGCTTGAAGTCGGCGAGTTTGAACGTCGTGACCTGAACCTTTTTGAGATCCAGCAGGCCTTCAGCGACGAGAGCAGCGAGCTGCGCCGGCGCCTGTCGCTCGTACATGAACTGCCCGACCACTTCCCAGTCGTTCGCCAGCATCTCGCGCATCGACAGTTCGAGCGGCACCTCGGCGCTGCCCATCAGCACCAGCCGGCCGCCGCGCTTCAGCGCGCGCAGGCAGGACAAGGTGGTCGACGTGCTCTTGGCAGAGCCCAACAAGTCGAGGCCGACACGGGCGCTGCCGCCCGCCGCATGGCGAATGATCGCGAGATCCTTGTCGGCATCGCCGGAGACAACGGCCGGAATCACTTTTGCGCCGAACTTGTCGCGCAGGGATTCGAGCACCTCTTGCTTGCGGCCGACCGCCACGACGCGCCCCGCGCCCATCGAGACCGCGAGCATCACCGCACCGGAACCGAAATAACCGGTCGCGCCATTGATGATGATGGTTTCGCCGCCGCGCAGGCCCGTGCGCTGCAGTCCGCCGAACGGCACGATCAGCTTGGCAAGCGCGATCAATTCGCTCGCAGGCTTGTCGTCGAGAAACGCGAGCGGCGTGACGCAGGCGGCCGGCCAATGCGCAATTTCCGCGAACACGCCGTCGCGCCAACGCGCCTGCAAGGCGACGGCTTCCGGCGTCGGTGCCATGACGGTCAACCCGATCAGGATTTGCGGCGGTTCAGAACTCGGCACGTCGCCGCGCAGATGTGGGCTGAGGAAGACACGATCGCCGCTGCGCACGTGCCCGACGTTCTCGCCAGTCGCGATCACGCGGCCGATCGCGTTGGTGCCGGGCACGAACGGCATCGGCGGCAGATTGTAGGGCACCTGGCCCGCCATCACGCGTCCCATGTAGGACAGCACCATGCCGGCTTCGATCGCAACCACCACGCCGTCGGGTGCAGGCTTGGGCGTTTCGACATCCTCGAAACGCAGGTCGTTGTGTGCGTGCAGCCGCCAGGCTTTGTGGGTGTTGGGCATCGCTGATCATTCCAATTTCGTCGTCGTCCCGGCCAAGCGCCACTTGGCGCGCGCGCCGGGACCCATAACCATAGATGCTAATTTGGTGCGAAGGCGGAGCAACATCCAGCACAACAACACAAAGCTGTGGTTATGGGTCCCCGCCTTCGCGGGGACGACCCGGAACTAGCTTGGATCGTCGCCTTCGATTTCTTCCGGCAGCGTGATCACGACGCGTCCGCCGGCAATGTCCACCGTCGGCACCACGGCGTTGGAAAACGGCAGCAGCATGGTTGCCCCAGCGGGCGGAGCGATCTCGATGATGTCGCCCGCGCCAAAATTATGAATGGCGATCACGCGGCCGAGCGGCTCGTCTGCCGTCGTGACCGCGTCAAGCCCGATCAGATCGGCATGATAATATTCGTCGTCCTCGGTCGCGGGCAGCCTTTCGCGCGGGATATAGAGCTCGATGCCGTTGAGGCGTTCGGCCTCGTCGCGCGTCGTAACGCCCTTGAAGGTGGCGACCAGATGGTCCTTGGCCTCGCGCGCGCTCGCCACTTCAAAATGCTTAAGCCCGTCCTTGGTCGAGAGCGGACCGTAGTCCTTCACCGCGAACGGATCTTCGGTGAAGGTCCATAGCTTCACAGCGCCACGCACGCCGTGCGCGGCGCCGATCCGGGCGACGCAGATTTTGGCGGACATTATCGGGCCTCATCCTTCGAGACGCGGCTCTTATATGCACCGTTCGCGACGGCCTCGCTGTCGCTCTGCCTGCTCGGGTGGCGCCGCTCCTCAGGATGAGGAGAAAGACCCTCATGCTGAGGAGCGCGCCGTAAGCCGTGCGTCTCGAAGCACGAGGCCGGGATCATGACCGACGTTACGCCGACTTCGCGGCGGCTTCGGCCTGCGCCTTGCGCTCCTTGCGCGGCACGGCCTTCTCCGGGTTGTTGCGCTTTTCGCGCTTCTTGACGCCGGCGGCGTCGAGGAAACGCATCACGCGGTCCGACGGCTGCGCGCCCTTGGCGAGCCAGGCCTTCAGCTTGTCCATGTCGAGCTTAAGCCGCTCGGTATTGTCCTTCGGCATCAGCGGATTGAAATGGCCGAGACGCTCGATGAAGCGGCCATCGCGCGGAAAGCGCGAGTCGGCGACGACGACGTGATAGACGGGACGCTTCTTGGTGCCTGCGCGAGCAAGGCGGATAACGACGGACATTTGAGTTCTCCTTTGAATTCAAAACTTAGTGTTTGAACGGTATTAATCCAGTCATTGCGAGCGAAGCGAAGCAATCCAGTGCGCCAAGGTCGACGAGCTGGATTGCTTCGTCGCTTTGCTCCTCGCAATGACGAAAAACTCTCACTTCTTCTTTCCGGGAAGGCCGCCGAGCCCGGGAAGCGTCGGCTTGTTGGGCAGGCCAGTCAGCCCCGGCAAGTTCGGCAGGCCGGTGCGAAGACCGGCCGGAATTTCTTTCGGCAAGGACGGCATGCCGCCCGCGCCTTGCGGCATCTTCTCGGCCATCGCCTTCATCTGTTCCGGCGACGGCATGCCGCCGCCAAAGCCCATCGCCTGCGCGATGCCGGCGAGCGGGCCGCGCTTGCCCGAACCCATGGCCTTCATCATGTCGGCCATGTTCCGGTGCATCTTGAGCAGCTTGTTGAGGTCTTCGACCTTGCCGCCGGCGCCGGCCGCGATCCGCTTCTTGCGGCTCGCTTTCAGAATGTCGGGATTTTTTCGTTCCTGCCGCGTCATCGAATCGATCAGCGCGACCTGGCGCTTGATGATCCTGTCGTCGATGCCGGCATTGGCGATCTGGTTCTTCATCTTGGCGATGCCGGGCATCATGCCCATCAGGCCGGAGATGCCGCCCATATTCGCCATTTGCGACAACTGCTCGCGCATATCGGAAAGGTCGAACTGGCCCTTGCGCATCCGCTCGGCGGTGCGCGCGGCCTTTTCGGCGTCGATATTGGCGGCGGCCTTCTCGACCAGCGACACCACATCGCCCATGCCGAGGATGCGGCCGGCGATGCGTGAGGGGTGAAAATCCTCCAGCGCGTCGGTCTTTTCGCCGGTGCCCATCAGCTTAATTGGCTTGCCGGTGACCGCGCGCATCGACAGCGCCGCGCCGCCGCGGCCGTCGCCGTCAACGCGTGTCAGCGCGATGCCGGTCAGGCCGACGCGCTGATCAAACGCGCGCGCAAGGTTCACCGCGTCCTGGCCGGTCAAGGAATCCGCGACCAGCAACACTTCGTGCGGACTTGCGGTTGCTTTGATCTCCGCCGCCTCGCTCATCATCTCTTCGTCGAGCGTGGTGCGGCCGGCGGTGTCGAGCAGCACGACATCGTAGCCGCCGAGCTTGCCGGCCTCGAGCGCGCGCTTGGCGATCTGCGCCGGCTTCTGGCCGGCGACGATCGGCAGGGTCGGGATGTCGAGGTCGCGCCCGAGCACGGCGAGCTGTTCCATCGCCGCCGGGCGGTAGATGTCGAGCGAGGCCATCAGCACCTTGCGCTTGTCGCGCTGGACCATGCGGCGGGCGAGTTTGGCTGTGGTCGTGGTTTTGCCGGAGCCTTGCAGGCCGACCATCATGATCGCGACCGGCGGCACGGCGTTGAGGTCGATGCTCTGGCCGTCCGAACCAAGTGTGGCGACGAGTTCGTCATGAACGATCTTCACCACCATCTGGCCGGGCGTCACCGACTTGACCACGGTGGCGCCGATCGCCTGCTCGCGGACCCGATCCGTGAAGCTGCGGACCACGTCGAGCGAGACGTCTGCCTCCAGCAGCGCGCGGCGTACCTCGCGCATGGCCGCGTCGACATCGGCCTCCGTCAGCGCGCCGCGCCGCGTCAGCCGATCGAGAATGCCACCCAGCTTTTCCGACAGATTGTCGAACAAGTGCGTCGTCCTTCTTTACGTCTCCCCGAGGGAGTAGATCGTCATCTAAGTCGCGATGACGGCATTCCAAACACTTTTGCGCCCGAGGGCGCATCGCGCTGTCGGGCGTTGACCTCCGGCCTCCAGGACCGGTCGGCGGCTCGAAAAGACAACCTTTTCGATGAATTTGGCGGGTTTAAACGCCCTCGGGCGCGAAAAGTCAAGGAAAGTCATGTTCGGAAATGGCGGTATCGTGAAGGCAGAGGCTTCGCCTGGCCCTTGCATGGACAGGATTTTTTGCTGCCAATCGGCCCCATGCACGGTTCCAGCAAACGACCTCCCTCCGATCATTTCGACGGCCGGATTTTCTTCGATCCAGACGGCGCGCCGCCCAGAAAGTTGAGGGAGGTTTTTCGCTGGCAGTTTGGGGAAAAGCGCAAACGCGCGGTCTGGCCCGAATGGGCGCCCAGTCCTTTCGCCGATACCCCGCCCGCGCGGATCGACGGCAACAAGGCGCGGCTGTCCTATGTGGGTCACGCCAGCTGGCTGATTCAGACTGCGGGCCTCAACATCCTGGTTGATCCGGTCTGGTCGGAGCGGGTCTCACCCGTCGCCTTTGCGGGGCCGAAGCGGCACAACGATCCCGGCATCGCTTTCGACGTCTTGCCAAGGATTGACACCGTGCTGGTCTCGCACGGCCACTACGACCACCTCGATCTGGCGACGCTGTCGCGACTGGCGAAAAAATTCTCGCCGCGCGTGATCACGCCGCTCGGCAACGACCTGACGATGAGGCGCGCCAATTCCAGAATTCGCGCCGAAGCGTTCGACTGGCATGCGCGCGTCGAACTTGGTAACGGCGTCGCCGTCACGCTGGTGCCGACGCGGCATTGGTCGGCGCGCGGGCTATTCGACCGCAACCAGTGCCTGTGGGCGAGCTTTGTGCTCGAGACGCCGGCGGGCAAAATCTACGCCGTCGGCGATTCCGGCTACGGCGAGGGCAAGCATTTTCGCGAGGTCGGGAGGGCGCACGGCCCGTTGCGGCTGGCGCTATTGCCGATCGGCGCCTATGAGCCGCGCTGGTTCATGAAGGACCAGCACATGAATCCGTCCGACGCGGTGATGGCGCTGGCCGATTGCGGCGCTGCGCAGGCGCTCGCGCATCATCACGGCACGTTCCAGTTGACGGATGAGGCGATCGACGCGCCGGTGGTCGCTTTGGGCGAAGCGCTGGATGAGGCGAGGGTTCCGCGCGAGCGATTTGCGGTACTGAAGCCCGGGCAGGTGTTCGAAATCTAGGTGTCATTGGAGCCAACGGGTCGCGCGAATGCGCGCCCGATGACAGGCTCCGCGAAGCAATCCAGAAAACAAAGCGCTGGATTGCTTCGTCGCTGCGCTACTAGCAATGACGGATAGTTACTGCGCGGGCTTGATCGCCCAGACCACGCCAACCGTGACCGACAGCGTCTCTTCGCCTTGCGCGATCGGCACCGGCGCTGCCGCAGCCATCTTTCCCCCCATCACCCTGGCGCGAAACAGCGGCTCAGCGGCGCCTTCTTCGGAAATGCTGACGGGCGACCCCAGCGTGACGCCGGCCGCTTTCGCATAAATCTCCGCCCTGCGGCGCGCATCGGCAATCGCTTGCTCGCGCGCGTCGTCGAGCAGTTTCGAAGCCTGCGACACCATGAAATTGATGCCGCCGATCTCGTTGGCGCCAGCGGTGACCACCGTGTCGATGACGTTGGCAACTTTCGTCACGTCGTGCAGGCGGATCGTCACCCGGTTGCTGGCGCGGTAGCCGACGATGGTGGCGGGAGAACCGGATTTCGCTGTTGAGTATTCCGGCTGTAACGACAGACGCGAGGTCTGGTAGTCCTTCTCGTCGATGCCTGCGCCCTTCAGCGCCAGCAGCACCTTGCCCATGGCGGCGTTGTTGGCATCCGACGCTTCACGCGCCGTCTTGGCTTCCGAGGTGACGCCGACATCGATCTGGGCGAGGTCGGGCGGCACCGAGACGCGCGCCTCGCCTGTAACGGAGATGATGGGCTGCGGTTGCGTCGGTGTCTGGGCCGATGCAGCGAGCGGCGCGCCGGCGGCAATGACGGTGAGAACGAGAGTACGAAGGAAAGCCCGCGTGTTCATGGCGCTCACTTCAACGGCACATAGACATTGATCACCAGTTTGTCGTCCTGCGTCTTCAAGGGATCGGTGATGTATTCCTCGATGAAAGTGTCTCTGGCTTCGAGTTTCTTGTCGTCGAGGTGATTGGTGATGGCCTCATAGGTGTTGTCCATATTCTCGTAACTGCCGCGATGGACGAATTTGAGCGCCTTGCCTTCCGGCGATTTGGCAACGGTGATCGTCTTCGGCAGGTCCTTCGGCTCCTCGCTGACCGGAATCTCCGCAAGATACGAAAAGCCGGTGTCGTCAGTGGACGTGTAGACGATCATCGAATTGCCGGCGGCCTTGCCGCCTTGCTTCTCCAGCGTGGTCGAAAGCGTCTTCAGGGACGCAACCAGCGTCTCATAGGCGGTGTCCCAGTTCGCGGTGCCCTTGGTGGCGATGACCGTCTTCGGGGCCAGCGTGATTTGCTCGCCGAAGGGGTCGGCGGCCTGAACCGGCGCTGGGGGCGTCGCCGAAGGCGCGGTGGACGGCAAATCTCCCGGGGATTTCGTCTCGGCCGGCGGCGGGGCAGGGGTCGCGGACGGAGCCGGCGTTGCGGGCGTGGGCGCCTGCGCGCTAGCTGGGTGAAGTGCAACGGCGATCGTCGGGACCAGGGCCAACAGGGTGACGCGAAATAGGCTGGCGTAGTTCATCAGGTCTTCTCCATGGCCTTCTTTGGCCCGAACGCGCGAATCCGGATGTCTAACACGCAGGCGCGGCGTTCGTCCCATGATAGATATTTACGGATATTTCATGCCCTTCCCCGCCGGGTGGGGAGCAGGGACACAGATAAACCACATCTAGCGAAAGTGCGGCCATTGGCCATATAAAGCTCGCGTGAACGGAAAGGTTCGATGAGCGCGCTCGCCAACCACAGCTATGCCAAGATGAACGGGATCGGCAACGAGATCGTCGTGGTCGATCTGCGCGACCGGCCGGGCCCCGTCACGGCCGACGATGCGCGCGCCGTCGCCTCGCCCAAGGGGGTGCACTACGACCAGCTGATGGTGTTGCAACCGCCGCGCCTCCAGGGCACCGAGGCCTTCATCCGCATCTATAACAACGACGGTTCCGAAGCCGGTGCCTGCGGCAACGGCATGCGCTGCGTGGCGCGGCGGGTGTTCGAGGCCTCGGGGCAGAACGCCGTCACCTTCGAGACCAGCGCGGGGCTGCTGAATTGCTGGCAGGGACCAGCGCCTGATCTTTATACGGTCGATATGGGCGCGCCCAAATTTGGCTGGAAGGACATCCCGCTCGCCGAGGAATTTCGCGACACCCGCGGCATCGAACTGCAAATCGGCCCGATCGATGCGCCGATCCTGCATACGCCGTCGGTCGTCAGCATGGGCAACCCGCATGCGATCTTCTGGGTCGATGACGTCGCCGCCTACGATCTCGGCCGTTTCGGGCCGCTGCTGGAAAATCATCCGATCTTTCCCGAGCGCGCCAACATCACGCTCGCCCATATCGTCGATCGCGACCACATCACGATCCGCACCTGGGAGCGGGGCGCGGGACTGACCAAGGCCTGCGGTTCGGCGGCCTGTGCCACGGCAGTGGCGGCCGCGCGGCTGAAGCGCGCCAATCGCACGGTGCAGATCACGTTGCCCGGCGGTGGCCTCACCATCGAATGGCGCGACCGCGACGATCATGTCCTGATGACGGGCCCGGCGGCCTTCGAATATGAGGGCCAGTTCGATCCGGCGCTGTTTGCCTCGGTCGCCTGAAGATCATGGGCGTCGACGTCATCACCTTCGGCTGCCGCCTCAATGCGTTCGAATCCGAGGTGGTTCGCGCCGAGGCCGAGCGCGCCGGGCTTGACGATACCATCGTCATCAATAGCTGCGCCGTCACGGGCGAAGCGGTGGCGCAGGCGCGGCAACAGGTCCGCCGGCTGAAGCGCGAACGGCCGTCAGCGCGCATCGTCGTCACCGGCTGCGCGGCGCAGACACAGGCAGCGATGTTTGCCGACATGGCCGAGGTCGACCGCGTCGTCGGCAATGACGACAAGATGCAGGTTGAGGCCTGGCAGCGCACGCGTGCTGCGTTCGACGGACCCCCAACGCGCGAGAAGATTGCGGTCACCGACATCATGTCGGTCCGCCAGATGACGCCGCTGCGCCTGGATGGACTGCAAAAGGGCCTGCCGCGCGCCTTCGTGCAGGTGCAGAACGGCTGCGATCATCGCTGTACGTTCTGCATCATTCCGTTCGGCCGCGGCAATTCCCGCTCGGTGCCGATCGAGGCAGCTGTTGCGCAGGTGCGTGCGCAGGTCGAGCGCGGCCATGGCGAGATCGTGCTGACCGGCGTTGACCTCACGAGCTATGGCGTGGATCTGGCCGGCACTCCGAAGCTTGGCCAATTGACTAGGCAGATTCTGCGCGATGTCCCGGAGTTGAAGCGCTTGCGGATTTCCTCCGTCGATTCGATCGAGGTCGATCGGGATCTGCTCGACGTGATCGCCACGGAAGAACGGCTGATGCCGCATCTGCATCTGTCGCTGCAATCGGGCGATGATCTGATCTTGAAGCGCATGAAGCGCCGTCACTCCCGGCGAGAGGCGATCGATTTCTGCGCTCACGTGAAGCGCCTGCGGCCCGACATTGCCTTCGGCGCCGACATCATCGCGGGCTTTCCGACCGAGACCGACGAGATGTTCGCTCGTTCGGTCGACCTCATTGACGAGTGCGGCCTGACCTTCCTGCACGTCTTTCCGTACTCCTCGCGTCCGGGCACGCCGGCCGCGCGCATGCCGCAGGTCGATGGCGGCCTGATCAAGGAGCGCGCCCGGCGCTTGCGCGAAGCGGGCGAGGCGGCGTTGCGTAAGCGGCTCGAGGCCGAGCTCGGTAAGACGCGCGAAGCTTTGATCGAAAGCACCTCGCAGGGACGCACGGAACACTTCCTGCCGGTTGCTATTGTCGGCGAAATGCCAGGAGCGGTTCGGCGGCTCACGATTTCAGGTCACGACGGGGCGCGGTTGACCGTCTGACTACTCCCCATTCCATCCGCAGATGCGCAATCGCTCCCGCATATGGTCCGGCGCAGGGGCGACTACGCGCACCGGTTCCTTGTTTTTCGAAATCGGAATTCCGATCTCGCGCGAATGCAGATGCAGGCGCGGTTCGCCGAAGCGTGGACCGTTGCCATAGATATTGTCGCCGACGATCGGCCAGCCCTGCGCAGACGTATGCACGCGCAATTGATGGGTGCGGCCGGTGACCGGCTCGAGCGCGAGCCAGGCCAGACCGTCGCCGCGTCCCATCACTTTCCAGTTGGTGACGGCCGGCTGGCCTTCGGGATCGACCTTCTGCCACCAGCCGCGCTCGGCGTTGAGGCGGCCGAGCGGCATGTCGATGGTGCCTTGGTCCTCGGCAGGACCGCCCTCGACAACCGCCCAATAGGTTTTTGAAATCTTGCCGTGCTTGAACAGGAGCCCGAGCGAGGCGGTTGCCTTGCGATGCCGCCCGAGCACGAGGCAACCAGACGTGTCCTTGTCGAGCCGATGCGCCAGCACCGGCGGCCGCGGCAGGCCAAACCGCAGCGCATCGAAGGAGGCTTCCAGATTCGGACCGCCCTTGGGGCCGCGGTGAACGGGCAGCCCCGCGGGTTTGTCAATTACAAGCATTAACCCGTCGCGATGAAGCACGCGGGCCAGAATCTGTTCCGCGCTCAGTTGGGCAACATCAATTGGACGGTCAAGACTTTCACTTTGGTGGAATGGGTTTGACATTCGCTACAGTACCGACCACAAGCGCGAAAAGCGAATGTCAAACCCTAAAATTCCACCAACAGTATCTTATCTTGCCAGTGGTCCTTTGATGCCAACATTCGCAAAATTGCTTGCCCAGCGGGGATGCGAATGGTGGCATCGGACCACTGGTCATGAAACGGCTAACACCCCCCGCCATGACTGAGGAAGCACCTAAACAGAGCTGGTGGCGACGGCTATCCAGCGGATTGAAGCGCACCTCGAGCTCGCTCGGGACGGCGGTTGCCGACCTCGTGACCAAGCGCAAGCTCGATCGCGCCATGCTCGAGGATATCGAGGATGTGCTCGTGCGCGCCGATCTCGGAACCGAAGTGGCCGCGCGAATTTCCGATGCCGTCGGCCACGGCCGCTACGACAAGTCGATCTCGGCCGATGAAGTGAAGACGGTGGTTGCGACCGAGGTCGAAAAGGTGCTGGCGGGCGTGGCGAAGCCGCTCGTCATCGACGAGACGAAAAAGCCGTTCGTCATTCTTGTTGTCGGCGTCAACGGTTCCGGCAAGACCACGACCATCGGCAAGCTGGCGGCAAAATTGTCCGCCGAAGGCCGCAAGGTCATGCTGGCTGCGGGCGATACGTTCCGCGCCGCCGCGATCGAACAGCTGAAAGTCTGGGGCGAGCGCACGAGATCGCCTGTCATTGCCGGCGCGCAAGGTTCGGATTCCGCGAGCCTTGCTTTCAACGCGCTGTCGGCGGCGCGCGACGACAAGCGCGACGTACTGCTCGTCGATACGGCCGGACGGCTGCAAAACAAGGCCGAGCTGATGAACGAACTCGAAAAGGTCGTTCGCGTGATCAGGAAGATCGACGACACAGCACCGCATGCGGTGCTGCTGGTGCTCGATGCCACGGTGGGACAAAACGCGCTCTCGCAAGTCGACGCCTTTCATCGTACTGCTGGCGTCACCGGCCTCGTGATGACGAAGCTCGACGGCACCGCGCGCGGCGGAATTCTGGTGGCGCTGTCGGAGAAATACAAACTTCCGGTGCATTTCATCGGCGTCGGCGAGAGCATCGACGATCTGGCGCCGTTCACGGCGAGCGATTTTGCCAAGGCGATCGCGGGAATCGAGATATAGGCGCATCAATGGACAAGACCCAGCCGCATCCGCTGTTCAAGCTCGCCACCGAACTGGGGCCGCTGCTCGTCTTCTTTGCCGCGAACGCGCGATACCATTTATTTGTCGCGACCGGCGCCTTCATGGTGGCGATCGTCGCGGCGATGGCCGCCTCCTATGTCGTGACGCGGCATGTGCCGCTGATGGCGCTCGTCACCGGCGTCGTCGTGCTCGTGTTCGGCACGCTGACGCTGGTCCTGCATGACGAGACCTTCATCAAGGTCAAACCCACCATCATCTACGGCCTGTTTGCGCTTGTTCTCGGCGGCGGACTTCTGTTCGGCCGTTCCTTCATCGCCGTACTGTTCGACCAGGTCTTCAACCTGACCCCGCAGGGCTGGCGAATCCTCACGATGCGCTGGGCGCTGTTCTTTCTCGGAATGGCCATCCTGAACGAAGTCATCTGGCGCACGCAGAGCACCGACTTCTGGGTTGGCTTCAAGGCGTTCGGTGTCATCCCGTTGACGATGGTGTTCGCAATCATCCAGATGCCGCTGGTCAAGCGCTTCCACCTCGAGCCGGTCTCGCTGCAGGCGAGCGACGCGGCGGAAGGCGACATCAGCAAGGGTGCGCAGTAAGCCCGGAGCACCAGCAACCGCGCGACACCGCGGCCCTGCTGCGGTGCAAGCGGATCAGCCGAAGCCGGCAGTTGCCGATCGCGCTGATCCCGCCCGCGCCTTGCATTTCCAAAAATCCCCGGCAAGCTCGTCACGGTTTCGAAATTCAGTTGCCTGCGTTGAGGAGGCGAAACGTGACTCACGCGGAATTGCTCGGTTATGCGGCCGCCGCATGCGTTTTCGTGACGTTCTACATGAAGACCATGGTGCCGCTTCGTATCGCCGGCATCGTCAGCAATTTCCTCTTCATCGGTTACGGCTACGCGCTGGACGCCTATCCGGTGCTGATCCTGCACCTCGTATTGCTGCCGCTCAACGTCTTGAGGCTGCAGCAGATGCTGCGGCTGATCAAGCAGATCGAGGAGGCCACAAAAGGCGACACGAACCTGAAATGGGTCAGACCATTCAGTTCAACGAGAACGATGGCCAGCGGCGAAGCCGTGTTCCGCTGCGGCGATCCTGCGGATGAAATGTTTTTTATTGTTTCCGGCTGTTTCCGCGCCACCGAGCGAAACGTCGATCTCAAGGCCGGCGAAATATTCGGCGAGCTCGGATTGTTGAATGCCGGCCGAGCGCGGACGGCCTCCGTCGAATGTACGGCGAGCGGTGAGCTACTTCGGATCGGCTACGACCAGGTCAAGCAACTCTGCCTGCAGGACCCGAAATTCGGATTTTATTTCCTACATCTTGTGAGCCAGCGGTTGTTCCACAACATGGCACTGGACGCGCGACCGCCAGGTCAGCCGGGTTAGCGGCTACGAACCTGCTTTCAGTGCCTTGTCGATCTCTGCGCGCAGGGTCGTATTGATGTTTTCTGGTGTCACCGGGCCGACCAGCTTGTACACGATGGTGCCTTCGCGCCCGACGATAAAGGTTTCGGGCACGCCATAAACGCCCCATTCGATCGAAGCGCGGCCGTTGGCGTCGACGCCGACGATGCCGAACGGGTTGCCGTAGCGGCCGAGAAAGCGGCGGGCATTGTCGGCGGAATCCTTGTAGTTGATGCCGACGACTTGCAGGCGCGTGTCGCGGCCGAGCTCTGTCAGCAGCGGCGCTTCGTCGTGACAAGGCACGCACCACGATGCCCAGACATTGACGACGCTGACCTTGCCCTTGAAGGCTGACGGATCGAGGCCCGGAACCGGCGTCCCATTGCTGGCGAGGCCTTCCAGTGGCGGCAGCGGAGTCTGCGGCGCCGGACGGCCGATCAACGCGGAGGGAATACGCGACGGGTCGCCACTGCCGAGCCGGAACCAGAAGATCGCGGCAAGCGCGGCAAAGACGACCAGCGGCAGCGCCACCAGCCAGCGCGAACTTCGGGGCGTGCCGTTCGAGATCGCGGGTTCGCTCATGTCTTGTTCATCGTGCTGCTTCCGGAGCGGCGTGACATTCCCTTGGACTCCAGTTCGCTCAAGCGCTGCTTCTGGCGGCGATAGTCGATGATGATCCACGCGATCAGCAAGACGACGACCACCAGCACCACCAGATAGGAGGTCACGATAAAGGTCGTATAGGGTCCAAGCGACATCGTCCTTACGCCCGCGCCTTGCCGGCTTGCGCCTGGATCATTTGCATCGAACGCACGCGGCGGCGGAGGATTTCGTTGCGCATCGCGGCGAGGTGCAGCGTGACGAACAGCAGCGAAAACGCCAGCGCCATCACCAGAAGCGGAATCAGAAACGCGCGGTCGAGCGTCGACCCGCCGAGCCGCATCACCGAGGCCGGCTGATGCAGCGTGTTCCACCAGTCGACGGAAAATTTGATGATCGGCAGGTTGATGGCGCCAACGAGCGTGAGCACTGCGGCGGCGCGCGCCGCGCGCGATGGATCTTCGACCGCGCGCCACAGCGCGATCAGGCCGAGATACATCAGAAACAGAATCAGCACCGACGTCAGCCGCGCGTCCCACTCCCAGTAAGTGCCCCACATCGGCCGGCCCCACAGTGAACCGGTGACCAGCGCCAGAAAGGTGAAGGCGGCGCCGATCGGTGCTGCGGCCTTCGCGGCGACGTCGGCGAGCGGATGCCGCCACACCAGCGTGCCGAGCGCGGCGAGGCTCATCACGCCCCAGACGAACATCGAGAGCCACGCATTCGGCACGTGAATGAACATGATCTTCACGGTCGCGCCCTGTTGATAATCGTCGGGCGCCAATGCCGACTGGTACAGGCCGATCGCGAGCAGGATCGCGGTCGCTGCCACCAGCCATGGCAACAACCGCGCCGTGAGCTTAAGGAACCGGGTCGGGTTGGCGAGATCGATCAGCGTCATGGGCACCCTGTTAATGGCCGCGGCTGCTACGCGCAATTGGCATAAATGCTCTCAGCGAGAGTTGATCATCATCAATCGAGACCATGCCGAAGGCTTGCCGCTGCGGCAAACGGGCCGATCACGAGACCGAACAGCGACAGCGCACACAGGATCGAAAATGGCCCGCCAAACGACAGCGGTCCAGTGATGGCGGCTTCCGACGCGGCCACGCCAAAGATCAGCACCGGGATCGACAGCGGCAACACCAGAACGGCCAGCAGCAGGCCGCCGCGGTGCAGCGTCACGGCCAGCGCAGCGCCGATCATGCCGGTAAAGGTCAGCGCCGGGGTGCCCGCGAGCAATGTCAGCGCCACCGCCGCCGTCGCGCTGACGTCGAGATTGAGCAACAGGCCCAATACCGGCGTCGCAATGATGAGCGGCAGTCCTGCGGCGAGCCAATGGGCCAGAGCCTTGGCCGCGCAGGACAGTTCCAGCGGCGACCGGCTCATCGTGATCAGGTCGAGCGAGCCGTCATCGTGATCGGCCAGGAACAAGCGGTCCAGCGTCAAGAGGCTTGCCAGCAGCGCGCCGAGCCAGAGGATTGCAGGCCCGAGCCGCGCCAGCAGCGCAAGGTCCGGTCCGATCGCGAACGGCATCAGCACCACGACGGTGAGAAAGAACATCACGCCGATCAAGGCGCCGCCGCCGACGCGAAACGCGATCCGGATGTCGCGGCGGATCAGGGCGCCGAGCGCGCTCACGAGACGTCTCCGACGCGGAGCGTGTGCGCAGTAACGCCCAGAGGCATATGCGTCGCAGCGATGATCAGGCCGCCGCGCGCCAGATGATCTCCCATTAGCGTGGCGAACAGTTTTTGTCCTGAGGTGTCGAGGGCGTTGGTGGGTTCATCGAGCAGCCAGACCGGCCGCCGCACCGTCAACAGTCGCGCAATCGACAACCGTCGCCGCTGTCCCGCGGACAAAAACGCCGCTGGCAAATGCGCGGCATGATCGAGCTCGACGATGGCGAGACTCTCAGCCGGGTCCGATTTCTCCCCGCCGAGGAAATCCCGCCAGAAGTTGAGGTTTTCCGACACGCTGAGCGCCGGCTTCAGCGCGTCGCGATGGCCGAGATAATGCGACTGTTCGGCCAGCGTCAGCTCGGCCTCGCCGCCTTCCAGGACGATGGACCCACGCGAGGGCATCAGCAGGCCAGCGATCAGGCGCAGCAACGACGTCTTGCCCGATCCGTTGGGCCCGACCACGGCAAGCGCCTCGCCGGAGGTGGCGTCAAAATTCAGGCCGGAGAAGACCTCACGGCCGCCCCGCACACAGCCGACTTCGCGTCCTGAGAGCCGCATCTTGCCCCTTCGAGAGCCCCAAAATCTTGGGGTACCGCACCAGAATTTATGGGTGGCCGCAGGCTTGCGAACCGCTTACCGGTGTGGCGGCGATTGTTGAAAGATTCTATAAGCCGGAACTTGACGCCGCACACAATGAGCGTCTCTCGACCTCGCCGGCCAACCCCGCTGCCGGTGCCATAATACCCTTTCGGGACATAAACTGACAATCTGGGATTGCCTCACATGACCTCTCTCGACAGCTTCAAATGCCAAAAGACCCTCAAGGTCGGCGGCAAGACCTATGTCTATTACAGCCTGCCCGCCGCAGAGAAGAACGGTCTGAAGGGGATATCCAGACTTCCCTATTCGATGAAGGTTCTGCTGGAGAACCTGTTGCGCAACGAAGACGGCCGCACCGTCAAGAAGGAAGACATCGTTGCGGTTTCGAAATGGATCAAGAAGCGCGCGCTCGAACACGAAATCGCGTTTCGCCCCGCGCGCGTCTTGATGCAGGATTTCACCGGCGTTCCGGCCGTGGTCGATCTCGCCGCGATGCGTAACGCGATGCAGAACCTTGGCGGCGATGCCGAGAAAATCAATCCGCTGGTGCCGGTCGACCTCGTCATCGACCATTCGGTGATCGTGAACTTCTTCGGCGACAACAAGGCGTTCGGCAAGAACGTGGTCGAGGAGTACAAGCAGAATCAGGAGCGCTACGAATTCCTGAAATGGGGCCAGAAGGCGTTCTCGAACTTCTCCGTGGTGCCTCCCGGCACCGGCATCTGCCACCAGGTCAATCTCGAATATCTCGCGCAGACCGTGTGGACCAAAAAGCAGAAGATGACGGTCGGCAAGAAGACCGGCACGTTCGAGGTCGCCTATCCGGATTCGCTTGTTGGCACCGACTCGCACACCACGATGGTCAATGGCCTCGCGGTGCTCGGCTGGGGCGTCGGCGGCATCGAGGCGGAAGCCTGCATGCTTGGCCAGCCACTGTCGATGCTGCTGCCGGAAGTCGTCGGCTTCAAACTCAAGGGACAGCTCAAGGAAGGTGTCACCGCAACCGACCTCGTGCTCACCGTCACGCAGATGCTGCGCAAGCAGGGTGTGGTTGGAAAGTTTGTCGAGTTCTTCGGCCCGGGTCTCGACAACCTGTCGGTCGCTGACAAGGCGACCATCGGCAACATGGCGCCCGAATATGGCGCGACCTGCGGCTTCTTCCCGGTCGATACCGCGACCATCGATTATCTCAAGACTTCGGGGCGCAAGGCCGATCGCGTCGCGCTGGTTTCGGCCTATGCCAAAGCGCAAGGCCTGTTCCGCAGCAACAAGTCGGCCGATCCGGTTTTCACCGCGACGCTTACCCTCGATCTGAAAGACGTCGTGCCGTCGATGGCAGGTCCCAAGCGTCCCGAGGGCCGCATCGCGCTTCCCGCGGTGGCCGAAGGTTTCGCCGCGGCCCTCACCAGCGAATACAAGCGGACCGAAGATGCCGCGGCCCGCTATCCGGTCGAGCACCGCGACTTCGACCTTGGCCACGGCGACGTCGTGATTGCCGCGATGACCTCTTGCACCAACACATCCAACCCTAGCGTTTTGATCGCAGCAGGCTTGCTCGCCCGCAAGGCTGTCGCCAAGGGCCTGAAAGCAAAGCCCTGGGTGAAGACCTCGCTCGCGCCGGGCAGTCAGGTGGTCGCCGAATATCTCGCCAATTCCGGCCTGCAGGCCGATCTCGACAAGGTCGGCTTCAACCTCGTCGGCTTCGGCTGCACCACCTGCATCGGCAACTCCGGTCCGCTGCCGGAAGAGATTTCGAAATCGATCAACGACAACGGCATCGTGGCTGCCGCGGTCCTGTCGGGTAACCGCAACTTCGAGGGCCGCGTCTCGCCCGACGTGCAGGCGAACTATCTGGCCTCGCCGCCGCTCGTCGTGGCGCACGCGCTTGCCGGCACGGTGAAGAAGGATCTTGCGGTCGAGCCGATCGGCGAAGGCAAGGACGGCAAGCCGGTTTATCTGAAGGACATCTGGCCGACTGCGAAGGAGGTCAACGCGCTCGTCAAGAAGTTCGTCACCGCGCAGATCTTCAAGAAGCGTTATGCCGACGTCTTCAAGGGCGACACCAACTGGCGCAAGATCAAGACCACGGACAGCGAGACCTTCCGCTGGAACATGTCGTCGACCTATGTGCAGAACCCGCCGTACTTCGAGGGCATGAAGAAGCAGCCGGAGCCGATCGCGGACGTGGTCGATGCGCGGATCCTTGCGATGTTCGGCGACAAGATCACGACCGATCACATCTCGCCTGCGGGCTCGATCAAGCTGACCTCGCCGGCCGGCAAATTCCTGAGCGACCACCAGGTGCGCCCCGCCGACTTCAATCAGTACGGTACACGGCGCGGTAACCATGAAGTCATGATGCGCGGCACCTTCGCCAATATCCGCATCAAGAATTTCATGCTGAAGGGCGCCGACGGCAATATTCCCGAAGGCGGTTTGACCAAACACTGGCCCGACGGCGAAGAGATGTCGATCTACGACGCCGCGATGAAGTATCAGGCCGAGGGCGTGCCGCTCGTGGTCTTCGCCGGGGCCGAATACGGCAACGGGTCGTCGCGGGACTGGGCCGCGAAGGGAACGCGGCTGCTCGGTGTCCGCGCGGTGATCTGCCAGAGCTTTGAGCGCATCCATCGCTCAAATCTTGTCGGCATGGGTGTGCTGCCGCTCACCTTCGAGGACGGCGCGTCCTGGCAGTCGATCGGACTGAAGGGCGACGAGAAAGTAACCATACGCGGATTGCAGGGCGACCTGAAACCGCGTCAAAAACTGACCGCCGAGATCGTCTCCAGCGACGGTGCGCTGCAGCGCGTTTCCCTGCTGTGCAGGATCGATACGCTCGATGAGCTCGATTACTACCGAAACGGCGGCATTCTGCAGTATGTGCTGCGCAAGCTGGCCGCATGATTGTGATCGGCGGCTCACCGCGAAGTGAGTAGCGACGCAGGGGAAGGCAGCCTAAAAAAGGCTGCTTTTCTTCTGTCCGAAAGCCACATAGCTCCGTGCTCTTGTAGCTCAGTGCTTTGGCTTCATGTTCCGTTAGATGCGAGCGGCGAGAATTGGCACCCACAACCTCCCGGTCCTGAGTAATGATAGCGATGATGGCTTGTAATTCGATCTCACGTTGGTCAGGCGCCCTTTGGTCGGGCGCTTTGGGCGTCTGCGCGATCGTGGCGATCATCCGTCCCGCGGATGCGGCCGAACCCCGCGCGGTGGTCGAGCTCTTTACCTCGCAAGGTTGTTCGTCCTGTCCGCCGGCCGACAAGATCATCGGTGAACTGGCCAAGGATCCCAGCGTGATCGCGCTGAGCATGCCGATCGATTATTGGGATTATCTGGGCTGGAAGGATACGCTCGCGGATGCGCGTTTCTCTGCCCGTCAAAAAGCCTACTCGCACATGCGCGGCGATCGCGATGTCTACACGCCGCAGGCCATCGTCAACGGCGAGGCACATGTCATCGGCAGTGATCGCGCCGGGATCGAACGGGCGATCGGCGCCACCCGAAAAAATGATGGCGTGATGTCGGTGCCGGTGTCGATGAAGCTTTCGGGCGGACATATCACGGTGTCGGTGCCCGACGCCAGCAAGGTGATGTCGGTCGCCGATTCCGGCAAGGCGCCGGCCGCGATTCACGGTGAGGTCTGGATTTGTTCGATCTCGAAGGCGATACCGATCGAAATCGCCCGCGGCGAGAATCACGGACGCGAATTGACCTACTACAACGTCGTTCGCAATCTGCTGAAGGTCGGCGACTGGAACGGTACGGCAGGTAACTGGACCGTTCCGCTGGAAAATATTTCCCGCGAGGGTATCGATGCCGCGGCTGTCTTCGTTCAGGACGGAAGCCGCGATCGGCCAGGCCCGATGTTAGGGGCGGCGTACACGTCGCTGCACTAGACCCATCCGAAGACGTCGTTGGTTTGATACGCAGCCCGCAGGCCTGCTTGCGGATGTCTTGATTCGTTTTCTGAAATCGAGACGGAGACACCGCAAAAAGAAAAAGGACCAACTCTCGTTGGTCCAGTCACGGATCAATTATTCTGCGATAGACCCGGTCCCGACGACCCCGGGGGGCTGGGGGCTGAGGAATCCGGTATCGAAAGGACCGGGCCAACGCAGGTGATTCTTATCGCAATCTAGCAGGGCACCCGCTGGGCGGAAGTGGGGCGGTATTATGATTGAACTAACGATCCCGTGACGGCGTAAAAAGGCCGATTCGGCCAAGAGTTGCGTCAAGAGTTGCGTCAAGGATCGCGGGCTCGGACGAGTGGGGGAAAGGGGGTGCGGTGACACCGCCCCTTGCGGAGCGGTTCAGTCGGCGCAATCATGTCGGGTAAATGACAGGAGATGTGCCATGAGTTTGATCTCGGAGGATACCGATCCAAGCGAGGCACGCGCCGTGGCGCGTCAGGCCGCTGCGGGCGCTTCGTCGAACCGGGTGACGTTCAATCGTCTCGAACTCAATCGCATTCTGAATTTGTATGGACGCATGGTCTCCGATGGCGAGTGGCGCGATTACGCCATCGACTTTCTGCGCGACCGTGCCGTGTTCTCGATCTTCCGCCGTTCCTCCGAGGTTCCACTTTACCGGATCGAGAAAGATCCGCGCCTGGCGCGCAAGCAAGGCATGTACAGCGTGATCTCGGCGAGCGGGCTGATCCTGCGCCGCGGTCATGAACTCGATCGCGTCCTGTTGGTGATCGACCGCAAGCTGGCGGTGGTTTGAGCGGGGAAACTACGCCGAAGGCACGGTCGAAGCGCCCTCGCCAAGCGCCCGCTGCATCATCACAGTGTCGAGCCAGCGGCCGAACTTGAGGCCGACATTCGGGTGGGTTCCGATCATGGTAAAGCCGCAAGCCGCGTGAACGCCGATCGATCCGGCATTGGCCGAGTCCCCGATCACCGCGATCATCTGGCGAAAGCCGCGCGCCTCGCAGTCGGCAATCAACCTTTGCAGCAACTGATGGCCGATGCCGCGGCGGTGGACGGCGGGCCGCAGATAGACCGAGTTCTCCACGGTGAAACGATAGGCCGGGCGTGGACGATAGGGGCCCGCATAGGCATAACCGGCGACGTTCCCTTCCAGGATGGCCACGAGATACGGAAAGCCGCCGTCCGAAAGCGCCCGAAAGCGTCGCGTCATCTCGGCAAGATCCGGCGGAACAAGCTCGAAGGTCGCGGTTCCCTCGCGGACCGCGTCGGCATAGATCTCGGTGACGGAGGGAAGGTCGGCGACGACGGCCGGCCTGATTTCAAGCGATGGCATCCGTGCAGACTATTTTCGCAAACCCCAAAAGAAAAGCCCCGGCGCGAGGCCGGGGCTTTGGGATTTGATCGCTCTCGCTTGCCGCGTCAGTCGCGCTGGCCGAGCAGCTGCAACAGCAGCGTAAACAGGTTGATGAAGTTCAAATAGAGCGACAGGGCGCCGGTAATCGCCGCGCGTTCTGCCACATCACCACCCGCCCGGGCATAGCCGTAGATGTAGTCGTTCTTCAGCCGCTGGGTGTCCCAGGCGGTGAGGCCCGCGAATACCAGCACGCCGATGACGGAAACCGCGAACTGCAGCGCCGAGCTGGCGATGAACAGATTGACCAGGCTCGCGATGATGATGCCGAACAGGCCCATCATCAGGAACGATCCCATTCCGGTCATGTCACGCCGCGTGGTGTAGCCATAGAGGCTCAGCGCGCCGAAGGAGGCGGCGGTGATGAAGAACACCCGCACGATCGAGGTGTGCGTATACACCAGGAAGATCGAGGACAGCGAAACGCCCATCAGCGCCGAGAACACCCAGAACAGCATCTGCGCGGTTGAAGGCGCGAGGCGGTTGATGCCGGCCGAGATCGCGAAAACCATGATCAGCGGTGCGAGGATGAACAGCCACTTCAGCGGGCTGACGAACATCGCGTAGCCGAACGGCGTCAGATAGGCGCTGCCGATCTTGGCAGCCGCGCCCGAGGGGTCGGCGGTGACGGCTGCCATGTAGATGCCGAGCGCGGCCAAGCCGGTGATGGCAAGGCCAATGCTCATATAATTGTAGATGCGCAGCATGTAGGCGCGCAGACCGGCGTCGACGGTCGCGGCGTCAACGCGCCCGGCGGCCCGGCCGAAGGGGGAAGTATAGTTGCGATCTAGGTCCGACATGGTCGAATTCCCGTTGGTTGTCTGGCAGGCAGTAGAGTCCGGTTTTGCCTGCAAAAATTAACCCAGATACCGCTGCGCGCCGACATTAATTTTGCGTCATGAAGCGGATCTGGTGCTCGGTTCGATATTTGGGAAACTAGCACAATCGCCGCAAGCGTTCATGCGCGGCTGAATGTCGCTAGGAAGCCGCCGCGAGCGAGCTGCTTAACTTTTATACAATTTCTATATCAGCGGTCCGCAGCGGTTTCTCAGCACCTATCAAAGGTTTCTCAGCACCGCGGCCGGCTTTTGATTCAAGGCCAGCAGTGTTCCGGCCAGTCCCAGCCCCACGGTCACGATCAGCGCCGATGCCACCACGCCCACGGCGCTGCCGGCCTGCCAGACGAAGCTCAAGGTCATAAGCCTGGTGACGATCAGCCATGCAGCAATGGAGCCGGCGACCACGCCAAAGACCGCCGTCGCAAAGCCGATCAACAGATATTCGAGCGCGTAAGCCCCAAGGAGGCGCCCTCTCGTGGCCCCCAGCGTCTTGAGAATGACCGCATCATAGACCCGGTGGCGGTGGCCGGCGGCAAGCGCTCCGCCAAGCACGAGAATGGCCGAAATCAGCGTCACGGCGCTGGCGCCGCGGATCGCGAGCACGAGATTGGTGACGACCGAACCGATGGTTTCGAGCGCTTCGCGAACCCGTACGCTCGTCACCATGGGAAAGGCGTTCGCGACCGATTTGACGATCGCCGCGTCGCCGGCTGCGTCCGGATGGGCCTCGGTCAATGTTGCGACATGGGTATGAGGCGCGCCGCGGAAGGCGTTGGGCGAGAACACCAGCACGAAATTGATGCCGAGACCCTGCCAGTCGATGGTGCGCATGTTTCCAATTGTTGCTGTGATATCGCGGCCAAGCACATTGACCACGATCTCGTCTCCGAGCTTGATTCCAAGCCCGTCGGCAATCTTCTTGTCGATCGACACCAGCGGCGGCCCGTTATAGTCGGCGCCCCACCACTTCCCCTCGATGATCTTGGACCCCTTCGGGATGTCTCCGGTCGAGGTCAGGCCGCGGTCGCTTTGCAGCACCCATTCGCTGTCTGTCGATGGGTGAAGATCCTCAGCCCTCACGCCGCGTGCAGAGACGATGCGTCCGCGCAGCATCGGCACTTCTTCCACCGTCGAGCCTGGCACGGCCTGTTTGAGGAACGCTGTAAAGCGATCGGCCTCAGTGGAGGGAATATCGATGAAGTAGAACGACGGCGCACGCTCGGGCAACGCCGCCATGAACTGCCGCCGCAGATTGCCGTCGATCTGGGTGATCGTGACCAGCACGGCGAGGCCAAGCCCGAGCGACAGCACGACCGACGGCGTCAGCGCGCCGGGCCGGTAGATGTTGGTGACGGCGAGCCGCAGCATCGTTATTCGCGATCGCGGCAGGCGGCGCGCCAGCGCCATCAGCAGTGAGGCGATGCCGCGCAGCAGAACGAAGACGGCGATCGAGGCGACGACAAAAATGGTCGCGACGCGTTTGTCGTAGGCGAGGCCGATGATCACGGCGACCAGCACTGCGATCACGCCCGCCATCGAGGCGAGATAGCTCCAGCGCGGGCGGCGCCAGACGCTGGAGACCGTGTCGCGGAACAGCGCCGCCACGGGCACGTCGTGAACGCGGCCCAGCGGCCAGAGGCCGAAGGCGAGCGCGGTCAAGAGCCCATAAACCAGCGACAGCGCGAGTTCGCCCGTGTGCAGCGCGGGCTCGACCGGCAGCGGCAACAGCTTGCCGAAGACATCCACGATGATGAAGGGGATCGCGGCGCCCGCCACAAGTCCGGTGATCGAGCCGACGACGGCGAGCACGATGACCTGCGTCAGGTAGATCGAAAACACGTCGCCGCCGGTCGCGCCGACGGCCTTGAAGGTTGCAATGACGTCGCGGCGCCGGTCGATATGGCTCTTCACGGCGTTGGCAACGCCCACGCCGCCGACCAGAAGCGCGGCGAGCCCCACCAGCGTCAAGAATTGCGTGAAGCGATTGATGGTACGTTCGAGCTGCGGCGACGCATTGTCGCGCGAACGAATTTCCCAGCCGGCGTGAGGCAGCGCCTGGCGCGTCTCGTCGACGAACTGCTTTGTATTGCGATCGGCGTTGGTGTCGTCAGGCAGCTTCACCCGATAGATCCAGCGCACCAGGCTGCCGGGTTGCAGCAGTTGTGTGGCGCGAAGCCCGGCCTCGCTGGTCAGAAATCGTGGGCCGAATCCGAGGCCGCCAGCGAGCTTGTCGGGCTCGGAATTGACGACGCTGCGAATCTGAAACGTTGCCTGGCCGACCGTGACGCGATCGCCGAGCTTCAGATCGAGCCGGGCCAAGAGCGTCTGATCGGCGGCCGCGCCGAACGCGCCATCATGTTCGGCGAGCAGATCGGCGACCGGCAGGTCCGGCGCGAGCGAGAGCTGGCCGAGCATCGGATAGTCGCCGTCGACCGCCTTGATCTCGACCAGCGCGAGGCGACCGTCCTCGGCGCGGGCCATGCCACGCAAGGTCGCGATCGACGAGACTTTGCCGCGGGAGTTCAGGAACGCGAGTTCGTCCGGCTTGGCCTCGCGTTGAAACAGCGAGAAGGCAACGTCGCCGCCAAGCAGCGTGCGCCCCTCGCGCGCCAGACCGTCACTTAGGCTTGCGGCGACCGAGCCGACGCCGGAAATCGTCATGACGCCGAGCGCGATGCAGGCGATGAAAACGTAAAAGCCGCGCAGGCCGCCGCGCAGCTCGCGCAGGGCATAGCGCAGCGGCAGCGAAGCCGGGCGATTGCTGGTGACGAGTTCGGCCAGAATGGTCATGAAGCGGCGTCGCGCTCTACTTGAGCTTCGATGTGGCCGGAGCGCAGCCGGACAACGCGGTCGCAGCGATGCGCCAGCGATGCGTCGTGCGTGACCAGCACCAGCGTCATGCCGCGCTCGGCGTGTTTGGTGAACAGGAGATCGACGATCTGTTTGCCGGTTGCCTCATCGAGGTTGCCGGTGGGCTCGTCGGCGACGAGGATCGCAGGATCGGGCGCGAGTGCGCGCGCCAGCGCAACGCGCTGCTGTTCGCCGCCCGAGAGCTGCGTCGGGTAATGATGCAGCCGGTCGCCAAGCCCGACGGAAACAAGTTCCTGCGCGGCGCGATTGGCGGCGTCGGCATTGCCGGCGAGTTCGAGCGGGACCGCGACATTCTCCAGCGCCGTCATGGTCGGGATCAGATGAAACGACTGGAAGACGATGCCGACCTGGCGGCCACGAAATCGTGCCAATGCGTCCTCATCGAGGGCATTGAAAGGCGTTCCGCCGACCACCACCTCTCCGCTGTCGGGACGCTCCAGTCCCGCCATCACCATGAGGAGCGTGGATTTTCCCGAGCCCGACGGTCCGATCAGGCCAAGCGCTTCGCCGGATGCAACGCGCAGGCTGATGTCCTTGAGGATATGCACGCGCGCGGCACCGGAGCCGAGCGAGAGGTTGACGTTGGAGATGGAAATACTGTCCGGTGCGATGCCGGACACCGACGAGGGTTTTGTGAGACTGTCCATGGCTAGCTCATATGGTACTTCCGGCAGCGCGGTCGAGAGGCTCTCCTTCCTGTTCATGCAAATGCTCGTGTGGGGCTTGCTGGTGATGGCGGCAGAACCCGCTTTGGCGCAGTCTGCGCCGGCTTCCGGTGCGCCGATCAAGATGGTCGTGCTGGGCGATTCCCTGAGCGCAGGCTATGGGCTCGCCGGCTCCGACGCATTTCCCGCCAAGCTGCAAAAGGCATTGAAGGCCAGAGGCATAGCCGTCGATATGACCAACGCCGGCGTTTCCGGCGACACCGCCTCCGGCGGCCGCGACCGGCTCGATTGGTCGGTGCCGCAGGACACGCAGGCCGTCATCGTCGAGCTCGGCGCCAATGACGCACTTCGCGGGACCGATCCCGCCGTCACCCGTGCGGCATTGACCGAGATCGTGAAACAGCTGAAGGCGCGCGGCGTTGCGGTGATGTTGTGCGGCATGGTCGCGCCGCCCAATTACGGCGCTGACTTCGCGACCCGCTTCAATTCGATCTATCCGGATCTCGCCAAGGCCTATGACGTGCCGCTCTATCCTTTTTTCCTTGACGGGGTAGCGGCGGACGACAAACTCAACCAGGCTGACGGCATCCATCCGACTTCCGAAGGAGTTGACATCATCGTCAAAAATATCTTGCCTAGCGTTGAGGCATTTCTCGGCCCGATCGTCAGGCGCGCGAGCTGATCAAGCAAAGAGGAGGTGCACGGCGCGGCAGTCCTAGTGCGGCGAATTTGAAGCTCCTATCAGTCTTGCCGAGGGTGGGTATAGGAGCTTCAAATTCAAGACCGCGCCAGAAAACCGATGGTTTCTAGAGCTCCTTTGATTTCGAAGTTCGCATCAGGCCCGCCTCAACAGCGTGCGAACTTCGGAATCGGAGCTCTAGGCGAACCTTTACTGATCGGTTAACGCGAGATGCTTCGCAGAGTCACATAACTACGGTAAAAATTAGTTGCCGGTGATTCGTCGCCGGTGTCTGTCAGCGAACATGATCCTTTAGGAAAACTCGCTATCCTGTTTTCCGAATCACGTTCCAGCATCGGGAGTCTTGCGATGCCGCGTCTGTTTACCGGACTGGAAATTCCGGCCGAGATCGGCCAAACCCTCTCCTCATTGCGTGGCGGACTACCAGGCGCACGCTGGATCGATCCCGAAAATTACCACGTCACCTTGCGCTTCATCGGCGACATCGACGGCGTCTCCGCCAACGAAATCGCCTCCATGCTTTTTCGGGTGAACCGCAAGCCGTTCGAGGTCGCAGTCCAGGGCCTTTCGTCTTTCGGCGGTAAGAAGCCGCGTGCGGTGGTCGCCAACATCGCCCCGACCAGGCCTTTGATCGAATTGCAGGCCGAGCTTGAACGGCTGATGCAGCGGATCGGGCTCGATCCCGAGGGGCGAAAATTCACACCTCATGTCACGCTGGCGCGGCTGCGGGATGCGGCGGCCCAGGACGTCGCCGACTATCTTTCGGTCCGCGGCTACTTTCCGACCAAAGTGTTCACGGCTTCGCGGTTCGTGTTGTTCTCCTCGCGCGCCTCAACCGGCGGCGGACCTTATGTGGTCGAGGACTCCTACGCGCTGAGCGCCTGACCTCATTCACTTCGCCCGGCCTGGGGGGAGAGTGCGCATGCTCGGCTGCGCCTTTCCGGCTTGCATTTTTCTTTAGGCTGATGCCCTAGAATAGGGTCATGCTCTCTTCCTCTCCTGAATCTTTCGTCAAGCACTACGAGGCGCTCGTCTCATCCGGGGCCATCGAGCCCGACGCTGCGCAGCGGGAGGTCGCGGAAGCCTTCGGCGATCTCGAGCAGCGGATCGAGCGCTATCGGCCCTTGCGCAGGCAGCGCCTGCTTGGCCGGCTGTTTGCCGACAAGAACGATGGGCCGCCGCGTGGCCTTTACGTTCACGGCGACGTCGGTCGTGGCAAGACCATGCTGATGGACCTGTTTTTCCAGGCGAGCCCGGTCCAGTACAAGCGTCGTGCGCATTTCCACGAGTTCATGACCGAAGTGCATGAACGCATCTACGGCTTTCGGCAAGCGATCGCGCGTGGGGAAATCGCCGATGGCGATGTGATCGCACTCACCGCCAATGCGATCTTTGAGCAGGCGTGGCTGCTTTGCTTTGACGAATTTCACGTCACGGATATCGCGGATGCCATGATCCTCGGACGGTTGTTCGCGCGTCTGTTCGAACTCGGCACCGTGGTGGTTGCGACCTCGAACGTCGCACCGGAAGACCTCTACAAGGGCGGGCTGAACCGCTCGCTCTTTCTCCCCTTTATTGCGCAGATCGAAGAGCACATGATCGTGCTGCGACTCGACGCTCGCACCGATTTCCGGCTGGAAAAACTCGCAGGCGTGAAAATGTGGCTGGTGCCGGCGGATGCTGCGGCCGCAGCCGCGCTCGACAAGGCCTGGGCGAAGATGACCGGCAACGCGCCGTGTCGTTCGCGCGATATTTCGATCAAGGGCCGCACGTTGCACGTGCCGTGCTCGTCGCATGGCGTGGCGCGCTTTTCCTTCGCTGAACTCTGCGAACAGCCGCTCGCCGCATCCGACTACCTTCGGCTCGCCCGCGACTATCACACCCTCATGATCGACCGCATTCCGGTGATGGATTATAGCGAACGCAACGCCGCCAAACGGTTCATCACCCTGATCGATACGCTCTACGACAACGGCGTAAAGCTGATGGCCTCGGCGGACGCCGATCCGCTCTCGCTTTACGTTGCGGCGGAAGGCAATGAGGCCAACGAATTCAAGCGGACGTCGTCGCGTCTGATCGAGATGGGCTCGGAGTCCTATCTAGGCTTGCCGCACGGCCACAAGGATTCGTCAGCCTCAGGTTCGACCACGGGGCTGGTCGAAACCTGATCGCGCCAGTCGTCATTCCGGGGCTCGCAAAGCGAGAACCCGGCGACTGTCTTAGCTGTCAAGTTGCTGGGGTGTATAGCGGACGTTATTTTTGACGAGCGCATTAGCGGTAACGAGCAGCTTTCGGGCGACGGCAACGAGAGCGAGCTTGGCGGGCTTTCCTTGGCTTCGCAGGT
>NZ_DASREO010000011.1:0-3622 GCF_035652035.1 Bradyrhizobium sp.
TGCGGCTCGGCTTCATTGACCCCAGTCCGGTCGTAAAACCGGTGACTCCCTACAGATCGGCATGGTGTTTTTGCGCGCGTCGCGCAAGTTCGACGAGTCTTTGGCTTCTGAGAATGCCGATAAAGTCTGAAGCCGAAATTCGGCTCTTGGTCAGATTCCGGCGAGCGTTCGCTAGGGAGCCGACCGCTATATCCGGGACGTCATCGTAGAGACGGGATAGAAAAGCATCCGGCGTCTCTCGCTGCAAGTCAAACCTCTTTAGCTCCTTCACCGGGAAGTGGCGCAAGTTCCATGTTATGATTAAAGAGGCACGCGCAGTGATTGCGGCGGCTACCACATGACGGTCATTAGGATCGGGCAGGTTCACCGTCGCAACATGGCGCTCGTAAGCATCGACCATCGCCGTTGGCAGTGCCTCGTTCATCAGCCGGCGCGTTGTCTGCAAGCGTTCCAATGGAATTGCCGGTGCGCTGGCCACCAAGTTCTGGATCCATTCGTTATGGATCGCGTTCGTCCAGCGCGCATCGATGAGTCGGTCTACGGCGGCTTGGACAACGATGTTCCTGAGATGGAAAGGATAGAGGATGCAGGCGTCTAGAACGGCGACCGAGGGCTTAAACGCCATAGCGCTGCCTGAGATCCTCGGCGTCCTCAGTGAGCGCTTCCATCGCCGCTAGCTGCGCATCCATTTTTGTCTTCAGCGCCAGCACATCTCGTAATTTCGTGCGGCGATGCTTGCCGACATAGCGGAACGGCAGATCGCCAACGTCCATGCGGTGCACCACGAGCGGGCGGGAGATGCCCAGAATCTCTGCCGCGTCGTTCGGGCTGAGTTCCTGGTCTTCGGCGAGGACAGCCACGCGTTCACCCTGAAGAAGGTGCCCAAGAGCCGCCTCAAGCAGGACTGCGGCCTTCGGTGGGAGCTTTAGGACTTGGTCCTCGCCAGAGCGGCGCCGGACCCGAACCTCCACCTGATCGCCCTTCCCAAGCTTGCCAAGGCGCTTGGCCTTTTTTCGATCCTGGTCCGAGAGCTCAACGAATTGCAGCAGATGGGTCGTCATGGTCTGCTCCTTTTGCAAGCCCAATATAAGATAGGCCCTCTCTAACTGCAATATCTGAAAAATAGCCGAACCTGTTGAGGCGTATGCGCCTCGGCCCAAGGTGCCAGCAACGCCCTGCCGCCTTGCGCGCCCGGGACAACCGTCGGTGCGCTGCCGCAATTTCTGCTTATTGTTTGCGCATACGGCCATAAAGTTGCGCGCATGCTTGAAAATTGCGCGTACATGTGGCTAAATTGCGCATATAAGTGCGTGCGCAAGAAAGAGAGGCGACGTGGTACGGCGCATCCTGGAAGAGGAATTGCAGGCGATGGAGGAAGCCGTGCGCCGCCGCCCTGGCGGGGCGACGGCGCAGCAGATTGCCGATTCGCTGCAAGAGCCGCCGCCGCGCCGCACGCTGCAATATCGCCTCAAATACCTCGTCGATCATCGCCGCCTGGTCATGGAAGGCGAGGGCCGCTGGGCGCGCTACCGGCTGCAAGTCCAGGTCGGGATCGGCGCGGCTGCAGGGCGCGCCGAGGCGGGGGCGGAAGGCGAAGCCGTCCTGCCGCTCTCGAAGCCCGGCACTGAGATTGAGGCGTATGTTCGCAAGCCACCGGAGGCGCGCAAGCCGGTCGGCTATAACCGCGCGTTCCTCGATGCGTACCGCCCCAACGAAACCTTCTATCTGACGGCGGCGGAGCGCGCGCACCTGCGCAACGTCGGCACGCCGGCGATCGCCCCGCAGCCCGCCGGCACCTACGCGAAGCAGATACTGAACAGGCTGCTGATCGACCTGTCCTGGAATTCGAGCCGCCTTGAGGGGAACACCTACTCGCTGCTCGACACCAAGCGCCTCATCGATCTTGGCGAGGAGGCGGAAGGGAAGGAGCGCCTCGAGGCGCAGATGATCCTCAACCACAAGGACGCGATCGAATTCCTAGTCGGCACCGCAGAGGAGATCGGCTTCAACCGCTACACCATCCTCAATCTCCACGCGCTGCTCGCAAACAACCTGCTCGCGGACCCCGACGCGGCGGGCAGACTCCGCCGCATCGGCGTCGCCATCGAGCGGTCCTCCTTCCATCCGCTCGAAGTGCCGCAGCTCATCGAAGAGTGTTTCGACCAGATCCTCGCAACAGCCGCAGCCATTACCGATCCTTTCGAGCAGGCGTTCTTCGTCATGGTGCAGCTCCCGTATTTGCAGCCGTTCGACGACGTGAACAAACGGGTGTCACGCCTCTCCGCGAACATCCCTCTGATCAAAAGCAATCTCTCGCCGCTCTCCTTCGAGGGCGTGCCGCGCGGCACCTATACCCACGCGGTGCTCGGGGTCTATGAACTCGACAAGACCGAGTTGCTGCGCGACGTGTTTATCTGGGCTTATGAACGGTCCGCCGCGCGCTATGCCGCCGTCAGGCAATCGCTCGGCGAACCCGATCCGTTCAGGCTGCGGCATCGGGCGGCGCTGCGTGAAGTGGTCGGCGCGGTCGTTCGCGGGCGGATGGACAAGAAGCAGGCCGCAAAGCACGTCACCACGTGGACCAGCGAGCACATCGATGCGGCGGAGCGCGAACGCTTTCGCGAAACAGCGGAGAGCGAGCTTCTCGGCCTGCATGAGGGGAATTTCGCGCGCTACCAGATCAGGCCGTCCGAGTTCGCCGCGTGGCGGGAGGTTTGGGGGTAAGTCTCGCTCCTGCCTGCTGGGCAACAGGGCGGTCGAGAAGCGGTTCGCGGCCGAGCATTTTCGGCGACGAAGACGATCATGCCTTCACACCGTTAGATGGTACTAAGCGAGAAACTTGACGTGCGAGCCGATGGCGAATGATTGCTGATCGTGCTAAAGCGATGACGGTATTTCTCACGCTGGCGTGCAACGCGTTGCGTGATCGACGAAGCGAAGAATCGACCAATCGTTGTCGATAGTCGCTGAAACCTCGTTGAAGCGGAATCGCGCGATTTTCTGTTGAAAATCAGCACGAGAAATTTTTGTCGGTTCGCAGTTCGGATCGCGACGCGCAATCGAAAAAAATTGCGCTGAAAAATCAGCGCATTAACATAGCCAAAAATAGATGAGTGGGAGTGAGGGTACGGCAATCTGCTCTCGCTCGCGTACTTGAGCGTGATTGAGCCTCCGTCGCTCAGGTTGCGCTCCGTGCCGCGCTGCTCGCTGGCGTGACGGCAAGCAACGCATATCCGGCTGTCCAATCCGTGCGATCGTGCCGTGCAGGCCTCTCGCGGTGTCCGTCGTCGATGCCGGCGAGACGGAGCTGACGATCCGCTCCGATAACCGAGGCTTGCCTCCGGTCCACGCCCCCCGCCGCCCGGCGCCGGCGCTACCGCCCTTGGCGGCGCAGGAAATCGATGAACACCGCCGCCAAGAGGCCCTCCTTGGCCTCCCAGTCCTCGAGGGCGACGTCGAGGTCCATGCGGTCCTCGGTCAGCACCTCGCGGTATTCGCTGTTCGGCATCAGCCGGTGCGCGACCTGGCCGGGGGTGCGCGGATGCACCCGGTCGTTGCCGGGCACGATGCAGGCCGGCATCGTCAGCGCCCGCAGCTCGGCCGGGCCGAGGCCGATCACCGC
>NZ_DASREO010000012.1:0-43041 GCF_035652035.1 Bradyrhizobium sp.
CGAACCGCCGTCGAAACTGCGGAGAGTTTCGATGTCGACTGGATGCGGGGACAGTCGATCGGCATCTACCCAGTCGCCAACAGCGGCCCCGAGCCGATCATCGCCGAACTCGAAAAGATCGTCGACTCCGGCGAAAACGGCCTGAACCAGAACCTGGTCAAACTGCAACCGGTGGCCCGGCTCAACGCGATCATGGTGGTGACCAAGAAGCCGGGCCTATTGAAGAACGTCGAAACCTGGATCAGGCGTCTGGACCGCTCGGACTCAACAAGGACCAGCGTCCACGTCTACAAGGTGAAATACGGCGATGCGAAACAGATCGCCCGCGTGCTGACCGACATGTTCGGCGGCGGATCGCAGAACTCAAGCCTGCTCGACAGCGCCGACAACCAGATTGCGCCCGGATCAGGGACGACGAGCGCGGGAGACCGCCTTTCGCTCAACGCCGCCAGCAATGCGAACGTCAACAACACCTCTTCGCCATTGGGCGCAGCTTTGAACGCGCGCGGAAATTCCGGCAGCAGCTCGGGATTCGGCGGAACGAACAACAGCGCGAATGGCGGCAATCTAGGCCAGCTCGACAAGGGCAATGGTACCGGCGCGAGCGGACAGGGTATCCTGCAAAATGTCCGGATCACGCCTGACGTCGCCAACAATGAGCTTCTGATCTACGCCGACACGGGCAACTACAAGATCATTGAATCGGCGCTGCGGCAGGTCGATCAGCCGCAGTTGCAGGTCGCCATCAACGCCACGATCGCCGAAGTCGACCTCACCGACGAACTCCAGTTCGGCGTTCAATTCTTCCTGACCAGCCACGCACTGGGACTACGGCCCGACCAGGGGTCCCTCCTCAACAGCACTGGGACGACGGCGACAACGATACCGTCGGCATCGACCACCGCGACGGCAGCGACAACAGCGGCTACGACAACCGCGACAACGGCGGCGAGCGCCGTCGCCACCACGACTGCCACCAACTTGCTCAGCCGCACGGTGCCAGGATTCAATTTCCTGGTCGGCCAGGAAGCCCAGCCGGCCATGGTCCTCACCGCCTTGCACAACGTTACGGGCGTGAAGGTGTTGTCGACCCCGTCGATCGTCGTGGTCAACAACCAGGCGGCGACGCTTCAGGTCGGCAACCAGGTTCCGATTTCGACCGGCAGCGCGACAGTGCTGACCGCCAACAACACTGTCGTCAACACCGTCGACTACCGCAACACCGGCATCATCCTGCACGTCGCCCCCCGCGTCAGCGCCGACGGCAATGTGAGACTCGACATCGAGCAGGAGATCTCAAGCGTCGTGCCCTCGACCAACGCGACCGCGAACTTGACCCCGACCATCCAGGAGCGAAAGGTCAAAAGCCAGATTTCCGTCGCCAACGGACAAACGGTGCTGCTCGCCGGCCTGATCCAGGACCAGAAGAACGAGAACAGAAGCGGCATACCCCTGCTTGATCAGATCGAGGGGCTGGGCAACGCGTTCTCGAACCAGGACAACACGAAGTCACGGACGGAGCTGATCATCTTCATTCGTCCGCAAATTATTCGCGACAGTATGGACGCGCATACGGTCGCCGAAGAACTTCGTACCAAGTTGCGCGGTACCGTCAGCGCGAGTGCGCCCTATGCTCAAAGCATCAACGACCACGATCACCGCTAGGACCCTGCCGGCACTCGCGCTGGTGTTTGCCTGCGTCACCGCCACCGGCAGTTTCGCGGGACAGCGGGAGAACATCTGGATCCCCCATGAGGGAGACCCCATTGTGGTGTCGCACGGAAGCCCCCGAGCGACGGGACAACTCGGCTTCCGCTACGAAAACGGTTTTGGCGTGCCGCAGAATTATACCGCGGCCGCCGGTCTCTACTGGCAGGCGGCCGAGCAAGGCGATCCCTTTGCACAAGCCCACCTGGGTCTCAGTTACGACAGGGGCCACGGCGTACAGAAAGACCTTATCCTTGCTTATAAATGGCTCGACCTTGCGACCGCGAGGGCCTCACGGCGCGATCGCGCCTTCTATCAGAGACTTCGAGATGGGGTCGCCGAGAAGATGTCGCTGCCTCAGGTCGCCGAGGGCCAGCGACAGGCCTTGATCTGGGCGGCGAACTGGGCGGGTCGCTAAGCGGCGTCAAGTCCGCTCGCCCGACACACTGGCAGCTTCCGCAAATCCAGCCTGCAATTCCGCGTGCGCCGTCGGCATGTCGACGCCGTCGACCCAGCGCCCCACCACAAGCGTCGCAATGATGTTGGACGTCAGGTTGGTTGCCGCGCGCATTTGCGCCATGAAGCGGTCGGCGCCGAGCAAGAGCGCAATGCCGGCGACCGGCACCGCATCGACCACCGGCAGCGTCGCAGCCAGCGCGATGAAGCCGCCGCCGGTCACGCCCGCCGCGCCCTTGGATGTGAACAACATCACGAACAGCACGCTCAATTGATGCCAGATCGACAGGTGCACATTGAAGGCGTGCGCCAGAAACAGCACCGACATCGTCATGTAGATCGCGGTGCCATCCATGTTGAGGGAAAATCCGCCGGGCATCACCAGCCCGACGACATCCCTGGATACGCCCAGTCTCTGCAGCTTCTGCATCGAACGCGGCATCATGGCTTCCGCCGAGGTTGCGACGAAGACGAACAGGATCTCGTCCTTGAAATAGTTCAGCACGCGAAAGATGCCGAAGCCGGAAAGCCGCAGGAATCCGCCAAGCACGATCAGCACAAACAGGATGCAGACGATATAAACCGACGCCACGAGCTGACCGAGATCGAGCAAGGTCCGCAGGCCGTATTTCCCGACCGTGAACGCCATCGCACAAAGCGCCGCGACCGGCGCGACGTGCATGATGATCCGCACCATGCCGAACAGCGCAGACGACGCGGACTCGAGGAAGGCCACCACCGGCTTGCCCTGGTCCTTCGAGAGACTCAAGCCGAACCCCAGCAGCACCGCCAGAAAAAGAACAGGCAGGATATCGCCCTTGACGAAAGGTTCGACAAAGGAATTCGGGACGATCGAGAGCAGGAATTCCACAAGGCCGGTGTCCTTGGCCGACTTCGCGTAACTTTCGACCAGTTTCGGATCGAAAGCGGCGGCGTCCGCATTGAGCCCCATCCCAATCTGCCAGACGTTACCGACGATCATCCCGATAGCGAGCGCGAGCGTCGAGGCGACCTCGAAATAGATCAGCGCCTTGACGCCGACATTGGCGACATGGCGGATATCGCGCATATGGGCGATGCCAAGCGCAATGGTGGTGAAGATGATCGGACCGACGACGACCTTGATCGCCTTCACAAAAGCGTCGGCGAAAGGTTTCAGGCTGACCGAAAAGTTCGGCGCGATGTAGCCGAGCGCCGCGCCGAGAACGACCGCGACGATCACCTGAACGTAAAGCCTGCGATAGAACGGCACGCTCGCCGTTTTCGCACCGACCTGTTGGAGCGCTGGTGTGGCGGAGGACGGACGGTCGATTTCGAACGCGGTCATCGCTTTTCCTCCACATACCCGGCACAAGACGGACCTGGGCGATAGGACTTGGGCGACAGGGCCGCGCCGTGCTTACCGCGAAATCATCTCTCGCCTTATCAGGTAGCGACCTATTCCGCGGCAACGCGGTTGAGGGCGGCGTGACCGTGGGTCTTGACCACGACCTTGATCGCATCCTCGATGCGTTCGCGGGCATATTTCAGCGCGGTCGGCAGATCCTCCAGCGCGAAGGTGTGGGTGTGCACCTTGGTCGCATCGAAGCGCTTCTGCGCCATGAAGGCTTCGGCCCGGTGGGTCGCGCTCTTGCCTTCGCCGCGGATGCCGAAGACATAGATATTGTTGCGCACGATGTGGGCGATATCGACCTCGGCCGGCTTGCCCGGAAAGGCCGTAAGACAGATGCGGCCGCCGCGATTGACCATGCGCGCGGCTTCGTTGACGGCTTCGGGCGCGCCGGAACATTCGACCACATAGTCGACGCCCTTGCCGCCATTGAGCTTGCGCACCGCCGCCACCGGATCTTCCTTTTTGGCATTGATGACGTAGTCGGCGCCGAGTTCCTTGCCGATCTGAAGGCGATTGTCGCGCGTACCGGTCAGGATCACCGGATGGGCGCCGAGCGCTTTCGCAACCGCCACGCCTAACAGTCCGATCGGACCGGGACCGGTCACGACGACGCTCTCGCCGGCAACAAGACCGCCAAGCTCGGTCAGGCCATACATCGCCGTGCCGGCGGTGACGACCAGCGTCGCCTCCTCGTCCGACATCTCGTCGGAAATCGGCACCAGCGTATTGATGTTGTTGACGGCGTATTCGGCAAATCCGCCGTCCGTCGTAAAGCCGTTGGCGCGGTGGCCCTTATCGACCTCGCCGTAGTTCAGTCCGTAGTTATGGCAGGCCGTGTACATGCCCTCGCGGCAACGCTTGCACTGGCCGCATCCGGCATGGATTTCAACGGTGACGCGCTGCCCGATCCGGTATTCGTCGACGCCCGGACCGAGCGCCACCACCGTGCCCATATATTCGTGGCCCGGCGTAAAATTCTTGTTGAAGGGCTGGCCACCCTGAATCAGCGCGGGCGGGCCGTGGTGAATGATCTCGAGGTCGGTCGCACAGATCGCGACCGCGTCGATGCGCACGAGAACCTCGGCCCGCTTCGGCACCGGCACGGGCTTGGTGGTCAGCGTCAACTGATCGGGATCGCCCAGCACCCAGGCCCGCATCGCGTCTGGAATCGGAAAGTCGGGCGACGTCTTGACGTTGTCGGGCTGCGGCATCTTTTCACTCCTGAAGGCTTATTGTTTTTCTATTCCGCCGCCATGCTCTTGGCTGTCCCCCGCAGGATAGCGCCGGGCGCGCCGAGCTCGATCGACAGTTCGTCGGCGGCCGCAATCAAATGAACCTTCATCTGCTCGATATATTCCGGAGTGGAGCGAAAGGCGGGCGATGAGACGCTGATCGAGCCAACGACCGCGCCGGCATGGTCGCGAATAGCCGCACCAAGACAGATCACGCCCGGGCGAAACTCCTCGCGATCGAGCGCATAGCCGTTGCGGCGAACAAGCCGCAGATGTTCTTTCAGTTCATCCAGATCGGTGATCGTGTTGGGCGTGAAGGCCGTCAGCCCCTTGTCCGCGACGATGCGGTCGAGTTCGGTCGGCGGCAGCCAGGCCAGGATGGCCTTGCCGGTCGCGGTCGCATGCGCGGCATTGGCGTTGCCGCCAAAACCGGCCTCGACACGAACCGCATGCCGCGCCTCGCGACGCAGGATGTGGACGAGGTTGGTATCCTGCATGATCGCAAGCTGGACGGCTTCGCGCGTCTGATCGTTCAACCGGTCGACAAAGCTCTGCGCCCGCCGCGGCAGGTCGACCTGGCGCAGGCACGCGGCGCTGAGGTGCAGAATTCGCGAGCCCAGAACATAGCTGCGGCTGTTGATGCCGCGCGCGACGTAACCCCAATTGTGCAAGGTCGAGATCAGGTGATGGCAGGTTGAAACGTTGAGGCCAGCCGAGGCTGCGATTTCCGTCAGCTTGGCTTCGCCGCCGGCATCGGCCATGACATCGAGAATCAGGAAAGCGCGATCGAGCGCCTGGATACCACCGTGATCGCGTCCCATCGGCGGACGCGCCGGCATGATGCCTCGTCTCTCATTCGCTCTGTCGGACGACATTGGCGTCAATTCTCCCGGCCCATGTTTTCCGTAATAGGGCCTGTTCCGCAGGGCGAAAGCAATCTAATTTTCACATGACGATTTTGAATTTCATTAGATGAAAGATATTTGCGTCACCGGCGGTCTGAACCCGTGCCGGCTTCCGGCTCCGGCGGCCTGAGCATCTCATTGAGACGCCTGTTGAATTCCTCGTCCGACAGCGCGGCGGGAGCCGCGCGGGAGTTTTCCTCCGGCGCCTTTCCCGGATGCGTCAACGCCGGGAAGAACAGGACGGCGAGCAGCAGCAACCATTGCGCGGCGAGAAACGGCGCCAGCGCACGCAGGAAAGCGCGGAACTCGACGTGCTCCTTCAGCACGCCGCGCACCATCATCAGCGCATAACCGAAAGGCGGCAGCAGAAAGCTCGACTGCAAGGTCAAGAGCACCAGCACCGCGACCCATCGCGCATCGGCGACTCGGATCAGAAGCGGCGGAATGACGATCGGAACGATGACGAAGATAATTTCGAAAGCGTCGAGCACGAATGCACTGACGGCGATGAGGCCAAGCACCACGGCAACAGCAGTGACATCGCCGCCGGGAATCGACGAGACGATTTCGCTGACGAGATCGGCCGTGCCGAGCAGCCTCAGAACCATGGTGAACGTGGTTGCCGCGAGCAGCAGTGAAAACAATGCACCCGTCAGTGCAATGGCATCGCCGAGAAGCTCGCTCAGCACCTTCCTGGGGAGGCGCCCCGAAACGAGGCCCGCCACCAGAAGCGCGAAGGCGCCCATCGCCGCAGCCTCGACGGCATAGAAATAGCCGAGCGCGACGCCGCCGAGCAGAACCAGCAGGAAAGTGAGCGCGACAACCGCGATCCATCCTTGCGCAGCCGAAAGCCGCGCCCGCTCCGGCAGCTTTGTCGCGCCGCGCCCAACAAGCCCCGATAGCCCAAGGCACAGCAGCAGGAAGATCCCGCCCGGCAACAGCGCCGCGTGAAAGATGTCCTGCGTGTTGACGACGCGGTCGGTGCGACCTGTTGCGGTAACTGCGATGGTGTGGGCGGACAGCATCGCGTCACTCAGGAGAATGAGGACCAGCGACGGCGGCACCAGAACGCCAAGCGTGGAGGCGACGGCGACGATGGCATGGCGATGCGGCGCGGTGATGCCTTCCGCCGCAAGCCGCGGCGCAACCACGCGCGACAGCGCCAGCACGCTGGCGCCGACCGATCCGTTCATCGGCCCGAGCAGCGCGCCAAGCAGCATGCCAGAGGCCAGCGGCGCTTGAGGTTTGCGCGGAAGCACGGATTGCGTTGCCCGATAGAGCGCATCCGCAATAGGCAGACGATCGAGCAAAAGACCCATCGTCACGTAAAGCGGCAGGGCTTGGAGCACATCGCTTTCAAGCAGATTGATCAGACGGGTTGGAAGCGCCCATAGCGTCGCGAGGTCGATGGCGCCTGCCGCAACACCGACGCACGCGCCGAAACCTGCCAACATCATCAAGACGACCGCGGCCGGCAGACCGGTCGAAATGATGCCCGCGCCGACCATGAGCAGGAGCGCAATGCCGAACCAGGCCATCACACATCGTCCGCGGATCGAGGCCGAAAAATATCGAGCAGCGACTGGCCAAGGATCAGGATCGTCATCGCCCATAATGCAAGCTTGATCAGGAAATAACCTCCGTTGCCGCTGTCCTGAAACGACTCGAGATCACGGAGACTGGATGCGACCGTCGATCTGCTGGCGATCAGGACGAACAAGGCCCAGGGCAACAGACCAAGCGCGCTCCCGAGCCGAGCCAAACGTTGCCGGACGCGCGCGGAAATGCGCCGGGCCAGCAGATCGGCGGCGAGATGTGTATGCGCGCGCGTTGCCGCCGTGACGCTCACCGCCACAAAAAACGCAAACACCACCTGGCCGAGATCGTTGGCCTCGCGCGAAAAGGCGCGTAACAGCTCCCGCAGCGGCCATTGCAGGAATAGCAACACGATCAAGGGCAGCGCGAGCCATTTGGCGGCCGCCACGACATGGCCGATCAAGCGGTCGAGACCGCGCAACAGTCCGATCACCGCGCCCCCCAGCGTTACGCACGCCGTACCGGCGCGCAAGCTAACGTGGCGCGGCCCTGCTCGTCCTGTCAATGACGGCGGTCTTCCAGGACGAGTGCCTGATCGCGGTGCTAACCCGGCACCGCCACGGCGGCGCGCGCCTGGGCGCTGGCTCGATAAGCCGCCATCGTCAGTTCGCGGTCGATCGCCTCGCGCATCGCATCCATCGTCGCCTGCCGCAGCCGCCTCTTGGCGGTGGCATGCGAAGGCTGGTGGATCGCGCGAACGGCGGCGACGATCTTCTCGAGTTCCGCATCGATCGCCTCCGGTGACACAACACGATCGAGCAACCCTGCGACGAGCGCGTCGTCCGGTTCGTACATCTCGCCAGTCGTTACGGTGCGGCTCAGCCACGATGGATGAAGGCGCGAACGCGCGAGTTCGATCGCAAAACCGGGCGGCGCAATGCCGATCGCGACCTCGTTCAACCCCATCCGGTACGGACCTCGCGCGCCCAATCTGACATCGCACGACAAGAGCAGGAATGTTCCCATTGGATAGGCATGGCCTTCCATCACGCCGATCGTCGGCAGCGGAAACGCCATCAGGCGCAGGGCCAGTTCGGCACCGGCCCTCACCATCTCGAGGCTTTTCTCGACGTCACCGGCCGCGAAGATCTTCAAGTCGAAGCCGGCCGAAAAAATGCCAGGCCGCGTCGAGCGCAGCACAACCACCTCGGCACTCCTTTCTGCCCGTTCCAGCGCGGACGCGATGTCGGCGAGCATGGCGACCGACATGACGTTGACCTTGCCGTCATCGAGCAGGATCGAAGCGACCCCTTCCCGTTCGACATAGCTCACCCGCGTCTGCATCCGCCGCTCCCGTTGTTGACGGCTTGACTGTGAGAGGCTGATGTAGACCAATCAATATAATCTCAAAGGAGGAACCATGCCCGCGATCGCAAAACACCGGCAGCCGATCATCAACACGGCGGTGACCCTGTTCCGGCGACAAGGCTATTCGCGCACCGGGCTCAACGAGATTGTCGACGTCAGCGGCGCGCCGAAGGGCTCGCTCTATCACTACTTTCCACTCGGAAAATCCTCGATTGCGGTCGCCGCCGTCAAAGAGGCCGGCAGCCGCGTTGCCGCAACCCTGACCAAGCTCGTGGAGGAATGCCGCTCGACCGGCGACGTGCTGCGGCGCCATGCGGAGCTGCTCTCGGGATGGATGCGGGCTTCCGGCTTTCGCGACGGCTGCCCCATCACCACCGTCTTGCTTGAACTCGCTCCCGGCGATCGCGACGTGACCGAAGCCGGCCGCTCGGCCTATCGGACGCGCGTATCGATCCTGGCGGACAAGCTTGTAGCGGACGGCTTTCCGCGTCCGCGCGCCGATGCCTTGGCGGTGCTCTGCACGTCGGCGCTTCAGGGCGCGCTGATCCAGGCGCGGGTCGAGCGCAGCGGCCGCCCTCTCGAAATCACCGCTACTGAGCTGGCGCGCCTGCTCGACAAGGCGGCCGCAGGCTGACGTACCGGAAATTCGTCAATCAGGCCGTCTGCAAACGAGATCGATCTCGATCAGCGCATCATAAGCAAGACCGGTGACGCCGACGCAGGTGCGGGCCGGCAGCCGGCCGTCCGGAAAATAGCCGCGATAGGTTTCGTTCATCGCGGCATAGTCTTCCTTGAAGCGGGTCAGATAGATCCGCGACATCACGATATGTTCGAGGCCGAGGCCAAGGCCGGCCAGCACGATCTTCAGGTTCGCCATCACGGCATGCGTCTGCGCGACGATCCCGTCAGGCAATACGCCGGGCGTCTCCGGGCGATCCGGCATCTGTCCGGTGACAAAAACAAAGCCGTCGGTTTCGACAGCATGACTGAATGGCGCGACCGGCTTCGGGCCGCCGGGGATCATATGAAATTTCAAGCTGTCGTCCTCATGTTGCAGACCGGGTTAGTGATCGAATACGCTGTTATGCGAGAACACGCCAAGCCATTCCTTGAGTGGTGAGCTGTTCTTGGGCGCGTGCTCCAAAACGGGCACGCTTGCAAATAATTTAGTCACCTGCGCCGACGGTAGCGGGATTACTGCTTCCATCAGACTTTACCCGAGAAGAGAGCCCGAATGATCAAGTGGATAGCCGCCGCAGCCTTGACGGTGAGTTTGGTGGCGGCGCCTGCGTACGCAGAAACGCCGGTGACCAAAATCAGGTTCACGCTCGACTGGAAGATCCAGGGCATTCATGCCTGGTTTTACTGGGCGAAGGCGAAGGGCTACTTCAAGGCCGAGAACCTCGACGTGACAATCGACCAGGGCGAAGGTTCGGCTGCGACCGTGACCCGCATCCTGTCCGGCGCCTACGATGCCGGCTTCGGCGACGTCAATGCGATCATTCAGAATGCGGCGACGCGGCCCGCGGAAACGCCCGTTATGGTCTACATGATCTACAGCAAGGCGCCGTTCGCGCTGCTGGCCAAGGCCGAGGGCCCTCTCAAGTCGCTGAAAGATCTGCCCGGGACAAAAATCGGCGCACCCGCCGGCGCCGCGGCGCTCAAGCTGTTGCCGGTGCTTTCCAAGAACAACCAGATCGATTACGCGAGCCTCAGCATCCTGCAGGTCGCGCCGAACTTGCAGGAGCAGATGCTGTTGCAAGGCCAGGTCGATTCGATCGCTGTGTTCAGCGCCACCAGCTACATGAACCTCGTCTCGCTCAGGCGCGACCCGGACAAGGAATTTCGCTGGTTCTTTTACGCCGATCACGGAATCGATCTCTACTCGAACGGCGTCATGGTCTCGCCAAAGCTCGCCCACGAAAAGCCGGAAGCCGTCAAGGGGCTGTTGCGCGCGATCAACCGCGCGCTTCATGAGACGGTTGGCGATCCCAAGGCCGCGATCGATCTTCTCGCGAGCGAAGAGCCCTTGCTGAACAAGGACATCGAAATGCGCCGCCTCACCTATGTCTACGGCTCGCTGATCGACACGGCGGAGGCGCGAGAACTCGGCATTGGCGACGTCAACGATTCCAGGCTGAAATCCTCAATCGGAATCATCTCCACCGCTTTCGAGCTGGCGAAGCAGCCGGACGCCGCGCAGGTTTTCGATCATGGCTTTCTGCCGCCCAAGGCAGATCGATTGCCGACGACAATCAAAAACTGAGATAGCGGGACTTGCGATGCGCCAGATCGATTGCGCCTATCTGCTCACCGGCAAAGGCGTTCGGACCAATCAGACGATTGCGATCGACGGCGACCGCGTCAGTGCGCTCCGCCCCAGCGCGGGAACAGAAAGACCGCGCCTGCTGGCGATGCCGGCACTGGTCAACGCCCATGACCATGGCCGCGCCGTGCGCACCAGTTCGATCGACGCCAGCGGCAAGCCGCTGGAAGCCTGGCTGCAATATCTGGCGTTGTTTCCTGCCATCGATCCTTATCTCGCCGCCGCCGTGTCGCTCGGCAACAGTGCGCTCGGCGGCGCCGGGGTCGTCATGGTGCATTACACGCGCGCGCAAGGCTTGACGGACTTGCCGACCGAAGTGGCCGAAGTGGCGCGAGCGGCTCGCGACGTCGGCGTGCGCGTCGGTTTTGCGGTTTCGATGAAAGATCGCAATCCGATCGGCTACGGCCCACCCGGACCGCTGCTTGACGCCCTGCCGGAAGCGGCGCGCAACGAGATTGTCAGCCGTTTCGTTCGTAGCCCACCAGCGCCGAAGGATTACATCAAGCTGGTCGACGATGTGGCCGCGGCCGCCGACGGTCCGCACTTCAATGTGCAATACGGCCCCAACGGCGTGCAGTGGTGCAGCGACGCGCTGCTCAAGGCGGTTGCTGAGGCGTCAGCCCTGTCCGGGCGTCGGGTTCACATGCATCTGTTCGAAACGCGCTATCAGCGTGGCTATCTCGATCAGCTCTATGACGGTAACGCCGTCAAATTCCTGGATTCGATCGGCCTGCTGTCGGAGCGCCTGACGCTGGCGCATTGCGTGTGGGCACGGCCGGACGAACTGGAACTGCTCGCTGCACGCGGCGTGACGATTTCGACCAATTCAAGCTCGAATTTGAAGCTGCGCTCGGGCGTGGCGCCGGTCGCAAAGATGCTCGGCTGCGGTTGCCGCGTGGCGATGGGGATCGATGGCGGCGCACTCGATGACGACGACGATATGCTGCGCGAGCTTCGCCTCACCCACCTGCTCCATCTCGGTTCGGGTTTCACGCCCAAAGTGAATGAAAGCGATATGCTTTCCGCGGCCGCAAAGACAGGCCGCTTATCGGTGACCAATTCGGCCGAAGGCGGCGTTCTCGAAGCGGGCGCGCCAGCAGATCTCCTGCTGCTCGACTATGACGCACTCGACGACGACAACCTTCGCGACGACCTCGATCCGGTGAATCTCGTCTTCGCCAGGGCGACCGCGCGTCACATATCTGAACTTATCGTCGCCGGGCGAACCATCGTCAGGGATCACCGCGTGCTCGGCATCGATCTCGAAGCCGCGCGCCGGGAGGTCGTGCTTCGCATGAAGGCCGGTCAGCCGGCGATGGCCTCGTTCGCGGCGGCGCTGTCGCATCTGGATCGCGCCATGGCTGCCCAAATGGAGCGCCAGTTCAGCTGCAGCTAGTGTCCCGATTCCGAAGTTCGTATCATTTTTCGGAGCCACGTTTCGAACTTCGGAATCGAAAGGACACTTGCTAACCTATTATTCTAGTGCGGCTTTGGTTCAGAAGTCCGCATGATGAACCCGCGGCACAAATGATGCCGACTTCTGAACCGCACACTAGCGCGTGCACTGCAAACCGGCACTCCCCAACACTCTGAACAGCTGAACTAGCGCAAAACTCGTCCACCGAGGCTAACGGGCGTGCGCATCCGGCTTGTAGAAATGTCACTCATATGTCAGACATATGCAAAAATGATAATCAACGGGAGGGGTTCATGAGCACTTTGACGACGGGCGGCTCGATCGAATTGCCGCGATCCGCAGCCGGCAGCGCCGCAGGCGCCGCGCAAACGGCGGCGATCGCTGCGCGGCTGGAACGGCTGCCGCTGACGTCCTATCAGCGCGGCCTGTTTGCGATCATCGCCACCGCCTGGTTCTTCGACAGCATGGACTTGGGCGCGTTGACCTTCGTGCTCGGCCCCATCAAGCAAACCTTCGGTCTCTCGACCGCAGAAACCGGCCTGCTCTCCAGCATGAGCTTTGTCGGCATGTTCGTTGGCGCCGCAAGCGCCGGACTGCTCGCCGATCGCTTCGGGCGCACGCGGGTGTTTCAGGTCAGCATGATCTTCTGGGGGCTGGGCAGCATCCTCTGCGGTCTGGCGCCGACGGTGCAAACCCTTGGCGCCGCGCGCATCCTGCTCGGCTTCGGCATGGGCATGGAATTCCCCGTCGCGCAGTCGATGGTGTCGGAGATCATTCCGGCCGGACAGCGCGGCCGCTACATCGCGCTGCTGGAAGGCTTCTGGCCGCTCGGTTTCATTTGCTCGGGCTTGCTTGCCTTTGCGGTGCTGTCGGTCGCCGACTGGCACTGGGTCTTCATCCTGCAAGGCATCCCCGCGATCTTCGTGCTGGTCGTGCGCCGTTACGTGCCGGAGTCGCCGCGCTGGCTTGCCAGCCACGGTGATGCGGCCGGCGCCGAGCGCGTGATGTCGGAGATCGAGCAGAAGGTTTCGCAGCGGCTCAATGGCGCGAAGCTGCCCGCTCCTGCTCCCGAAAAGATCGAGACCGCGCGCACGTCGCAAGGACTGGCGACGCTGTTCTCGGCCGGCTATGGCCGTCGCACCGTCATGCTGTGGTGCCTGTGGTTCTTTGCGCTGCTTGGCTTCTACGGTCTCACCACCTGGCTCGGCGCGTTGCTTCAGGCCAAGGGCTTTCCGGTCACCAAATCCGTCTACTACACCATCCTGATCTCGCTCGCGGGCATTCCGGGATTTCTGACTGCGGCCTGGATGATCGAAGCGCTCGGGCGCAAGACCACATTGATCGGGGCCCTGCTGGGCGCTGCGATCGCCTGCTACTTCTATGGCGGCGCGACCGACCAGACCCAACTGATCGTCGCCGGCCTCTGCATGCAGTTCTGTTCCTTCGGCATGTGGTCGGCGCTCTACGCCTATACGCCGGAACTATACCCCACGCATGTCCGCGCGACCGGCACCGGTTTTGCGTCGGCGGTCGGGCGGATCGGCTCGCTGATCGGACCGTCGGTGATCGGCTTTATCCTGCCGGCGGCGGGACAATCCGGCGTCTTCGCCCTCGGCGCCGGAGCCTTTACCTTGGCCGCCCTCGTCGTTCTCGTCCTCGGCGAAGAAACCAGGGGACGGACGCTCGAAAGCATCTCGCATTGAGGTGGAAACGCCGCGGCCACATGGATTGACCTTGTGGCCGCGCCTGCAATATCCCTCCTTAGCAAGCAGCGAGGGAGAGTCGGACTAAATGGCCGCGCAGAGACAGACCGGGCGGGCCAGCGCGATCAAGCCCGCTGCGCCCAAAATTTCGGCCGGGCCCTCGAAGACCGAGCGGCGCGCGGTGGAATCCGTCGGAGCCGACGATCCCGAAACCCTAACCGACCGCGCCTACCGGATGGTCGAGGAATTGATTGTCACGCTCGCGCTGCCGCCGGAAACCATTCTTTCCGAACAATCGTTGGCGGCGCGTCTCGGGATCGGCCGCACCCCGATCCGCGAAGCGTTGCAGCGCCTCGCCCGCGATGGCCTCGTCGTCATCCTGCCGCGGCGAGGCATTCTGGTGTCGCAGATCAATCTGAAAACGCAGATGCGGTTGCTCGAAGTGCGCCGTGAGCTCGAACGCTTGATGGCCAAAGGCGCAGCGGAGCGCGCAACGCCGGAGGAAACCGCTTCGTTTGCGGCGATCGCCCGCGACATGCGCCGCGCGTCGGATGAGAGCGACGACATGACCTTCATGCGGCTTGATCGCCAATTCAACGAACTGGTCAGCCAGGCGGCACGGAACGAATTCGCCTCCCGCGCGATGGGCCTGATGCACGGGCTGTCGCGCCGCTTCTGGTATCAGCACTATCGCGAATCTGGCGATCTTCCATTATCGGCGCGGCTGCACGCCGAAGTAGCGGAAGCCATCGCCAGGCGCAATCCGGATGCCGCCGGCAAGGCTTCCGACCGCCTGATCGACTATATCGAGAGTTTTACGCGCAAGACGATCGAGGCGTAACTAGAAGACGACCACGCTGCGGATGGCTTCGCCGCGCTTGAGCGCCGCAAAGCCCTCATTGACCTGATCGAGCGAAATGCGTGCGGTGATGAGATCTTTCAAATTCAACCGGCCTTCGAGCGCAGCGCGTGCCAGCATCGGGAAATCGCGCAGGGGTCGCGCGCCGCCATAACTGGAACGGCGGATGCGCTTTTCCTGCATCAACGAACCCCAGCGGAAAGCAACGTCTTCGTTCACGTCGGTCTTGCCGAGCCAGATCACCTCGCCACCCGGCCGGACCGCTTCGCTGGTCAATCGGAAAGCGCGCGGGCTGCCGGCCGCTTCCAGGACGACATCGGCCCCTCGCCCGTTGGTCAGCCGTCGCACGGCATCCGCGACGTCCTCCTTCGCCGCGTTGACAACATGGGTCGCGCCAAGTTTTTGCGCGAGACGCAGCTTGTCGTCGGCAAGATCGACAGCGATCACGGTCTCCGCGCCCGCCATTCGCGCGCCCTGAACGGCCGCAAGTCCGACCGCGCCGCAGCCGATCACCATCACGGCATCGCCGTACTGGATCGAGGCGATATTCAGCGCCGCGCCCACCCCGGTCATCACGCCGCAACCGATCAGGCACGCCTGCTCGAACGGCAGCTCCTTCGGAATCACAATCGCCTGCTGCGCCGGCACGATGCAATATTCGGCGAGCGCGCCGAGATACATCAGATGCTTCAGCTCGCGGCCGTCGCGCAAGCGGGCGCGGCTCGCGCCGTCGAACTGCACGGCAAGCGGCGCCTGGCTCAGATAGCTCTCGCAAAGAATTGGCAGATCGCGGTCGCAATAGAAGCAATGCCCACAATGCGGATTCCACGACAGCACGACGTGATCGCCAACTTTGACGCCGCGCGCCTCACGCCCGACCTGCTCGACGACGCCTGCGGCCTCATGGCCGAGGATGATCGGCATGGGATTGCGCAAGGAACCGTCGATTACTTCCAGATCGGTGTGACAGAGCCCGGCCGCCCTGATGCGAACGAGCACGTCGTTCGGCGCGAGATCGGTTGCCTCAACCGTTTCGATCGAAAGCGGCGATTTCGGCGCGTGAAGAACGGCGGCCTTGTAATTGAGCCCCACCAGATAATCCCCGGCTGACGATTTCAGTCAGGACGCGGCGCGCAGCGTGCCGCCGCGAAGCGCTGATATGGCAGCATCGATATCGGCCGACGTCATCTCCCACTCATTGTCGAAATTGGCGACGATCCCCTTCATGAACGGTTCGACAAGCGCCTTCGCCGCGGCGGCATCGCCCAGATGTTCCGCTAGAATTGCCAACGCGAGCTGCCGGGGCTCCGGCCCCTCGTAGCTCCACTCGAATCCGTTGGCGGTATAGCTGACGATATCAAGCCTTTGATCGAGTGGCCGGTCATCGACCCAGGCCTTGACGCCGTCGATGGTGCGATCGCCGCTAAATTTCTTCATGGACAGACCCTCCGAGCCAGCTTGCGGCTTTGATAGATTAGTGATATATCAGACTCCAGACGCGATGTCATCGCCGAATTTCGACAGGATAGGACCGCCATGGAACTCGCATCGACCCCCATGTCCGATCGCCAGCGCCGCTACCGCGAGACATACCGTGAGCGGGTCGCCGGATGGTACAATGGCTGGCTGCACGTTTTCATCATCTATGTGATCGGCTTCACCGCCCTCTACATCTATCTGGCGAACGTGCACGACCTGCGGGCGTGGGAGCTTCTGATCATCCCGGTCGCTTTCCTCGGTGCCAATTTCTTCGAGTGGTGGATCCATCGCTACGTCATGCACCGCCCGTCCCAGGTCAAGGCGTTCCGCGCGATCTACAACCGGCACACCTTGATGCATCACCAGTTCTTTACCGAAAAGGAGATGCGCTTTGCCGATCACTTGGACTGGCGCGTGACCTTCTTCCCGCCTTACGCGCTCGCGACCTTCACGCTGATGTCGATCCCGCTCGCGATCATCGCCGGCTGGATCATCTCGCCGAATGTCGGCTGGCTTTTGATCGCCACCACCACCTCGATGTACCTGATCTACGAGTTCATGCACTTCTGCTGCCATGTCGACGAGAACTGGTTCGTGGCCAACATGCCGATGGTGAATACGCTGCGCCGTCATCACACCGCCCACCATGATCAATCGATCATGATGGAGCGCAACATGAACCTGACCTTCCCGATCATGGACTGGGTGTTCGGCACCTCCGACCTCAACCGCGGCCTGCTCGGCACCCTCTTCAACGGCTACGAGACGCGCTTCATCAAGACCGACATGCGCAAGACAGCGCGCACGCCGAAGATCGATCCCCAAATTCACTCGGTTCCGGCCGAGTAGCCTATGCAGAACGCGGTCGAACCCAACGGGCTGGCGCTTGCTCTGTTCGCGGCGACATTTGCCGCGAGCTGCCTCAGCTTCTTTACCCTGGCCGGCATGTTTCCTGTCCGCGCGCGGCCGCTCCCCATCGCAGGCTCCATCGGCAATCTGCTCGTGGTATTGAATCTGGCGTTGCTGGCTGCGCTTCTCGGGGGCGTGATGCTGTACGCGCACGAAACGCTGCGCTGGACCTCCGTGGTCGTCGCCGGCGGCCTGATCTTCCTGTTCATACCGTCGGTTTTCGAAATCATCCCGAATGAATGGCGGGACAGTCGCGGCGGTCTCCTCGTTCTCGGCGCCTTGCAACTCGTCTCGCTGGCGCTGATAGTGGAGCGGATTTGACACTCGCTATCCCGTAGCCGGGAATGCGCAAAGCGAATGTCAAATCCAAAGCTCCACTAGAAACTTATTTTTGCTAGTGGTCCTTTGATTCTAACATTTGCAAAAGTACGAGCCACGCCGGGATGCAAATGTTGGAATCGGACCACTAGTTACCCCGCTTCATAAATTATCCGTCCTGTAAGGAGCACGACCATGCCCTTCCCGATCAAGACCGCACTCTCGATCATCGTGCTGCTTGTTGCGCTCGCGGCTTACTTCTACCAGGACTCGATTGGCATGCATGGGCCGAAGATCGCGATCCTGTTTCTCGCGCCGTTCATGGTGATCGCGATGTGGATCTTCCCCGAGGTCAAGCGGAATTAGACGTGAGGCCGATGAGCGGCCTCAAATAGAAAAGTGGCGGCCCAAGCCGCCACTTTTGCTTTTGAGTTTGAGTTCGAGACGGACTCAGGCCGTCTTGACCCAAACGGCCTTCACGTTGAGGTACTCTTCGACATGCTGTTTGCCGGACTCCCGGCCGTAGCCGCTCATCTTGTAGCCGCCAAAGGGCACGGCCGGGTCCATCGCCTGGTAGCAGTTCACCCAGACAGAACCCGCGCGCAACGCTTTCGCGACCTGATGCGCCTTGCTGACGTTGGTGGTCCACACGCCTGAGCCGAGACCGAATGTCGTGGCATTGGCGCGCTTGATCAGGTCGTCCGTGTCCTTGAACGAGATCGCTGAAATCACGGGCCCGAAGATTTCCTCCTGCGCGATCCGCATATTGTCCTGCACGTTGGCGAACACCGTGGGCGGCACGAAATAGCCCTTTGACAACGCGCCTTCGGTCAGCCTTGCGCCGCCGGCGAGCGCTCTCGCGCCTTCCTTCTGGCCGATCTCGAGATAGCCCGACACGCGCTCCAGCTGCTGCTGCGACACCAGCGGCCCGATCTGCGTGTTCGGATCAAGCCCGTTGCCGACATTGAGCTTCCTGCCGAATTCGGCGACGCGGGCAACGAATTCGTCATAGATCTTGCCCTCGACAAAGAGGCGCGTGCCCGCGCTGCAAATCTGGCCCGAGTTGGCGAACACCGCCATTGCCGCACCCGGCACCGCTGCGTCGAGATCGGCATCGGCGAACACGATGTCGGGCGATTTGCCGCCGAGTTCGAGCGACACGCGCTTGAGGTTGCCGGCCGACGCACGCACGATCGACTGTCCCGTGACATGCGAGCCCGTGAAGGCGACCTTGTCGACGCCGGGATGCGAGGCGAGCGCAGCGCCCGCGGTCTCGCCATAGCCCGGCACGACGTTGACGACACCGGCGGGAATGCCGGCCTCCATGCAGAGCTCGGCGAGCCGCAGCGAGGTCAGCGGCGCCTCTTCGGCGGGCTTCAGCACCACGGTGCAACCGGTCGCAATCGCAGGGCCAATTTTCCAGACGCTGGCGCCAAGCGGACCGTTCCAGGGAATGATCGCGCCGACAACGCCGATCGGTTCTTTCAGGGTGTAGGAGAAGATTTCGCCCGGCAGCGAGTTCTCGATGGTCTCGCCATGGATCGCGGTCGCCTGCCCTGCGTAATAGCGAAGCATGCCGAGCACGCGCAGCTTGTTGCCGCGGGTGCGGCTGATCGGCGCGCCCATGTCGAGCGTGTCGAGCTGCGACAGTTCCTCGAAATGCTTCTCGACGAGATCGGCGAGTTTCAGAAGCAGGTTCTGCCGCTCGAACGGCTTGACCTTGCTCCACGGTCCCTCAAAGGCACGGCGCGCGGCGGCGACCGCGCGGTTGATATCCTCGGCATCGCCCTCGGCAACCGTCGCCAGCAGCTCGCCGGTGGCCGGATTGAGCGTCTCGAATTTCTTGCCCGATGCCGCATCGACCCATTGGCCGTCGATCAGCATCTTCTTGTAGGAACCGTCGGCATAAGGATGGCGGGTGATCGGAATTGCCTGCGAAACAGCCATTATCTTCCTGTCCTTCCCTTGATAGCTCCGCGTCGTGCGGGCCTCGATTTCGTTATTTCCATTATTTTATAATGACGGTCCGAGACCGTAAAGCGACGGCGCCGATGCGCTTCACGATGCCTGTCATGCAGAAGAACCGGGGCCGTCACATCAATGCGGGAAGCCAGATGTGAAGGCCGCAACCTTGAGGTAGCGTGACAAACGGATTGAGAGGCTGTTACACAGTCCTTTCTTTCCGGCTCGCCAAAGAGCCCAATCAAAAGCCAAAAGGGAGAATGCCATCATGGCGATCGAGATCAGTGCCCGGGGAAAGGGCGTTTCCGTTATCACCCTGGCAGGCCATGATGCCGGCAATTTCCTCTACACCCAGGATATTCTCGATCTGGCCGCAACGCTGACGACATGCGCCTCCGACAAGGAGTTGCGGGCGCTCGTGATCACCGGCCGCAACGGCATGTTTTGTGGCGGACGGATCGGCGCCAAGGGCCTGACGCGCGCCTCCGAAGTCGCCGAGGATCTCAATGCCATTGTGAAGGTGAATACGGCGCTGAATGCCTTGAGCGCTCCGGTCATCGCGGCGATAGAAGGCAAAGCCTTCGGATTTGGCTTCGGCATGACCGCGCAGGTCGATTACGCCGTCGCGGCTGACAGCGCGGTGTTTTCGTTGCCGGAAATGTCGCACGGGCTGCCGCCGCTGATCGTCTTCACCTATCTGTTTCGCTTCGTGCCCTACAAGCGCGCGTTCGAGCTTGCTGTCACCAGCCGGCAGATTTCGGCTGACGAAGCGCTGGAGGCCGGCATCCTCACCGACATTGTTCCGGCCGGCGGCGCGCTGAAACGCGCCCTCGAAGTCGCGGGTCAGATGGCCGCTTTCGACCCGAAGTCGATGAGCCTGCTTCGCAAGTTCGGCCGCGAGCAAGCCGAGGTGCATTCTAAGCAGATGAGCGAACATGCGGTCGCGCTGATGAGCGTTATGCTGGCCGAACGGAACGCCGCGCACTGAACCCGCGAAAGGGCAAAACCGATGAACGTGTTGGTCACAGGGGGCGCGGGATTCCTGGGCGGCTACATCATGGCTGCGCTCCTCCGACAGGGGCACGACGCTTTCGCCTACGACGTTGCGCCGCCGTCGGCGGAGACGCTGGCAGTTTCGCCCGACACTGCGGTGCGCTTTCGTTCCGGCCAGATCAGCGACATCGCGCGGCTGTTTGCGGTTTGTCGTGCTGAAAAGATCGAAGCCATCATTCACTCGGCTGGAATGGTCGGCCTCGAACTGTCACTCGAGCAACCGATCGCGACCTATCAGACCAACGTCATGGGCCTCGTCAATGTCTGCGAGGTCGCGCGGCAACTCGAAATGCGGCGCGTCGTCTTCGTGTCCAGCAATGCCGCCTATCACAAGGGCTCCGGCGCCACACTCGTCGAAACGGATCCTGCGTTTTCGATCCGCGACGCCAACCCGGCCGGTCATTACGGCACATCCAAGATGGTCGGCGAAGCGATCGGCCTCGCTTACGCAAACTTCCAGGATCTCGATTTCCTGGCCATTCGCGTCACAGCGATCTACGGCTTTGGCATGCGCTTCCCGATGTACGTCAAGCCGATGGTCGAGAATTCCGTGCTTGGCAAGCCAACGCGCTTTGCGACCGGCGGGCGCATGAAACGCGACTATACCCATGTCCTCGATTGTGCCGGCGGCATCGTCGCCGCCCTCAACGCACCGCCATGGAAGGCCGGCGAGCAGCGTGTGATCAACGTCGCGAACGGCAACGCACGAACTGCCGCAGAAGTCGCCAGCATCGTGCGCGACACGATTCCGGGCGCCGACATCGAGATCGGCGACGAATTGACGCCGCTGGAAGAGCAGAACGTCAAGATGCGCACTTCGCTCGACAACGCCGCCGCCAAACGCCTTCTGAACTGGTCACCGCAATGGCCGCTTGAGAAAGGCATTGCGGAATATGCCGAAACATTCCGGCGTCACCTTTCCCGCACCTCGACGAGTTAACTCATGTCCGCCCTTCCCGTTTATGAAGTCTATGCCATCCGTTACGCCACCCGCGCCGCAAAGCGATCGGAGAATTTCATTGGCGGCGATCCACACGACGGGCCGATGCCGCTCGACTATTATGTGTGGGCCGCGATCGGGCCGGATCGGAGCTATGTGATCGACACCGGCTTCACCGCCGAGGTCGCCGCAAAGCGCAAGCGCGACTATCTGCGCTGCCCGATCGAGTCGTTGAAGCTGATTGGCCTTGATCCGACAAAAATCGCCGACGTCATTCTCACCCATCTGCATTACGACCATGTCGGCAGCTTCGAAAAACTGCCCGCAGCGACCTTTCACTTGCAGGAAACCGAGCTGCATTATGCGGTCGGCCGCTACATGAAATACAAGAAGTTGCGGCATTCCTACGAGGTCGACGACGTCGTTGGCATTGTCCGCGCCAATTATGCCGGCCGCGTCAATTTCTACGAAGGCTCTGCCGAGCTGTCGCCGGGGATCACCGTCCACCCTGCCCCCGGCCATTCCGCAGGACTCCAGTTCGTGCGGGTGCACACCAAACGGGGCTGGGTCGTTCTCGCCTCCGACGTCACGCACTTCTACGAGAACATGGACGAGCACAAGCCGTACGTGACCGCTTTCCATATCGGCCAGATGCTGGAAGGCTTCGACAAGCTGCGCGCAGCCGCGCCCTCGCCCCAGCACATCATTCCAGGTCATGATCCGCTTGTCATGAAGCGCTACAAGGCCCCGCGCCCCGAGCTTGAGGGCATTGTGGTGCGGCTCGACGATCCGCCAAAGGAGTAAGCGATGAAAATCGGCTTTGCCGGACTGGGCGCAATGGGAGGCCCGATGGCCGGTCATCTCATCGACGCCGGCCACACGCTTCATGTCCTGACGCGCCGTCGCGAGTCGGCGGCCGCGGCGATCGCGAAAGGCGCGATCTGGGCGGAGACGCCGAAGAATCTGGCGGCAAACTCAGACATCGTTGTCACCGTGCTGCCCGGTCCGCCCGAGATCGAAGCGATCATGGCCGGCGAGGACGGCCTGCGCGCCGGCTTCAAGACCGGAACCACTTACATCGACTGCTCGACGAACTCGCCGGCGCTGGTGCGCGAGCTTTCAGCCGATCTCGCAAAAATCGGCGTCTCCATGCTTGACGCGCCGGTCAGCGGCGGGCCAAAGGGCGCGGCGTCGCGAAAACTCGCGATCTGGGTCGGCGGCGAGAGGACGGCCTACGATCGATGCAAGCCAATCCTCGATCTGCTGGGCGATCAGGTGCGCTATCTCGGCGAAAGCGGCAATGCCTCGGTCGCCAAGCTCGTGCACAATTGCGCCAATTACGGCATCCAGATGGTTCTGGCTGAGGCCTTCACGATGGGAGTGAAAGCCGGAGCCGATCCTTTGGCGCTGTGGAGCGCGATCCGCCAAGGCTCACTCGGACGCCAGCGTGCAGTCGATCGCATGGCCGATCAATTCCTGCCGCACGAATTCGACACCCCGGCCTTTGCTCTGGAGCTCGCGCACAAGGACGTGGCGCTCGCCACCGCTCTGGGGCGCGAGATCGGCGTGCCGATGCGCTTTGCCAACATGACACTCGCCGAGATGACGGAAGCCCTCAACAAGGGCTGGGGCAAGCGCGACTCGCGCTCGGCGATGCTGATCCAGGAAGAGCGCGCGGGCCTCGACATCCGCGTCCCCCGCAACGTGCTGCAGGATATTTTGAAGAACGAACCACTTTGAACGGTTGCGATATTTCTAACAGGCAGGATCGACTAATGTCCTAGGGACAGCCTCAATTCAAAAAATCAAGAATGCGCCCAAAAAGACGGCGTGGGAGGAAACGAAACAATGAAGCATGCTTTGGCAATTTCGGCTGCCGCCCTGGTGGTGCTGGCCGCAAGCGGCGCGCCAGCTGCGGATAATCCGGCGCTCGAAAAAAAGAGCCTCACCATCGCGGTCGGCGGCTCGATCAGCCAGATGAACAAGGTCGCCTACTTCGTCGCGTTGAACCGAAAATATTTCGAGCAGGAAGGCCTGACCATCGAGTCCAACGCCTTCGCGTCGGGTACGGCGGCGTTGCAAAGTCTCGTCGGCGGCAGCGCCGATGTCGCGGAAGGCGCCTATGAGCATACGCTGCGCATGCAGACCAAGGGCGTCAACATTACCTGCCTCGTGCCTTACGGCCGCTATCCCGGCAACGTGCTGGTGGTGCGCAAGTCTGAAGCCGACAAGATCAAGGCCGTTGCCGACCTCAAGGGCAGGAAGATCGGCATCTCCGCGCCGGGCTCCTCGACCCACAACTTCGTCGCCGGGCTGATGGAACGCGCCGGCGTCTCCTGGAAGGACGCAAGCTACGTTTCGATCGGGACGGGTCCGAGCGCCGTCGCGGCGATGAAGACGGGCGGAGAACTCGACGCACTGGTCAATCTCGATCCCGCGATCAACGCGCTGGTCGATGGCGGCGACGCGGTCGTCCTCACCGACAGCCGGACGGCGGAAGGCACGCAGCAAGCCTTCGGTGGTGGTTACCTTGCCGACTGCCTGATGGTGAAGACTGATTTCCTGAAAGCCAATCCGAACACGGCGCAGGCAATCACCAACGCGATCGTCCATGCCATGCAGTGGTTGAAGACGGCCTCGATCGACGACATCATGAAGTCGCTGCCGCCCTCTTATTACAAGGCCGACGAGGCACTTTACCGGGCGTCGCTGCAGCGAAACCTGTCGGCGTTCCAGTGGGACGGCCTGGTGACGCAGGACGCCGCGCAGAACGTGCTCGACTCGATTGCGGTGCTTGATCCCGTGCTCAAGCACGCCAAGATCGACTTCAGCCTGACCTACGACAACAAACTGGTCGAGACTGCACTAAAGAAATATCATTCGCCGGTTTCGCAGTGAACCGCCCGCACCACACGGCAATGGACGGCTAGTGTCCCGATTCCGAAGTTCGTAGCATTTTTCGGAGCCACGTTTCGAACTTCGGAATCGAAAGAACGTTAGCTAGTTTATTGGTCTAGTGTGGTTTTGGTTCAGAAGTCCGCATGGCGGTACCCGCGGCAACAATGATGCAGACTTCTGAACCGCCACACTAGATTTCGAACGCACCATAGGCCGGCGCATCCGCGCAGATCACGGGTTGCGAGATTCTCGCGATCCGCAAATTGTTCGTGGTGCCGGCCTCACCGAACGGAATGCCGCCGACGATAATGAGCTGCGTTCCATCCGGGGCGATCCCCTCGCTTGCGGCTGTCTCGCTGGCGCGGGCGATCATTTCCTCGTAGCTCGCGACGTCCCGGGAAAAGACACTGTGGGTCCCCCACAATACATTCAAGCGCCGGGCGATTTCGTCGCGCGGGGTCAGCGCGATGATCGGCGCAGCCGGACGCCAACGCGCGATGCGCGCGGCCGTTGCACCGCTATAGGTGAAGGCGGCTATCACCGCATGGTCGAGTTGGTCAGCGACGTCGGCGGCACTCTTCGAAACCACTTCGGACGGGATCGCGTCGATGCCGATGTCGATCGCGTTCACGAACGATCGATAGAGCCTGTGGGCTTCCGTTCTGCGGATGATCCGGTCCATCACCTCGACGGACTCCACGGGATAACCTCCGACAGCAGATTCAGCCGATAACATCACGGCGTCAGCGCCGTCATAGACGGCGGTCGCGACATCGGACGCTTCGGCGCGGGTCGGCGTCGGCGACGACACCATGGATTCGAGCATCTGGGTCGCAACGATCACGGGCTTCATGGCCGCGCGGCATTGCTGGACGATCTGCTTCTGCCAGCCCGGCACTTCCTCGCAGGGAATTTCGACCCCGAGATCGCCGCGCGCGACCATGATGCCGTCGGCGGCCGCTACGATGCCCGCAATCTGCGCCAGCGCGGCAGGCTTCTCGATCTTGGCCATCAGCGCGGCGCGTCCGCCGATCAAGTCTCGCGCGGCCGTGATATCGGCGGCGGACTGCACGAAGGACATGGCGACCCAGTCGACCCCGAGATCGAGGCCTAGTTCGAGGTCGCGGCGGTCCTTCTCCGTGATCGGCGAGATCGCAAGGACGCTGTCCGGCAGATTGACGCCCTTGCGGTCGCGCAGCACCCCTCCGTTCAGCGCGCGCGCGGTCATCCGGTCGCCGCTGACATCCTCGATCCGCAGCCGAATACGGCCGTCGTCGATCAGAAGGCCGTGGCCGGCGGACGCCGCCTCGAAGATCTCCGTGTGCGGCAGCGGAATGTGACGGTCACTGGCTGTCTCGCCGGCGGCAAACGAAACGATATCGCCGGCAGCGACGCGCCGCTCGCCACCGGGAATGCGCCCGAGACGAATCTTCGGACCTTGCAGATCCTGAAGCAGCGCGATTGGTCGTCCGTGCTTGCGCTCGAGCGCGCGCAAGGCGCGATGCACCGCGACGTGGTCGGCGCGCTCGCCGTGGCTGAAGTTCATGCGGAACACGTCGACGCCGGCGAGAAACAGCTTTTCGAGCACATCAGGCGCGGCGCTGCTCGGACCGACGGTTGCGACAATCTTTGCTTTGCGCTGCCGATGCATGGTGTGTTCCGCCGGAAAGAGGACTCAAACGATCAGGATGGCCCGGAAGTCGTTGACGTTGGTCATGGTCGGGCCGGTCACGACGCCGTCGCCAAGGCTTTCGAAAAAGGAATGGGCGTCATTGCGCACCAGGCTCGACTTTGCATTCATTCCCATCTGCCGCGCCCTCGCCTCGCTGTCCGGCAGCCAGATGGCGCCTGCGATCTCTTCGATCCCGTCGATCCCGTCAGTGTCGCCCGCGATCGCCGAGATATGCGGATGACTTTCGAGCGCGATGCCAAATGCCAGCAGGAACTCGCTGTTGCGGCCGCCGCGTCCTTCGCCGCGCACCGTCACCGTGGTCTCGCCGCCTGACAACAGCACGCAAGGCGGCACCATCGGCTCGGCGTGGTCGGCGATGTTGCGCGCGATGCCTGCGAGCGCGGTGCCGACATGGCGCGCCTCGCCTTCGAGGCGATCAGAGAGCAGACGCGGCGTGATGTTCGCCGCGCGCGCGACTTCTGCCGCGGCCTGAAGCGATTTGCGCGGGGCGGCGATGATGCGGGTCTCGACGCCGGCAAGGCGCGGATCGCCCGGCTTGATGCTCTCGCGGTGACCGGACACCAGTAGCGTGTGAATTGGCGGCGCAACCGGAATGTCGAAGCGTTCGAGAACGGCCATCGCGTCCGCGCATGTCGTCGGATCGGCGACGGTCGGACCGGAGGCAATGTCGGCCGGATTGTCGCCGGGAACGTCCGAAATCAAAAGGCTGACGACCTTGGCCGGATAACAGGCGGCGGCGAGACGGCCGCCGGCGAGCGCGTTGACGTGCCTGCGGACGCAGTTGATCTCGCTGATCGTTGCACCCGAGCGCAATAGTTTGGCATTGAGTTCGACGAGGTCATCGAACGCGACGTCCGCGATCGGCGACGTCAAGAGCGCCGAGCCGCCGCCCGACAGCAGCACAAGGACAAGATCGTCTTTTGTGAGGTCCGACACCAGCGAAAGGATTCGTCGCGCTGCGCGATCGCCGGCCCGGTCAGGATCCGGATGCGACGCCTCGACCACCTCGATCTGACGGCACGCGGCTCCATGACCGTAACGAGTCACGACCAGTCCTTCGAGCGGTCCGTCCCAATGCGCTTCGACGGCGGCGGCCATCGCGGCGGCAGCCTTGCCCGCGCCGACCACGATCGTGCGGCCCTTCGGCCGCTCCGGCAGGTTCGGCGGCACGCATCGCGCGGGCGCAGCGGCATCGATGGCCGCCTGAAGCAGGTCCCGCAGAAAGCGACGATGATCGATGGTCATGACGCCGCCCTCGATAATTATCGCCGCGCGATCTCGTGACCCGCTGACAATTCCAGCGCCTTCACCATCGCGGAATGATCCCAGGCCTTGCCGCCATGGGCGGCGCAGGCGTTGAAAAGCTGTTGCGCTGTGGCAGTGGACGGCAGCGATATCCCGAGCGCGCGGGCGCCTTCGAGCGCGAGGTTGAGGTCCTTCTGGTGCAATTCGATCCGGAAACCCGGCTCGAAATTGCGCTTCACCATGCGCTCGCCATGCACCTCGAGGATGCGCGAGGATGCGAAGCCGCCCATCAGCGCCTGCCGCACCAGCACGGGATCGGCGCCCGCTTTTGAGGCGAACAGCAGCGCCTCGCCGACCGCCTCGATGGTCAGCGCCACAATGATCTGGTTGGCGACCTTGGTGGTTTGGCCGTCGCCGTTGCCGCCGACCAGCGTGACGTTCTTGCCCATCAGCGCGAACAGCGGCTTGACCTTGTCAAAAGCGGCCTGCGCGCCGCCAACCATGATGGTCAGCGAGGCGGCCTTGGCCCCGACCTCGCCTCCGGACACCGGCGCGTCGAGATAGTCAGCTCCGAGCGCATTGATCCTCTTCGCAAACTCCTTGGTCGCGAGCGGCGAAATCGAACTCATGTCGACGACGATCTTGCCCTTCGACACGCCTTCCGCGACGCCGTTGCGGCCGAACAATGCGGCTTCCACATGCGGCGTATCCGGCACCATCAGGATGACGATTTCGGCTTTCTGCGCGACTTCCTTCGCCGTGTCGCACGCCACCGCGCCGGCCGCGACGAGATCCTTCGGCAAACTTGCGATGTCGTGCAGGAACAGGCGATGTCCCGCGGCCTGCAGATGACCCGCCATGGGACGACCCATGATTCCGAGCCCGATGAAACCGATGTCGGTCATGCGATCTATCTCCGTTTGAAATCAGGCGTGCGCCATCCAGGGGGCGCACCAGTCGAGCCCTTCGCTCGCGGTGGTCTTCGGCTTGTATTCGCAGCCGATCCACCCGGAGTAGCCGAGCTCGTCGAGGTAGGTGAACAGGAAGTCGAAATTGATCTCGCCGGTGCCGGGCTCGTTGCGGCCGGGATTGTCGGCGAGCTGAATGTGCGCGATCCGCTCGAGATGCTTCTTCATGGTGGGGGCGAGGTCACCCTCCATGATCTGCATGTGATAGATGTCGTACTGAATGAAGAGATTATCGGAGCCGACATCGGCGATGATCTGCCGCGCCTGCTCTGTTCCCGACAGGAAGAATCCTGGAATGTCACGCGTGTTGATCGGCTCGATCAACAGGCGGATGGCGTGCTCGGCGAGCGCATGCGCGGCGAAACTCAGGTTCTCGACGAACGTATCGCGCAGCTCTGCGGCGTTCGCACCCGCCGGCGCGATACCCGCAAGACAATTGAGCTGGCGACATTCCAGCGCCCTGGCATAGTCAATCGCCCGCTTCACGCCATCGCGAAACTCGGCGACGCGACCCGGGAAGATGGCGATGCCGCGCTCACCAGCGGCCCAGTCGCCCGCCGGCAGATTGTGCAGCACCTGAGTAAGACCGTATTGCGAAAGTTTCTCGCGCAGCACGGCCTTTTCGAAATCATACGGAAAGAGAAACTCGACGCCGGAAAAACCCGCGGCCTTTGCCGCCGCGAAGCGATCGAGAAACGGGCGCTCGGTAAACAGCATCGTCAGGTTGGCGGCGAATTTCGGCATCATCGGCCCTCGGATCACATGGCGTGATCCGATCATCATTCGCGCTGATGTCGCGTACAACAAAAACGCTATTTGTTTCTCACGATGCGGAAAGCCGACAGAGATTCGTCGCGATATCAACGCGTTGGATTTTTCTTCGATCTGGAAATCGAATGAGGGATTTAGACCAGCCGCGCTTCGACGAATGTCGTCGCGCCAGCGAATATTTCAGGCTCTGTCGGCGAGCGTTGGGCGGAATTCCGATCGCGATATCGATGCTGGCAAACCGCGCAATGCCGTCCGCAATCCCCCATTAGAACCGCACCACCGCCGCTTGGCGTAGCGGACCTCATGCCGCCGAGGACCTTGAAAGAAAAGCGGTTTTTTCGGTCGGTCCCCTCGGGTCAAAAAAGCGCTTGCGTTCTGGTATTTATTATACCAGTATGAGTTTGGCGGTCGCGTTGAGATCGCGCCGCACAGGTTTTCCCTCCCGAACTTTCAAGCCTCGGTTTTGCCGAGGCTTTTCTTTTATCTTCGCGACCTCCCTGACCATCGACCAACGAGCCGCCACGCCCGTCTTGCATAGCCGTCTTGCGTTTTGGAATATTGTATACCAGTATTTTCATGACGGGACAGCACACCCGCTTGGAGGACACATGGCGGCGAAGGAGCAGCAGGGCTTGGCCAACGGAGGCATCTTTCCGTGGCTTCAATTGACCATCGGCATCGTCTGCATGGCGATGATCGCCAATCTTCAATACGGCTGGACACTGTTCGTCGAACCTATCGACGGCAAATATCACTGGGGCCGCACGGCAATCCAGTTCGCCTTCACGATCTTCGTCCTCACCGAAACCTGGCTTGTGCCGATCGAAGCATGGTTCGTTGATCGTTACGGGCCGCGGATGGTCGTGATGTTCGGCGGCGTGATGATCGCGCTTGCCTGGATCCTGAATGCGACGGCAAGTTCGATCGCCGTGCTCTACCTCGCCGCAGTGATCGCCGGCATGGGCGCGGGAGCGGTCTACGGCACTTGCGTCGGCAATGCGCTGAAATGGTTTCCCGGACGCCGTGGTCTCGCGGCAGGCGCAACGGCCGCGGGCTTTGGCGCCGGTGCCGCAATCACCGTGGTGCCGATCGCGGCGATGATCCGATCTCACGGCTATGAGACGACTTTCCTGACCTTCGGGATTGGGCAGGGCGTCGTCGTCTTCCTGCTGGCGCTGTTCTTGCGCGCCCCGGTCGGCAAGCTTCCAATCCAGCGGAAAAACCTGAAGCTGCTGCTCAGCAAGGTGGACTTCACGCCGGTACAGGTGCTGCGCCAGCCGATCTTCTGGCTGCTTTATCTCGTCTTTGTCCTCGTGGCATCGGGCGGACTGATGGTCGCCGCCCAGATCGCGCCGATCGCGCATGATTTCGAGATCGCGGAAGTGCCGGTCTCGCTGTTCGGCCTGCAGGTGGCGGCGTCGACTTTTGCGATTTCGCTGGATCGCGCCTTCGACGGATTCGGTCGCCCGTTCTTCGGCTGGGTCTCCGACAATATCGGCCGCGAGAACACGATGTTCATCGCGTTTACGATCGCGGCGTTGATGCTGTTTACGCTCGCCAACTGGGGCCACCATCCGGTGGTGTTTGTGCTCGCGACCGCCGTCCATTTCGGCGCATTCGGCGAAATCTACAGCCTGTTTCCTGCGACCTGCGGTGACACCTTCGGTTCGAAATTCGCAACGACCAATGCGAGCATGCTCTACACCGCCAAGGGCGTTGCGGCACTTGTCGTTCCGCTTTCGAGTGTCCTGGCCAGCCGCTTCGGCTGGCACTGGGTTTTCTTCGCCGGCATGTGCCTCAACGCCATCGCTGCCATGCTCGCCATCTTCCTGGTCAAGCCGCTCCGCAAGGCCTTCATTCTCGGCGGCAAGGCCGAGCTTTCCTTGCGCGATCAGAACATCGAAGCCGCGGGCCTGGCCTTCGCGACCACACACTCTCAATCTGACGAGGACCACGCATGACACACTGGATACGCTATCGCCGTCGCGGCGAAATCGGCTTTGGAACGCTTGACGGGGACACCATTGTCGAACATGTGGGCGATCTGTTCGATATGCCGCGCGCGACCGGCCGCGGGATCGCACGCAGCGAGGTCGAGCTGCTCTCGCCAGCCAGTCCTTCCAAGGTCATCGCGCTGTGGAACAATTTTCACGCACTGGCCGCAAAACTCGCCGTGCCCGAGCCGGCCGAGCCGCTTTACCTGTTGAAGGCGCCCTCCTCCGTGACGTCGCCGGAAACTGCAATTGCGCGACCGGCGTCCTATGACGGCAAGATCGTCTACGAAGGCGAACTCGGCATCGTCATCGGGCGCACCTGCCACAACGTCACGCCGGAAGACGCCGGCGCTCATATCTTCGGCTACACCTGCGTCAACGACGTCACGGCCGCCGATATCATCGCAAAGGACAAGACCTTCGCGCAGTGGGCGCGCGCCAAGAGCTTTGACGGCTTCTGTCCGTTCGGGCCGGTCATCGCGACCGGGATCGATCCGTCGTCGCTCGTGGTGCGGACCTTGCTCGATGGCGTCGAGCGCCAATCCTATCCGATATCGGACATGATCTTCAGTGCGACGGCGCTGGTGAGCAAGCTGTCGCACGACATGACGCTATCGCCCGGCGACCTGATCTGCTGCGGGACCTCGCTTGGTGTCGGCAGCATCAAGGGACCGGTCAACGTGATCACCGTCGCGATCGAAGGCATCGGCGAGTTGCGCAACGAGCTTCTTCAATAGTTCGGCGCAGTCGCGGCCTCGGGAGGCGCTCTTGCGAAAAACGAACTCCGGGACAAAGACGAGCTTTGACGACGCTGCGGATCGCGCGATCGAGCTTGCTCGCGATATGCCGCCGGGGCCCGGACGTATCCGGGCCTTGAAGGAGGCGGGCTTGCTTCGCCAAATAGCTGAACTCGCGCGCAAAATTGCCGCCAGGGAAAGCCCGTCCGCCGGAAGCGCCGGCATCGAGCACAAGCGAAATGTCGCCGCGCGCGTCAAAGGCCCCAAGCAAGATAATACGGGTCAGGACGAAGCTGAAGACTGACCGCACTAGCGAACAGGTTTCAAGCTGCGCCGTCTGACAGACGCTCGGCATATTCGATCGCTTCGATCATGCTGCGCTCGTTGGCAATGCCCTTGCCGGCGATGTCGAAGGCCGTGCCGTGATCGACCGAGGTGCGGATGATCGGCAAACCGAGCGTGATGTTGACGCCTGAAAGCTCCTGCCACTTGCCGGTCTTGGGATCGACCTCGAAACCGAGCAGCTTGACCGGGATATGCCCCTGGTCGTGATACATCGCCACCACTGCATCGTACTGGCCGGCGCGCAGTTTGACGAACACGGTATCGCCGGGGACGGGACCTGCGACATCAAGACCATCAGCGACGGCATGCGCGATCGTCGGCTGCGATACGTCGATGTCCTGGCGGCCGAACAACCCTCCCTCGCCGGCGTGAGGGTTGAGCGCGGCCACTGCGATTTTCGGCCGTGCGATGCCAAGACCAAGTAGCGCCTTGTGCGTGAGGTCGATGACGAGGCGCAAACGCTGCGGCGTCAACCGCGCCGGAACGTCGGCAAGCGCGACATGGGTCGAGACGTGGCTGACCCGCATGTTGCCGTGGGCGAGCAGCATCACCGAGCCGCGAACGCCGGTCAGTTCTGCCAGCATCTCGGTATGACCGGGATAATGATAGCCCGCTTTGTTGAGCGCCTCCTTGTTGAGCGGCGCGGTCACGATGCCACCGACGCGCTTGGCCAGAGACAGGCGAACCCCCTGCTCCACCGCCTTGTAGGCGAAGCGGCCGCCGTCGGCGGACAAGACGCCGGGCGCGATGCGCTCGCTTTCGGTGTCAGCTTGCAGAAAGCTCAAGCTCGGCCAATCGGCATCGTCAGCCGCAACTGTCGGCACATCGAGATCGGCGCCAAGCTGACGAGCCGCCTGATCGAAGGCGCGGCGGCTGCCAATGATCAGAAGCTTGAGGTCGCCGCTCGCAAGGCGATCGCGCAAGCGCGCGCAGGACTTGACGATGATTTCCGGTCCGATGCCGGCCGGATCGCCCATCGTGATCGCCAGATGTCGTTTGCTCATTATTCTCTTGTTCCTGACGTTCTCTTGTCCCCGGCGCGCGAGTCACTCGCGCGAAAATCAAATTAGATCAAGCCGTTTTGTTTCAAAAGCTTCCGCAAGACGTCAGCTGTGCCGAAGGCCCCGGACTTCGAGACGACCTCGACGCCTGACCAGTTGCCGCCCTCAATCACCGATTTGGGAATGCCGGGCTCCAGTCGTCCAAGCAGCCGCAACGCGCGTGCTCCAACCGCAACTGCGTGGGCTTTCAGGGTTTCGCCGCCGGCGACGATCAGACTTCCCGGCGGCCCGATCGACCGGCTCAGCAAAGCGACTTCGCTGGCGAAGCGTTCAGTCACGTCGGCTCGCGAAGCGACCGACGACCCTTCCAGTTTGACGAAGGCGACACCTTTGTCCAGGGCCTGTCTGATCCGCTCGATGTCCAGCGCGATGTCAGCGCTTCGGATCACGACCGGTTCACACGCGGCGAGCTGAAGCGACGTCGTGCGATGATCGGAGCCGAAAATACCGAGCACCGGGCCCTTCAACTCATCGGAAACCCAGACGCCGGCTTCGCGCGCAAGCGCGCTCGCAAGGCCCCCGCTGCCGCACCACAACACTCTTCCAGGATAATTTCTCCCGACCTCGACGACCCGATCCAGATCACCGTCGGATTCGGCATCGAACACGCTGATCCCCGCCTGAAGGGCGGTGAACGGGTTGGCTTGCCGCGCGTCCAGTTTCCGCTCCCGGAGCTGTTCGGTGATCTTCTTGCCGACGGCGCTCCAGCCGCCGTCCGCTGCCCGCGCATATTGCTGGCCGTTGATCGTGCGCCGGCCCTGATGAACGAAGGCAGGCGCAACGATGCACGCATCCCATGCGCCGGTGCCAAGACACGCATCGAGTTCGGCGACCCACGGACCGCGAAGCAGGCTGTCGATTTTCTTGTAGGCGATGCTGGCGTCGGCCAGGCGAGGCGCAAGATCACGCACGATGGCAAAGGCCTGGTCGGATGAAAGCTCGCGCGTGCCGCTATCGATCGCAAAACTTGGGCTGCCGGGCGCAATCGACGATGCAGACCAGCATACCTCCAGCGGGCCAAACTTGCCGACAAGTTCGGCTGACGTATCGAGCGCCCCGGTCAAATCGTCAGCGAGAAGTCTCAATGAAGTCATCGGACCAGTATCCGCGTAAAAATCAAAAGAGCTATGAAAAACTCAAGAATTTCAGACAGCTTCCGAGACGGGGCAGAAGTGCTGCCGTTCTCTTGAAGGGCACTGTTCCACCAAATGGAACCCAAACAAGCTCTCTGCGTCCTACTAGTGCGGCAAATTCGAAGTTCCTATCAGGGCCGCTGCAGGTGGGTCATAGGAACTTCAAATTCAAAGCCGCACTAGAAACAATAGGTCGCTAGAGCTCCTTTGATTCTGAAAGTTCGCATCAGAGGTCGCTGCAATGGCTTGCGAACTTCGGAATCGGAGCTCTAGGGCAGGATTTCTGGAGTAAGTGCGGACCGATGTCGAACCATTTTCCAGATGCCGACCTTTCGTTCCTGACCGGCGGCGGGAAAATGGCCGAGCTGATCCTGCGGCATGACTGGAAGAAGAGCCCTCTCGGGCCGCCTCGCACCTGGTCTCCTACCCTTCGCGCGGCCGTCGGACTGATCCTGCCCGCACAAGCGCAAATCGTCCTGTTTTGGGGGCCTGATTTTATTGCTCTTTATAATGACGCTTATGCGCCGACGATCGGCAGCAAGCATCCGCGCGCGCTCGGGCGGCCGGCGCGCGAAAACTGGTCCGAATTGTGGGGCGATCTCGAGCCGCTGCTGCGCGGCGTCCTCGAAACCGGCCAGACCTTTTCGGCCAGGGACCGGCCCTTTTACATCGAACGCCATGGCGTCGGTGAGACGGTTTACTTCGACGTGTCCTACTCCGCCGTGCGGGAGGGCGACGGCAAGGTGGCAGGCGTGTTGTGTGTCGTCAGCGAGACGACGGTGCGCGTCCATGCCCAGCAACAGATCACGAGCGAACGCGAACGGCTCGCCCAGCTCTTCCGGCAGGCGCCGGGCTTCATGGCGCTTCTCGAAGGGCCCGATCACGTTTTCGGCTTCGTCAATCCTGCCTATCAGCAACTCATAGGCCATCGCGACGTGGTCGGCCATCCGCTGCGCGAGGCACTGCCTGAAGTGACCAGTCAGGGCTTTTTCGATCTCTTGAATCGCGTTTATTCGACCGGCGAGCCCTACGAGGGCAAAGCCATCGCTGTGACGTTGCAGCGCGTGCCCGGCGCCGAGCCGGAAAGCCGGATTCTCGACTTCGTCTATCAGCCGATCAAGAACATCGCCGGCAGCGTGACGGGCATCTTCGTCGAAGGCACCGACGTGACCGACGCGGTGCGGGCCGAGGTCGAATTGCGCGCCAGCGAAGTGCAGTTTCGCTCGTTCGCGCAGGCGATCCCGAACCATTTCTGGACCTCGCCACCGGACGGTCAGCTCGACTGGTTCAACGATCAGGTTTACGCCTATAGCGGCATGCAGCCCGGTGAACTCGATCGCGGCGGCTGGGTCGCCATGGTTCACCCCGAGGATCTGCCGGAGGCGGAGCAACGCTGGCAAAGCGCGCTCTCAAGCGGCGAGATTTACGAGGCCGAATTCCGTCTCAAGCGCCACGACGGCGCCTGGCGCTGGCATCTCGCGCGCGCGGTCCCGATACGCGACACCGAAGGCCGCATCATTCGCTGGGTCGGCACCAATACCGACATCCAGGACCAGAAGGAGGTATCGGCGGCGCTGACCGACATCAACGCCGCGCTCGAAAGCCGCGTCAACGAGCGAACGCGGCAGTTGCGGGAAGCCGAAGAGAAACTGAGGCAGGCGCACAAGATGGAGGCCGTCGGTCAATTGACCGGAGGCCTTGCGCACGATTTCAACAACCTGCTTCAGGGCATCAGCGGCTCGCTCGATCGCATCCAGAGCCGGATCACGAAAGGAAAATGGAATGACATCGATCGCTTCGTGAAAGCCGCCATGGATGCGGCCAACCGCGCCGCGGCGCTGACACACCGGCTTCTTGCGTTTTCCCGCCAGCAGACCCTCGATCCCAGGCCGGCAAACATCAATCACCTGATTGCCGGCCTCGATGACCTGATCCGTCAAACCATGGGACCGACGATCGAGGTCACGGTCACCTGTGCTGACGACCTCTGGCCGACGAAAATCGACATCCCGCAACTCGAAAACGCTCTGCTCAATCTTTGCATCAACGCGCGCGATGCGATGCCGGACGGCGGCAAGCTGGCGATCGAGACCGCCAATCGATTGCTGAACGATGCGGCCGCGCGCGAGCGCGACGTGCCGCCCGGCGAGTATGTGTCGGTTTCCGTGACCGATACCGGCACCGGCATGACGCCGGACGTCATCGCGCGAGCCTTCGATCCGTTCTTCACCACCAAGCCGCTCGGTCAGGGCACCGGCCTCGGGCTATCCATGACCTACGGCTTCGTCCGGCAATCCGGCGGCCAGGTCCGGATCGACTCGGAGATCGCGCATGGGACCGCCGTGCGGATTTACCTGCCCCGTTACTTCGGGGCGCTGGAAAACGAACCGCTGCCGCACGGCGGACCGATGGACCGCGGTTCTGGCGAAACCGTCCTCGTCGTCGACGACGATCCCACAGTCCGGATGCTGGTGACGGAAGTCCTCGCTGAAAACGCCTACAACATTCTCGAAGCAACAGACGGTCCGTCCGCAGCAAGGTTCATCGAATCCGATCGTCGCATCGATCTGTTGATTACGGATGTCGGGCTGCCCGGCGGCATGAACGGGCGGCAGATTGCGGACGCTGCCCGCCTGCGGCGACCCGATCTCAAAGTGCTGTTTATCACCGGCTATGCCGAGAACACCGCGATCAAGGACGGCGATCTGGACCCGGGCATGGCGATTCTGGCCAAGCCTTTCGCGATGTCCGCTCTCGGCAGCAAGATCCGGGCAATGCTAAAGGCCTGATTCGGCGTCCTAGTACCGCCGATCTGAGGTCCCTGCCCCGCAAGCGGCGAATTCGATCAGGGACTTCAGATCGACAAGCGGTACTAGAATCAATGAGTTTGTGAGTAGCCCATGGCTTTCCGAAGTTCGTGAAGGTGGGTGCTGCGATGGAGCACGAACTTCGGAAAGTGGGCGCTAGGCCGCGCATCCACGCAGGAACATCTCCGCAACTGCCTGCGCGCGCTGCTCCAGCTCTTCATGGGTCAGCGTCGGCGCGTGGCCGAACATCACCGCGCGTTGCGGCTGGAACACCAGCATACCGAGCAGCATGCCGGCCGCGGTCTCCGCATTGTCGATTCTGATCAGGCCGCGCTCGTTCTGCGTCTGCAGCCAGCTCGCAAGCGTGCGCTCGGTCCGCCGGATCGCCTTGTGATAGAAGGTCTCGGCTATTTCCGGAAACTTCTCGCTGTCGCCGATGATCACGCGCTGAAGCGAGATCACGTCGCCATCGAGGATCAGTTCACCGCAGACGACCAGCGCCTCACGCAACGCTTTCTCGATGTTGCTGCCGTCGCACGCCCGCAAGCGCACCACCGACGTAAAGGTATCGATGCGGTCCGTGATCATCGCCTCGAACAGCGCCGCCTTGTTCGGGATTAGCCGGTAGAGCGTCTTGGTGGAAATGCCGGCGCGCCGTGCCACGCCATCCATCGAGGTCGCTGCATAGCCGTTCGCGGCGAATTCGAGTCGCGCCGCCTCGAAGATAACGCCGCGCGTTTCCTCGTCGCAGCGCGCCTGCGGCCGTCCGCGGCCGCGCCGCACTTCCACGCACGGGTCGTCCCGTTTTGCTTCGGTCTTTGTCTTTGTCGTCGTCATGGCGAGCCATGCTTTTAGATGATGACTGTCATTCTATTGACAGCCCCAATATGGCAGCTATTTTGGAAAACGTCAAGTTTCCTAATTCACCTCACTGGGGGCGGAAGTGGTTTTCCGCTTTTACGGCAAGGGGTTAAGCCAAAGAGGATCGCCATGACCCGTCATTCCACCGCCTTCGAGGCCGAACAGGCGCTTCCGGCCGATACCGTCCAAAAGCTCGTCGCCGTGCCCTCGCCCGCGCCGGAAACACCAGCGCCAGCAACGACATCCGCCCGAAAGGACAAGCTGCGCCGGCTTCTGATGGCGGGCGCCGCCGTCGCCGTTTTGGCCAGCGCATCCTGGTACGGCCATGATTACTGGACGGTCGGCCGTTTCCTGGTCTCGACCGATGACGCCTATGTGAAGGCTGACAACACCACCGTCGCCCCGAAGGTCTCGGGCTATCTGCATGAAGTGCTGGTCGGCGATAACGAGCGCGTGACCGCGGGCCAGGTGCTGGCGCGGATCGACGACCGCGACTTCAAGGTGGCGCTCGACCAGGCCAAGGCCGATGTCGCCGCAGCGGATGCCGCGATCTCCAGCAAGCGCGCCCAGCTCGACGTCCAGCAGGCGATTATCGACGCAGCCCGGGCGACGCTCGACGTCGACACGGCGTCGGCGACTTTCGCCACGCAAGAGAACAAGCGCTATACCGACCTCGCCGCGACCGGCTACGGCAGCGTGCAGAATGCGCAGGCCGCGCAGTCGCGCAATGCGAGCGCACAGGCCGCGATCGAGCGCGACAAGGCGAACCTTGCCTCGGCGCTGAAGCAGGTCGAGCTGCTCAAGGCCGAGAGCCTGCAAGCCAACGCCGCCGCCTCGCGCGCCAATGCGTTGCAGCACCAGGCCGAGCTCAATCTCTCCTACACCACGATCATCGCACCGATCGACGGCGTGGTCGGCAACCGCACGCTGCGCGCCGGCCAGTACGTGCAGGCCGGAACGCAATTGATGTCGCTGGTTCCGGCGAGCGGCGCCTACGTGATTGCGAACTTCAAGGAGACGCAGCTCACCAACGTGCAGGCTGGTCAGGCCGTCGACATCAATGTCGACATGTTCCCGGGCAAGCCCGTGCATGGCCACGTCGACAGCCTTGCGCCCGCCAGCGGCCAGGAGTTCGCGCTGCTGCCGCCGGACAATGCGACCGGCAACTTCACCAAGGTCGTGCAGCGCATCCCCGTCAAGATCACGCTGGATGCATCGAGCGTCGAACTCCGGCCCGGCATGTCGGTGATCCCGACCATTCAGACGCGCAAGCGCGAGCCGGTGACGGTCAGCATACCGCCGCTTGGCTCGCACTCCAGCGTGGCGCTGCTCGCTTCGCAAAAGTGACGTGAGTGATGAAGCTAAAGAAGAGATTAAAGGTGATGCCATGTCAGACCTTGCACTCTCGACCTCCTCCACTCCTCACCGCGTCACAGCCGCCGTTGTGACGTCGGCATCCGCCAGCCGCGCCAGCGCCACGGTCTGGATCTCGGTGATGGCCGCGATGATCGGCGCATTCATGGCGATCCTGAACATCCAGATCACCAATGCCTCGCTTCTCAATATCGAGGGCGGCATCGGCACCGGCGTCGACAACGGCTCCTGGATCTCGACGTCCTACCTGATCGGCGAGATCGTGGTGATCCCGCTGACCGATTATCTCAGCCGGATGTTTTCCTATCGCAACATCATCCTCTCATTTGCGACGCTGTTTGCAGCGTTCTCCGTCGCCTGCGCCTTCACCCACGACCTGCCCTCGATGATCGCGATGCGCGGCTTTCAAGGCTTTTTCGGAGGCGTTCTGATTCCGATGGCCTTCACGCTGGTCTTCACCAAGCTGCCGAAGGCGCAGCAGCCGATCGGACTCGCGATGTTCTCGCTCGCGGTGACCTTTGCGCCCGCGATCGGCCCGACCATCGGCGGCTATCTCACCGAGAATTACGGCTGGCAGACCATCTTCTTCGTCAACGTGATCCCGACCGTCGTGATGGTCACGACGCTCTATGTCACGCTGGAGCGCCAGCCGATGAACCTCAAGCTGTTGGCGGAAGGCGACTGGTTCGGCATCGCCACGATGGCGGTCGGGCTTGCCTCGCTGCAAGCCGTGCTGGAGGAAGGCAACAAGGACGACTGGTTCGGCTCGCCCTTCATCGTCAAGCTTGCGGTGATTGCCGCCGTCAGCCTTTCGCTGTTCATTGCCAACGAACTCCTCGTGGAGAAGCCGTTGGTCCGTCTGCGCCTCCTGACCCGGCGCAGCTTTGGCTTCGGCACCCTCTCGGCCACATTCCTCGGCTTTGCCCTGTTCGGGACGGTCTATCTGCTGCCCGCCTATCTGGGCGAGGTCCAGCATTACAATGCCGAGCAGATCGGCTCGGTTCTGGCCTGGACCGGTCTGCCGCAGCTCCTGCTGATTCCGCTGGTGCCGAAGCTGATGCAGCGTTTCGACGTCCGCTTCATCGCCTTTACCGGTATGGGCCTGTTTGCGATCTCTGCCTTCATGAACACGACGATGTCGCTCGATTATGCCGGCGACCAGCTGTTCGTGCCCAACATCGTCCGCGCGGTCGGCCAGGCGTTGACGCTCGCACCGCTCAGCGCGCTCTCGCTCGGCAGCGTTGCGCCGCAGGACGCGCCCGCCGCCTCCGGCATCTCAAACATGATGCGTAACCTCGGCGGCGCCGTCGGCACCGCGTTGCTCGCCACCATCGTCACCAAGCGCGAGCAGTTCCATTCCAACATCATCGGCCAATCCGTGCACCTCGGCCGCGAGGAAGTTCGTGCCCGGATCGATCAGATGACCAACTTCTTTCTGGCGCACGGCGTGACCGATCCCGCGACCGCGCATCGGCAGGCGATCATCGCGCTAGGCAACTCCGTCAAGCAGCAGGCGCTGGTGATGGGCTTCAGCGACGCTTTCGCCGTGGTCGGCGTGGTGCTGGTGATCGCCGGCATCTTCATCCTGCTCACCGGCAAGCCGAAGGGCGGAGCCGCGGCCGGTGGCGGACACTAGGACAGTCAGAACACAGGACCTGGGCTCGCCACAGTCAGCGGAACTTCTCCAAACAAAATCGGTCCGGCAGGCTTTACCGCATGAACCGATCTCTTGTGCGTCACAAAACGCGCGCGAGGTTGGCTTTTGGGAATCGACGATGTCACGGCCGGTGCACTGGAGTTCTGCAGCAAATCCACCTTCGTTATGAGCGTCGACAGCAGACTATTCATCTTCTTGACGTCGACGTGCTCGTCCGCGATCTGAGCTGAAATGCTCTTCACGTCGGCTTGTTCGTCCGTAATGCTCTGCCGAAGCAACCCGACCGTAGATGACCCTTGCTCGAGCAGGACGGCGTTTTGGTGCAATGAAGAGCTGGTCTCTTGCAGCGAGGCAAGAAGTTGTTTCTGGGTCGACCGGATATCGTCCAGCGTAGCGACAACGGTTTGCGGCACTTGCGCAGGCGCTTCCGTGTGAGGCAGCAGTTGGGCCAGCCGACTGACATTCGACAATGCAAAGTCGGAAGGCGACGACGCATAGACGGCAGCAGCGGCATTCAAGCCCAACGCGAATATGGCAAGCGCTGTAATTCTTTTGTGACCGGGCCCGCCGCCAGGCTTGCTCGCCACCTTGGTTTGGCCCTGCTGTTCCGACGTGATGGTCACGCTCTCGACCTCTCATGATTGGCGCAAATCGAGATCGTCAGGACGACGATTCGCAACTGCTCCATGGAACGTCGGTATGGTTAATTTCAGGTTAGCGGCCCGCGGTGGCCGGCTGCGCGCAAGCAAGCCCCCGACTTCTGCCCTGCGCCCGGGCCTTGCATGCCGGGAGCGTGTGAGCCCCTTGGCAAGCCGCAATGACCTGCTGCTGGTCACCGGCCACGATGGTCAGGTACCAGTGCTACATTCTTTGCGACCTTTTCCCGACCGCCTGCACTGGCGATAGCGTTCGACTTCTCGCTCAAAAATGGCCTTGGCATCGGCAGCCGAAACGCGGGTCAACTGTTCGGCATGCGCCCGACTGAGCTGAAAGTGCTGATAGTCGATTGGATCGTGCCAATCGCCACCCCAAATCGAAAACCCATTGTCTGCGAAGATATCAATGACTGACTCGGCCATGCCAGGCTTCACGGCAGTTCGGTCAAGGTACGGTTTGCCTTCCGCAGGTGACGCCTCGCGCTTTCCTCCCGTCATCTTGACGAACGGATTTTGCACGGGGTTCAGGTCGATGGCGGCACCGTAAGCGTGCAGCGACAGAGTATTGGTTCCGGCGACGACACGGTCATTAAACGACGAGGTGTTGTTGTCGACGTCAGCCGCATCGTCGTCACCGTCGTAAGTGTTCATCAAGCGCACCTTGGCGATCGGAAAACGGCGATCGAGGAGCGAATCGAAAATGGCCGCGACATGGTGCGCGACGGCATCGAGGACAACCATTTCACCATCGGGATGGACGGCGTTGTCAAACCCGAAATAGCTGAACCTGATGAGGGATAGTCGACTGCAACTGACCGGCTTTCCCTCAATCAGCGTCTTGTGACGAACCATCTCGCCACAGAGCTCAGCGGGGACTGCAGAGACAGCAGCTCGAATTTCTGTCGCGGAAGCAACGTCGATCAGGCAGCCTGGAAGGGCATACAACGCCAAGACAATCGATAAAGCTGAAACTCTCATCGTTTTCACGACCTCGGATCGCACGGTCTTCGTATAGCATTCCGGAAGGCGCTGATCTATTCGACCGAAGCTTCGTATCGCACACCATGAGCGCCAGACCATCCGCCATGTCCGGTCACCGGTCCGAAGCGGTCGTCGCGTTAGGAAATGGCCGATTGTGACCGATTGTGTTGAAGAAGTCGGCTCGCGATCGAAGTAGGCAAAATTCGCGGCAAGCCGGCCGTCTCTCAGGCCGGCTTTGGCGTCGGCATTGGTATCAGCTTGGCTAGTTTCCGAAGGTTCTGGGCTGTTGCTGCGAGG
>NZ_DASREO010000013.1:0-133341 GCF_035652035.1 Bradyrhizobium sp.
ACCATTGCGCAGGGAATGCCGGTTCGTTTGGCTGACCTGTGGTGACTAACTCGTGTGCTTAACTACTTTTGCGCACGAGGCTGCGGGTGAGCTGATCGCCCGGCATTCCCTGCGCCCTCGATCAGGAGGGTTTCGTCCAAACCTCGGGCGCCATTGCGTCGCGAGAGCGTGTTTTGCTGGCTATGGCTCTTTGACAAGTGAACAGGAAGTAAGGGCGAGCCTTGCCGGGTCGGCCGAAGCACGGCCGTCAATGCTTGCCGGCACGCGCGGCCTTCGAAGGCGCGGTCTCCGGCATCAATATCATGGCACCGAGACCGACCGCAGTCGCAAGCAGCAAGTACCACGCAGGCGCGAGCGCGTTCCCTGTCACTTCGGTCAGCCAGGCGACGACGAGCTGCGCCGTGCCGCCGAAGATCGCGATCGCAATCGCGTAGATCGTTGCAAAAGCGCCGCCGCGGATGTGCTTCGGCAGAGCTTCGACGAGACCGACGTAAAATGCGCTGTAGGGAATTGAACCGATCAGGGCCAACAGACCGAGGCCGCCAAGCAGCGCTGCGGAATTGCGGCTTTCCACCACCCACAGGAATATCGGATAGGTCAACAGCAGCGCGACGAGTTGCGGCCAGACCATGACCGGCCATCGGCCCGCACGATCGGCGAGCCAGCCGCCAAGAAAGGCTGCCGCAATTCCGATCCCGTTGCTGACGACCGTGGTCGCAAAGGCGAGCGGCGCATCGACGTGCAGGGTATGCTGCGCATACGTCGTCATGTATTCCGTCACATAGGTGATGATGGTGCCGCTTGCCAGAATGAGAAGCCCGAGGCCCAGGAGACGGGTGTTGCCGCCCAATGTCTTTCTGGCTTCGCTGTCCTGAACCGCAATCGCCGGCGTCTCGGCCCGATGAAGGGTTTCAGGCAAGGCGCGGCGCAGCCATAGCCCCACTGGCAGCGTGGCCGCGCCAAGCAGAAACGCGATCCGCCAGCCATAGGCATCTAGCGCCTCGCTGGTCATGGTCAACGACAGGATTTCGCCGACCAAGGCGCCCGCGGTCGCGGCAATCTGCTGGCTCGCCGGCTGAAACGAAACCGCAAAGCCGCGATGTTTGTCAGTTGCCGCTTCCATCAGGTAGGCGGTGGTCGGACCGACTTCGCCGCCCAGCGAGAAGCCCTGCGTCAGCCGCGCCAGAATGATCACGATCGGGGCCGCGATCCCGATCGTCTCGTATGAGGGCGTGAGCGCGAGCACGAGAATGGCGATACCCATCATCGCAAAGCTGAGGATCATCGCAGGCCGGCGCCCTGCCCGATCCGAATATGAGCCGATCACGACCGCGCCGATCGGCCGCGTGACGAAGCCGGCGCCGAAGGTCGCCAGCGACAGCAGGAGGCTGCCGAACTCGGTTCTGAACGGGAAAAACGTGTGACCTATCTGGGTGGCAAAGAAGCTGTATGTGACGAAATCGTAGAACTCGAGCATGTTGCCGACGGTCGCGCCGAGAACGGCGGCGAAGGTCAGGCCGTCTTCCGATGCTTCGCCGCCGGGCGCATTCGAGCTCGTCTGATCGGATGCCATTGCCATGATACGGTTGCCCCTCAAGCCATCGCGAGCGGACGGCGCTTGCAGTCGATATCAGTTCATCCGTGCTTTGCCGTCGCACGAGAGGTCTTGTTTGTGCGCGTGTCCCAAAGTTTGAAGCCGCCCTTGAACGCATTGGCATTGTCTCCCAACCGCGCCTTCGGGGGCAAGCGTCCGAGTTTTTCGGCATTCCCGCCTCCGAGCACGACATAGTCGGGCTCCAGCGCCGCGACGAAATGCTCGACGACATCGGCCACCTTCCGCCTCCACTTCTTCTTGCCCAAACGTTCAAGGCCCGCGGCTCCCAAGCAGTCCTCGAACGTCCTGCCCTTGCGATAAGGCAAATGACCGAGCTCCATCGGCTCCAACATGCTGTCGACGATCATGGCCGAGCCGAGGCCGGTGCCAAGCCCGAGGAACAGCATCCGGCCGCCCTCATAGCTGCCGAGAGCCTGCATCAGGGCGTCGTTGACCACCCGTGTCGGCTGGCCGAACGCCTTTTCAAAGTTGAATCCGACCCAGCCCTTGCCGAGATTATGAGGCTCGGCCAGAGGCCTGCCGTGCGCGACGGGTCCGGGATAACCAATCGAAATGACGGTGTAGGACCAATCCGCCGTCAGCTCCTTGACCTGTTTCACCATCGCTTTGGCTGTGAGATGCGGGCCGGAGGCGAATTCGCGCTTGGTGAGGTTCTTGCTGTCCATCGCCTTGACATGGGTGCCCCCGACGTCGAGCACCAAAACGATTTGCCGCGACCGTCGTTTTGTTGAAGGTTTTTTCATGAGCTGAATGGCTTGAGGTTCCAAAAGAACAAACACTGGCGCAGCCGTTGAGTTGCCGACGTTCAAGAAACTTTCGCCAAAAAATTCAGACCATTCCGACTTGAAACGCATCGAGCGAGCGGCCGAAATAGAGCGGTGCCGAAAGCCGGCCGAGGAAATGGAGGTAACGTTGAGCCACACACGCGCCTGCGTGGTCATGACGACCGTATCGAACAAGGAACAGGCGGAGAAGCTAGCGAGGACGGTTCTGGAGGCTCGCCTTGCGGCCTGCGTGCAGATTCAGGAAATTACCAGTTACTATTGGTGGGATCAGAAGATAAACCACGAGGCCGAGCAGTTGCTTTATCTCAAGACGACCTCCGACAAATACAAGGCACTGGAAGCGCTCTTGATCGCCAACCACAGCTACGACACGCCGGAGATCCTTCAACTGCCGGTCGAGGCGGGTTTTGAGAAGTACCTCGGCTGGATGCAAAAAGAGACAGGTTAGGACTTTCCAGCTAGAGGCCAGAGCGGTGATCTGAACATATGATGACCGAAAACCAGGGAGAAAAACAATGGCGAACAAGGATCGTGTGATCATCACCTGCGCGGTGACCGGATCGATCCACACGCCAACCATGTCGCCGCATCTGCCGATCACGCCGACCGAGATTGCGGACGCCGCGATCGGTGCAGCCGAAGCGGGCGCAGCGATCGTGCATTTGCATGCGCGCGATCCACGCGACGGCCGGCCCGACCAGTCGCCCGAAGCGTTCGCGCCGTTCCTGAAAGTCATCAAGCAGCGAACCAGCGTGGTGGTGAATATCACGACCGGCGGCGCGCCGACCATGTCGATCGAGGAGCGTGTGCGGCCCGCGGCGACATTCAAGCCGGAGGTTGCCTCGCTCAACATGGGTTCGATGAATTTCGGACTCTATCCGATGCTCGCACGCTACAAAGACTTCAAATACGACTGGGAAAAGCCGTATCTCGAGGGCTCGCGCGATCGCATCTTCAAGAACACCTTTGGCGATATCGAATATATTCTCACCACCTGCGCCGAGAACGGCACACGATTCGAGATCGAGTGCTACGACATCGGCCACCTCTACACGCTGGCCCATTTCGCCGACCGCGGCATCGTCAAGCCGCCATTCTTTGTGCAGTCGGTGTTTGGCATTCTCGGCGGGATCGGCGGGCATCCGGAAGACGTGATGCAGATGCGGCGTACGGCCGATCGCCTGTTCGGACGCGCCAATTATCACTGGTCGGTGCTGGGTGCCGGCCGCAACCAGATGCCGATCGCCGCGATGGCGGCTGCGATGGGCGGCAACGTCCGCGTCGGCCTCGAAGACTCGCTATGGCTCGGCCCCGGCAAGCTGGCCGAAAGCAATGCGGCCCAGGTGCGGCAAGTGCGGCAGCTGCTCGAAGGGCTTGGGCTGACCGTCGCGACGGCGGACGAGGCGCGCGAGATTCTCTCGCTCAAGGGCGCGGACCAGGTCGGTTTCTGAGCGGAGATCTCCACCATGACTCGACAAAATCAAAGCCGCTGGGCCGCGCGGGCGTAGGCCTCGATGAGCCAGGCGTTGAACTGAACGAGTGTCGTCTCGAGCGGCCCATAGATGCCTTCCGGCGCAAAGCGCGACTTCTTGCCGAACTGCATGCCGGTGTTTTCGGGCACGTCCTGGGCCCAGATCTTTGCCCCGCCCTCCATGACGTGCGCTGCGCGCTCGGCAAAGTCGGCAAGCTCGATCGTCGAGCGGGGAAGCAGCCAGCCGCCTGCGGTCTGGCGGTCGCTGGACGCGAAGGTCGCTTCCACGCCGGTCGCCGAGAGCAGCGTGAATGCGATCGCGTTCGGCGCAAAAACGAGTGTCATGCTCGGCGGGATCAAAACAAAGGTCAGTCGCTGGCGCTGCGCCCCAGATATGGTCTGGATCGGCGGGAACGCAGGGTCCTCACCCCAGCCGTCGCGGTTCATGCCGCCGTCCGGCTTCAGCATCGGCACCGTCCGGACGATCGCATTGTCACCGGGATTCATCTCGGTGAATACAACCCCGCCATCGGCAGTCACGCTGGGCGCGAAATCGTGGGTGCCGCGATGGACGAACTCCGGATGATAGGCGTCGGTGAAGTTCTCGACATGCACCTTCCAGTTCCAGGGCAGCGGCTTGTCGGCAAGCTTGGGCGGGATACCGACGAGGTCGGCGTCTTCATAGCCCGACCAGAACGGCTCGACCTTGGCGAGCGAGGGAGCAAGCGGCTCGGCCAACGGATCGAGGTTGACGAAGATGAAGCCATGCCAGATCTCGAGCTTGATCGGCGTCAGCCGCTCCGTCTTCCGCATTTCGCCGACGTCGTCCCGGCCCATATGGGGCGCGCCGATCAGCCTGCCCTCGAGATCGTAGGTCCAGTAGTGCAGCGGACAGCGCAACGTCCTTTGATTGCCGGCGCAGGAGAGAACCTGTCCGCGATGACGGCAGATCGCCGCCATCGCGCGGACCTCGCCGGCTGGCGTGCGCGTGACGAGGATCGGTTCTCCGGCAGGCCTGGCGGAGATGCAATCGCCGGGATTGGCAACCTGCTCGATGCGGCCGACGCATATCCACGCGTACGAAAACACTTGCCCGCGCTCGAATTCGAAGAACTCCGCGGACGTGTAGCATTTGGCGGGCAACATCCGCTTCGGCGAAGCGGCGCTGGATAGTTTGTCCAGAATGCCACGAACAATCGCTGATGTTTCGTCATTCGCTTTGGCAGGCCGTGTTTGCTGAAGATTGGTCACGCCGCAATCCCCGTTTGGTTCGATCTGCCGTCGAAATTATCGTCACACGCCACCGATTGGCGAGCGCCATAAAATCTAAATTCCGCAGGAATCCGGGCACTGCGACAAGCGCCGGCGGCGCCGTGGCGCTAGCCGGTCGCAATGACGCATCCATCACTCGACGTACTGCTGCAGCACGATGTCCGTGATGGCCTGGATATGATCGCTCATCAGACGAGAAGCGCGCCTGACGTCGCGGCTGATCACAGCTTCCATAATATCCCAGTGGTCGCTTGCCGTTCCCGCCATATAGGAGCCGGAAGGGAGCGTCAGGCGCCGATAGCGGTCGAACCGGTCATGAAGCTGGGACCAGAAATTCAGCAGCGCGGGAGAGCCGCATTCGGCAATCAGCGCGAAGTGAAATTCGCGATGGCAGGCTTCCCACACGTCGGATATCGGCTCGTCGTGGCCGGCCTTCAGCGAGATTTGCGAAAACATCTCGTAGATGCGCTGGATTTCACCCAGCCAGGAATCGCCGCCGCGGGCAATCGAAAGCTGCAGCGCCGAGATTTCAAGTTGTTTGCGCAGCGTTGCGATGTCGATGAAGTCGGCGCGCGACGCAGGCGCGACCCGAAAGCCGCGCTGGCTTTCCGAGAGCACGAGGCCCGCGCCGGACAGAACCGCGAGCGCTTCGCGAACCGGCGCTACGCTCGTTTCGTAGCGGGCGATGAGAACCTTGAGATAGAGTTTTGCGTTCGGCTTGAAATGGGCGGAAAGGATATCGCCTCGCAAGCGGGCCAGCACATAGGACGAAGCCGATGCCGCTGCGGTTCGATCCAGGCGGCGATACTTCCACTGAAGCGAAGTTGCTGCCCATGGCAGCGCATCGGCTGCTAACATATGCTCACTCCGCTGCGGCTGGTCGCTTCGACGTTGCGTCATGCATGGTGCCCGCTTCACCAGCATTGGGTGGTGCCTGCAAGGCTCGATGCATTATCTGTGCCACTAATTATGGCAGTGGCTGCCTACTTCGCGGCACGCCAGCGCCCAGTTTTCAGGCAATCCGGTCAAGACGCTGCTCTTCTCGTTGAAATTTCGAAATTTATGAACGGCGCAACCCGATCGCTGATCGTAGGCGACGACTGCGCGGTCGTCGGCCTGCCTACAAAAAGCGAGGTTCCGGCAACGGCGTGATGAGCTTTCCGCGAAAACCCTTCGCCCTCAGCTTGGGAGCGAGTTCGGAAGCGATGTGCCAGGAGAAGATGATCGCACAATCCGGCTGATCCTCGAACATCTGGCTCTCCTCGACCACGGGGATCAGCGTTCCCGGCATGCATTTGCCGATTTTCAGCGAACCCTCGATTTCGCAGACATAGTCGATGATCGCCGAATCGAGCCCCATGTAGTTGATCAGCGTCGACGCACGCGACGGAGCGCTGATGCCGCAAATTCTGCCGCCCTGCTCCTTGATCTCGCGGATCATCGAATGGAGCCGAAGCTTGGACAGCATCACGTCGTGACGGAAGGCGGCAAGGCGCTTGCGCATGGCCTCGCCGCGTGGCTCGGCATCGAGCATCTCTCTGACGCTGGACTGAATGGCGCGCGTTCCCTTGCGCGCCGCATAAACCCGGATCGAACCGCCATGCGTCGGAATCTTGCGGGCGTGAAATACCTCAAGTCCATGCATGGCCAACAGGTGAGCGAGGCTGCCGACCGAATAATACCGCAGATGCTCGTGATAGACCGTGTCGTATTGCAGCGTATCGAGCAGGCCGATCAGATAGTGCGACTCCGAGATGAAAACGCCGTCGGGGGCGAGCATCGCCATGATGCCCTCGACGATCGCGTGAACGTCCTCGATATGCGCAAAGCAATTGGCCGCAGTCACGACCTTCGCGGCCCCATGTTTCTCTACGACTTCGCGCGCGACCGCCGTCGAGAAATATCGCTGAATGGTCGCGATGCCGCGCTGATTGGCAATCGCCGCGACATCGGTCGGCTCAATTCCGAGAATGCGGTGACCGCCCTTCTGGAAATTCGAGATCAGCGTACCGTCGTTGGAGCCGATATCGACCACAAGGTCGTCTTTGCCGAGGCCGAGCATCTTCGAGGACTCCGCATACAGCTCCGCGAAGTTGTCGCGGAGAATGCGGGTCATGCCGCTGGTGTAGGGATATTCCGGCGGGAAGATGATGACGGGATCGACGGCCAGTCCGAGCTGGACCAGCTCGCACTTGGGACAATGCAGCAGGCTGGTCGGAAACCATGGCTGCTGGCGCTCGACCTCTCCGATTCCGACCATCTGGTTGACCGGCGGCATGTATCCCAGCGACAGCACTGTCTCCAGGTGCTCATGCCCGCAAACCTGGCAGGCCTCGACCGGGACGCTCGCTCCGGTGCCTGCAGCACGGGCAACTTTCACAGGAAACATCAGAACCTCCCCCAAAACCGGATCATATCTTTGCCTGCAGTTCCTCGTGCGCCCAATACCAGTCGACGGTCGAAGGCAAGCCGTTCGCAAGCGGGACCTGCGGCGAATAACCGAGCTTTTTAAGCTTCGCGATATCCGGACATCGGCGATCGGTGGCGCCCTCCGGCGCGGGGCCGGCGACAAGCTCGATTTCACGCCCTCGATGCGCCGCGATGCGTCGCGCGAGGTCGGCGATCGTGATCTCTTCGGTCGTGCCGACGTGATAGATGTTGAGATGTTCGCCCTTGGCGCGCATTGCCATGACGCCGCGCACGAGGTCGTCGACATGGCAGAAGCTGCGGGTCTGGCTGCCGTCGCTCTGCAACTTGAACGGAATCTTGCCGGAACGGTGCTCGGCCGCGGACTGCTTCAGGCGCAAGGAAAATTGCGGGATCACGTGTTCCCAGCCCATGTCCGGACCGTAGACATTGTGCGGACGAAAGATCAGAACGCGGTCGAAGTACTTGCGTCCATAATTGATCGCCATCAACTCACTGATGATCTTGCCGCCACCGTAGGAATAACGTGGATTGCCGGGATCCGGCACCACCAGCGGCGCGCTTTCGTCGGTCGGAATATGCGGCGGCGTCTGGTAGACCTCGGAGCTGGAAGCCAGAATCAGAGAGCGCACGCCTTCGCTTCGACAGGCATCGATCACATTGATCATACCCTTCACGCCGACGTCGAGCACAAGCTCGGGAGCGCTGTAGAAAAACTCGGTGCCGTTGACAAAGGCGAGGTGATGCACCTCGTCGACGCCGTGCACTGCGCGCGTCACCGCCGCCGGGTCGCGGATGTCGCCGGCGATGAACTCGATGTGATCGGCAACGTCCTGCAATCGGCGCATCGCGCCGCGCGAGTTGTCGTCCAGCACCCGTATCGAGTGGCCGTCGCGGACCAGCGCTTTGACCAACGCCGCTCCGATGAAACCACTGCCGCCCGTAACCAGTATAGAGCTCACGGCTGCCCTTCCTGACTTTCCGGCTCGGTGTCGAGCCAATGGCCAAGTTCATTTGCACGGCGCGCCATATCGAGCAAGGCTTGGACCCGCAAACCCTCGCGGAAGCCGTTTGTCGCGGGAACGCCACGCCCGATCCCGTCAAGAAAGCGCGCGGCCAGGCGCGAAACCGGTGCAATTCGTCCGTCCGACGGAAACTGCAGATCGATGTCATCGGTCACGCTGATGACGTCCATCGCCTTAGCAGGCCGCCGACCAAGCGACAGACGAAATCCGCGCATGTAATCCGTCGTCTCGTTGATGAGGGTCAAGGTTCCCTCCTCGCCGTAAAACTCGATGCGATGGCCGGATCCAAGGTAGGAAGCACAGCTCATGGCGAGGTTGCCGGCCGCGCCCGATCGAAAAATCATGCTGATGCCGACATTCGTTTCCATCGCCGGTTTGTCGGGCAGGCCTGAGATCGTGGCCGACATTCCCTTGATCGGACCGCAGAACCACTCCAGGTAATGGAAACAGTGGCTGACGAAATTGCCAAGTGCGCCCCCGCCTTCAGCGCCGCTCGTCTTCCAGTTTGAAAGCCGCATCCGCGTCGCGTAGTTCTCGACGTTCCAGTTCACGTCGACGTGGCGAAGGCGGCCGATGGCGCCTTCGTCCAGCAGGGACTTCGCCTTTGCCCAGCTCAATATTTCGCAGAAATTGAAATCGACCATCGTCGTGCAACCGCTCGCGTCCGCTGCCGCGGCCATGCGACGGGCGGTTGCGAGATCGGCCGCCATCGGCTTTTCCGCAAATACCGGCTTGCCCAATTCGAGCGAGCGAAGGGCGACTTGCGGCTGCAACGCGGGTTCGGTTGCGATGCAGACGACATGAACATCCGGATGCTCGATCAGTTGCTCCCAACTGCCGAATGCCAAGGGAATGTTTTCGGCCCTGGCAAGCTCGGCTGTGCGCTCGGCTTCGCGACCGGCAAGCGCCACAACCTTGCAACGCGGATCGAGACGGAAAGCCGGCAGCTGCACCAGGCGACCGTAGTTGCAGCCGACGATTCCGATTCCGACCGGGAGAGCTAGCGGTACAGTTGTCATGACCGGTGCGCGAAGCGCGCTCATCTCAACGTTATGAACGATCTCAATTCGGCAAGCAGAAGCGAGCCGAGATGCAATTGCGATACGAAGTCGCCCGATTTGACCATCGCGACAAGCTCGTCCGCCGTGACAAGTTTGACGCTGATGCCTCGTTCGGGCACGAAGTCGGCGACACGCTCGCCGGTCTCGACAAAGAAGGAATGAATGCGGTTGCTCAGCCGTCCGCTGCACGGCGCCGCGACACCGAGCGGATAGATCGCGCGCGTCGGATAGCCGGTCTCTTCGAGCAATTCACGCCGGCAGCCCTCGACAATGTCCTCTCCCGGCTCGGCAAGGCCTGCCGGAAGCTCCCAGGTGAAGCTTTCGAGCGCGGGCCGGTATTGGTGAACGATCGGAAAATGCCCGCTTGGGGTCAGCGCGACGATAGCGAGATAATCCTGTTGCCTGACCGCGTGATAGATCTCGGTCTCTCCCGGCGAGAATTCGACTGCTCGCGCAACGAGCTCCACCCATGGCGAGATGCGCTGGATATCCCTGGATCTGATTTTCGGCCACTCATCGGACATGCGCTAGGCCGCCCGAACTGATTTGGATTGCATCGTGACGGAGGCCGGCGAACGGCGAAGATAGGTCGTCGCAAATGCATATCTGAACCACCGCAGATAAGCGGGCAACCACTTGAGGACACGAAACCGGCTGGCGCCGTGCTGGCGTTCGAACCAGAGCGCTGGAACCTCGCCTATTCTCCAGCCCAGCCGGTGGACCTTCACCAGCAACTCGATGCTGTAGCAAAATCCCTGATCGGACTCGACCCTGATCTGATCGATGACCCGCCGCGAGAACATCCGGAACCCGCTGGTCGGGTCTCTGGTGGGCAGAGCGGCAAGATGGTGCAAGGTAAAGGCCGCCGTCCGCACCAGAACCGCCTTGAGCCAAGGACAGCCCTGCATCGTCCCGCCCGGAATAAAACGGCTCGCGCAAACCACATCGCAGCCACTGCGGATTTCCGTAATCATGCGGTCGAGGATCCCTGCGTTGAAGTCGTCGTCCGCCGGGTAAACCACGATGATGGGAGCGGTGCTTGCGGCAAAGCCGGACATGACCGCGGCATGGGCCCCGCGTCCCGGATTGCGGACGAAGGTAACGTCGAGGCTGGCATAGGCCTCAGGCTCGGCCCGAACCGCAGGCAACGTGTTGTCTTCCTCGAAATCATAGCAGATCAGTACCCGCGAGGTCGTCCTGACCTCAAGCGCAAGCGCTCGCAACGTCGCGAGAATATTGGGGCCCTCGTTGTAGACCGGGATGACGATATCGAGTTGATGGTCCATCACTTGAATGCCTGTCGGTCCAGAGAGGCCGCCTGTCGACCCGCGGCCCATCCGAATGAGCGCGTCACGAAATGACGTTGGCGTTCTCCAGCAGTCCCCAGACGTCAACGACCGGTTTGCCCTGAAAATCGGCGCTTCTGTAACTGACGTGCGGAGTGCAAAGGATCAAAATGTCGCTGCGTGTGATTACTTCATTCAACGGCAACAATTCAGGATCAATCGTGACGAAGGGATCGGTCGTCAGCACTTCGCGGGCAAAGCCGTTCAACACCTTCTTGAACTTGTAGCTCAACGACGCGCGTACGTCGTCAATCTCCGATTTGAACGCCATCCCGAGCAGGCCAACTGTCATCTTGCCAAGGTCGTAGCGCCGACGAAGATCGGCAATGACGTGCAGCGGCAGGCCCTCGTTGATGAGCATCGCGGCATTGCCAAGGCTGAACTCGTTGCGCGCGAACGCGCTGAGCTGCATCGTGTCCTTCATCAGGCAGGGACCGGCGGCATATCCAGGTTTGGGAATGTTTTTCGCACGCGGATAGTTGTGCTTCATTGCCGCCAAGATACGCTGATAGTCCACGCCGGCGGACTGGGCGATCAGATAGAACTGATTGGTCGCTGCAAATTCGATGTAGCGATAAGCGTTGCCGAACAGCTTGGCGAATTCCGCCTCGATCGGCGAGAGCTCGACGATCTCGGGCGAGATGATCCGGAACAGATCGGTTGCTTCCCTGACGGCATCCGGCGTAGTGCCGCTGACGATTTGCGGCATCCGGCTGAGTTCCTCGATGCCGTATCCCTGCACAATCCGCTCGGGACAAAACGCAACCTTAAGATCACGGTTCTTGCGCTTTAGATGCGCGTCAACCGCATCGGTGGTTCCCGGATAAAGCGTAGAACGCAGGACAAGAAGCTGGCCGTCGGAAACATAGGGCAGAAGGCTGTCGAGACAATTGAGAACCACGTGACGTTCGGGGTTCAGGAATTCGTCGACCGGCGTGCCGATCGTCACGATGATCGGGCCGGACTTCGATATCGCATCCGGCGTGTTCGTGAAGATCAGCTTGTGATCCCGGAGCGCCTTGGAAAGCAGATATTCCGCGCCGTACTCGATGAAAGGAAGGCGTCCTGCCTTCAGCGCAGCAACATTGTCCAGGTTCAGATCGTTGACGTTGACCGTCAGGCCCTGGCCCGCAAAGGATAGCACCAGAGGAATGCCGACATGCCCCGCACCGCCCACAACAGTGAGGTCTGCGGTCCCTGCGCGGTCGGCATCGCTTCGGGCGGCAAGATCGAGAATCGTCATGGCTTCTGACCAAAGGTTAGAACGAACGAACGCAGCGGCTTCATGAAATTCGGTGCGAACAGGGCGCGATCGAGCGCGTTATAGGCAGGCAGCAGTAAACGCATTTTAGATGATGCAAGATAGCGGTAGCTGAGGTCAGAAATGTAATCCGTGTCGACCTTGAATCCGGGATTGCTGAACACCGCGGCAACCTTATGCGCAAGCACGGGCCGCTCGTTCTCAGTCACGCCAACCGAACTGTAGAAAGGCGAGGAGCGATCGCGATAAAGATACATGAAGGGGTTCATGCGATTCGGGTCGAACGCAACAAACGAGCCACCGGACTTCAGGACCCGAAAGACCTCGCGGGCGCAACGGGTCGGGTCCGGAAGATGATGAACTAATCCGCTCAGCAGGACGCCATCGAGGCTGCCGTCTGGAAACGGCAGCTTCTCGACGTCACCCTCGAGAAATTCGACCTTCGGATATTTCTTGCGCGCCAGAGCGATCAGCTTCGGGCTGAGGTCGAGGCCGACCGCCTCATAACCCTGCCTGTTCAAGAGGTCGGTGAACACACCGGAGCCACAGCCGAGGTCGGCGACCTTCATCCCCGGCGCGAACCCGGCCAGCCGAGCGCATGTCGCAACCAGACGGACGTTGGTTTCCGGGGTGAATACGTCATAGGCATCCATCGCGGCATGGCCGTCGAAGAACGCGATTTCCTTCTGCTTGTCCTGCGACAGGCTCACCATTCGAAATCTCTAGCATGGCGATATCGGTCGAGCAATAAAGGCTTGGTTTTCCTCACAATTTTGGTCATCTCCCCAACCGCATGTCGGTGATCACGTAGCCTCCTGCCTGCGGAAAACGCAAGCTCAGTTTACCCACCCGCGGATTGAGGGAGTATGAATAGAGCTGCAACAGATCCACGGAAACGACGCCGCCGCCGTCAGGAACCGCAATCCGGTTGGGCCGATAAGGGATCGGCAGTTGCCCCTCAAACAGCACTTCAAATTGTGTCTTCTCTCCCGGCGGCAGTTTGTCCGGAATGGCACTGACATTCATCGACAGAACATGGGCCAGTTCGGGATCCCAATCGCCCGGCATTAACATCGCGAGAGCACCGCCCGCCGTCGTAAATGATACCGAGTTCGCCGTGCGGCTGACGACATTGGCATTCTCGATCGCCAGTCCGTCGAGCCGTAGCGGCTGCGCATCGGGCCTGATCGTCTTGCGGGGCTCCAGCTCGACACTGTCGAGATAAAGAGACTGCAGGTCTGAATTCGTTTGGAGAGCACGAACAAATGCGGGGTCGGTCGCATCGCGCAGGCTTGGGACCGTTCGCGTGCCTTCCTTTCCCCAATTGTCCATCGCCGTGTTGCGCAACAGCGTCAGTCGCTCATCGAAGCCCTGGAAGAAGGGCCGGTAATGCGCGAGGTTGTACCTGTAAAGCAGGACGGCGTGGGTCGGGTAAATAAAATTCCCGTCGAGCGTCGGAATGTGCATCGGCGCGGGCGCGGTGCTGTCAGCATAGCTCCTGAAGACACCGACAAGATGGTCCATCTGCTGCCCCCGCCGGATGGCTTCGGTGCGGAAAATATTGTCCTGGCGCTTGTATTGAACGAAGACCGCGGCGGCGATCAACACCGCAAGCACCGCACTCGCTTCTCTCCAGCACTTTGGAATTTTGCTGACGAGGCAGGACAGCAGATAAAAATTCGCGATCGAAAACCAGAGGTAAGCGTAAGTGTTGTACTTGCCGACCGAATTGACGACATCGTCAATGCCGGTCAGGCGTCGCCCAAGCGACACTACGATGATGACGATGACAGAGGGCAGCAGTAGCGCCAGATAAGTTCGGCGCTGCACCATCGTGACGTTCAGAGAGCCACCGATCGCGAACGCGAATGCGAATGCCACTGCGGCAATTCCCTGACTCGCAAGATCCGCCCGCCGCAACGGGAAAAGCAGCGACCTGTACAGTTCGAGCGCGACGCCTTGGGAGAACAGGAACCAGGCGCTCTTGATCACAGCTACGGCCGACAGCGGGCTATGCGCCATCGAAAGAAACGCATCGTTGTGCACGACAGCTGCAAAATAGGCGGCAAATACAAGCAGGCCCGCCCCAAGCCCGATCGTCAGCCAACGGAAATCAGCGTCAAACATCCGGAGCGGCGACCATTTCGCACCAGGGCGCGCGAGCTCGTTGACATAGGCAAAGCCGCCCACCGCCATGGGCACGTAAGCACCGGACGGATGTATGAAAGGCGCAACGACGCTGACCACGAGAGCGAGCCATTTGTAGACAAACGAGCCGCCCAAACGCCAGCGAATGATCGCAAGGATACCGACCAGACCAAGCAAGCCGATTTGCGAATACATGCTCATCGAATAGTAGCCGACCGTGGGATCGTAGTTCCATACGGAGGCCGATATCGTGGTCAGAAAGAACAAGGACGAAACGATCAGGTTCGTGTCAACGGCAATCAGGATTGCAAGTGCAGTCAGGCTGACCGCCAATACCAGCGAAAGGAAATATAGGTTCCACCAGGCCTCATTAACGCCGAACAGTGCGTACATGCCGGCAAAGAAAATCCGAAACAGGGGGATGGGCACATCGCCGTGGACCAGCCAGAGCGATTGTGCCAGCGGCATCGTGCGCACGACCGAGAGAATGTCGAGGTCGTCATACATGAAAGTCCCGTGGATCCCGCCAAACCATCTGGTCAGGAAGACGAAAGGCGTCATCGCGAGGGCTGCAACGAGGAAGCGCCTTTTCCTGGATTGGTCGACGAGCCGAACTGCGTCGAGAAAGCTTCGCCGGCCAGCCATGACCCAGCGAACCGATCGATTGATCATTGGAGAACGCCAATTCAATTCAAGAAAAAGGAAGCCGAGAAGCTCCCAGCATCTTCTTGCGCGGAAGTAAAGCGTTGGCGCCCTGCGGCCGGCCGCCCGGCTGGCTCAGCAAGCGTCTGGTCAGCGGTTTTCAGGGAAATTGACGAGATTCCGCCCCGGAAAGCGCCCGAGGTTCACTCCACTGAGCTGGCAACCAACTCGCTGAAGGAGACAAAGAACTGGCTCGCCAGTTTTTTTGCCGTGGAATCGATCAGCCTGCCGCCGAGTTGGGCGAGCTTTCCGCCAATCTGGGCATCGACTTCGTAGGTGAGCCGCGTGGCGTCCGCGCTTTCGGGTGTCAGCTTGACGGCGGCACCGCCTTTGGCGAAACCGGCAATACCGCCGGAACCTTCTCCGCAGATGCGGTAGCTGTTTGGCGGATCGAGATCGGACAGCGTGACCTTACCGCCGAACGTCGCCTTTACAGGACCGACCTTGAGCACGACGGTTGCAGTCATCTCGTTAGGAGAGGCCATATCCAGCGACTGACAGCCGGGAATACATTGCTTCAGCTTTTCGGGATCGTTGAGCGCGGCCCAAACCTTCTCCTGCGGTGCCGGGATAAGCTGGCTGTCATTCATCTGCATAAAGTCACTTGGCTCCTTGCATGGGGCCGGCGAGGCGTTGGCCGCGTCGGCGTTCGACCGTAATCTCCGCGAGGATCGACATCGCGATTTCCTCGGGCGTGATGCCCCCGAGATCGAGGCCTGCCGGCGCCTTGACGCGATCAATCGCGGCGGAATCGATCCCGGTTGCGACCAGCTTGTCGCGCAGCGCCGCCATCTTGCGCTTGCTGCCGACGAAGGCGTGATAGGGCGCGTCGATCGCAAGCGCTTGCTTGAGCGCAGCCTCATCGCCCTTGCCTTGCGTCGAGACGACCACGAAGCGGCGGGCATTGTTGAGATGGTGAGGTTCGAAGCCATCAACGACAAGGTCGGCATCCGGGACCGTTGCCAGATCGGCAGCGGGCGCGGCAAGCGTCACGTGATAACCGAGCTGACGCGCCTGGGCTGCCAGCGACAGCGCCACGGGGCTTGCGCCGAGAATGACGAGCGAGGGGTGCGGCAAGACCGGCTCCACGAAAATATCCATCGTGCCCTTGCTCGGGCACATGTTCGAGGCGAAGCGTACGCCCTCCTTCGTCTCTCCGGGCTTGACGCCAAGTTCGGCCAGAAGATTTTCCGGCTGCACCGAGACCATGCGCGGCTCGCCGTCGGCGAGCGCCTCCCGCGCCGCCTTCAGCACCGCGCCTTTGGCGCACCCTCCGCCGATCCATCCCGCAACGACGGTGCCGTCGGGCCGAATGATGGCTTTCGCGCCGGCCTTGGCGGCGGTCACCGACACAGTGCGGACTACCGTCGCCAGCACGAAGGCCTGCTCGGTGGCCTTCATCTGCGCGACCAGGTCCATCACCTCGGCATGCGCGCCCATCTCAAAGCCTCGCCAGATAAGGTTCGAGCGCGGTCAGGCTCGCCAGCGTGTTCGCGGGCGCGTAGAGATCGACGTATGGCAGCGCTGCCTTGATACCGCGCGCCTCCGGCGCATAACCCTGCCAGCCCATCATCGGATTGAGCCAGACGATGCGGCGACAGCGGCGGCCGAGCGCCGCCATCTCGCGATCAAGCAACGCAACGTCGCCGGTCTCATAGCCGTCGGAGACGATCATCACGCAGGTGCGCGAATGGATCACGCGTGCGGCATGCCAGCGATTGAACGTCTGCAGGCTCTCTCCGATCCGCGTCCCACCGCCCGCACCCTGCGCCATGATCGAGAGTCGATCGAGCGCGCGGCTGGCGTCTCGCTCTTTCATGGCGTCCGAAACGTGCGCCAACCTCGTGTGGAACAGAAACGCTTCGGCTTCGCGGAACTCGTCGAGCACACCGTGGATAAAGCGCAGAAAGAGGCCGGTATACATGCTCATCGAGCCGGACGCGTCGAGCAGCACCACAAGCCGCAAGGCCTTCTGCTTGCGCTGCCGATTGACAAGCCTGATCGCCACACCGCCGTGGCTGATATTGCCATGAATCGTGCGGCGCAGATCGATCCGATAACCGCGCCGCCGCGCCAGATTGCGCCGGGTCAACCGCGTGCGCATCGCGCGGGCCAATCGCGCTGCGGCGAGATGGGCCTGCGCGATCTGTTCGGGATCGGCCAGGTTGCGGAAATCAGTTTCCGCGAGATTCTCCGCAGCCGAGGCACCCTCCATGCGTCCCTTGCCCGAGCGATCATTGCCGGCGCCGTCGGCGGAGGGAACTTGATCGATCGCTGTGTTGCCGTCGGCGCGAGGTTGAGCAGAGTGACTTGGCAGGTTCTTCAGCGACGGGTTGTTCGCCGCCTTTGCGGCGCCCGATGTGACCGAACGAGATCGCACCCGCTTGCCGAGCCAGAACGCATCGAAAATGCCGTCGAACTTGTCCCAGTCGGTCTTTCGCGCAGAGAGCAGATGTTTGAACGCCGAGCGGAGCAGGCCCGGCCGCGCCGCATAGCCCTCAGTCATAATGACTGCAGCGTCGCGGCTCTCGGCAAGACCGACGGCAAAGCCGTTGTCACGCAAAGTCCGGAGGAACGCCGCGAGCTTGCTTGAAACCAGACGGGACAGCTCGTTGATGTCATCGATATCGGGAGACGCACCGCAGCAACTCATGCGACCCTCCCGAGCAGGCGCGCGCTGACCTCGCGCGTCATCCGCGCCCGGTCTTCCTGCGTCTTGAGCAGGCACATCAGGGTTTCATGCACGGTCTCGGGCGCATCGTGCAGATCCTTGACGTCGAGCCCGACCAATGCTGCCGCCCAATCCAGCGTCTCTGCAACGCCAGGGACCTTGCGCAGCTCCTCTTTTCGGATGCTCTCGACCATCCGCGCGATCTGGAGCGATAATGAAGCCTCTGCTCCATCGATGCGCGCCATGATGATCCGCGTCTCCCGTTCGACGTCGGGATAGTCGACATAATGGTAGAGACACCGCCGTCGCAATGCGTCCGACAGCTCCCGCGTCCCGTTCGACGTGAGCACGACGTGCGGGATTGACGTGGCCTTGATCGTACCGAACTCCGGTATCGAGACCTGAAAATCCGACAATAGCTCCAGCAGAAATGCCTCGAACTCGTCATCCGCGCGATCGATCTCGTCGATCAGAAGCACCGGCGGCTTGTCGCGACGGATCGCGGCAAGCAGCGGCCGCTCCAGCAGATATTTCTCCGAGAAGATCCGGTCCTCGATCGCATCGGCGTCAGTGCCATGATGCGCCTGGATCGAAAGCAGTTGGTGCTGATAGTTCCATTCATACAGTGCGGCGGACTGATCCAGCCCCTCGTAGCATTGCAGGCGGATCAGTTCGGTCGCGTACACCGCGGCAAGCGCCTTGGCCACCTCGGTCTTGCCGACGCCCGCCTCGCCTTCCAGCAGAAGCGGACGCCGCAACAGTTGCATCAGCGAGATCGCGGTCGCCAACTCGCTGTCGGCAACATAGCCGGCCTTGCCGAGCGCTTGTGCGATCTCGTCACGCGTCTTCATCAGGCAGCAAACACGCCGAGGTTCTTCGCGGCCGTCCAGTTGCGCCAGTAGTCATGCGGCATCTGGATGTGCGTACTCCCCAGGAACGAGAACGCGTCGTTGACCGCATTGGAGAAAGCGGGCACGCCGCCGACGTTCGGACTCTCGCCGACGCCTTTCGCGCCGATCGGATGATGCGGCGACGGGGTCACCGTGAAGTCGGTTTCCCAATGAGGCGTCTCCACCGCGGTCGGCATGAAGAAGTCCATGAACGAGCCAGTGACGACGTTGCCCTCAGGGTCGTAGCGGATTTCCTGGCCCATCGCGATCGCGAAGGCTTCCGTCAGTCCACCATGCACCTGGCCTTCGATGATCATCGGGTTGATGCGGGTGCCGCAATCGTCGAGCGCGTAGAATCGCTTGACCTTGTAGACGCCGGTATCGACGTCGATGGTCATCACGCAGATATAGGCGCCGAACGGATAGGTCATGTTGGGCGGGTCGTAATAGCTGACCGCTTCCAGCCCCGGCTCCATGCCGGGTGGCACGGAATTATAAGCGGCCCAGCAAATATCCTTCATCGACATGAATTTCTCCGGCAGACCTTTGACGCGGAAACCATCGATGTCGAATTCGAGATCGTCCTCGTGGACCTCGAGCTTGTAGGCCGCGATCATCTGCGCCTTGGCCTTGATCTTGCGCGCCGCCATGGCGATCGCGGCGCCCGCCACCGGCGTCGAACGCGAGCCATAAGTGCCGAGACCGTAAGGCGCGGTATCGGTGTTGCCCTCCTCGACCATGATGTTGTCGGCAGGAATACCGATCTCGGTGGCGATGATCTGCGCCCACGTGGTCTCGTGTCCCTGGCCCTGGCTCTTGGTGCCCATCCGCGCAATGCCTGCACCCGTCGGGTGCATGCGGATCTCGCAGGAATCGAACATCGCAATCCCGAGAATGTCGCAGTTCTTCGAGGGACCTGCGCCGACGATCTCGGTAAAGAAGGAGACGCCGACGCCCATGATCTCGCGCGTCTCGCCGCGCTTGAAGGCCTCGCGCATCGCCGCCTGCTCCTTGCGGAGCTCGGCATATTTCACCGTCTCCATCGCCTTGCGCATGGCGGTCGCGTAGTTACCGGAGTCATATTCCCAGCCCAGCGCCGAGTGATAGGGAAACTGCTCCGGCTTGATGAAGTTCTTCAACCTTAGCTCGGCCGGGTCCATGCCGAGTTTCTGGGCAAGGATGTCCATCGAACGCTCGATGCAATAGGCCGCCTCCGTGACGCGGAACGAACAGCGATAGGCGACGCCGCCCGGCGCCTTGTTGGTGTAGACGCCGTCGACGGCCAGATGCGCCGTCCGAAAATCATAAGACCCCGTGACGATGTTGAAAAAGCCGGCCGGCCACTTTGACGGATCGGCGCAGGCATCGAACGCGCCGTGATCGGCGAGCACATGAACGCGCAAGCCCGTGACCTTGCCGTCTTTGGTCGCGGCGATTTCGGTCGTCATGTGGTAGTCGCGCGCAAATGAGGTCGCGGTCAGGTTCTCGATCCGGTCCTCGACCCATTTGACCGGCTTGCCGGTGACGATGGATGCGACAGCGGCGCAGATGTAGCCGGGATAAGCGCCGACCTTGTTGCCGAATCCGCCGCCGATGTCGGGCGAGATCACGTGGATCTTCTGTTCCGGCAGTTTCGCAATCAGCGATACCACAGTGCGGATGACGTGCGGCGCCTGGAAGGTGCCCCAGATGGTCAACTCGCCCTTGATCTTGTCGAAGGAGCAGACGCACTGGCAGGTCTCCAGCGGCGACGGATGGGTGCGGTGATAGGAGATCATCTCCTTGATCGTCACCTCGGCCTTGTTGAAGGCCGCATTCGTCAGGTCCTTGTCGCCGACCGTCCACTCGAAGATATGGTTGTGATGCTTGCGCGGACCGTGCGCGCCGCTGGTCTTGCCCGCAAGGTCTTCGCGCAGCACCGGCGCGTCGGCGTCCATCGACTTGAAGGGGTCGATCAGCGGCGGCAGCGGCTCGTATTCCACCCTCACCTTGTTGATGCCGTCATCGGCGGCATAGCGGTCGGTGGCGACGACGAAGGCAACCTCCTGGTTCTGGAACAGAACCTTGCCGTCGGCGAGCACCATCTGCACGTCGCCGGCAAGCGTCGGCATCCAGGCGAGGTTGACGGTCTTCAGCGTCTCCGCGGTGATCACCGCGAGCACGCCGGGCACCTTCAGCGCCTCGGAATCATCGATCGACTTGACGCGCGCATGCGCATGCGGCGAGCGGACGAAATCGCCGTGCAGCATGCCCGGCAACTTGACGTCGTCGACGTAATTGCCCTTGCCTTGCGTGAAGCGGATGTCTTCGACGCGCTTGCGCTTGCAGCCCATGCCTTCGAGGGCGGCGCTGCGTTGTTCCCGCGTGGGAGTCATGTCGTTCATTCTGCGGCCTCCCGGAATTCCACGCCGTTGATCTTGGCGGCGGCGTATTGAATGGCTTTGACGATGTTCTGGTAACCGGTGCACCGGCAGATGTTGCCGGAGATGCCCATCCGGATTTCCTCTTCGGACGGCTGTGGATTTTCCTTCAGCAACCGATGGGCGCGCAGGATCATGCCGGGCGTGCAGAAGCCGCATTGCAGACCATGCATCATTCGGAAGCCTTCCTGCAGGGCCGACAGCGAGCCATCGGCATTGGCCATGCCTTCGATGGTCGTGACATCCGAGCCATTGGCCTGCACCGCGAACATCGTGCAGGATTTGACCGACATGCCGTCGATATCGACGGTGCAGGCGCCGCAATGCGTCGTCTCGCAACCGATATGAGTGCCGGTCATCTGCAGGTTTTCGCGGATGAAGTGCACCAGAAGCGTGCGTGGCTCGACGAGGCCTTCGACCTCAGCCCCGTTCACCTTCATTGTGGTGTGCGTTCTTGCCATGTGATCCCTCCCCTCATGCGGCTTTCGCGGCGGCGCGCTGCAGTGCGCGCGTCACCATGATTCCGCCGACATGCTTGCGGTATTCGACCGGGCCGCGCGCGTCCGCGGCCGGCGCCATGATCGCCTGCGCTGCCGCTGCGGCCTTCTTCAGGCTGGCGGCATCGAGGCTGGTGCCGATCACGGCCTTCGCAGCAGCATCGGCAAGGAGCGGGGTTTCCGACAGATTGGTGAGGCCGATCGCGCAGGTCGCGACCTTGCCGTTCGCCATCGTCAGCACCACCGCGGCTGCGGCGGTCGCATAGTCGCCGACTTTTCGTTTCAGTTTCTCGTAGGCGTAGCCGTGACCGGTTGGGGGATCCGGAATCGCAATCGAGGTCAGGAGCTCGCCGGGCTCGATCGCCGTGAAATAGGCCCCCTGATAATAATCGGCGGCCGCGATCTTGCGAACGCCATTCGGTCCTTCGAGGCGATAGCTCGCGCCCAGCGTCATCATCAGCGCCGGCATGTCGTTGCCGGGATCGCCATTGGCGACATTGCCGCCGATAGTGCCACGGTAACGCACCTGCGGATCGGCGATCAAAAGCGCCGCCTCATGCAGGATGGGAATCGATTTTGCGATTTCGCTGGAGGCGAGCAACTCGTGCTGGGTCGTCATCGCGCCGATGACGACCTTGTTGCCATCGCGGGTGATGCCCTTCAGTCCGGCAACATCATGCAGGTCGATCAGGTGCTCGGGCGTCGCCAGCCGAAGCTTCATCATCGGGACAAGGCTGTGGCCGCCGGCGAGCGGGCGCGCCTCATCGCCCAAGGTCGAAAGCAATTTCACCGCGTCGGCCACCGTGGCAGGCCGGTGGTAACTGAACGGACCAGGGATCATCATCTCCTCCATATCGTCCTGTGTGGCGCTTAACGGCGCGCGGACGTTGGAGGAATGGTCTCGCCGGGCGGACTGTCCGGCAACAGAGGGGGCACGGAAGCGAGAAATTCGCACGAAATGCGGCCGGACGCGCACGAAATGCGTCAGTGTTCGTGCCCAATCAAGTTCGTCGGGTCAGGCCACCCGCATAGGCGCTTGTCACGCCGGCTGGAAGGGGCCTACGTTCGTTGCACGCAAGTCGCTCCCCGCCCCAAAACCCCTCACGCCCAAAAAGAGGCAATATGAAAATAAAGAGGATCCAGGCGCACTATGTGCGCATTCCCTTCGACATGGGAGCGCCGCTGCAGGATATCGGCGGGCTCCGCTTTCCCTCCATGGATCACCTGCTGGTCGAGGTGACGACGGACACCGGCCTCACCGGATGGGGCGAGGGTTTTGGCCATAACATCATCCCTGCGACACAGGCCGCGCTCGCATGCTATGTCGCGCCGTGGTTCATCGGCAAGGATGCGACCGACATCGAGGGACTGCACCGGCAGGCCGCGCAGGCCTTCCACATCTTCGGCCGCAACGGGCCCGTGGTTTATGCCCACTCCGCGATCGACATCGCGCTCTGGGACATCGCGGGCAAGCGCGCCGGTCTGCCACTTTATCAGTTGCTTGGCGGCGCTTCGCGCACGCACGTTCGCGCCTATGCGAGCCTGCTCCGCTATAGCAAGGCGGAGACCGTGGGGCGCATCTGCGCCGAGCGCGTTCGTCAGGGTTTTGAGCACATCAAGCTGCACGAGCACGCGACGGCTGCCGTCATCGCCGCGCGCGACGGTGCGGGTCCCGACACGGCTCTCATGAATGACGTCAACTGCCCCTGGCCGGTGCATGACGCCATCGAAATGGAACGCGCCTATCGCAAGGCCAATCTGTATTGGCTGGAGGAACCCGTCTGGCCGCCGGAAGATCATTCCGGCCTTGCTCAGGTGCGAAGCCGCGCTCAAACGCTCATCGCCGCCGGCGAGAACGCCGCTGGACTCCATGACTTCAGGGATCTCTTCGAAAAAGGCGCCATCGACATCGCGCAGCCGAGTGTCACGAAGGTCGGCGGCGTCACCGTGATGCGCAAGATTGCCGCGTTAGCCGAGGCGCACGCCATCAAGTTTATTCCGCATTGCGCTTATTTCGGTCCGGGCAATCTGGCGTCGATCCATATTGTTGCGTCCCATGGGCCGGATACATTGCTGGAAAACATCTACGCTAACCTGGAGGCTAACCCGTTCGGCGACGCAATGCAGGCACGCAATGGCATGGTGGCCGTTCCGCAATCGGCTGGCCTCGGCGTCGAACCCGACATGGCCGTGGTCGCCAAATATCGCCAAGGACCGGTGTCAGACGTCAAGTGACCGGAAGGACTCCTAGTGTCCCGATTCCGAAGTTCGTCGCATTTTGCGGAGCCACGTTTCGAACTTCGGAATCGAAAGGACACTAGCAAACCTATTGATCTAGTGTGGCTTTGGTTCAGAAGTCCGCATGACGAACCCGCGGCACGAATGATGCGGACTTCTGAACCGCCACACTAGACCGTCCGGTGAGCGAGACCGAGCCGGGCCTTAACTTCGGCGATCTTGGCGCGGCTGACCGGAACCCGATGCGGCGCCGGGCCGTCGAGTTCGATGATCGCGCCATCGCCTTCCTTGCGAACCAGAGCCACGTGCGAAATCGCGATGATATGGCTGCGGTGAACCCGCAAGAACAGGCCGGGATCGAGATGCGCCTCGGCTTCCGAGATCGACCATGGGCACATCCGCTCGCGGGTCCCGTCGTGGATCTTGGTATAATGAGCGTCGGCGCGGACGCTGCGGACAGCGGTGGCCTCGATAAAGTGGGTGCCGTCTGCGCCCTCGACCGGCAGCCGTGGCGCAGGTGCGGCGCGCGGCGGCTGGCCGACGCCGCCGAGCGGGACCGGCCGCAGTTTTGGGGCGGTTGTAGCTGCACTGGCGTCGGCGATCGGCGCGTCGGTCGCCTTCTCGGCAACCGCCGACACCACCTTCCGCGCGTCCGGGACAAGCGACAACAGGAATCCAGCCGCGATCACGAAACAGAACAGTGTCACGACCAGTGACAGGGTCTGTGGCGAGGCAACCAGACTATCCATGTGGTGGTGGTCGCCCGCGGCAAGCGGAACAACCTCCACACCCGCCATTGCGGTGTAGTGCATGCCCGATACCGCAACACCAAAGGCGATGGCGCTGAGCAGCAACTGCACGCCGCCCTGTCGCGCGAGGAACGCTCGCAATCCGCCATAGGCCGCCGCGATCGCAATCACAACCGACAGCGCGACCATCCCCGTCTCATGGGTCATCGTAAAGTTGCCGGCAAGACCATGCATGCCGACATAGTGCATGCTGACAATGCCGAGCCCGAGCAATGTGGCCGACGAAACCACACGCAGCATCGAGGGCGCGCCAACGCTGACGAAGAACAGCGAAATTCCAACGACGAGGACGCAAATCAAAAATGAAATGATCGTTGGCAGAACCATGTAGACGGAGTCGGGTGGAACCGGCGCGGCCAGCATTCCGATGAAATGCATCGTCCAGATACCAATGGCGAGAAAGAATGCCGCACCGGCGAGCAGCAGACGATGACTGGCATCCGGCGTGCCGCGAATACGCGCAGCCAAGCCGAAACCCGTGTAACCTCCCAGGATCGCGATCACCACCGAGAGCGCGACGAGATAGGGATCGTGTCCTTCGAACATGATCTTCTCGGCCATTCGTCGCCACGAATGGCCTCCTCCCGGTGCGAGCTTATACGTTCGCTCGTAAAAATGGCAATCTACCGCGGCGCCAAAATGGCCGCCGAACTGCGCAAGTGAAACTAACTGTGCCAGCGCTGACGAAGCGCCGACATCGTTCTGCAGGCGTGCTCTTCAAGTGAGCCGAAAAGCCATCAGAGCTTTAAAGCAAGCGAACCGCGAGATGCGCAGCGCCGCCGGACAGGCGAGACGAATTCCAGGACATCCAGAAGCGGCTTGGCGAACAGAATTCGTGCTGCTTTGCGCGCGTTGGCTGGGGCGGGAGGATTCGAACCTCCGTATGGTGGAATCAAAATCCACTGCCTTACCACTTGGCGACGCCCCAACGGCCGGAAGACGGGATGGCAGGCGCCCTCCCCGAAGCTTTCGTTCGGCCACGTCGGTCTATAGAGACGGTTGAGCGATTTCAACAGGGTAGAGGCGGAAAATCCGGTTGAATATTACGTCCGGCCGTTGGCCGGCCGGCGTCCTTCAGCGGGAGATTCCGCGCCCCGTTCGCGCCACGAGGAGCCCCTGCCGGCCGCCGCGGAGGGTAAGAGTTGAGAGGCGGATCGTTTCGTGGGAAGACGGCGTCACGCACCCACGCCTAGCGAGGCCCTTAACCCATGACCTATCGCGCGCCGATCACCGACATGCTGCTCGCCCTCAACCATGGCGCCGGGCTCGAGGCCGCCGTGAAGGCCGGCCATTACGGCGATTTCGACGGCGATATTGCCACCGCCGTCCTCGAGGAGGCCGGCAAATTCGCCTCCGATGTGCTGGCCCCGCTGAATCGTGTGGGCGACGAGCACGGCATCAAGCTCAAGGGCTCCGATGTCATCACCGCACCCGGCTGGCCCGACGCCTACAAGCGCTGGACGGCTGCCGGCTGGAACGCGGTTTCGGGGGCGGAAGCGTTCGGCGGCCAGGGCTTGCCGCTTGCCATCAATGCGGTCTGCACCGAAATCTGGAGCGCCTCCAACATCGCCTTCGGCCTCTGCCCGCTGCTGACGCTCAGCGCCATCGAAGCGCTCGATGCCCATGGCAGCGAAGAACTGAAAAAGATCTACCTGGAAAAACTCATCTCGGGCGACTGGCCCGGAACCATGCAGCTCACCGAGCCGCAGGCCGGCTCCGATGTCGGCGCGCTGCGCAGTCGCGCCGAGCGCGCTTCCGACGGCACCTACCGCATCAAGGGCACGAAAATCTTCATCACCTATGGCGATCACGACATGAGCGACAACATCGTTCATTTCGTGCTTGCCCGGCTGCCCGATGCGCCTCCCGGCACCAAGGGCATCTCGCTGTTTCTGATTCCGAAATTCCTGGTCAATGCCGACGGCTCGCTCGGCGCGCGCAACGACATTTATGTCAGCGGCATCGAGCACAAGCTCGGCATGCATGCCGCTCCGACCTGCACCATGACCATGGGCGACAAAGGCGGCGCGATCGGCTACCTGGTCGGCGAGGAAAATCGCGGCATGCAATGCATGTTCACGATGATGAATCAGGCGCGGCTCGGCGTCGGCCTCGAGGGCGTCGGCATCGCCGACCGCGCCTATCAGCAGGCATTGGCCTTTGCACAGGAGCGCCGCCAGGGCCGCGCCGTCGGCAAGCCGGGCACCGAATCCGATCCGATCATCGTGCATCCCGACGTCAAACGCATGCTGATGCAAATGCGCAGCCTGACAGCGGCCGCCCGCACCATCTGCTATGCGACCGCGGTCGCGCTCGATATTTCCGTGCGCGCCAAGGACGCCAAGGTGCGCGCCACCGCCGCCGCGCGTGGCGCGCTGCTGACGCCGATCGCGAAAGCCTTCTCGACCGATATCGGCAATGAAGTCACATCGATCGGCGTGCAGATCCACGGCGGCATGGGCTTCATCGAGGAGACCGGCGCCGCGCAGCACTATCGCGACGCCCGTATCACCCCGATCTACGAGGGCACCAACGGGATCCAGTCGATCGACCTCGTGACGCGCAAGCTCGCAGCCAACGGTGGAGAATCGGCCTGGGCCCTGCTCGACGAACTCAAAGGCATCGTCAAACAGGTTGAAGTCTCCAACGATCCGGCTTTCGGGACCACGGGCGCCAAACTCCGCGATGCGCTGGCCTCGCTGGAGCGCACCAGCCACTGGCTGCTGGAACGGGTAACCTCCTCTCCCAACGAAGCGCTCGCCGGCGCCACACCTTATTTACGGCTGTTCGGCGCAACGCTCGGCGGGTGCATGCTGGCGAACGAGGCGCTGGCCGCACGAAACCTCGGCGAAGCCGACCCGCAGCGTTACGTCACGCTGGCGCGGTTCTTTGCCGAAAACGTCTCGGTGCAGGCGCCGGCGCTCGAGAAGACCGTCACCGATAGCGCTGACGCCGTGAACGGCGCGGACGCAGTCCTATTGGGCTGACGGCGGCTTTCGTTCCAGCTTGGTGATCGTCTTGGCGCCGCCGCTGTCGTTGACAGAATAGCTGACGATATCACCGGCATGCAGCGTCTCCAGCGAGATGCCGTTGCCAACCTTGAATTCCTCGGCCGCGCCGCCGGTATTGGCGCCGACCGTACCGTTTTGCGTCTGCCGGATCGCGACCGTGTTGTTGAGCCGGTTGAGTTGGGTGATGGTTCCGGTGTGCGCCTGCTGGGCCAGAGCCGCCGAACCGAGAACGGCAAACGCGGCTGCGCCGCCCAAAACGACTTTCGCGATCTTCATGGCATTCTCCCTGTTTGGGAAGACGTGCGCCTTAAACCTCGCAACGCGCGAAATGGTTCCGGCCCACGCCGGTTCCCGAAAGCATTGCCGCGGCCCGTTAGGTAATCGCGCTTCAACAGGCCAATTTTATTGCACCGGCATCGGCGGGCGCGGCACCGACGTCACCCCGGGATCAGCCTGCGGCTGTAACGGAATTGGCGGCGGAACATTCGACTGCGCGGCGGCGGGCGGCGGAGGCGCCGAAGCCTGCGCCGCATAGGACGACGGCGCTGGCCGATAGGCCGGCGGTGGCGCGGCCGCAGGCGACGGCGAATAGCTTGCTGTCGGTGAATAGACCGGTGCCGGCTTGTGCGGGGCCACCGCCGGACGCGGCGGCGCGACAGCCGCGGTCTTGGGCCTGGCGTTCTGCTCAGCAAGTTTGTCGGATGCCTTGGCGAAATCGCGCGCCATCTGCTGCTGGCTCGCCTTCAACTCCGCGATCGAGGCTTTCAGCGTCTCGATCTGCTGGTTGGCGCTGGCGAGGTCGCGCGCCATCGACTGCAGCTGCTGCGCGCTATCGGACGACGGTGCCGCGGCGCTCGCCGCCGCATTATCGGGCGTGCCGCTATCGGCCGTGTTTTGCGCGGGCGCGGGCGCGTCAGCTGCGGGCGCCGCAGTCGCGTCGGCCGGTTGATCAGATGGGCTTGATTCCTTGCCAAGACCTATCTTGTCCAGCGGCAGCGAGGCGACGATCGCCCATTTCGGCAACGACGTTATGAGCGTCTTCTTGGCGGCGTAGCCGAACGTCTGCCAGGTCAGCGCAACGCCGGTAATACCTGCCGCCACCAGAAGGGCGGCGATCGCGCGCATCAACCTCCGGCCAAAGCTCGAACCGCGTGCCGGCAGATCGTCATTGACGGCGGTCGCGCGAAACGTCGCATCGACCGCCGGCACCGACGCGGCGTCTGCTTCGAGAGCAGCGCGAACTTCGGTCTCCGAATGCTGTCGCGCGGCTGCGCGCAGGAGGTCGGTGATTTCTGCGTCTGATGGCGCAACCCGCACCTGATCGGATGGAATCTCAACGAAATCACGACGATCGGTCGTGTTAGGCTTCGCGCTGGCTTGCATTGGCCCTCCGTCACCGGTCCCCGCCGGCGAGTCGCATGCGGTCTGTCCGAGCATAGGACAGCCCCAGCCTTCACCCCGGTTTGACCAAACCAAGGCAATCCCGTGGTGAGGTTGAGGCTAGTTGTGGACGACGTGACCGTAAATATAGGATATTTCGGCACCTCCCGCCATTGCCTGAAGGCTCAAGAAATATGACCGGACATGTCACCGTTACCGACGAAGACGCCGTGCGCGTGATCCGGCTCTCCCGGCCGGACAAGAAAAACGCGATCACGCAAGACATGTATCGCGACATGAGCGCGGCGATCGATAGCGCGCAAGGCGACGCCTCAGTCCGCTGCCTGATCATTTCGGGCGAACCGGGCGTCTTCACTGCCGGCAACGATCTGGAAGACTTTTTGAAGGCCGGTACGTCCAATACCGGCACACCGCGAGCCTCTGAGGCGATCAAATTCCTGCATTCTTTGGCCCACAATGCCAAGCCGATCGTGGCGGCCGTCGACGGCATCGCGATCGGCATCGGCACGACGATGCTGTTTCACTGCGATCAGGTGATCGCCTCGACTCGCGCGACCTTCGCAACGCCCTTTATTCATCTCGGTCTCGTGCCGGAAGGCGCCTCCAGCCTGCTCGCGCCCTGGATGATGGGACATCAGCGCGCGTTCTCCATGCTGGTGATGGGCCGCAAGCTCGATGCCGAGGAGGCGCGCGAGGCCGGCTTCGTCAACGCGGTGGTCGCGCCGGAGTCACTCGAAGCCGAAGCACAAAAAGTGGCACGCGAAATCGCTTCCCTGCCCGCCGAGGCAGTCGCCGCCTCACGCAAGCTGCTCAAGCATACGCCGGAAGATCTGATCCGCCGGATCGACCACGAAAGCCACCTGTTCGGCGAACGGATGCGCTCGGCTGAGGCGGTCGCGGCGTTCAAGGCGTTTTTTGCGCGGAAGAAGTCCTGAGCTTCTTGGGCACAAAGCTTCGTGAAATCGTCGTCCCCGCTCCCTATTGTCGCGCCATGAGACATTCGCTCGCGCTGGCTTTCACCGCCTTGATGCTGGTCACCTCACCTCCAGCGGCGGCGCAACCGGTAACGATTGATTTGCGCATTCTCGCGATCAATGATTTCCACGGCTACCTACGCGCCTCACCCGGCGGAATCAGGACCGCCGATCCCAATGACAAAACCAGGAAGATCACGGTGCCCGCCGGCGGCGCCGAGTACATGGCGACCCTCGTCAGGGAGCTTGAGCACGGTCACAAGAATACGATCTTCGTTGCGGCCGGCGATTTGATCGGCGAGAGCCCGCTGCTATCGGCCATGTTCCACGACGAGCCGACGATCGAGTCGCTTTCGATGATGGGGCTTGCGATTGCCGCCGTCGGCAATCACGAGTTCGACGAGGGCAAGGACGAGTTGAAGCGGATGCAGAATGGCGGCTGCCACCCGGTCGACAACTGTCAGGGACCGCACCCGTTCACGGGCGCGAAGTTTCACTACCTGGCTGCTTCCACGATCGAGACCGCGACCGGCAAGACGGTTTTTCCTCCTTACGAAATCAGGGAGTTCGACGGTATTCCCGTTGCCTTCATCGGCCTGACGCTCAAGGGCACCTCCGGCATCATTTCGCCAGCAAGCGCGGCGGGCCTGGAATTTCGCGATGAAGCCGACACCGTGAATGCGCAGGTCGCGGAACTGAAGGCGCGCGGCGTCGAAGCCATCGTCGTCCTGATTCACGAAGGCGGCTATCCGACCGGCGACTACAACGAATGCCCCGCTATCGCGGGCGCGATCGTCGAGATCGTCAAGAAATTCGACCGTGCGGTCGATCTCGTGATCAGCGGCCACACCCATCAAGCCTATGTCTGCAACATCGACGGACGGCTGGTCACCTCGGCCGACAAATACGGCACGCTGGTCACAGCAATCGACGTGACACTCGACACCAGGACGCGCGACGTCGTCAGCGCCAAGGCGGATAACGTCATCGTTCGCAGCAATACGCTAGCCAAGGACCCCGACCAGACGGCGTTGATCGCCACTTACGACAAACTCGCAGCGCCCATCGCAAATCGGCGCGCCGGATCGGTCACAGCTGCGCTGTCGCGCGTGCCGAACGAGGCCGGCGAGAGCGCGCTTGGCGATGTCGTCGCCGACGCGCAGCTGGCGGCGACCGCAAGCGCAGCCGATGGTGGCGCGGTGGCCGCCTTCACCAATCCCGGCGGCTTGCGCGCCGACGTTGCAGGCAAGGAGGACGGCTCAGTGACCTATGCCGACCTCTTTGCAAGCCAGCCGTTCCGCAATCAGCTCGTCACGCTCACGATCTCAGGCAGCCAGATCAAGGCCATGCTGGAACAGCAATGGCTGGATCCGAAGCGGCCACGGATCCTGCAAGTGTCGAGAGGATTCAGCTACGCGTGGGACGATACAAAGCCGTTCGGCGAGCGCGTCATCGCGGATTCGATGTCGCTGAACGGCGAGCGTGTGGATCCCGCCAAAAGCTATCGCATCACCGTGAACAACTATCTCTCCACCGGCGGCGACGGTTTTGCGGCGCTCAAGGACGGCACCGCGCAGCAATTCGGCGTCTATGATGCCGATGCGCTCTACGCCTACTTCCAGGCCAACAGCCCGATCAGCCCAGCACCTGCCGCGCGCATCAAACGGGCGAACTAGTGGCGGCGGCCTTTCCCCGGCCGCGATCAGCCCTTACATTGCGAGTTCCTCGAACGGCGCGCCGGGCGCGTGCAAAGGGTGTTTATGACGACGCTTCTCGTATCCCATCCGTCGACCCTCAACCATCTGACCCCGCCAGGCCATCCCGAGCGGCCGGACCGGATTCGCGCCGTTGACGAGACTCTCGCTGAAAAACGGTTCGATCCGCTGGTGCGCGAACTGGCGCCGGAAGGTTCGCTCGATCTGGTCACGCTGTGCCACGACGAGCACTATGTCAGCGAGTTGCGCCGCATCGCGCCGACGAACGGCATCGTCTATCTCGACGGCGACACCTCGATGTCATCCGGAACCTGGGAAGCGGTGATGCGCGGCGTCGGCGGCGCGGTTGCCGCGACGGATGCGATCATGTCGGGAAAGCACTCCAACGCCTTCGTGGCAATGCGCCCTCCCGGCCATCACGCCGAAACCAATCGGCCGATGGGCTTTTGCCTGTTCGATCATGCCGCCATTGCGGCGCGTCACGCCCAGAAGAAATATGGCATCAGCCGCGCCGCCGTGGTCGATTTCGACGTCCACCACGGCAACGGCACCCAGGATATTTTCTGGGCCGACAAGACCGTGATGTATTGCTCGACGCATCAGATGCCGCTGTTCCCCGGCACCGGCGCAACCGGCGAACGCGGCGAACATGACAACATCGTCAATGCACCGCTTGCGCCGGAAGACGGCAGCACCAGGTTCCGCGCGGCCTTCGAGAACATGATCCTGCCGAACTTGAGCAAGTTCAGCCCCGAACTGATCATCATCTCGGCCGGATTCGATGCGCATCATCGCGATCCCCTCGCCTCGATCAATCTCAAGGCGGACGACTTCGGGTGGGTGACGCGAAAGCTGATGGAAGTCGCCGACCGCAGCGCGGGGGGACGAATTGTCTCGGTCCTGGAGGGCGGTTATGATCTTCAGGGCCTGAAGGAATCGGTCGCGGCCCATGTCAGCGCCCTGATGGGATCGGCATCCTGAGCCGACCAAATTGAAGCGCCGACAAACAACACATCCAGGAAACCAAGATGGCTGAAAGCGCGCAAGGCGACGTCAAGAAACTGAGCTTCGAGCGCGCGATGGAGGAACTCGAATCCATCGTCAAGCGGCTCGAAGACGGCAAGGTGCCGCTGGAGGAGTCGGTTGCGATCTACGAACGTGGCGAAACCTTGAAGCGCCGCTGCGAGGAATTGCTGCGCCAGGCAGAAGCACGCGTCGACAAGATCACGACCGACTCGAGCGGTCAGCCCACCGGCACGGAACCTCTCGACGTTCAGTGACGTTTCGGCGCATCGCCCCGGCTGCTCACGCCGCATTGCATTGGGGCTTTGCTGAAATGGTTAAGCGAGACGGGCCGTCTTTCGGGATTGGCCCGTAATTTGGCCCAATTCAGCCCCGAAAGCCGCCCCCAACGAAAGAAATTTGGGTTCCACACAAACCCTTGGGTTCCCGGCTGTTCCCCGGGCGGTTGGCTTTGGGCGGCACTTTGGTGTAAAGCTCCTGACGCTATGGGCTGACGAAGGCACTCGTCCGGGGTGTTCTTGTGATGTCAAGTGCTTCAAATAGCTCAATAAAATGATGGACAGGGTGGAACCGTCTGGGGTGATGCAAATCACATTGAACAATCCGGAGCGCGCCTAAGACTACCGATCGGGCCTTCAGCCGGTCACCTGGCATCCGGGTCCGGGTCGCTTGCGCATAGTTTTTGCGCAACCCATTTCACGTCGGGCCGTTGATCCCGACTTTACAAATTGGAATATCGCTGTGACCGAATACAGTAAGACGCCGCTTCTCGACACGATCCGCACCCCGGACGATCTGCGCCGGCTCAAGGTAGAACAACTCCGGCAGGTCGCCGACGAGCTCCGTCAGGAAACCATCGATGCGGTTTCGGTGACGGGCGGTCACTTCGGCGCCGGCCTCGGCGTGGTCGAGTTGACCACCGCCATTCATTATACCTTCGACACTCCGCGCGACCGCCTGATCTGGGACGTCGGCCACCAGGCATATCCGCACAAGATCCTCACCGGCCGCCGCGACCGGATCCGTACCTTGCGCACCGGCGGCGGGCTCTCCGGTTTCACTAAACGCACCGAAAGCGATTACGATCCCTTCGGCGCCGCGCATTCCTCGACCTCGATTTCCGCAGGCCTCGGCATGGCCGTGGCGCGCGACCTTGCCGGTGGCACGAACAACGTGATCGCGGTGATCGGCGACGGCGCGATGTCGGCGGGCATGGCCTATGAGGCCATGAACAATGCCGGCGCGATCAACTCCCGCCTGATCGTCATCCTCAACGACAACGACATGTCGATTGCGCCGCCGGTCGGCGCGATGTCGGCCTATCTGTCGCGGCTCTATTCCGGCAAGACCTATCGCACGCTGCGCGAAGTCGCCAAGCAGATCAACAAGCGGCTGCCGAAGATCCTCGCCAACCGCGCCAACCGCGTCGAGGAATATTCCCGCGGCTTCATGATGGACGGCGGCACGCTGTTCGAAGAACTCGGCTTCTACTATGTCGGTCCGATCGACGGCCATAACCTCGATCACCTGCTGCCGGTCTTGCGCAACGTCCGCGACATGGAGGACGGACCGATCCTCGTCCACGTCGTGACGCAGAAGGGCAAGGGCTACGCGCCGGCGGAAGCCTCCGCCGACAAGTATCACGCCGTCGTCAAGTTCGACGTCGCGACCGGCGCCCAGGCCAAGGCCAAACCGAATGCGCCCGCCTACCAGAACGTGTTCGGCCAGAGCCTCGTCAAGGAAGCGCAGAAGGACGAGAAGATCGTCGCGATCACGGCGGCGATGCCTTCGGGCACCGGGGTCGACATCTTCAACAAGGCATTTCCGAAGCGCACCTTCGACGTTGGCATTGCCGAGCAACATGCGGTGACTTTCGCCGCGGGTCTCGCCACCGAAGGCTACAAGCCGTTCTGCGCGATCTACTCCACCTTCCTGCAACGCGGCTACGACCAGGTCGTCCATGACGTGGCGATCCAGAGCCTGCCGGTGCGTTTTGCGATCGATCGTGCGGGTCTCGTCGGCGCTGACGGCGCCACTCACGCGGGCTCGTTCGACAACGCCTATCTCGGCTGCTTGCCGAATTTCGTGATCATGGCAGCCTCCGACGAAGCCGAGCTCGTCCACATGGTGGCGACGCAAGTGGCGATCGACGATCGCCCGAGCGCGGTGCGCTATCCGCGCGGCGAAGGCCGCGGCGTCGAGATGCCTGAAGCCGGCATCCCGCTCGAGATCGGCAAGGGCCGCATCATCCGCCAGGGCAGCAAGATTGCGCTGTTGTCGTTCGGCACGCGCCTTGGCGAATGCGAGAAGGCAGCCGACGAGCTTGCTGCACATGGCCTGTCGACCACGATTGCCGACGCGCGCTTCATGAAGCCGCTCGACGAGGAATTGATCCTGAAACTTGCGCGTGAGCACGAGATCCTGATCACGATCGAGGAAGGCTCGGTCGGTGGCTTCGGCTCGCACGTGATGCAGTTCATGTCCGACAGCGGTGCGCTCGATGGCGGCGTGAGGGTGCGCACGATGGTGCTGCCCGACGTGTTCCTCGACCACGATTCGCCGAGCGCGATGTACGGCCGCGCCGGCCTCGACGCCAAGGGCATCGTCGCCAAGGTGTTCGAGGCGCTCGGCAAGGACGTCAAGACCGAGACGGTCAAGCTCGCCTGACCGCGAGCTTTGGTTTTGACGCGTTTTCTTCACGCGAACCGGTTCCCACTTCGCTCGAAAACGCTATGGCTATGATGAAGATCTATCTGGCAGGACCCGATGTGTTCCTGCCAGATGGGTTGGAGATTGGCCGGCAGAAAGTCGATATCTGCAGCCGCTACGACCTGATCGGCCTCTACCCTCTCGACAACGTCGTGGATCGCGTGGCTATCGATGCGTCGCTCCGGATATTCAAGGCCAACGAGGCCATGATGGATGAGGCGGACGCCATCATTGCCAACCTGACGCCGTTCCGGGGGCCTGGTGCCGACGCGGGAACCGTGTACGAACTCGGTTACATGGCGGCGCGCGGAAAACTTTGTCTCGGCTATTCGAACGATCCCGCGACTTACGCCGAGCGCGTGCGGCGTTTCACAAAAGTGACGACCAACGCCGGCCATCTCACCGATGCCGACGGATTGACCGTTGAAGATTTCGGCCACAACGACAATCTGATGATGATTCATGCGCTCGATCTCAACGGCAGGCCGCTGGTGCTGCCACGTCAAAGGCCGGTTGATATCTGGCGCGAGCTGGGCGCGTTCGAGACGTGCGTCCGGTTCGCCGCCGAACGGCTCAGCGCCAAACGACCGTAGACCCGACAGGTTTTGAACAATGCCCTCTTCCCGCAAACGCATCGATCTTTTGCTGGTCGAGCGCGGGCTGTTCGAAAGCCGCGCGCGAGCGCAGGCGGCGATCGAGGCCGGGCTTGTTTCGGCAAACGACAAACAGGTGCTGAAGGCTTCGGAGACGATCGCCGCGGACGCGGCACTCAAGGCCGAACCGGCCCACCCCTTCGTCTCGCGGGGCGGCGTCAAGCTTGCGGGTGCGCTCGAGCGATACCCGATCGATATTGAAAATCACGTCTGCCTCGACGTCGGCGCCTCGACCGGCGGTTTCACGGAAGTCCTGCTCGCGAACGGCGCCAGCGTGGTGTTTGCGGTCGACGTCGGACATGGGCAATTGCACCCTTCGTTGCGTGACCACCCCAAGGTCGTTTCCATGGAAGAGACGGACATCCGCGCATTCGAAGGCAAGCGGCTCCCTGCCCGGCCCGACATGGTGGTGATCGACGTCAGCTTCATCTCGCTCAAGGCAGTGTTGCCGGTCGCCCTGTCGCTGGCAGCGGCGCCGATGCATCTTTTGGCACTGATCAAGCCGCAATTCGAAGCCGGCCGCAAACATTCCAAGCGCGGCATCATTCGCAACGCCGCCGTACACCAGGAAATCTGCGACGACATCTCGGCATTCGCATCGTCGCTCGGATGCACCGACATCCGCGTATTCCCCTCCCCGATCACGGGCGGAGACGGCAACGTCGAATTCTTCATCGGCGCGCGTCGTGGTTGAACGCCTCCTCATCGATCATGTCGGCCATTTCGGCGACGGCGTCGCGCTTGTCGAGGGACAAAGCCTGTTCGTTCCGTATACGCTCGGCGGCGAGACGGTCGACGTCGCGCCCGCACCCGGTCATCACCCGGACCGGCGGCAGTTGCTCCGGGTCGAACACGCAAGCGCGGAACGCATCGAGCCGTTCTGCCCGCATTTCGGCATCTGTGGCGGCTGCGCGATCCAGCACTGGGAGCCCGCGCGCTATCACGCCTGGAAACGCGACCTCGTCGTCGCGACGCTTAAGCAAGCGAAGATCGACTGCGAGGTTGCAGAGCTTATCGATGGCCACGGCAGCGGCCGCCGCCGCATGACCCTGCACGCGCGCAAAGGCACCCATGACGTGCTCAAGGTCGGCTTTGCCACCGCGCAGTCACACGATATCGTTCCGATCGACCGTTGCCCGATCCTCGATCCCGGCCTCAATGGCGCGCTGGACGCAGCCTGGGCGCTCGCAGAGCCTCTGACCGCGATCGGCAAACCACTCGATATCCAGATCACCGCGACCGATGCCGGCCTCGATGTCGACGTCAGAGGCTCCGGCCCGCTGCCAGCCGCGCTCGTCGCGTCGCTGTCCAACATCGCGGCGAAGCATCGTCTAGCGAGGCTGACGCGGCACGGCGAACTGGTGCTCATGCGCGAGCCGCCCGGCGTGACGATGGGCAAGGCACGCGTGATCCTGCCGCCGGGCTCGTTTCTCCAGGCCACCGTCGCGGGCGAAGAGGCGCTGGCCGCGCTGGTCGCAAAGCATTGCGGACGCGCCAAACGGATCGCCGACCTCTTTTGCGGCGTAGGTCCGTTTGCGCTCCGGCTCGCCGAAAAATCGCGCATCACTGCCTTCGACAGCGATGCGGGCGCAATTGCGAGCCTGCAAAAGGCAGCTAGCTCGACGCAAGGGCTAAAGCCAGTCAAGGCAGAGGCCCGCGACCTGTTTCGCCGGCCGCTCGTCGCCGAAGAATTGCGCGATTTCGACGCCGTCGTGTTCGACCCGCCGCGGCAGGGCGCACAGGCGCAAGCCGAGCGGTTAGCTGCGAGCAAGATGCCGGTGGTGATCGCGGTTTCGTGCAACGCGGCGACTTTTGCCCGCGACGCCCGCATCCTGATCGACGGCGGCTACAAGATCGAGGGCGTTACGCCCGTCGACCAGTTCCGCCACACGCCGCATGTCGAACTCGTGGCGCGTTTTGTGCGATGACGGCCCTGGCAGGGCTCAGCGCCCCCAGCGGTCCTGCCACATCCGTTCACCGATCTGGCAGTTGATCCGCGGCTCCTTCTCGGCGACGGGAACTATGCGGCGTTCTGGCGTGCGGCCGGCAACTTCGAGCAGAAGCTTGGTGCGGATGGCTTCCTTGAACTTCTCGCGATCCTTGATCGGAACCACGAAAGAACCGGGACCGCCGACCACGCAGTCTTCGTAGTACCAATCGAGATTTTCGATATCCATCGTCGAGTAGGACGGATCCTTCACCATGATCGGCAAGCCGTTGATGATGATACCCTTGGAGACCGCCTCGTCGCGCGCCGGCACAACCGGCGCGCCGTTGTTGTTGGCGCCGTCGCCGGAGATGTCGATGACGCGCCGCAATCCGGGATATGGGTTGTTCTCGAACAGCGGCATCGCAAAATAGATCGCGCCGGAGATGGACGTGCGCGAGGCGCGGCGGATCGGCGCTTTCAGGATTTCGTCGGCAACGGCATCGGCAGTTTCGGGACCGTCGATGACACGCCAGGGAATGATGATCTTCTGATCGTTCGACGCCGCCCACTCAAAATACGTGACCGCGATTTTGCCGTTCGGCAACGCCTTCAGCGCCTGCAAAAACTCCTTCGAGACGATCGCCTGCGCATAGCCTTCGCGCTGCACGGCAAGTTCGTCCATGTCCATCGAATAAGAGACGTCGACCGCCAGCACGAGTTCGACATCGACCTGGGCGGCAGCCTTGTCCGCCGCCTGCATCGTCGGCCGATGACGTGCATCCGGCGCGGCCACTCCCGCGCCGTCGCTTGCGGTGAGCACACTCGCCACCAACACCGCTCCGATCGAGACATACCAGCGCATCTTGCGGACCTCCCGTCGTGTGATGATGTTGACACGCAATGTGGCCGACGGAAAGGCGGAACATGATGCGGCGTTCACATTCAGGTTAGCTGAAAATAACTGCTGCTTTTTGCGCCGGGCGGCCTGGTCATATGCCCGGATCTTTTGCGCCGACGTCTTTTCTTCCAGGGATTTTGCAGGATGCGCGCGGCCGTGCCATACAGCGCACTTTGATAATCGATGTTTCGGGGGCAAAATGATTGTGTGGCTGGGCTTGCTGTGTCTGTTGCTGTCCGTGTGTTTCGATGCAGCAATGGCGGAAACGGCGATCGAGCGAGGCGATTATCTCGTCAATACGATTCTCGCCTGCGGCAACTGCCACACGCCGCGTGAGGCCAATGGCGCGCCGATCAAGGACGGGGCGTTGTCGGGCGGACGCCTGTTCAATACGCCGGCCTTTGTCGTCACCACGTCGAATATCACGCCGGATGTCGAAACCGGGATCGGAAGCTGGAGCGATAAGGACGTCAAGCGGGCGCTGATCGAGGCATTCGCCCCGACCACCACCGCATCGCAGGCGCGCCGCTCGCGGCGATCATGCCCGCCAACTTCTACAAGGCGCTGCTACCTGAGGATCTCGACGCCATCGTCGCGTATTTGCGTTCGCTCAAGCCGATCCGCAACGAGATCGCCAATCCCGAATACAAGATGCCGGTTCACCGCGATCCCTATCCCGACGCGGAGAACGGATTCGACAAGGCCCTGTTCACCGATCCGGTGAAACGCGGCGCCTATCTCGTCACCATCGGTCATTGCATGGAGTGTCATTCCGAACGCACCAAGGGCACCTCGGACTACAAGGCCGGGCTTGGCCGCGGCGGCAGGGTCTTTCCGGAGGGCGGCATCGCCGCCAACATCACCGCGGCAGGCCTCAAGGGCTGGAGCGATCAGGAAATTGTGCGCGCCATCACCCATGGCATCAGCCGCGACGGCCATACGCTCAAGCCGCCGATGGGATTTTCCTATTATGCCGGTTTGAAGGAGAGCGATCTCGCCGACATCGTGGCCTATTTGCGGACAGTTCCGCCCCTGCAATGATGCCATCCCCTCTTGGCCGGTACCAAGACGGGCCGGAAGGCATTATTATTGAGGGATGAGCGACACCGTCACCAAGCCGAAAACCAGGGTCAAGACCAAGGTCGAACGGCCGCGGCTGCACAAAGTCATTCTGCTCAATGACGACTACACGCCGCGCGAATTCGTCGTCACGATTCTCAAGGCGGAGTTCCGCATGACCGAGGACCAGGCGCACAAGGTCATGATCACGGCGCACCAGCGCGGCGTCTGCGTCGTTGCCGTCTTCACCAAGGACGTCGCCGAGACCAAGGCGACCCGCGCGACTGATGCTGGCCGCGCCAAAGGCTATCCGTTGCTGTTCACGACAGAGCCGGAAGAGTAGCGGGCGCCCGGCTTGACGTATCACAACTCAGACGTTATCGAATTAATCGTGCAACTATAAGCTATCCGCACATCGCTGAACATCGCCGCGCTCCTTGGTTGCCAACGCGGATCGACGAAAGCGACGCCTTAACATCCGAAATCGACACAACGCGGCTCGTGCAGCCACGTCGGCCGCAAGCCGTTGCCTAGCGTCATCGAACCGGAAGAGTAACGACATCATGAGACGTGCAATTATTGGTGCAGTGCTTTTGTTCTCGACGCCGGCGATGGCTGCCACCGTCTATGTCCCCCCGCCCGTTCACGTCGCCCCGATTCACGTGGCCCCGACGGTCCGCGTCCATCCCGGCGTGCATGGCCAGTCGGGGGTCAAGCCGGGAACGAAGGGCGGCACGCATTCACGCACCGTTACGGTCGTCACCGAGACATCAACACCAAAAAAATGCGATCAGAAATCGGCAAAGGGCTGCCAGAAAAAGCCGACGGACCACTGACCATCAGGCGGGTGCAAGCGCCTCATCCGACAGGCCGTAAACGCGCGCCGCCTTTGAAAATCCGGCAACCGGAAATTCGCCGAGATCTTCCCATCGATCCGGAGAGGCCGACGCAAAGGCCGCCGACGCCAATACCGTGCGGTGCAGACGGCTCGCCATCTTTTCAAGTCTTGCCGCGAGATTGACCGCAGGGCCAATGCAGGTGAAGTCGAGGCGGTTGCCGCCCCCGATATTGCCGTAGAGAATCCGCCCCACATGGAGCGCGACACCGAAGCGAAAGCGCTCGACGGTGTCGCCGATCGGAAATTGCATGGCATCGACATTGGCGCGGGCCTCGCAAGCCGCCTCCAGAACCTGAGCGCAGGCCTGGCCGACATCGCCGACATATTCGTCGATCGGAAACACCGCGAGCAGTCCGTCGCCCATGAACTTCAGAACTTCGCCGCCGTGTTTTGCGATCGCAGAGACCTGGCAGTCGAAATAGCGGTTGAGGATGTCGACCACGGTCTCCGGCGGCAGCCGGTCCGACAGCGCGGTGAAGCCGCGCAAATCCGACAACCAGATCGCAGCATCCATCGTCTCGGCGTGGCCACGCCTGATCTGCCCGCCGAGGATGCGCGCGCCGGCGCGGTTTCCAACATAGGTATCGAGCAGGATCGAGGACATGAAGCGCAGCCGCGTCACTTCGATCAACCGGGCGAGCGGCGGAATCAGCGCGCGAATGGCATTGACCTGCGCGGCCGTAAAGCCGCCCGGCTGGCGGGTGGTCCAGCTCGAGGCATGAACCGAGCCGTCGACGTGCAGAAGCGGCAGCGCAAGATAGTCGGTAATCCCCTCTTCACGCAAATCGTCGAACAACGGGAAGCGCTTGGCGTCCGGCCCATCCATCCGTGCCCTGATCTCGCACCCCTCGCCGAACACGATCTTGAGCGGACTGCGGCCATATTCCGGCGAATCCAGCACGTCATAATTCGCGGTGCCGACAACGATCTCGGCGCCCGGCCGCCAGAGGAAATTGCGTCCGATGACATCGGGATGCAGCGTCCTGACGAAAATGCCGACCCGCCAGAGCGGCAGCCCGGCCGCGACCATCCGCTCGCAGGTCTCCGTCATCATCCGTGGCGGGTTGGGAGCGGACCGCGCGCCGTCGATCAGCCATTCCGTCAAATTCCGCAGGGCCAGCGCATCCATGGGATCCACCTTCATGTGGAGGCCGAGTGCGCGTCAAGGCGACGCCTCGGCCATCCCTACCGGTACGATAACATAGCTAGGTAAAAGCTCGACAAAAGCGGGGGCGGCTGCAAGACTTGATCGATAATAAAACGAGGGAGGAAACAATGAATATCAGCCGCCGTCAGCTGGCGTTGCCGGTACTTGCCGTTGGAATCCTGGGCGTCGTTCCTGCTACCCACGCGGGAGCAGATGAGGATGACGTCAAGAAAAATGTGGAGGCGTTTCGCGCCGCTCAATTCGCCTCAGACGCCAAGACACTGGAACGCCTCTGTGCGCCCGAACTCAGTTACAGCCACTCCGACGGCAGAATCGAAGACAAGGCGACCTTTGTCGCCAACGCCACCAACGGAAAATCAAAATTCATCTCGCTCGCTTACGACGATTTGAGCATTCGCGTCGTCGGTCCTGCCGCCATCGTGCGGTTTCATTGGCGCGGCGAGAGCGAGAGCGCGGCTGACGGCAAGAAGAGCTCTACCAATCTCCACATCCTGATGAATTGGCAAAAGCAGGGCGCGGACTGGAAGCTATTGTCCCGCGCATCGACCAAGCTTTGATTCAGTCGGGCCGAGTTAAGGGACGGGCGGCCGGTCCGCCCGAAAGCTTTTGCCGGAGACCTTAGTTGCCGACCTGGCCGCGATGGCGCAGGAAATGATCCGCGAGCACGCACGCCATCATGGCCTCGCCGACCGGAACCGCGCGAATGCCGACGCAGGGGTCGTGGCGGCCCTTGGTCAGAATTTCGGTCTCGCCGCCCTTGCGATCGACGGTGCGGCGCGGCGACAAGATCGACGACGTCGGCTTCACCGCAAAGCGCACCACCACCGGCTGGCCGGTCGAAATGCCGCCCAGTATGCCGCCGGCCCGATTGGACAGGAAGGTGACGCCCTGATTGCCCATCCGCATCTCGTCGGCATTTTCCTCGCCGCTTAGTTCAGCCGCGGCAAAGCCGGCGCCGATCTCGACACCCTTCACCGCGTTGATGCTCATCATCGCCGCCGCGAGGTCCGCATCGAGCTTCGCATAGATCGGCGCGCCCCATCCGGCCGGCACGCCTTCCGCGACCACTTCGATCACCGCGCCGATCGATGAGCCGCTCTTGCGGATGCCGTCGAGATAGTCCTCGAAGAAAGCGGCCTTGTCCTTGTCGGGACAGAAGAACGGATTCTTCGCAACCACATCCCAGTCCCATTTGTCGCGATCGATCTTGTGCGGCCCCATTTGCACCAGCGCGCCGCGCACGGTGATACCGGGCAAAATCTTGCGCGCGATCGCGCCGGCGGCCACCCGCACCGCGGTCTCGCGCGCCGAGGAACGCCCGCCACCGCGATAATCGCGCAGGCCATATTTGGCGTCGTAGGTGTAGTCGGCGTGGCCGGGACGAAACTTGTCCTTGATGTCGGAATAATCTTTCGAGCGCTGATCGGTGTTCTCGATCAAAAGCCCGATCGGCGTGCCGGTCGTGACCTGCGCGCCGGTTTCCGGATGCGCCATCACGCCGGACAAAATCTTCACCGCATCCGGCTCCTGGCGCTGCGTGGTGAAGCGCGATTGCCCGGGGCGGCGGCGATCGAGGTCGCGCTGGATGTCGTCTGCGGTCAGCGGGATCTGCGGCGGGCAGCCATCGACCACGCAGCCGATCGCAACCCCGTGGCTCTCGCCAAAGGTCGTGACCCGGAACAGATGGCCGAAGGTATTGTGGGACATGGTCTGTCGTAACGCGGGAGGCCCTGTGGGGTCAAATCGGCAGTGTCCCGGTTCTGACATTCGCATCGTGTCGCGGCGGGTTCGTTTACGAATGTCAGAACCAAAGGACACTGCAAATATATGGGTTCTAGTGAAGCTTTGACTCTGACGTTCCTTTGGCGGGGTCGCCGCGAAACTGAAAGGAACGTCCGAGTCGCTTCGCTGGATGCTTCGATTCGCCCTTAACTATACTTCGCTAAGGTGCTGTCGCTGAACACGTAAACCGCGCCCTGCTCAGTCGCCAGGTCAGCGGCGCTTTCGGGGGTTTCAAGACCAAGCACGACCATCAGCGCCCGAGCGGTGCCGCCGTGGGCAACCGCGACCGTGTCGGCGGCAAGCCCGCGGTACCATTCGCCCACCCTCGCCTGCAACGAGACGTAGCTCTCGCCGCCCGGCGGGGTCATCGTCCACTTTTCGGCCTCGCGGCGCGCGAACAGTTCAGGGTCTCTCGCCTGCGCTTCAGCCAGCGTCGATCCCTCCCACTCGCCATAACCAAGTTCGCGCAGGCGATCGTCGATCGCGTAAGCAGAACGCGGAAGCTTCAATGTGCCGCGCACGAGCTCCATGGTCTGACGCGCGCGGCCGAGCGGGCTCGCGACAAAGGAAAGCGACGACGCGCTCCGGCTATCGCGCCTGAGCAGCTCGGCAAGGATACGGCCCGCATGCACCGATTGCTCGCGGCCGAGTTTGTTGAGCGGAACGTCCTGCGCGCCCTGCAAGCGGCCCAACGCATTCCACTCCGTCTCGCCATGGCGGATGTAATAGATGGTCGGCACTTAGTGTTTCGCGAGCGAAATGCCCGGGGCGTCCAGTCGTTCGTTCATCGAATCCGAGTTTTTCACGATGTGACAATTCCGATGCGCAGTTGCTGGTTTGGAGGTACACCAGCTCCGATGGCCGGTACAGGCCCTCCATGATGCAAGGCGAGCACCCGTGAGATTACGGGTGGAATAGCCATTTCGATCTGGGGTTTAGTGTTTGTATCAGGTTTTGACGCTCGCGATCGCCGGGCACCATACGGGATGATTTGGAATCGGACGCGATGACGGCGTTTCGCGAGAGTGTCGAAGCCATGATACCGGCGCTACGCCGGTATGCGCGCGCGCTCACGCGCGATGCCGACATTGCTGACGATCTTGTGCAAGATACGCTGGTTCGCGCTTTGCGCTCGGAACGGCTTTTTCTCGGTGGTGACGTGCGGAGCTGGCTCTACACCATCCTGACCAATCTCAACAAGAACAGGCGGCGATCACTGGCCCGGCGGCCGCAATTCATGCCGCTCCTGGAGAACAATCCGGATGCCAGCGGGACCGAAGCCGAAGGCCGCGATATCGCCAAGGCCCTGGCGACGCTGGTGGACGATCAGCGCGCTGTGCTGCTGCTCGTGATGCTGGAAGGATTGAGCTATCGCGAAGTCGCCGACATCCAGGGCGTGCCGATCGGCACGGTGATGTCGCGACTGGCGCGTGCCCGCGCCCACGTGAAGGCGGTGCTCGAAGGCGAGCGCCCGGCACTGCGACGGGTGAAGTAAATGATGAGCTTTATGAGCGAGCGTGTAGTGGCTGATTTTTTTGGGGAAACCGCATTGCAAACGCGGTCGTATTTCCGTCGGGGAGTGCGGGAGTCGGCCGGAATCATTTCGACCCAGAAGAGACGACGACCATGACCGACCCAAAGATTCCCGTCACCGAAGACGAGCTGCACGCTTACGTCGACAACGAGCTGCCGGCGGAACGCCGCGGCGATGTCGAAGCGTGGCTCGCCACCTACCCAGATGATGCCGAACGGGTACGGGCATGGCGCGAAATGGCGGATGCGCTGCACGCCCGCTACGACCATGTGGCCGATGAGGCAGTGCCGAAGCGGCTGGAGCTCGAGCGGCTGGTGCAGCGGCCACGCAAATGGCTGTACGGCGCGGTCGCGGCGGCGCTGGCGGCTTTCATGTGCGGCGGCAGCATCGGCTGGGTAGCGCGGGGCGTCACCGCGACACCGTCGGCAATGGAGAGCCTGACGACGGACGCGCTCGATGCGCACCGGCTTTATGTGGTCGAGGTCCGCCATCCGGTCGAGGTGCCGGGCAGCGAGCGCGATCACTTGCAGACGTGGCTGACCAAGCGCTGCGGTTGGGAGGTTCGCGCGCCGAAACTGGACGCCAGCGGGCTGAAGCTGGTCGGCGGCCGGCTATTGCCGGGCCCTGCCGGACCGGCCTCCTTCTTCATGTATGAGAGCGCGTCGGGCGAGCGCTACACGCTTTACGCCTCGCGCTCGAAATCCGGATCGGCTCAGATGCGCTACACCGCCGCCGAGAATTCCGGCGCGATGTACTGGTCGGAAGACGCCGTCAGCTATGTGCTTTCAGGACCAATGGACAAGGAGAAGCTGCACAAGGTGGCGCGCCAGGTCTACGACCAGAACGACAAAGGCGGCTGACGCAGCGTGACGCGTGGCGAAATGGCCACGTCCAAATTCGGACATTAAGAATCTGGAATTGGAACATGGACGCGTCTCAATATCGCACCATGTGCTCACGAAAAGTTGTGACGCGTTCGATCCGCCGATCGACGCAAGCGGCCTCGGCTGGGGTTTGTACCGCGCTGGTCCCCCAGTTCGAGGCCGCACCCCTTATGTTGCCGCAGCGTTTACGAAAAATCGCTGCGAGGGTTGTAGGGATGCGCTTCACGCCACTTCTGCATTAACGCCTCCAGCTCGGCGTTGTTCCCATCCGGCAACATGATGCGAGTCGTGACGAGCAGATCGCCGTTTCCACCGGTTTTCGGCAGACCCTTGCCTTTGAGGCGGAAGGTGCGGCCGCTCGACGTATTTTTCGGAATCGAGAGCTCGACCGCACTGCCGAGCGTCGGCACGCGAACCTTCCCGCCCAGCACCGCCTCGTAGAGCGTGATCGGCAAATCGAGACGCAGGTCGCTGCCGTCGATCTTGAAGAACGCGTGCGGCGCAATACTGACCGTGATCAGGAGGTCGCCGGGCGGATGGCCCGGCGCGGTCTCGCCCTGCCCCTTCAGCCGAATCTGCTGGCCGGCAACGACGCCCGGCGGAATCTTGACGTTGAGCTCCTTTCCGGTCGGCAGCCGGACTCGTTTCTCCGCCCCCTTGACCGCCTCCTCGAGCGAGACGGTCATGGCAACGGACAGATCGAGGTCCATCGCCATGGTGCCGGGGTCGAACTCGAAGCGAGCGCCACCGCCGCCCGCTCCTGCCCGGCCGCCGCGCGCCGCGGCGCCGAACATGCTGTTGAGGATGTCCTCGAAGCCGCCGCCGCCAAAGCCCGCGCCGGCACCACCGCCGCCAGTCCGGAACGTATGAGTCTCAAAGCCGCCGGCGCGCCCGCGCGCACCGCCGCCAGGAAAGCCCTGGAAGCGCGGCTTGCCATCGGCATCGATCTCGCCGCTATCGAACTGCTTGCGCTTGTCCTCATCACCAATGATCTCGTTGGCCGAATTCAGCTCGGCAAACCGAGCGGCAGCCTTCGGATCGTTCTTGTTGGTGTCGGGGTGGTACTTCTTGGCAAGCTTGCGATAGGCGCTCTTGATCGCCGCGGCATTAGCACTCCGCGGCACCCCCAAGACCTCATAGGGGTCGCGCATCCGTCAGTTCTCCTTCAAGGGAAGTCATTGAGCTTAGTCTATGGGCGCGAAGCCCGCTCCTGTTTTCATCTGGGGATTTCGTGGCATTTTTGCAACGGGCTTCCCGACCGCGGTGGCCGTCGGACGGGAACAGGATTGCGCGCATTTTCAGCCATTTGCAAAGACAAGCCGAAGCAAAAGCAGATTCTGAACTGGCGGCCCGGCTCTAACTCTGCCGCCAAGGCTTGAGCGTATGGATTTCCCACTGTCCACGGCCGGTCTGGCAGGCCGCGCCCTGCAGCCAGCTTTCCGAATCACCTTTGACGTAACTGGCGAGGAAATCCCGGCAGGTTCGCCCCTCCGAAGAATAGGCCTGCGCCAGCGGCGTCACCGAACCGCGTGCACCGGTCTCGGGGTTTTCCCACGGCTGGCTCGCATCCTTGTCGCCCTTGGTCAGGACGTCTGAGGCGGCATTGCGGGCAAAAGCGAGATCGGTCTCGGTCGGCGTCGCCGAAACAGTTTTCGGACCGATCGACCCGGTCGGCTCATCGTTCCTGGCAAACATGCTGTCCAGCCGCGAAACGCTGCAGCCGCCCGCGCTGACGCCGATCAGGATCAGCGCCGCCATCCCCGCCGGACGGATCGGCAATAGGCCAAAGCGTCCCCATGCCCTATATAAGGCTGGCCTCACATGGGGTGTTAACGCGCATCTGGCCGCGGGCGGGCGCAACCTTGGACTCCACGTACAATGACGGACACGACCTCCATCAAACACCCGACACCCTTAACAACAGGTGATTTCACCGCCGCGGAGGAACCCTTGGCCCTGTTCGGGGCGTGGCTTGCTGAAGCTACCAAGGCCGAGCCCAACGATCCCAACGCCATGGCGCTTGCGACCGTCGACACCGACGGCCTGCCGGATGTGCGGATGGTGCTGATGAAGGGCTACGACGGCAGCGGCTTCGTGTTCTACAGCCATATCGCCAGCCAAAAAGGCCGCGAATTGGCCGCAAATCCTAAGGCGGCGTTACTTTTTCACTGGAAGTCGCTGCGCCGACAGGTGCGCATCCGGGGGACGGTATCACCGGTCACCGATGCCGAAGCCGATGCCTATTTCGCCACCCGTCCCAAACAGGCCCAGATCGGCGCCTGGGCGTCGAAGCAATCGCAGCCGCTGGAAAGCCGCTTCGCCTTTGAACAAGCGATCGCCAAGGTTGCCGCGCAATACATCATCGGCGAGGTGCCACGCCCGCCCGGGTGGAGCGGCTGGCGCATTACGCCGCTACAGTTCGAGTTCTGGCATGACCGCCCGTTCCGTCTGCACGACCGCATCGAATTTCGCCGCGACGCGCCCGGCCAAACCTGGTCGAAGACGCGGCTGTATCCCTGATCGGGAGATTAAAGGACCCCATGGCCACTTCAGCCCACAACGGACCAAGGCGGACGCTGCTGCTCACCGGAGCCAGCCGCGGCATCGGCCATGCCACCGTGATCCGCTTTTCCTCGGCCGGCTGGCGCGTCATCACCTGCTCGCGGCATCCGTTTCCGGAAGACTGTCCGTGGGACGCCGGGCCTGAAGACCACATCCAGGTCGATCTTGCCGATCACGACGACACCGCGCGCGGCATTTCCGAAATTCGCGAACGGCTGGAAGGCGGCGTGCTGCACGCGCTCGTCAACAATGCCGCGATCTCGCCGAAGGCCGAAGGCGGCAAACGGCTCGGTTCGATCAACACCGATCTCGAGACCTGGACCCACGTTTTCCGGGTCAATTTCTTTGCGCCGATCATGATGGCGCGCGGCCTGATCGAGGAATTGAAGGCGGCCAAAGGATCCGTCGTCAACGTCACCTCGATCGCAGGTTCCCGGGTGCATCCGTTCGCGGGCGCAGCCTATGCGACCTCGAAGGCGGCGCTGGCAGCGCTGACGCGCGAGATGGCGGCCGATTTCGGCCCGCTCGGCGTACGGGTGAATTCAATTGCGCCGGGCGAGATCGACACCTCGATCCTGTCGCCGGGCACCGAAAAGATCGTCGAACAGCAAATCCCGATGCACCGGCTCGGCACGCCGGACGAGGTCGCAAAGATTATCTATGTGCTGTGCACGGAGACCAGCTCTTACGTGAACGGCGCCGAAATCCACATCAACGGCGGCCAGCACGTCTAGTCTCTGTGGTGGCACGCGCCTTAAGGCGCGCGAAGGCCTGAAACGCCTGAGCGCCAAAACGACAAGACCTCAGATCAGCCCGCGCAAGATCTGGGCCGCCTGCCAGCGCAGCGCTTCCTGGGTGTTGGCAATGCTGGAACACTCGTCCTCGAATTCGCCCTCGCCGAGCGCTGCTCCGCAATGCCGGCAGGTGCGCGCCGACATTGCCTGCGCCCTGACCACGATATTGCGGCCCTGCTGGTAGCGTGCGAAGTCGATGACGTTCTGCATTGGCCTTATGACTTTCTCAACCATTGGAGTTCTCGCGGATCGTTCGCGAGTGTTATGGCAGAAAGCCGTCGCGCAAACGTTCAGTCCACCGCTCAAATTTTAGCGGAGCGAGTGGCCTGAGGAGTCGGGGAATCCCGCGTACTTTTTTAACCTCGATCGCGTGCCGAGGAGGCCTGATTTAGAGCCACTTCTTCCAGCGGAAGTACATGTAGGGCGCGACCGCCGCAACCACCATCATCAGGACGGCAAGCGGATAGCCGTGGTGCCATTCCAGTTCGGGCATATCCTTGAAATTCATGCCGTAGATCGAGGCGATCAGGGTCGGCGGCATCAGAACCACCGCCATCACCGAAAACAGCTTGATGATGTTGTTCTGCTCGAGGTTGACGACGCCGAGCATTGCATCGAGCACGAAGGTGATCTTGTTGGAGAGATAGGAGGCGTGATCGGTCAGCGAGGCGACGTCGCGCTGCTGGGTCTTGAGCTGCTCACGCATGTCCTTGCTCCATTTCACGCCTTCGATGACGGCGGAAAGGAACGTCACGAGGCGGCCGATCGAAACCAGGCTTTCGCGGACTTTTGAGGTCAGATCGCCTTTGCGGCCGATGGCGATCAGGATCTGCGAGTAGCGCTTGGCATTGCCGTGGCGTTCGCTCTCGGGCTCGAAGATATCGTGAGAGACCTGGTCGACGTCGGCGCCGATGCGCTCCAGGATGTCGGCGCAGCGGTCGATCACTGCATCCAGAAGCTCCATCAGCACCATTTCGCCGGTAATGCTGGCGGAGCAACTGCGGGCGAGCTTGTTTTCCACGAGCACGAACGGCTTCGGGTCGTCGTAGCGCACGGTGACCAGGCGATGCCCGGCAAGAATGAAGGTCACCGCCGTGGTCTTCGGGGCCTCGGTGTCGGACTGACACATCAGCGTCGCCGTCATGTAGCGCGCGCTGTTCTCAATATAGAGGCGGCTCGAAATTTCGATTTCCTGCATGTCCTCGCGGGTCGGCACCGCGATTCCGGCGAGCCGCTCCACCGCCTTGTCCTCGGCCATGGTCGGCTTCACGAGGTCAATCCAGACGGCATTTTCGGGCAGCTTGTCGAGGTCTGTGACTATGGCCTTCCTCAGGGAGGACTCGTTAGGGACGAACACCGAGAACATGCAGAACTCCGCAACGGGTGAAGGCCGATTAACCAAGACAACGTGTAACCAAGAGCCTTGTAGTCGGGGCTTGGCCCGATTGGGCAAACCTTTCGTGGTGGCCGGCCGGCCCACAGCCATTGCGGCCTTGCGGTGGCGAAAGGGTGACGGAATCCGCCCGATTGCCTCGCTAATTGCCGGAGAATCATGGATTGCTCAAGTACTTGCGGCAAAAAAGACACAGACACCCCGCCGCAGTGCCGAAGTGCCATCTAGGCGCTGGAATTATTGCCAATTTCGGCGATAATGTGGGAGTGCAGATGGAATCGTGGCGAGCGGACGTTTTTCGCCTCGAACGCATCACTTTCGATTGGAAATCCAAGATGCCGTTGAAACTGACGTCGCTGAAATTGGCAATGGCTGTGACAGCCGCCGGGTTCCTGCTCTCGGGGTGCATGGAAACGGCAAACTATGAGGCGACCAATACCGCCGCGTTCAAGCAGCGCGACAAGGAACTGCTCGCGAAGGTTCGCTACGAGAACGTGCAGCCGCCGGAGAACTTCCGCCGCGCGATTGTCGACTATCAGCGCAAGGAAGCGCCTGGCTCGATCGTGGTGGATTCCGACAACCATTATCTCTACTACGTGATGAACGACGGCAAGGCGATCCGCTACGGCATCACCGTGGGCGAAGAAGCGATGGCGTGGTCGGGCATCGCCAAGATCGGCGCGATGACTGAGTGGCCGGCCTGGCATCCGACCAAGGGCGAGATCGAGCGCCTCGGCGTTCCCACTTTCGTGCCGCCCGGTCCGGACAATCCGATGGGCTCGCGCGCGATGTATCTGTATTCCGGCGGCAAGGATACGCTGTTCCGGATTCACGGCACCAACCAGCCGGAATATATCGGCCAGTCGATCTCCTCTGGTTGCATCCGGATGACGAACGAAGACGTGATCGATCTCTATAACCGCGCCAAGATGGGCACCATCGTGGTCGTGCTCGCGCCCCACCACGGCAGTGACTCGCCGTTCGGCGGTTCGTCGCAGATGGCACAGAGCGGCGGCGGCAACACCAGCTTTGGTTCGTGGCAGTAAGCCACCGCTTCTGATTTGACGGAAACAAGAGCGCCGGTTTTACCGGCGCTTTTTTGCTGGCGGATGATCGGCTGGCGGTTTTTGCGCCGTTTGATCGGGCGCAGGTTTGTCGCCGGCGGGCTCGTCAGTGACCTCGCGCGGTGGCGCGCCCTCCGGCCTTGGCTCGGGGAGCATCGGCGCAACGGCCGGCAGCGGATCCCAGACATACCACTGGCAAATCCGGTAGTTGTTGTGGCGCTCCATCAGATCGAGATGGATGTGGTCCTCGTGGTAGCCGTCCGAGCCCGGCCCCAGCACAGTCGTGAATCGCGTGCACACTGAATGCAGCACGCTCTCGCGCACGTCCCTCGCCACGTTGCGGTCGGTCAGCGAGATGGTCCGGCCATCGGCGAATTTGAAGGAACGAACGTCGAGTGCGTTGGCGCGGCCGTGTTCCGACAACATGGCGCCGGCGATGCGATTGCGGCTGCGGCATTCGAAGGAATCGAAATTGTCGAGGTCGGTAACGACGCTGCCCATACTTTTGGCGAGCGCCGCGACGTCGGTGCGAACCCAGTCGGCGACCGCGGACGCCATCTTGCAGCGCAGGATTGCCGCCGGCTTGAGCGCGACGTGATGTTGGTCCGGCAGCACCACGGCCTCCAGCCGCACCAGATCCTCGCCGCCGCAGCCGCCGGGGCCGTGGATATCGGGAATGCTCGGCGCAATCGCGACCTGATCGGTCAAAGCGAGCCGGCAGGCGGATGGCGGGGGCGGCTCAGCCTTTTCGGTATTCTTTTCGTCCGGAGCGGTTGACGGCTCTGCCTTGGCCGACGGAGCCTCCGCCGGACGCGGCCTAGGCAGCGGCACCCTGGCCGTGACGCGCGCCTTGGCCGAGAGAGCCCTGGCGGCCGCAGTATGTGTGGGGCCGTAACCGGCGAACAGCAGCGCCGCGGCGGTAACCATGGCGGCCCGGCAGACGCATTTGCCACGAGAAGCCCACTTGCGGCATCCCTTCTCCGCGCTAGACTTTGCGTCAATTCGCGCAAAAGAACCGCGAAACGCGACAGCACATTCTGGAGGGACGTAAGTATGCTTGGTTTGATGCAAGACTGGCCTTTGCTGTGTCACCGAATTCTGGAGCACGCAGCGACAATCCATGGCAAGCAGGAAGTTGTCACGCGGTCGGTCGAAGGTCCCATCCATCGCACCAATTATGCCGAAATCCACAAGCGCGCGCTGAAGATCTCGCAGCGGCTGGATCGCGACGGCATCAAGCTCGGCGACCGTGTCGCCACCATCGCCTGGAACACCTGGCGTCACCTCGAGGCCTGGTACGGCATCATGGGGATCGGCGCGATTTGCCATACCGTCAACCCGCGGCTGTTCCCCGAACAGATCGCCTGGATCATCAATCACGCCCAGGACCGCGTGGTGATGACCGACATCACCTTCGTGCCCATTCTGGAAAAAATCGCCGACAAGCTTTCCAGTGTCGAGCGCTATGTCGTGCTCACCGACAAAGCCCATATGCCGGAGACCACGTTGAAGAACGCGGTCGCCTATGAGGACTGGATCGGCGAAGTCGACGGCGACTTCAAATGGAAAACCTTCGACGAAAATACCGCAGCCGCGATGTGCTACACGTCCGGCACCACGGGCGATCCCAAGGGCGTCTTGTATTCGCATCGCTCCAACGTGCTGCACGCGCTGATGGCCAATACCGGCGATTCGCTTGGCGCCTGCGCCAGCGACACAATGCTGCCGGTGGTCCCGCTGTTCCACGCCAACAGCTGGGGCATCGCATTCTCGGCACCGTCGATGGGGACCAAGCTGGTGATGCCCGGGCCCAAGCTCGACGGCGCTTCCGTCTTCGAGCTTCTGGACACCGAAAAGGTCACCCATACCGCGGGCGTGCCGACGGTGTGGCTGATGCTGCTCAATCACATGGCCACCAACAAGCTGAAGCTGCCGCATTTGCGCTTTGTCGTGTGCGGCGGCTCGGCGATGCCGCGCTCGATGATCAAGGCCTTCAACGATATGGGCGTCGTGGCGCGACATGCCTGGGGCATGACCGAGATGAGCCCGATCGGCACGCTCGCCGCTCTCAAGCCGCCCTACAACGAGCTGACCGGCGAGAAAGCGCTCGACATCCTGCAGACCCAGGGGTATCCGCCGTTCGGCGTGCAGATGAAAATTACCGATGATGCCGGCAAGGAAATCGCATGGGACGGCACGACTTTCGGCCGCCTGAAGGTTTCGGGACCAGCGGTCGCCAAAGCCTATTTCCGCGTCGACACAAACATTCTCGACGACAATGGATTTTTCGACACCGGCGACGTCGCCACCATCGATTCTGACGGCTATATGCGGATCACCGACCGCTCCAAGGATGTGATCAAGTCCGGCGGCGAGTGGATCTCATCGATCGACCTGGAAAATCTTGCGGTCGCGCATCCGGCGGTGGCGGAAGCTGCCGTGATCGGCCTGCATCATCCCAAATGGGACGAGCGTCCCCTGCTCATCGTCCAGCTCAAGCAGGGCCAGAACGCGAGCCGCGAGGACATTCTGAAATTCATGGACGGCAAGATCGCCAAATGGTGGATGCCCGACGACGTCGTGTTCGTCGATGGTATTCCGCATACCGCGACCGGCAAGATCCTGAAGACCGCGCTGCGCGAGCAATTCAAGGCCTACAGTTTTCCGGGGACATAAGGATTTGGCCCCAAATGGTCTGATAACGTTGCGGCCCATTTGTACACCTCCCTTGAATTCGGCCGGGCTTCGTGGTCTCAAGCGGGCTCATCGAGCCCGGCCGGTTCCGCCCGGCTGTTACTAACCCGGTCAATAAGGCCAAGAGCAGCGCCCATGGCCCGCAGGTTTTCTGCGCCCTATCTATCGGAGCCCGTGTCAGGCCTGGCGTCATGGTCACGCAACCTGGCGGTATTCGCCGTGGTTGCGGTCCTGGTCTCGATCCTCATCGTCCGCTTTGGCTTTCTTGAAATCAAACCGGCGCTCGCGACTTTCTTTGGCGCGCTCGCCATTGCGGGCGTCTCCATTCTGCTCGGCCTGATCGGTGCGGCCGCAATCTGGCAAAGCGGCGCACGCGGCATGAGCCGCATCCTGCTGGCATTCCTGATCAACGCTGTCTTGCTCGCCTATCCGGCCTATTTGGCCGTGCAATACCGCAGGCTGCCGCCGATCCACGACATCACGACCGACCCGATCGATCCGCCGCGATTTGAGGCCCTGGCGCGCTTGCGTAGCGGCGACGGCGCTAATCCTGCGGTCTATGCCGGCCTCTACTCGGCCGAGCAACAGCGAACCTCCTATCCCGACATCGAAACGGTGGAGCTCGAACTCCCGGTGCAGCGCGCCTATGAGATCACCTTGCAGCTCGTCACCAAGCGCAAATGGCTGATCATCGACGAGCGTCCTCCGCAGCCGCCGCGCCGGGTCGGCCGGATCGAGGCGGTGGCGCGCACGCCGATCATGGGATTCCGCGAGGACGTGTCGATCCGCGTCACGCCCGACGATGAGGATTCGCGCGTCGATATCCGTTCGGCCTCGCGCTATTTCGAGAGCGACCTCGGCAGCAACGCGGCGCGCGTGCGCAAGCTGATCGACGATCTCAACACCGCGGCCGACGCCGACGCGTTGAAACCGGCAAAGAAGACGGCGCCTGCGCCTCAGAAGACGCCGGCGAAGACCGTGAAGAAGTAACCGTTCAGGACGCGGCCAGCCTGTAGGTGCCGCCGATCACCGGATCGCCGTCGGTTGCGGCAATGCCGCGTCCGACCAGATCCTCCAGATGCGCAAGCACGGAATAGCCGGCCGCATTCATCAGCCGCGGATCAATGCCGATATAGATCGCGCGCACGATGGTCGGGATATCCGCCTCGCCTTTCGCAAGCCGATGCAGGATCGAGGCTTCGCGCGCCTGACGGTGACGGATCAGGAAGCGCACGTAACGCGCCGCATCGGGAATTTCCGGACCATGGCCCGAGAAGTAAAGGTCCTCAGGCCGCTGGCTAAGCTTTTCCAGCGAGGCCATGTAGTCGACCATCGACCCATCCGGCGGCGCGACGATCGAGGTCGACCACCCCATCACGTGATCGCCGACGAACAGAAACTTTTGTTCGGGCCAGGCGAAGGCCAGATGGTTGGCGGTGTGGCCCGGCGTCGCAACCGTCTCGAGCCTCCAGCCGTCGCCTTCGATGACGTCGCCATCGCTGATCTGGATGTCGGGCCGAAAGTCGCGGTCGGCGCCGGACTCTGGATTGTGCTTCTCGCTTTCGAAGCGCGGCCGCGAGGCGCGATGCGGGCCCTCGGCATAGACAGGCGCGCCGGTGGCCTGTTTGATCCGCGGCGTATTGACCGAATGGTCGCGATGGGTGTGGGTCACGAGAATATGCGTCACGGTCTCGCCGGCTACGGCCTCAAGCAACGCTTTCGCATGGGCTTCATCGCCAGGACCGGGATCGATGATCGCGACCTTGCCGCGACCGACGATGTAACTCACCGTGCCCGTGAAGGTGAACGGCGACGGATTGTTGCAGAGGATGCGTCGCACGTCCGGCCGGACTTCCTCGACCACGCCGGGTTGAAGCGGAAAGTTGCGGTTGAACGGGACGTCGTCGGTGTCGGCCATTTTTCTTCCTGATTGGAGCGGCTTTAACCGCTCCTCATGCTGAGGAGGCCCGAAAGGGCCGTCTCGAAGCATGAACAAATTCGATTTCCGTGGCCATCCTTCGAGACGCCCGCGAAGCGCGGCCTCCTCAGGATGAGGTCGGAGCCTTACATAAACGCCTGAATGCCGGTGATGGCCCGCCCCAGGATCAGGGCATGAACGTCATGCGTACCCTCGTAGGTATTCACCGTCTCGAGGTTCGCGGTGTGCCGCATCACGTGATATTCGATCTGGATGCCGTTGCCGCCGTGCATGTCGCGCGCGGTGCGGGCGATGTCGAGCGCCTTGCCGCAATTGTTGCGCTTGACGATGGAGATCATCTCCGGGGCCATCTTGCCCTCGTCCATCAGCCGCCCGACGCGCAATGAGGCCTGCAAGCCCAATGCGATTTCCGTCTGCATGTCGGCGAGCTTCTTCTGCACCAATTGGGTTGCCGCCAAGGGCTTGTTGAACTGCCTGCGGTCGAGCGTGTATTGTCGCGCGCGATGCATGCAGTCTTCGGCCGCGCCCATCGCGCCCCAGGAAATCCCGTAGCGGGCGCGATTGAGACAGCCGAACGGTCCCTTGAGGCCGGAGACGTTGGGGAGCAGCGCGCTTTCGGGCACCTCGACCCCGTCCATCACGACTTCGCCTGTCACGGAGGCGCGTAGCGACAGCTTGCCGCCGATCTTCGGCGCCGAAAGTCCCTTCATGCCTTTTTCGAGGATGAAGCCGCGGATCTGGTTGTTGTGTTCGGCGGACTTCGCCCAGATCACGAACACGTCGGCGATCGGCGCGTTGGAGATCCACATCTTGGAGCCGCTCAGACGGTAACCGTCGGAGGTCTTCTCCGCGCGGGTCTTCATGCCGCCGGGATCGGAACCGGCATCGGGCTCGGTCAGGCCGAAACAGCCGACCCACTCGCCGGTCGCGAGCTTGGGCAGATATTTCTTGCGCTGGTTCTCGTCGCCATAGGCGTAGATCGGGTGCATCACCAGCGAGGACTGCACCGAATTCATCGAACGGTAGCCGGAATCGACGCGTTCGATCTCGCGCGCCACCAGGCCATAAGCGACGTAGCTGGCGTTGGCGCAGCCATACTCTTCCGGCAGCGTGATGCCGATGAGCCCGAGTTCGCCCATTTCATGGAAGATATCGCGATCGACCTTCTCTTCCAGATAGGCCTTGGTGACTCGCGGCAGCAGCTTGTCCTGCGCGTAGGCGCGCGCGGTATCGCGGATCATCCGCTCATCTTCGGTCAACTGGTCGTCGAGCAGGAACGGGTCGTCCCATTGAAAATTGACGGGAGCCGGTTTGTCCTTGGCCTGAGGGCGCACGCTCATGGAAAATCCTTTCACAAAGATGCCTTTATTTTAAAACGATCGGCAAGGAAGCGCAATTGCACCTCCCTCGCCCATTTCGAGATGCGAAATGAGCAAGGCCTGTGTGCGATGTGCCTGCGACAACTCGTCATCAGCCGGCGACGTCAGTTTTCAAGCTGCTCGTTCGATACGATCTCGATGCCGAATCCGGAAAGCCCCTTGTAGTCGTGCAATGACGACGTCAGGTTCCGGATCGAGGTGACGCCGAGATCGCGCAGGATCTGCGCGCCGACGCCGACCTCGCGCCATTGCTTGTTGCGATCGGCCTCCGCAGTCTTTTCCTCCGGCAAGGGAGCAACCGGGACGCCGGCAGCACCATCGCGCAGGTAGACCAGAACGCCGCTACCGTTTTTCTTGAAATGCTCCAGCACCGATTTCATCTGCTTCGGCCCGGTGAAGACGTCCCGCACAATGTTGGGCTTGTGGAACCGCGTCAGCACCTTTCTACCGTCACCGACGCCGTTATAGACAAACGCCACGTGGGCAATGGAATCGAACGGCGAGCGGTAGGCGAAACCCTGCATCGGCCCGATGGGGCTATCGATGCTGAAGGTCGAAACGCGTTCGATCAGCTTCTCGCGCCCCTGGCGGTAGGCGATCAGCTCTGCAATCGTGACATGCTTGAGCTTGTGGGCCTTGGCGAATTCGGCCACCTGCGCGCCCTTCATCACCGACCCGTCGTCGTTCATCAATTCGCTGATGACGCCGACCGGCGGCAGGCCGCTCAACCTGCACAGGTCGACCGCGGCTTCCGTATGGCCCGAGCGCAGCAGCACCCCGCCGTCGCGGGCGATCAGCGGAAACACGTGGCCGGGCCGGGCGAAATCGTTGGCGCCGACATTCGGATTGGCCAGCGCCCGGCAGCAGGAGGCGCGTTCTTCCGCCGAAATCCCGGTGCCGCCGTCCGGCTTGTAGTCGATCGAGACGGTGAAGGCGGTGGTGTGGCTGGAATCGTTATGCGCCACCATGGGATCTAGCCGCAGGCGGCGCGCGTCTTCCTGGGTGATCGGCGCGCAGACGATGCCGGAGGTGTGGCGGATGATGAACGCCATCTTCTCGGGCGTGCATAGCGAGGCGGCGACGATCAGATCGCCCTCGCCTTCGCGATCGTCGTCGTCGGTGACGACGACAAGCTCGCCCTGGGCAAAGGCAAACAGAACTTCCTGGATTGGGTCAGCCATATCGGTCTCTTGAGGGTCTCTCGCTACAGGGATCGTGCATTTAGCCCGGCAACGGGCTGCCTGCCAGCGTCATGACGCAGATCAGACCTGCCCGGTCCATCGAAAACTGCAACCTTCCGCACGGAGGTGAGCTGCACGGGGCCAGCGAGGGCGGGGCTGGCGATGCCGCCATCCCAATTGGTTTCGACAAATACATATCGGGTGTGTGTCACAGCGATCTCCTTTCCGGTAACCGACACGTCACCCAAGGCGATCACGTGCGCGCCAACCCTGCATTGACGCCGGGAATGGCTCGCGCGTTCTCTTTCATCCGGACTTTGACCGTCGGCTCAGGCATCTCACCTGATCTGCTCGACCCTTCTTTCAAAGACGACTTTCAAAGAAGGCGCTCGCGGGCTCGCAGCGAGAGGCTGCATACCGCCGGTAGGGAATTTCACCCTGCCCTGAGAACGGCCGCATGCTGCATCCCGCGACGAAATCCGTCAATGGCGAACTAGAGCTCCGATTCCGAAGTTCGCAAGCTGTTCGGGCGGCCTCTGATGCGAACTCCGGAATCAAAGGAGCTCTAGCAACTATGGTTTTCTAGTGCGGCCCTAAATTTGAAGCTCCTATAACGAACCCGCGGCGAAATTGATAGGAGCTTCAAATTCGCCGCACTAGGGCAGCGGCCCGCGCACGAGTGGGCTTTCTCACCAATTGTTTAAAACAAACGGAGAAACGCACGCGACCGCCGCTCTTCCTCACCTCACCGCGAACGGCGCCTGATAGGGCCGACCGAACGGCACGCCGTTGATCACGGTCTGCACCGGCTTCAACTGCACCTTGCCGTCGCGCTTGTTGTTGCGGGTGTCGACGAAGGTGACGGGGCCTTCCACGACGTCCATGATCGAGACGTCGCCGGGTGCGCCAATCTGAAGCGTGCCGATTTTAGGCGCGCGGTTGATGATCTTGGCCGGCGCGATGGTCGCCATCGCCACCACCTGCTCGAGCGAGAAACCCAGCGCCATGAACTTTCCCATGACGTTGGGCAAATACGGGATACCCGGCGCATTGCCGGAGAAAACGTGGATGTCAGAGGACAGCGTATCCGGCGTCGCGCCTGCTGGAATCGCGACTTCCGCCACCGTGAAATCGAAGCTGCCGCCGCCATGGCCGACGTCGAAGATCACGCCGCGCTGCTTGGCGGCGAGCGCCGCCGGCAAGAGCTTGCCGTCCTGCACGATGTTGGTGAAGGCACCGGCCATGTTCGGCGCGCCGGAATAGCTGTGGGTGAGGACGTCGCCGGGCCGCAGCAGATTGAGAATGTCGCTCATCAATTGCGGCGTCTCGACGCCGCCGATATGCACCATCATCCTGGCCGGCCAGCCGCACATCTCGCAGGCCTGGATGCCGCGCTTGAGCGGCTCGATGCCGTGCTTGAAGATGACGTTCTCCGACATCCGAACCTTGACGCCGATCAGGAAGTCCTGGTTCTCCGCAAGCCCCATCGCGCAAGCCTCCACCTGCGCATTGTCGATGTTGTAGAGCTCGGCGACCGGGAACGCCGACAGCCCGTTATTGGCGATGTGGAGGAACGCGTACATCCGCGCCCGCGTCTGCGCGACGATGAAGCGGCGCAGCGCCGCGAGATTGTTGACGCCAGCATCGCCCGCCGACACCACGGTCGTGGTGCCCTGGAATTGCACGAGTTCGTCGGCGGGAATGCCGATCGCCGAGCCGTAGGGGTAGACGTGGCAATGCAGGTCGACCAGGCCGGGCGTGACGAGTTTTCCGGATGCGTCGATGGCCTTCAAAGCGCGCGCGGCGGGAATGTCCGCCTCGACCGCTTCGATCACGCCCCAGCGAATGCCGATGTCGCGTTTGCCCCGGAGCGACTGGCTCGGATCGAGCACGTCACCGCCCTTGATCACGAGATCGAATTTGTCGTTCGGCCCCATCGCGGCGAGCGCCGGCGACATCGACAACGCGGCGGCGGCCGTACCGGCCAGGAAATGACGGCGTGACAGTTCGGACATGTTGGCGTTCTCCCCAAATATAGCTTTTCTTATAGCTTGATGATGCGATGGCTCGAGCATTTGCGCAAGCCGCAGACCGCGCCTGCGTCAACGCGGCTGGCCGGGAAAATGTCATTGGCATAATCTCTCAAAAGGGCCGCAGAGCCCAAACGGGAGACGCTCAATGATCCGCCTTCGCTTGCTCGCTGTCACACTGGGATTCTTCGCCTCCGGTACGGTCTTTGCGGCCGACCTGCCGCGCGCCAAGCCGGAAGAAGTCGGCATGTCGAGCGAGCGGCTGGCGCGGATCGGCGAGGTGCTGAAAGCCGATATAGCTGCCGGGCGCATTCCCGGCGCGGTGATCGCGATCGCCCGGCATGGCAAGCTCGTCGCGCTCGACGCCCATGGCTGGCGCGACAAGGCGGCCGGCGTCGCCATGACCACCGACACTATCTTCAACATCGCCTCCATGACCAAGCCGATGGTGACCGTTGGCGCCCTGATGCTCTACGAGCGCGGCCAGCTCCTGATCGGCGATCCCCTGTCGAAGTATTTTCCGAAATTTTCGAACATGAAGGTCGCCGCGCGCGACGCCAATGGCGAACCAACGGCTGAGACCGTGCCGGCCGTCAGGCAGATCACGATCCAGGACCTGATGCGTCACACCTCCGGAATCATCTATGGCGGCCGCGGCAATACGCTGGTGCACAAGATGTACCCGGCCGGCAGCGGCGATGCGTCACGCGAATATGACGGCGCCGCTTTCGTCGACAAGCTCGCCTCGCTTCCCCTGCTCTATCAGCCGGCAACCGTCTGGGATTACGGCTTTGGCCTCGACCTGCTTGGTCTCACCATCGAAAAAATCAGCGGCCAGGCGCTCGGGCAATATCTCAAGGCCAGTCTCTTCACGCCGCTTGGCATGAACGATACGGGCTTTGCGATCTCGCCCGACCAGGCGGCGCGCTATGCGAGGCCGCTGCCAAACGATCCCGACACCGGCAAGCCGCAGGCGCGCAGCCCCGAACTGACGCAGCCGCTGAAGTTCGAATGCGGTGGCGGCTGCGCCGCTTCGACGGCTTCGGATTACTTGCGCTTTGCGATGATGCTGATGAACCAGGGCCGCAGCGGCGAAGCGCGCCTGCTCGGTCCGCGCACCGTCGCTTATATGCTCTCGGATCAGCTCGGCCCCAACATCAAGAACCTGATCGGCAATGCCGACCCGACGCGCGCAGATTACGGCTTCGGCCTCGGGCTTGCCGTGCGCACAACGCCTGGCGTCGTCAAGATGATGGGTTCGATCGGACAGTTCTCGTGGCCCGGCGCGAGCGGCACCGACTGGTGGGCCGATCCCAAGGAAGAACTCGCGGTGGTCTACATGTCGGCCGCGCCCGGCCCCCTTCGCTGGCACTATCGGCAAGTGATCAACGCGCTGGTCTATCAGGCAATCGTCGACTGATTTTTCTGCAATGGCGCGGAACGTTTTCCAAGCTGAACCGCTGTTCAGAATTCTCTCCAAAATACCGCGGAACGTTCCTTCCTCCCGTGAAGTTTAATCTTCACCTCGAAGGAGGAGGACAACATGAAGAAGCTTGCTTACGTCATCGCTGCTATCAGTGCGATCGCGATCGCGGCGCCGTCGATTGCCAACGCCGAGACCGTCGTGATCAAGCATCGTGATCATATGCATCGTGATCAAATGCACCGCGATTGGCACCACGCCTGGCATCGTGACCACGGCTGGCGTCATCACAACGACAGGACGGTGATCATCAAGAATCACCGCCATGAAGGCTAAGGCGCCACGCAGTTCAAGGCCGACACAGGAATGGCCCCGCTGGTATCACCGGCGGGGCCACTCTCTCTTTTCAGTTAGATGAGGCTTAATCCCAGGCCGGCTTAATCCCAAGCCGGCGCAAAGCCCGGCGATACGCAGCGGCGGTCTTTGGGCAGATTTGCGATCGCCTGGCGGTCTTCGTCGTCAAGCCCGAGGCTCAGCGCCTCGAGATTGGCGCGCTGGCTCTCAGGCCGCGAAGCCTTCGGGATCGCAGCCACGCCGTCCTGATCGAGCAGCCATTTCAGCGCAACCTGAGTGGCGCTCGCGCCATGCTTCTTGCCGATTGCAATCAGCGTGTCGTTGGTTGCCGCCCGTCCCTGCACGAGCGGACAATAGGCCACCAGCGGAATCGATTTTGTAGCGAGATATTTGCGCAGCGGAGTCTGGTCGAGCATCACATGATATTCGACCTGGTTGCAGGCGACCGGCGCCTTGATCTCTTCGACGACTTTTTTCAGCAGCGCGACGTTGAAGTTGGCGACGCCGATGGCGCGCGTGCGGCCGTCCTGTTTCAGCTTCATCAGCGTTTCGAACATCGCGGGCAAGTTCATGTTCGGCGCCGGCCAATGCACGAGATAGAGATCGATCCGATCCAGTCTCAACTTCTTCAAACTGGCATCGAAGGCGCGGCGGATCGCATCCGGCGAAAGATTCTCGTTCCAGACCTTGGTCGTGACGTGCAGGTCCTTGCGCGCGATTTTCGAGGCGGCAATCGCAGCGCCAATCGCTTCCTCGTTGCCGTACATTTCAGCCGTGTCGATGTGGCGATAACCGAGCGCGAGCGCGCTTTCGACCGCCGCGCGGCAGGCATCGCCTTGCATGCGAAAGGTACCGAGCCCAAGTCGCGGCAGGCTGATGCCCTGGGTTTGCAGGTTTTCCATTGAGATGGACTCCGAAAGATCAGCAGCCTCGCGTCGGACCGCTTTCAGAAATGAGGTAGGTGAATTGTTCGCGAGATAACGACCCGCCGCTGATAATGTGCTCGCGCGGCAGCATTCAAATCAAGATGACGTCACCGGACAGGCTTATCGCTTCCAGTTGCAAATGCCGCCGGTCCTGCAGGGCCAGACCTGAATGCGGGTATCCCGTGCTTGCGCTTCCATCGGATTGCGCCCGTGAAGCGCGACCAGCGCGTGCGGCTTGTGCGGAGCCGGCCGTTCGGCGCGCGCGTGAGCCATGCGCGTATGAGGAGTTCTGTTCGCGCGCGCGGCGCTGGCAGCGGGTCTGCTCTGGTCGGCAACCTGATCGTCCTCGGCATGAACTGTCTGCACGGCCACGGTCTTGGGATCGACCACCAATTGCGCGTTGGCCTGCGCGGGGTTGGCGCCGCGATCAATCGTGACGTCCAGCGGGCCCGGCGTAAAGCTGGCGGCAGGGCCGAGCGGCCTCGGCGACAGCACGGCCTTGGAGAGATCGAGATTGAGGAATTCGCCGGGGCTATAAGGCTGCGCAGCCGCAAGACCGCTCCATGCGAGCGCCGCCACGCCCAAAACCGCCAAGCCCCTGGCAGCCAACAATACGCGATTCAAGACCATGAAGGCCTCCCTCAGCCGATCGCCCGCCCGAGGAGATTATCTAGGAAATAAAGCCCTCAATTCCAGTGGAATTGGCAGGCAAGGTTACCGCGCCAAAGCCTTTATCCCCCGCATTTCCTCTCAACTTTTCGATGGTTCCCACGACGGAGGGCTTGCTGTATAGGGTGCAACTGCCGGGTAAAATCATGTCTTGTCGTGTTGGCTGAAAGGACTGCCATGCCCGCTGCGTCGTTTTTGACCCGCCTGCCGCTCGCTTTATTCGCAATCCTGCCGCTTGTGACGGCAGCGCCAAAGGCGAGCGCCGACGACAAGGTGCTGCGGGTGGGGACGCTCAAACTCATTCACGGCATCACGCCCTACTTCTACGAAAAATTCGCGCCACCCGGCTACAAGATCGAAGTCATTCCCTTCGAGAGCCCGACCGACGGCAAGAATGCTGTGCTGACCGGCACCGTCGATACCTGCATCCACGGCATTGCGTCCTTCCTGCTGGGAGCAGCGGCCGGAGAGCCGATCGTGGTTGTCGCCGGCGCCACCAATCGCGGCATGGCCATCGTTGCCGATGCCAAATCCGACATCAAGACGGTCAAGGACCTCAAGGGCAAGCGCGTCGCAATCTGGCCCGGTTCGACGCAAGAGGTGGTCATCCTCGAGCGCCTGAAGGCCGAAGGCTTGTCGGTCAAGGACATTCAGCCGATCCGGCTGTCGTTCAGCGATATGCCGGCGGGGCTCGCCCGCGGCGATATCGATGCCTATGTCGGCGCCGAGCCCGGTCCCGGCATCAGCCTCGCCAACGGCACCGGCCGGCTGGTCGAATATCCCTATTCGACGCCGATCGGCTCGCTCAACATGATCCTCTCGGCCAGCGAAAAGATGATCAAGGAAAATCCCGAGCGGCTGAAGATGATCATCGAGATGCACAAGAAGGCGACCGACTATGCCATGGCGCATCCGGAGGAGATGGTCGAGGTCGCGATGCAGAAACTCGGCCAGCAGCGCCCATCGATCGAAAAGGCTGTGCCGAACGTCGAACTGACCTGGAAGATCGACCAGACCTTCATCGACCGCGCCAAGGCCTATAGCGAGTTGATGGTCGAGAAGAAACAGGTTCGCCAGGCCCCCGACCTGACGCACGCCATCACCGAACAGTTCATGTAAGCTGATCACGTGAGTGACCACGCCACCACCCTGCCCGACAGCGCACAAAGCCTGCCGGCCGCTGCCGCCGCGCGCCGAAGGCGCGAGCGGCTGGAGATGCTGCGTGCCATCGTCCTCGGCGCGGGCTTTCCGCTCCTCCTGATCCTGGTTTGGGACCGCGCCGTTGCCATGACCGGCACGCGGCTGATACCCAGCCCGTATCAGGTCGCGGTGATGATGTACGACTTCACCTTCGGCGGAATTTACGACGACGCCTTCAGCGGCACGATCCTGACCCATATCTGGAAATCGATGCAGCGCGTCTACGGCGGTTTCCTGCTCGCCGCCGCGATCGGCATTCCCCTAGGCATGATGCTCGGGCGCATCAAGGTGCTGCGGCAACTGCTCGACCCCACGATCTCGGTCCTGCGTCCGATCCCCGTCACGGCATGGCTGCCGCTGTCGATGATCTTCTTCGGCCTCGGGCCGAATGCGGCAATCTTCCTCGTCTTCCTCGGCGCATTCTATCCGATCCTCCTGAACACCATGTTCGGCGTGCGCTCGATCGATCCAAAACTGTTCGAGGCAGCTTCCATGCTCGGCTGCACCGGCCCCTCGCTGTTCCGGCAGATCGTGCTGCCGGCCTCGCTGCCGGCTATCTTCAATGGCTTGCGGATCGCGCACGGCTTCGCCTGGATCCTGATCGTGGTCGGCGAGATGACGGGCGTGCCGACTGGCCTCGGTTCGGTCGTGATGGATGGCCGCACGCTATCGCGCACCGATCTCGTCATCACCGGCATGATCGTGATCGGCGCCTGCGGCTTCGTCACCGACCGTATCATCGTCGCGATCAGCAATCGCCTGCTCAGCTGGAGCCCGCAGCATCGTGAGTAATGGTCATCAGGATCTTTTGACCGTCCGTGGCGTGACCAAGCGCTTTACCGTCGGCGATGACGAGGTCGAGGCGCTGGCGCCGATCGACCTTGCCATTTCGAAAGGCGAATTCGTCTGCATGATCGGCGCGTCCGGTTGCGGCAAGTCGACCTTGCTGCGGATCATCGCCGGATTTGAAGAACCGACCACCGGCCACGTTGCGATCGACGGCAAGCCCGTCACCGGGCCCGGCAGCGACCGCGGCATGGTGTTTCAGGATTATGCGCTGTTTCCCTGGATGACGGTGCGGCAGAACATCAGTTTTGGGCCGCGGCAGCGGCATCTCGCGCGCGAGGAGATCGACAAGACCACCGACGAGTTCGTCAAAATGGTCGGACTCGAGCGCTTTGCCGATCGCTACCCGAACCAGCTCTCGGGCGGCATGAAGCAGCGCGTCGCGATCGCCCGCGTGCTCGCCAACGACGCCAATATTCTCCTGATGGACGAGCCGTTCGGCGCGCTCGATGCGCTGACCCGCGAGCAGCTTCAGAACGAATTGCTGCAGATCTGGAAGCGCACCGGCGTAACCACGATCTTCGTCACCCACTCGGTCGAGGAGGCCGTGCTGCTCGCCGATCGCGTGCTGGTCATGAGCGCAGGCCCCGGGCGAATCGACAGCGACTTTCGCATTGATCTGCCCCGCCCGCGCGACGTGTCGTCGCCGGAATTCAACGCACTGCGGCGCGACGTTGCGCGACGGCTGACGAGCCATCTCGCGCTGGCGCGGGCGTAACCGCGTCTAGGTGGGCGTATCGGGCAATGCATCCAGATGGCAGGCCGCCCACTGGCCTTCCGCGGCTTGCCGAAGCTCCGGCTCCTCCGTGCGGCAACGATCGAACACGTAGGGACAGCGCGTATGAAAGCGGCAGCCGCGCGGCGGATTGATCGGGCTCGGCACGTCGCCCTTCAGGATCATCGGCGTGCGGCGCGCGGCCGGATCAGGCACCGGCACCGCCGAGAGCAGCGCCCTTGTATAGGGATGCTTCGGCGCGGCGAAAATCTGGTTGCGCGGCGCCATCTCGACGATCTTGCCAAGATACATCACCGCGACGCGGTGCGTCATGTGCTCGACGATCGCAAGGTCATGGCTGATGAAAAGCAGCGCAAGACCAAACTCGCGTTGCAGATCCTGTAACAGGTTGACGATCTGCGCCTTGACCGAAACGTCGAGCGCCGAGACTGCCTCGTCGCAGACGATCAGGTCGGGCTCGGCGGCCAGCGCCCGCGCGATACAGATGCGCTGACGTTGTCCGCCGGAAAATTCGTGCGGCCGCCGACCTAGCGCGTCGCGCGGCAGGCGCACGGTATCCATCAGCTTCTCGACTTTTGCTTCGAGTTCGGCGGATGATTTCGCCAGTCCGAAATTGCGGATCGGCTCGGCGAGGATATCGCGCACGCTCAAGCGCGGATTGAGGCTGGAGAACGGGTCCTGGAACACCACCTGCACGCGGCGGCGGATACGCCGCAGACGCTCGGGCGAGAGGTCGTCGATGCGCTTGCCATCGAGCACCACCTGTCCTGCCGTGATGTTGAACAGCCGCAGGATAGCCCGGCCCACCGTCGATTTGCCGCAACCGGATTCGCCGACCAGCGACAGCGTCTCGCCGCGCGCAATCTCGAACGACACGCCGTCGACCGCATAGACGCGGCTCGTGCTGCGGCCGAAAAGACCGCCGCGGATCGGGAAATGCTTCTTGAGATCATTGACCTGGAGCAGAGGCGCGTTCATGCGGCAGCCGCCTCCTTCTTGGCAAAATGGCACGCCGCAAAATGGCGCGAGGATTTCTCCTCCAGTCCCGGCGCAACCTCGCGGCAGAGATCGGTCGCAAGCGAACACCGTCCGGCAAAGGCGCAGCCGGTGAGGCGCTGCTTGAGGCTCGGCACCGGTCCGGGGATTTCGGCAAGCCGTGCCGCCACGCCTGACAGCGATGAGCCGAGCTTTGGCACCGCGCCAAGCAAGCCCTGCGTGTAGGGATGGCGGGGCGAACGGAACAGTTCAGCGACCGGCGCTTCCTCGACCTTGCGGCCGGCATACATCACCATCACGCGCTCGGCGACTTCCGCGACCACACCGAGATCATGCGTGATCAGGATGACCGCAGCGCCGACCCGGCGTTTCAAGTCCAGCATCAGTTGCAGGATCTGCGCCTGGATGGTGACGTCGAGCGCGGTGGTCGGCTCGTCCGCGATCAGAAGCTTGGGATTGCAGGCAAGCGAAATCGCGATCATCACGCGCTGGCGCATGCCGCCCGACAGTTGATGCGGGTATTCCTTGACCCGCCGTGCCGGCTCGGGAATGCCGACCAGCGTCAACAATTCGACGGCGCGCTTCTCGGCGGCCGCCTTGTCAATTCCCTCGTGCAGCTGCAGCGTCTCGCCGATCTGGCGGCCGACCGTCAGCACCGGATTGAGGCTCGTCATCGGCTCCTGAAAGATCATCGAAATATCGTTGCCACGGATATCCCGCATTTCGCGATCGGAAAGTTTCAAGAGATCCTTTCCACGGAAGCGGATCGAGCCCGCGATCTTGCCCGGCGGCTCCGGAATCAACCGCATCAGCGACATCGAGGTCACGGATTTGCCGCAGCCGGATTCGCCGACGATCGCCAGCGTCTCGCCTTCATTGACGTAGAACGAAACGCCGTCGACGGCCCGGTTGATGCCGTCGGGGGTACGAAAATGGGTCTGAAGATTCTCGACTTCGAGCAATGGCATAGGATCAGACCTAGTGCGGCGGTTCAGAAGTCCGCATCGCTTGTGCCGCGGGTTCGTCGTGCGGACTTCTGAACCAAAGCCGCACTAGATCAATAAGTTTGCTAGTGTCCTTTCGATTCCGAAGTTCGAAACGTGGCTCCCAGAAATGCAACGAACTTCGGAATCGGGACACTAGATATTCTTGGCCATGCGCGGATCGAGCGCATCGCGCAAGCCGTCGCCGACGAGGTTGACGGCAAGCACCGTGACGGAGAGGAACGCGGCCGGGAAGAACACGATGTAGGGTTTCACCTGCCACAGCGCCCTGCCCTCGGCCATGATGTTGCCCCAGGACGGAATGGTCGGCGGCGTACCGGCGCCAATGAAGGAAAGAATGGCTTCCACGATCATCGCGCTGGCGCAAACATAAGTCGCCTGCACCAGCATCGGCGCCAGCGTGTTGGGCAGGATGTGGCGAAGAATGATCATCGGCGTCCGCGTGCCGCAGGCGATCGCGGCATCCACATAAGGCTGCTCGCGCAACGACAGCACGACGCCGCGCACCAGGCGCGACACGCGCGGGATTTCGGCAACCGTGATGGCCATGATGACGTTGCCGACGCTGCCGCGCGTCAGGGCCATCAGCGCAATCGCGAGCAGGATCGGCGGGATCGACATCAAGCCGTCCATCACGCGCATGATGACGCCGTCGGCCCAGCGCACAAAACCTGAGACCAGGCCGATGGCGAGACCCACAAGCGTCGCGAGCCAGGCCACCGAGAGGCCAACGGTGAGCGAAACCCGCGTGCCATAGAGCACGCGCGAATAGACGTCGCGGCCAAGCGCATCGGTCCCGAACCAGTATAGCTCCGACGGCGGGCGCATGCGCTTGGCGGGTGCTATTGCCGTAGGGTCGACAGTCCCGAGATAAGGCGCGAAGATTCCGATGAGGACCAGAATAGCGAGCAGTGCACCGCCGATGGCGACCGTCGGGTTGTTGCGCAGAAAGCCGACCACGCCGCGCCGGACTTTCACCGGCATCATGAGGTCCGGCAGGGCTTGCGCGATCGCAAGGCCCGGCGGCACCGATACGGAGCTGGTTGTCACGTCGGTCAATAGCGGATCCTCGGATCGATGAGCGTGTAGGTCAGATCGACCAACAGATTGACGAGCGTGTAGAGGAACGAGAACATCAGCACGATGCCCTGGATCACCGGGTAATCGCGGCGCAGGATCGCATCGACCGTGAGGCGCCCTACTCCTGGAATTGCAAACACGCTCTCGGTGACGACGGCGCCGCCGATCAGGAGCGCCACGCCGATGCCGATCACCGTGACGATCGGCACGGCTGCATTTTTCAATGCATGGACGAACAGGATATCGCGCTGGCCCAGCCCCTTGGCGCGGCCGGTGCGGATATAATCCTGCTGCAGCACTTCGAGCATGGAGGCGCGGGTGATGCGCGCGATCAGCGCGATATAGACGCAACCGAGCGCAATCGACGGCAGGATCAGGCTTTGCAGCCACGGCCAGATGCCTTCCGAGAAAGGCGTGTAACCCTGCACCGGCAGCCATTCGAGCTGGAGCGCGAACACATAGGCCAGTACATATCCGACCACAAACACGGGAAGCGAAAAGGCCGAAACGGCGAATGCCATGATGGCGCGGTCGATCCAGCTTCCGGCCTTCCAGGCCGCGACCACGCCAAGCGGCACAGCGACGACCAGGGTCATCACCAGCGTCAGCAGCATCAGTGACAGCGTTGGCTCGATCCTCTGCGCGATCATGGAGGTGACCGGCAAGTTGGTGAAGATCGAGGTGCCGAGATCGAAATGCAGAATGCGCCAGAGCCAGCCGCCGAACTGAACCAGGAACGGCTGGTCGAGGCCCAGGCTCTGCCTGATGCGTTCGACGTCGGCCGGGCTCGCCTGATCGCCGGCGATCACCGCTGCCGGATCGCCCGGCGCGATATAAAGCAGGCTGAAGACGAACAGCGCGACGATCGCCATCACGGGGATGGTGACCAGAATACGCCTGAGGACATATGAAGCCATATCGGCTGCCGCTTCGCTTAAGCGGTCTTCGACACGCCCCAGAAGAAGGGCAATGGTCCCTTCACGATACCCGACACGTTCTTGCGCCAGGCCGTGTAGCTGAGGAAGAAGCCTGTCGGCGCATAGATGACGTCTTCGCACGCGGCTTTGTTGAGACGGGCGACCGCGGCCTTTTCCTCATCCAGGCTCTTGGCTTCGAACCAGGCCGTGACTTCCTTTTCGACGCCGGGACTGTTGGGCCAGCCGAACCACGCCTTGTCGCCATTGGCGCGAATGGCGGGATAGACGGCAGGATTGATGCAGTCGGCGCCGGCGTGCCAGGTGTGGAACATTTCCCAGCCGCCCTGGTTGTGCGGCGTCTTTTGCGCGCGGCGCGCGCCGACCGTGCCCCAGTCGGTCGCGACGAAGTCGACGTTCATGCCGATGCGTTTCAACAGATCGGCTGTGACATCGCCTTGCGCCTTGGTAATCGTCTGGTCCTGCGCCACGATGCAGGAGACCGGCTCGTTGGCGTAGCCACTTTCGGCCAGCAGTTTCTTGGCGGCATCGATGTTGCGCATTTTGAGGATGTCGCCGCCCTCTTCCGTGTAAAGCGGCGTGTTGGGCGTGAAGAAACCCGGCAGCGGCTTCCAGAGCGAGGTGTCGTCCCCGACCAGCGCGCGCATATAGTCTTCCTGGTTCAACGCGGTGAGCACGGCGCGCCGCACCTTCACATTGTCGAACGGCGGATGCGTGTGATTCATCCGGAACGAGCCGATATTGCCCAGCGGATCGGCAATGTCGACGCCGATGTTGCGGTTCTTCTTCAGGACCGGAACGAGATCGGGAAGCGGATTCTCCCACCAGTCGATCTCGCCGTTCTGCAACGCTGCAGCAGCAGTCGCCGGGTCAGGGATGATCACCCATTCGATCCGATCGACCAGCATCTGCTTGCCGCCCGCAAGCCACGATCCCTTGTCCTGCCGCGGCACGTAATCGGCGAACTTCTCGAACACCGCTTTCGCGCCAGGTACCCATTCGTTGCGGGCGAATTTCATCGGGCCGGACCCGATATATTCGCTGATCTGCTTGAACGGATCGGTCTTGGCGATGCGCTCCGGCATGATGAAGGCGACCGGCGAATTATTCTTGCCGAGCGCCAGCTTCATTTTCGGATAGGGCTGCTTGAGCACCCATTTGAAGGTTTTATCGTCGACCGCGGTGAGTTCGTTCTGGATGCCCTTGAGCATGATGCCCATGGGATCGCGATTCGACCAGCGCGTCAGCGAAGCCACGCAATCTTTCGCGAGCACCGGCTCGCCGTCATGGAATTTCAGCCCCGAACGCAGCTTGAACGTCCAGGTCAGGCCGTCGCTCGAAACTTCCTCCGACTCGACCATCTGACGCTGCGGCTGCAACTTGTCGTCGACGCCGTAGAGCTGGTCCCAGACCATCGCGGAGGCATTGCGCACGACATATTGCGTGCCCCAGATCGGATCGAAATTGGCGAGGTCCGCCTGCGGCACAAAACGCAGCGTGCGCGCGGCGGCGCCTTGCGAGATCGCCGGCATCGGCAAGCCGCCCATCACCGCCAGGCTGCCCGCGCCCGCCAACCCCTTCAAAACCGTCCTGCGATCCATTTAAGACCTCCTCCCAATTCCGAATGCCCCACTGCGATTAGGCTCCAAAGAAGCCCGTCCCGCAATGCGGTTCGTTTGCTTGCAAATGGTATGCCAGCGCCCCTCCGGTAAAGCCCGGTCTGAACAGGCGATTTTGGCCCGATCACAGCATTTTCGGCGCTTCTTAGCCAGCCAGTGGAGCGGATTTGACATTCGCTACCCCGGGCCGCGGGTTCGCCAAGCGAATGTCAAATCCAAAGCTCCACTGGAAACCTATGTTTTTTAGTGGTCTTTTGATTCTAACATTCGCAAAAGAGGCCGCTGCAACGGGATGCGAATGTTAGAATCAGACCACTAGCCGTTTGAATTTCGGCGACTCTTTCGGATGCCACCAGCGCCCGCCGATCACGACGCCCTCGGAGACGATCTTGCGGTCGCCGATCAGGTGCTCGCCGACGACATCCTCATAGTCGAATTTGCCGTCCTGGATCGAAAGCAGCGTGGCGTCGCCGACGCTGCCCGGCTTGAGGCTGCCGAGCTCGGGACGGCGCAGCGCCATCGCCGCGTTGACCGTCGAGGCCGCCACGACATCCGAAAACGGCATCCCCATGCACAGGAACTTCGACATCGTCGTCACCTGGTCGTAGGCCGGGCCATTGATGCAGAGGATGTGGACGTCGGAGGAAATCGTGTCCGGATAAAAACCGTTGGCGAGCATCGCGCGCGCGGTCTTGAAGGCGAAGGAGCCCCTTCCATGGCCGATATCGAACAGCACACCGCGTTCACGCGCCTGGAGCACGATCTGCTTGACTGTGCCCTGTGCAGTGCACGGCGCATTGGGAAATGGGCGGAACGCATGCGTCAGCACGTCGCCCGGACGCAGCAGGCTGACCACCTCTTCATAGGTCGGCGGCGGATGGTCGATATGGCACATCAGCGGCATGCCGACCTCGTTGGCGACTTCCAGCGCGATCTGCAGCGGCACGATCCCCGAAGCACCCGACGAGGTGCGGCCGACCCGGACCTTGATGCCGACAATGAGATCACGGTTGGCGTCGGCGACCTGCACGGCGTCGATCGGGTTCATCAAACGGATTTCCTCGCTTTCGCCGACCATGACGCGATGCGAGAAGCCGTAGATGCCGGCGTGCGAGACGTGCAGATAGGCCAGGATGCGAACCTGGCTCGGCTCGATCACGTGTTTGCGGAAGCCTGCGAAATTGCCGGGGCCGGCGCTGCCGGTGTCGATCGCGGTGGTGACGCCGGAAGTGCGGCAGAATTCCTCGGCATCGATGCCGAGCGAGGTGCCGCCCCAATACACATGGGTATGCAGATCGATCAGGCCGGGCGTGACGAAATAACCCGATACGTCGCGCACCTCGGTGCCCGGTTCCACCTTGAGCGCATTGCCGACCGCGGCGACCTTGCCGCCGCTGAACGCAACATCGGTAACGGCATCGAGTTTTTGGGAGGGGTCAACCACGCGTCCGCCGCGCAGGACCAGATCGAACGACATCATCATCTCCGGGGTAATAGGCAAAGGGCGCGACGGGGGGTCGCAAGGTTCAATTGAGCAAATACTTGGGCGGGTGTCATCCCCCTGGCTGTCAGGCCTGATCGAAGCTGTGAACCCAGGCTTCCGGATAAAGCGCAAAAGCCTCGCCTCGCCGCGCCAATCGCCCAAAGCCCGGGAAATGCGTATGCATGCCCGCGACGAGCATCCCATCAGCGCTGACGCGATCAAACATGCGCTTGCGCGAAGCAGCCGCCATCGCGAGATCGGTATCGAAGCCCATGCCGGCCTCGGGTATGGCGGTCTGCACTTCCGGCACGTGGACGGTGTCGCCCCAGATCATCAACTGATGATCGCCAGATGCAATCAGATAGGCGGTGTGTCCCGGCGTATGTCCATGGCTCGGAATGGCGGTGACGCCGGGAAAGACTTCGCCCTGCTGGAACAGCCGCGTGCGGCTCTTGTAGGGCGCGACCTGTTCGCGGCCTGCCTGAAAAAACAGCTTCTTCGCTCGCTCGTCAGCTTTCGCCATGGCGCCGTCGTCGAACCAGTGCGGCAGTTCGTTCTCGTGCATGACAAGTTCCGCATTCGGAAACAACAGCTCGCCGTTCGACATGTCGGTCAGCCCGGCCGAATGATCCGGATGCATATGAGTCAACAACACCGTGTCGATCGACTTCGGATCGACACCGGCGGCCGCCAGATTGCGCTGCACGAAGCCGGCGGTCGGCATGAGATAATTGCCCGATCCGGTGTCGATGATCGCTAGGCGGCCCTTGGAGTAGATCAGGAACGTGTTGACGCTGGTTCGCCGCGCGGGCCGGAAGGCCTCGGTCAGAATTTTATGCGCCCTGTCGAGATCGACGTTGCGCATGACTTCAAGATTGCCGTCGAGATAGCCATCGCTGACCGCGGTGACGACGATGTCTCCGATCTTGCGATGATAAAGGCCGGGAATCTGTTGCAACGGCTGGGACGTCATGACGGGAACCTCGATACGCTTAAGCGTTGGCCGATTTCAGGAATTCAACGATGCAGCCCGCGACCAGATCAGGGGTCTGGACCGCCATATAATGTCCGGTGTTGACCTCGATATAACGGGCACCGGGGATCGTTTGCGCCAATTCCTGCGCGATGGCCGGTGCACGAACGCGATCAAGGCTTCCGCCGATCACCAGCGCCGGGCATCGCACCTTGCTCAGGGCTTCCTGCATGTCGGCGTTCGCCAGCATTCGCCAGATCGTCGCATAGCTTGAGGGGTCATTGCCAAGCCAGCGTGCACGGAATTGCTCGAAGCACTTGCCGTCGCCGCGCAATTCCGGCGCATAGCCGTTCAGCATGGCGTCCTCGACGACGGACGCCATCCCCTGCGCCTCGATCTTTGCCAGCCGCTCGAGCGCCGCCGGACGGCGCGCCGCCGCGATGCCGGTCGCGGGACTGCCGACGATCACGGCGCTTGCGCGCTCCGGATACTGGGCCGCGAATTGAAGCGCAATCGCGCCACCGACGGCAACGCCCGCGAGCGCGACCTTTCCAACGATGCCGAGCGCATCCAGCAGCGCGGCGATGTCGGCGGCCATGGTCGAGAATGTGAGCTCACCGCGGGCCTTCTGCGACATCCCTGCCCCGCGGGTGTCATAACGCAAGACGCGGCGAGAGAGCGCAAGATGCGGGACAACTTCGTTCCAGCTTTCGAGCGAGCCTCCCATTTCGTGCACAAGCACCACAGCGCGGTCACCCCCGCCGCTCAGTTCATAGCGGAGCGCAACACCGTCCAGTTCAATGAAATGCATTTTGGATTTCGGCCTCCCTCCGCCGTTCCTTGATTTTCTTGTTAAGGCGGACAACGCCTGCCAGCGGCGAAAGAGGATCACTCACGCGATCGGCGCGGCCCAACGATTTGAGCAAATCGCCGGGCGGCTGTCATCACTGGCGAGCCGTACGCACCCTTGCGTTTTTGCCGCGCCAGCGCATCGCAAAAGCCAATGATGTGCTTCGGATTTCCGGAAAGGTCACACCGGGCTCCGCCTTGGATTTTAGCGGGGCCAGTCACCTTTTGTTAAGCAAAGACGAGTGCGCGCGTCGTCATTCAACCTTTTGTTGAGTTCGCGGACCTAGAACACTCGGCAAGACACCCTCTGCAACCTTGGCGTCATTTTCCTGCGGTCATTTGTGGTCCAGACGATGAAGCGATTGAGCCTAACCATCCTGTGCTGTGTCCTGCTGTCGGGTTGTATTTTCGATCCGACCTTCGACATGTCGACCTGGCAGAGCTATCAAGCGAGCCTTTCTGTTATAAAGGCCAAGCTTGGCAGCGATGACCAGCGCCGTCTCGATATCGCGCTCAAATATCTCGCGATTGAAGCCCCGCTGAAGGCGCAGGCCGATTTGCAAATGGCCGACAATGTCGAGGCAATAGCAAATGGCCTGAACCCGCTTATGGCATTTGGCCAGCTGCGGTCGAAGATCCACGGCCAGAACGCCGAAACAATCATTCACGATCTGGCTATCAAGCTGGATACCGAAATCGCACAGGCTGGAGTGGCATCGCAGGGCGACACGGCCAAATCGATCGAGGTCACCTCACCCGGATATTATTGGAAAAGAAGCGGCCGCCTTGAACAGCCCGCGATCGAATTTGCCGTCTTCAACGGCGGCAAATCCCCGATCTCCCGAATCTATTTCCGACTCGCCCTGACTACACCCAACCGGTCTATACCGTGGGCCAAGCTGGATTACGTCGAGGCCTTCAAGGGCGGCCTGGAGCCTCGCGAGAAGCGTCAGCTATCGTTTATGCCGCGGGGCGACTGGACCGACTCGCAATTGCAATATTTGCCCAACGCCGAACTCAAGGTGGACGTGCTGAACTATGAGGACGCGAACGGCCAGAAGATGATCAGCGTCGACCGCCGCACTCTTGAGCTGATGCGCAAGGTGAGGGCGGCGCTGGGCTGACTTTGCGGCTGCGCCGCTGCTAGACCGCGGACTTGACAGTCTGCGGCGCCTCGCTGCCCCGGTGAAACAGCTTTTCAATGAAAATGACGATCGGCGGCGTCATCAGCGCGACATACATGTTGTCGATGCCAAGGGGATCGCCAGCCAGGTACCATGCCGTCGTTGTCAGCGCGGCTGTCAGGAGTCCCAGTGTCGCGCCGCGGTTACTGGAGAAGAAAGGCAGATAAAAGCCGATCACGGCCACGATCGAAATCGACAGCCGCAGCGCGCGGGTGAAAAACGACAGGTGCAGAAGTCCCGGCGCGAAAAATACGAAGATCAGCGGAATAAAGCCGATGAAGATCGACATCACGCGCGCGGCGCGGAATTCCTGCTCGGTCGTGGGCTTGAAATACGGAACGTAGAAATCCTTCATCACGAGCGAAGAGATGGCAAGCGCTACCGTGCTGACGCCGACAAAGATCGATGCAACCAGCGAAATGGAGACGAACGCGGCCCACCCGACGTTCATGCTCTGGATGAAGACCGGCAACGCAAACAGACTGTTCATGTCGGGATAGAGATATTTTGCCGAGACTCCAATCAAGCCGAGCGCAATGCTGATCGGAATGCTCAAGGCGGCCGCGATATAGGTTGAATTGCGCGCCGCCGCCGGATTCCTGGTCGAGGCGACCGCCTGAATGATGTACTGGGTCGAAAAGACCGCGCCGATATTGCCGATGAAGAAGGCTACGACGGTGGTCAGACCGATATGGCCGTCCCAGGTGAAATAGAACGGCGGCAGCTTGGCTGCCACCGGCGCGACACCCTTCGTCAAATAAAGCGCGACGCCAAGCACAATGAACACGCCGACATATTTCACGGCGCAGTGAATCATAGACACGTAAGCGACGCTCTTGAAGCCGCCGAGCGCGAAATAGAACGTCGAGACGCCAGCGATGATAAAGGCGGCCGTGGTCAGGTCGACCTTGAGGATGGTCGCGAGCGAAGCCGCGCCGCTGACGTAATTGCCGAGGTTCACCATCAGGAGCGCATAGATCATGATCAGCGAAACGACCAGTTCGGTCGAGCGGCCGAAGCGCTGCGCGATCATGCCGGAAATGGTATATTCGCCCGAATTGTAGAGCTTCTTCGCCAGGAAAAACCCGAACAGCGGAAACGCGATCGCAGCGCTCAACACCGCCCATGCGGCTGCCATGCCCTGCTCGAACGCCGCTTGCGCCACTCCGATCGTCGACTTCGCGCCGATAAACTCCGACATCAGGAGGATGCCGACCACAATCGCCGGCACCGAACGCGCGCCGACCATGAATTCCGCAGACGTCTTGCTGCGTAATCTCACGGTCAGCCACGACGTAAACGCGATATAAAGAACGATCGCGACGACGATAACGCCGGTATCGAAATAGCCGAACGATTGCATTGGGACGTTTCCTCCTGAGAGCTAGCGGCCGTTTTTATTTTTCTTGTCAGGCCGCCAGCGCGCGCATTTCTGCGTAGAGATCGGACTTGCCTTCAAATCCGATGCCGGGAAGTTCAGGCATCACGATGTGTCCGCCCTCGACCCTCACACCGTCGGGAAAACCGCCATAGGGCTGGAACAGATCGGGATAGCTCTCGTTGCCGCCGAGCCCGAGGCCGGCCGCGATATTGAGCGACATCTGGTGGCCGCCGTGCGGGATACAGCGCCGCGGCGACCAGCCGTGCGTCTTCAACACGTCGAGCGTTCGCTCATATTCGACGAGACCGTAGGACAGCGCGCAATCGAATTGCAGCCAGTCGCGATCGGCGCGCATGCCGCCATAGCGGATCAAGTTGCGGGCGTCCTGGTGGCTGAACAGGTTTTCGCCGGTCGCCATCGGCCCGGGATAATAATCGGCGAGCGTCGCCTGGAGGTGGTAGTCGAGCGGATCGCCCGCCTCCTCGTACCAGAACAGCGGATAATCGCGCAGCATCTTGGCGTAGGCGATGGCGGTATCCAGATCGAAACGGCCGTTGGCGTCGACGGCAAGGCGCGCCTGCGAGCCGATTTCCTTCAGCACGGCCTCGATGCGCGCGCGGTCTTCCTCGATCGACGCGCCGCCGATCTTCATCTTGACCACGTTGTAGCCGCGATCGAGATAGGAGCGCATCTCGGCGCGCAGCGCGGAATTGTCCTTGCCGGGATAGTAATAGCCGCCGGCCGCATAAACGAAGACACGCGGGTTCGGCGCAAGTCCATGGCGCTCGGCGATGAAATGAAACAGCGGCTTGCCTGCGATCTTCGCGGTCGCGTCCCACACCGCCATGTCGATCGTGCCGACCGCGACCGATCGCTCGCCGTGGCCACCGGGCTTTTCGTTGCTCATCATGGCGGCCCAGACCTTGTGCGGATCGAGGTTATTTCCGGCGGCGCTCAGCAGGCTTTCCGGCTTGGCTTCAAGGATGCGGTTGGCAAAGCGCTCGCGGATCAATCCGCCCTGGCCGTAGCGGCCGTTGGAGTTGAAGCCGTAGCCGACGACGCGCTTGCCATCCCTGATCACGTCGGTGACGACGGCAACAAGACTGCTCGTCATCTTCGTGAAATCGATATAGGCGTTGCGGATCGGCGAGGCGATCGGCTTGGTGACTTCGCGGACTTCCAGAATGCGAACCGACATAGGTTTCCTCTTTTCGTAAAATCTTTCGTTTGCCGGCGGCTGGCCGCCCGGCAGATGTTTCGTCCTATCAGATCGAGCCGCCGCCGCAGATCACGATCTGCTGGCCGGTGATCGCCCCCGCCTCCGCGCTCAAAAGAAACGCGGTCAGCGCCGCCACCTCATCGGGCTTGATGAAGCGTCCGATCGGCGGCTTTCTCGGCGGCGTCCCCTCGCGCGCCGGGTCCGTCAGCATCGGCGTCTCGGTTGCGCCGGGCGCGACGACATTGACGGTGATGCCCCTGGGCGCGAGCTCAGCCGCCCAGGAGCGCGCCATGCCGTTGAGCGCGGCCTTGGTCGCAGCATATTGGCTGCGGCCTGCCGCGCCCGATGCGGTCCGGCTGCCGATCAGAACCATCCGACCGCCCGCCGGCATCCGCGGCAACAACGCATTGGCGAGCACAGCCGCCGCGTCGACATGCAGCCGCCACATCGCCGCGCCGTCCTCTGGCTTGAGCGAACCGAGCGAAGCCGTCCGCATGAAACCCGCGGCATGAACGACAGCGGTGATATCGCGAAGGCCGGCCAGCACGGCCTCAAGCCGCTCGAAATCAGTGAGGTCGACTTCGACAGAGCGAAACCGCGCGGAAGACAGTTCGGCACGTACCCTGTCGAGGCCGACAACGTGCCAGCCGTCGGCGAGCAAACGCGTCGCGACCGCCTGGCCGATGCCGGACGCAGCGCCGGTCACCACGGCGCAACCGCCGTGGCCCCGTCCGTCGCTCGCGCTTTGCTCGTTGGCTGCCATCACGGCTTACGCCGCCGCGCGCTTCAACAGGCCCGCATGCGCCAGGGCGGATCGGATCGCCTCCAACTGCTGGGCATTCGGCGCATGGGTCGGCGGACGCACGGTGCCGTCGCGCAGGATTCCCGCCAGCGCCATTGCCGCCTTCATGCGGCCATGCGCTTCGCCGGTCGGCTCGCCGCCGCCATAGACCGCATCCTTCAGCGGCGTGATCAACGATTGCAGCCGCATCGCCTCCGTCAGATTACCGGCCTTCACCGCCTTGAGCAGGTCGTAGATCAGGCCGGGGATGACCGAGGCAAAGCCGACCAGCGCGCCATCGATGCCCTGCACCATCGAGGCCAGCAGATATTCGTCGTGGCAGGTCAGAAGCGCCTTGCTTGAATCGGCCGCGCGAATCTCCTGGATGTCGCGGGCGTATTTGTTCATCTCGCGCTCGCCCATCTTGAAGGCCGCGACATGCGGCAGCTTGGCGAGTTGCGCCAGCAACGCAGACGAGTACGAGCCGCGCGTCCAGGCCGGATAAATGTGCACGATCAGCGGCAAGCCGGTCGCATCGCCAATCGCATTGAAATAGTCGAGGCAGTGCTCGGGCAGGAAGCCGAAGCGCAGCCAGTGATGCGGCGGCATGATGTCGAGGCCGACCGCGCCGGCATCCTTCGCCATCTTGGCCTGTTCGACCGCGTCGTTGATGCCCTCGCACACGATCGAGGAAATGACCGGGCACTTGCCTTCGACGGCTTTGGCCGTGATGCGGGTCACTTCGATGCGTTCGCGCGGGGTCAGCGAGAAGACCTCGCCGGTGTGACCGTTGGTCATCAGCGCGACGATGCCGGGCTGGCTCGCCAGCCACTGCGAGAAGCGCCGAAGCTCGCCTTCGTCGATACTGTAGTCCGAATTAAAGGGAACCGCGATGGCGGGAATGATTCCATTGAAGTTGAGGGCCGGCAAAATCGTCTCCTGTCAGTTGGCTTGGTGTTGATGGGTGAATGCGCCGCTGCTTTGCAGTGCCCGCGACAAAGCCTGCGCGGCGTGCATGACCGGCTCGGCGCCGGTCGCTTCGAAATCCGCAAGACTGGTCTGGAAGGCGGGCGCCGCGACGCTGAGCCCCGCAAGTGGAATGCCGTCGGTATCGAGCACCGGCGCGGCAAGAACATAGAGGCCGGTGACCGTCTCCTGATCGGAGATCGCATAACCGCGCCGCTTCACCTGTTCGAGCCGTGCGACGAGCGTGTCGAGATCGGTCAGCGTGGTCGCGGTGAGTTGCTTGCGCGGTTGCGACTTGAGAATGGAAACCTGATCGGCGTGGGGAAGCCAGGCAAGGATCGCGTGGCCGACTGCCGACGAATAGGCCGGAACCCGGCTGCCGATCCGGATGTCGACGCCGAGCCTTGCGAGGCCCGCCTGAATACGCTCGACATAGATAATGTCGGCGCCGTCGAGCACACCGATCGAGGCAGCCTCGTTGATCTTGCCGACGAGCGTACGCAGGATCGGCCGGGCGCTGCTGCGCAGGTCCGAGCGGGCGATCGCGTTGAAGCCGAGATCGAGCACCTTCAGGGCGAGCCGGAAATTCCGCGTCTCGCCGACGCGTTCGACATAGCCGATATCGACCAGCGTATTGAGAAAGCGGAACGCCGTGGCGTTGTCGACACCCGCGCGCCGCGCCACTTCCGCCATGGTCAGCTCGGGCTCCTGCGCGGTGAACGCCTCCAGGATCCGAAAACCCTTGGCGAGCGACAGCACCGTGTTCTTTTCAGAACCGGCAGCCTTGGCTTGCTTTTTCTTCCCTGTCGATCGTGCGATCATTTTCATTATTCGGATAGCGAACTTTAATTCGCAACCAGAATACTCGCTTATTCCCGCTTTCTCAAGCCGCCAAGCAACGCCGGCAGCGCATGGCTGGCAGACGGAGGCCAAAAGGCTTCGCTGATCGCCAAGGAAAGTTGCGTTCGAAGAGCTCAATCAAACCAATGCGATTTGGCGGGTTCCACCGTCATCCGCGGCCGGCGATATCTGCCGCTGTTATCGGCCACCGACTTTCATCACGAAGACGAGTTTTCGGATTTGCCCAGAGTCTGGCCACGCCCAACTGTTGATATAATTTCCTCGTTGGATGGATTGTGCATGCTCTTCGCTGGATGAGCTGCGCATGCCGATCGGAGGCAAACATGATCAGATGGATCGTCGCATTTGCCACCGGACTCCTCGTCACATGGTCATGCGCTGCATTGGCCGATCCCGTTCTCAGATCCCCCGACGCCACGATCCGGATCGGCAACGTGATGCCGTACACCGGACAGCTTGCAGCATTCGGCGCGATCGGACGGGCTGAGGCCGCCTATTTCCAGATGCTCAACGAACAGGGCGGCATCAACGGCCGAGCGATCGAGTTCATCTCCTACGACAACAGTTCCGATCCGGTCGCAGCCGCGGAGCTGACGCGCAACCTCGTTGAGGCCGAGGACGCGCTCTTTGTGTTCGGGTCGTTTGGCACGCCGGGCAATCTCGCGATCAGAAAATATCTGAACGAGAAGCACATCCCGCAACTGTTCGTCGCTTCGGGCGATGATCAATGGGCCAATCCCAAGGACTTTCCCTGGACGATGGGGTGGCCGCCGGCGTTTCGCACCGAGGGACGCATCTACGCGAACTATATCCAGGCTTACTATTCCGAAAAGAAGATCGGCGTGCTCTGGCAGAACGATGAGTTCGGCCGCGATCTGTTCCGGGGCTTGCAGGAAGGACTGGGTGACGCCGCGCGGATGATCGTCGCCGACACCGCCTTCGACGCGACGGATCGTTCGCTCGGCGAGCAGCTCGACCTGCTGCATAAATCCGGCGTCGAGATTCTGGTGTTCGACGGCGCGCCTGCGATGGCTGCGCAAGTCATCCGGCGTCTCGGCGAATCCGAATGGCATCCGGTGCTCATTCTGGACAATGCAGCGGCCTCGATCGCCAACGCGCTGCGGCCGGGCGGCCTCGAAAATGCAATCGGCGTGATATCGACGGCGTTCCTGAAGGACGGCAGCGATCCCGCCTGGAAAGACGATACGGCGATGAAAGCGTACCTCGCCTTCATGGACAAGTATTATCCCGAAGGCGACAAGGAAGACAGTTATGCGGTCTTTGGTTACGCCGTCGCGGAGACGCTGGCGCAGGTGTTGAAGCAATGCGGAGACGACCTCTCGCGCGACAACGTCATGAGGCAGGCACAATCGCTGAAGGGCTTTCGAAGCTCGGTGACGCTGCCGGGCATTGCGATCACGACGAGCGCAACGGACTTTCACCCCGTCAAGGACATGCGGCTGGTGCAATTCGACGGCACAAGCTGGCAGCCGATCGGCCAGCTCTTCGATAGTGCGTTTACCGGTACGGGCGTGGGCACGACGACCGGAATCGCGCAATAATCCCGGAACCCGAGATTACCGGTTCAATTTTCAATTCAGACTGTTGACGATGCTGCGGTTGCAGTGCGGCTGCGCGCGTGAATTAGGAACCTCCGGCCGTTCCTCCCATTGCCCCGGCAAGGAGACGGTCGATGAAGCCGGCTGCATTTCTGCTGAGCGCTTTGTTGCTCGCAACTGGAACCGCCCTCACCGGCATCGGCTTGCTGGCGCAGGGCACGACGGCCGCGCAAGCACGCGATGACGGCAGATATGCGAATTCCCCTTTGAAGCCCTGGTTCGATAGCCTGCACAGCAAGCGCGGCGGCGCCTGCTGCTCGAATGCCGATGGCATGGCGCTTTCGGACGTCGATTGGGATACCAAAGACGGCCATTACCGCGTCCGCCTTGACGGCGAGTGGGTGGACGTTCCCGATGACACGGTCATCACCGAACCGAACCGGGCTGGCCGAACGATGGTTTGGCCCTACTACTATAACGGTCACCCCGTCATTCGCTGCTTCCTGCCGGGGACGATGACCTGACCCTTGCGCGAAGACGTTGCTCGGAACGCCAAACCAGCACATGGTGACGTCAAAACACCATCTGGGGAAGCAAACGTGAAGAGGCATTGGGCCGCCGCTGTTTTTCTGATCGCGAGCGGTGTGATCGCGCCAACGCTGGCGCAGGACTATCCCGCAAGGACCATCACCATGATCGTCCCGTTTGCTGTCGGCGGGCCGGCCGATATCACGGGGCGAATTGTCGCCGATATTTTTTCGCGCCGTCTCGGGAAAAGCGTCGTGGTAGAAAACATCAACGGCGCCGGCGGCACGATCGGGGCGCTGCGCGCCGCGCGCGCCACGCCTGACGGCTATACCATCCTGTTCGGCCACATGTCGACCAACGCGCTTGCGCCGGCGTTCTACCCTGACCTCAAGTACGATCCGCAAAAGGATTTCGAACCGATTGGCCTCGCGGCCGAATATCCCGAGCTGCTTGTGGTCCGCAAGGACCTGCCCGCCAAAAGCCTGCGCGAATTTGTCGCCTACGCGAAGGCCAATGCCGACAAGCTCAATGTCGGGCACGCCGGTGTCGGCTCGATTTCCTATATCGGATGTCTGCTGCTCAACTCCGCGATCGGCATCAAGCCGACGCTGGTCCCGTTCACCGGGACGGCGCCGGTGTTGAACGCGATGCTCGCGGGCGAAATCGACTATGAGTGCGATCCCGTGCTCGGCACGTTGCCGCAGGTTCAGGCGGGCAGCGTCAGGGCGCTTGCGATTGCCGCCAGACAACGCAGCCCGATGCTGCCGGATGTGCCGACGTCCGACGAACAGGGTCTTGGCGAATTCGACATTGCCGTGAAGTACGCCGTATTCGCCCCCGCCGGGACGCCAAAACCTGTGGTCGAGAAGCTCGCCGCGGCGCTCAACGAGGGCCTCGACGAGGAGCCGGTCAAAAAGCGGCTCGCTGAACTCGGCGCCACCTTGATCGAGCCGGGCCGGCGTGGACCAAAACCACTCGCAGATCTGGTGAGGAGTGAAGCCGCGCGGCTCATTCCGATCCTTCAAGCCGCAACGAGCAAGTAGGGCTTTCGAAAGCGGACGGGTGTGCTGGCGCCAATCCGGCAAGGCTCCGCGCGTCAGCGCAGGAAGAGGCCTCGCTATTTCTTCTTTTCTCTTAGAGGCTTAAGGCGCAAATCGCGCGGCGCTGCCGGCCGCGATTCACGAAAAATTATCGCTGGCCTGCTTGCATGAGGCGTCCGCCGTCGCACCCGGCGCTTCCCTTGGCGGTCCGGCAGGGTTCTCACCATGAGCGTTACCAGCATCGACAGTGCGCGCGGCCGCGGTCTCATGGACGGCCGCGCCAGGATCCTGGTCCGGGCCCCAGCCTGGTTCTGGGCCGCCGTCGTCGTTGGCGTGCTGGTCGTGCTCCAGGGCAACAATCTCTTCCTCGACACCGATACGTTCTGGCAGATCAAGGTCGGCGAGGCGATCCTCGCGCAGCACGCGGTGCCGCATGTCGACATCTATTCCTGGACCAGAGCCGGCGCGCCCTGGATGTCGTCGTCATGGCTGTCGCAGGTGCTGTTCGCAGCCGCTTACCAGTTGGCCGGCTGGTCCGGCGTGGTCGCGGTGTGCGCGCTCGCCGTCGCGGCCGCGTTCGCGCTCATGGTGCGGCTGTTGAGTTCGCGGATCTCCATCGCCGCAACCGGTGTGGTGGCGATGCTCGCGTTCGCGCTGGCGCAGCATCATCTGCTGGCGCGGCCGCATGTGCTGGCGATGCCGGTCATGGTCGCCTGGGTTGCCGGCCTCATGGCGGCGGCCGATCGCCGCGCCGCGCCGTCGCCATGGTTGCTGCCACTGCTCGCGCTATGGGCCAACCTTCATGGCAGCTTCCTGCTCGGGCTCGTCCTGGTCGGCCCGATCGGGCTGGATGCGCTGTGGAACGCGCAGGCGCCGCAGCGCAAGACACTCGCATTGAAATGGACTCTGTTTGGCATCGGCGCGCTGATCGCCTGCTGTGCGACACCCTATGGCTGGGACACGCTGTTCGCGGCCCGCAAGATTCTCGATCTCGGCGGCGTGCTGACGGTGATCTCCGAATGGGCGCCGGTCAGCTTCGAACACGTCAGCGCGTTCGAAATCTGCCTGCTGCTCGCGATTGCCGCGGTGCTTTATCTTGGCGTGACGCTGCCGCCGACGCGGATCCTCCTCGCACTCGTCCTGCTGCACATGGCGCTGAGCCATGATCGCCACATCGAGGTGTTCGCGCTGCTGCTGCCGCTGGTCTTGCTGACACCGCTTGCCGACCGCTTCGGCTGTCCGCGCAATGCTGCTCCTGCATCACGAAGCGCGGCGACGACGGCGGTCGTCGCGGCGATGTTGCTGATTGTCGGTGGCGCCGCGCTGCGCCCGATCCGACTCATGGCCGATGAGCGTTACCAGCCGGCGATCGCAGCACTGCGCGCGCAGAACGTGACACGGGTGTTCAACGAGGACACCTTCGGCGGCTACATGATCTGGAAGGGCATGGCGCCGTTCATTGACGGGCGCTCCGAACTCTACGGCGAACAGTTCGGGCTCGACTATTTCAACGCGGTGTCGTTGCAGGATCCCAACGTGCTATTCCGCGTTCTCGATGCGAACAGGATCGAGGCCACGATTATGGTTCCGTCGACGGCCGCTGCGCGGCTGCTCGATCATCTCGATGGCTGGCACAGGGTCTTCGCCAACGACTGGGCCGTGGTGCACGTGCGCACGGTGAAATGATTTCGGGCGGAATCCGAGGGCGATCCACGGCGCTTCGGGGCCCCTCCTCCCAAGGGCGGTTTCACTGAATCGGCGCCGGCGAGCGGGCTTTCGAAAAATCCGGAGGTTTGCGCAACCCCAATTCAGGCCCGCAGAATTGCGTTGCGGATTTCGTTGCGCGCTGAAATTGCAGTCATTATAAGCACTTGGGAGAATGGTCGGAGCGGCAGGATTCGAACCTGCGACCCCTGCGTCCCGAACGCAGTGCTCTACCGGGCTGAGCCACGCTCCGACAAGAAGGCGGCTTATAGCGTCCGCTTTCGCGCACTGCAAGAAGCCGGACCTAAAGGATTTTGACCCCGTGAAGCTGGGCCTGAAAACACAGACTTTGCCGGCCGACGCCGCCGCGGTGGCCGAGGCCGCGCGGCTGCTCGCGGCAGGCGGTCTGGTCGCCTTCCCCACCGAGACCGTCTATGGGCTCGGCGCCGATGCCACCCAGGCCCCAGCCGTCGCACGAATCTATGAGGCCAAGGGGCGCCCCGCCTTCAATCCGCTGATCGCCCATGTCGCCGACATCAGGGCCGCGGCGGACATCGCCCGCTTTGACGCGACCGCCTTGACGCTGGCGGAAGCCTTCTGGCCCGGCCCCCTCACTTTGGTGCTGCCCAAGACGGCGCAGTGCCCGGTTGCGGAACTCGCGACCGCCGGCCTCGATACGGTCGCCATCCGCATTCCCGCCCACCCCGTCGCGCGCGACATTCTGCGCGCCTTTGGCGGCGCGGTGGTCGCGCCCTCCGCCAATATTTCGGGCCACGTCTCGCCGACGACCGCGGCCCATGTGGCAAGCGACCTCACAGGCCGTGTCGATCTGATCGTCGACGGCGGACCGGTTGCGGTCGGCGTCGAGTCGACCATTGTCGCCTGCTTCGAAGAGCCGATGCTGCTGCGGCCGGGCGGGTTGCCGCGCGAGGACATCGAGCGCGTGCTCGGCCGTCCCCTGCGGCGGCTGCCGGAAGACGCCGCTGATAACGACGCTCAGCCGCTCGCGCCGGGCATGCTGGCCTCGCATTACGCGCCGCGCTCGCCGGTGCGGCTTAATGCGACCGACGTCGAACCGGATGAAGTGCTTTTGGCTTTTGGCCCGGCTGAGGTGAATGGCGCCCATGCCGCAAAAGCGGTCATGAATTTGTCGGAAACGAGCGAGCTTGCGGAAGCCGCCGCCAACCTTTTCGGTTATCTTCGCATTCTCGACGCGAAGGGCGCGCGCGCCATTGCCGTGATGCCGGTGCCGCATCATGGCCTCGGCGAAGCCATCAACGACCGGCTGCGCCGCGCCGCGATCGGCAGATAGACGAACAGATCAAGAAGAAACGAGACGTCCATGAACATCGCCCAAGCGCCCGTCCCGCCGCTGTCGCCCGATTTGATCGCGCGGTTTCGCGCCATCGTCGGCGACAAATATGCGGTGACGGAGGCCGCCGATGTCGCGCCCTACGTGACCGAAGAGCGCGGGCTGTATCACGGACATTCTCCGCTGGTGTTGCGGCCGGGCTCGACCGCGGAAGTCGCCGCGATCTGCAAGCTTGCCACGGCTGAGAGGATCGCGCTGGTGCCGCAAGGCGGAAACACCGGCCTTGTCGGCGGACAGGTGCCGCATCGCGGCGAGGTCGTGGTCTCGACGCGGCGGCTCGACAAGATCCGCGATATCGATCCTGCCTCCAACACCATGACCTGCGAGTCCGGCGTGGTGTTGCAGGTCGCGCAGCAAAAGGCGGCCGAGGTCGATCGGCTGTTCCCGCTGTCACTGGGCGCGGAAGGAAGCTGCACCATCGGCGGCAATCTCTCCACCAATGCCGGCGGCACTGGCGCGCTTGCGTTTGGCGTGGCGCGCGAGATGGCGCTTGGACTAGAAGTGGTGCTGGCGGACGGACGGATTCTCAATGCGCTGTCGAAACTGAAAAAGGACAATACCGGCTACGACCTGAAGAACCTCTTCATCGGCGCGGAAGGCACGCTCGGCATCATCACCGCTGCAACGCTAAAGCTGTTTCCGAAGCCGCGCGCCATCGAGACCGCCTTTGTCGGCCTGAAATCGCCCGATGATGCCTTGAAACTGCTGTCGATCGCGCAAAACGAAGCGGCGGGAAGCCTCACCAGCTTTGAACTGCTCGCCGACATCGCCGTCGATTTCAGCGTGCGTCACGGCATCGACATCCGTCCGCCGCTGCCGGGCCAGCATCCCTGGTTCGTGCTGATGGAATTGTCATCCTCGCGCGACGACGCGCGCGCCGCGCTGGAATCGATCCTCGGCCGCGGCATGGAAGACGGCATCGTCGACGACGCCGTCATCGCGGCAAATCTGAGCCAGCGCGCGGTGTTCTGGAAATTGCGCGACGAAATGTCGGCGGCGCAGAAGCCCGAAGGCGGCTCGATCAAGCACGACATTTCGGTGCCGGTCGCGGCCGTGCCCGCGTTCATCGCCGAAGCCAACGCCGCTGTCGTCAAACTCATTCCGGGGTCGCGGCCTGTGCCCTTCGGCCATCTCGGCGACGGCAACATCCATTACAACGTCAGCCAGCCGATCGGCGCCAACGCCGCCGACTTCCTCGCGCGCTGGCACGATGTCAACGCTGTCGTGTTCGAGATCGTGCTGCGGATGGGTGGATCAATCTCTGCCGAACACGGTATCGGCGTGCTCAAGCGAGACGAATTGCCGGAAGTCAAGGACAAGGTCGCGATCGAGCTGATGCGCTCCATCAAGGCCCTGCTCGATCCGCTTGGGATCATGAATCCGGGCAAAGTGCTGTGACGATCACACTTTCCACCCTCGCGGTCGCGCCAATTGCCGACGCCGATGTCGCCGACGTCGTCGCGCTGTGGCAGGCGTGCGGCCTGACACGGCCATGGAACGATCCGGCTGCCGACATCGCGATGGCGCGAAAGGGCGCCAACGCCACGGTCCTGGTCGGACGCAATGATGGTGCGATCGTTGCCACCGTTCTGGTCGGACATGACGGTCACCGTGGCTGGGTCTATTACCTCGCCGTCGATCCCGCTCAGCGCGGCAAGGGATATGGCCGCATCATGATGGATGTCGCGGAAGATTGGCTGCGCGGGCACGGTATCCAGAAGCTGCAGCTGATGGTGCGGCCCGACAACACCGGCGTAAAGGATTTCTATCAGTCGCTGGGCTATTCCGAGCAGGAACGCGTCATCTACGCCAAATGGCTCGATGGCCGCGAGCCCACGCCCTGACAATCCGAGGAACGAGATGACGGTCTCCGACAGGATTCGTGTCAAAGACGAGCGCGTGCTTTCCGACAATCATTATGTCTTGAAGACCACGACCTTCGAGTGGCGGCGCGCCAACGGCGATTGGCAGACGCAACATCGCGAGACCTACGACCGCGGCAACAGCGCGGCTCTACTGCCATACAATCGCTCGCAACGAACGATCGTGCTGGTGCGGCAATTCCGCTACCCGGCCTACGTCAACGGCCATGACGATCTCCTGATCGAAGCCTGCGCGGGCCTCCTGGACGATTCAGCGCCGGAGGCACGAATTCGTGCCGAGGCGGAGGAGGAAACGGGTTACCGGATCGGCGAAGTTCGCAAGATCTTTGAAGCCTTCCTGAGCCCGGGCGCGGCGACCGAAAAAATGCATTTCTTTGTCGCCGAATACGACGCGAAGATGCGCGTCGGCAGCGGCGGCGGCCTTGTCGACGAAGGCGAGGACATCGAAGTGCTGGAATTGCCGTTCGAAGTGGCGCTCGCGATGATCGACGACGGTCGCATCGTCGATGCCAAGACGATCATGCTGTTGCAATATGCTGCGCTGAACCTCTTCACGCGAGCCCTATATTGACACGCCACCGCCCCGCCGTGAGAATTGAAAAATGCGCATCGCCCTCATCCATGCATTGAAGCATTCGCTGGCACCAATCGAAGCCTCGTTCGCGCGGCTTTGGCCCGAAGCGACGCTGATGAACCTGCTCGACGACAGCCTGTCGGCGGATGTGGCGCGCGATGGCCGGTTGACGCCCGAGATGACCGATCGCTTCCTCGCGCTTGGACGCTATTCCGTCTCGACCGGCGCCAACGCGATCCTGTTCACCTGTTCGGCCTTCGGTCCCTGCATCGACGCCGTCGCGCGTGATCTTTCGCCGATGCCGGTGTTGAAGCCAAACGAAGCGATGATCGAACAGGCGATCGCGCGCGGTCACCGCATCGGACTTCTTTCGACTTTCCCGCCGACCCTGAAGTCGATGCCGCCGGAATTTCCGGGCTCGGTCCAGCTGGTGACGAAACTTGCGAAAGGCGCGATGGCGGCGCTCGATCGCGGCGACCGTGCCGAGCACGATCGCCTCGTCGTGCAGGCTTCGCGCGATTTGCGCGACTGCGACCTGATTGCGCTGGCGCAATACAGCATGGCTCCCGCGGCAATTATGGTCGCAGAGGCCACCAAACTCCCGGTGCTGACGACGCCCGACAGTGCGGTGACCAAGCTGAAGCAATTGCTGAAGGCCTAGTCACGAGGCAATTCTTCCTTCTCCCCTTGCGGGAGAAGGTGGCGCGGACAAGGTCCGCGCCGGATGAGGGGGTCTTCTTGGAGCGACATACCCCTCACCCCAACCCTCTCCCGCAAGGGGAGAGGGAGCTCACCTCCGCCGCGGCTAGTTCTGAGCCAAGTCCTATCGCAATCCCGCGCAGCTTTTCAGAACAAACTCCCCTGCCCGTCGTCGATATCTGACGCAGCCGTTTTGCGCGAGCTCGCCTTCTTCGGCTTGGGCCGCTCAGCCTCACGCTGCTCGTCGGTGATCGGCAGGATCAGTTGCGCATCGTCGTTGTCGACGTGGTTGACCCGCGTCGAAATCTCGTGCCAGGCGAATTCGCCCTCCTCAGGTCCCTTCATCAGCGGCGTCACGCTGTCCGCTTCATCCGAGCGGCAATCGAGCCAGAACTCGAAATCACCAGGTGCAATCGTGACCGGCACGCGCGGATGCAGCACGGCGAGGTCGGCACTCGCGGGAGCCGTGACAATTGCAACCGTGTCGACTTCCTCGCCGTTCGGCCCGACCCAGGTCTCGGCAACGGCGGCAAAACCGATCGGGCGGCCGTCGCGCCGGTGAATGAAATAGGGCCGCTTGATGCCGTCCGACGTGTGCCATTCGTAATAGCCATCGGCCGGGATGAGGCAGCGCCGCCGCCGGATCGCATTCTTGAAGGCCGGCTTCTCCTTGATGGTTTCCGCGCGCGCATTGATCAGGAGCGTAAATTTACGGGGATCTTTCACCCAAGCCGGCCACAGCCCCCAGCGCATCAGGCGAAAATGCCGGCCATCATGGTTCAGGACGACAGGTATTGGTTGTGTTGGAGCAACATTAAACCTCGACGGGAAGTTCGGCTGTTCGAAATAACCGAAAAGTTGCCGCAAGGCCTGGGGCGAAGAGGTGATAACGAAGCGTCCGCACATTTATGGTACCCGAATAAGCAAAATTCAGCAGCCTTTAACCCCGAACCATAACACTGCGGCCAATGACCTCACCCGCCGCCAATCCTGCGCGACCTGCTTCCGAGACCAACGCCGACATTGCGGCGCGGGCCGAGCAATTGCGCGCGGCCAACATCAATCCCCGCACCGGGCTTGCCACCGACTACCTCAATCACTTCAACGAAGCTGTCATGCTGCTCGAAATGGTTCCGGACATGCCGGAATGCGCCGAGGATTTTCTTAGCTGGCGGCCGCTGTCCTATGCAGAGCATTTTACGGCCTCCAATTTCAAGGCCAGGGATCTGGCGATCGAGGCCTACAACGCCGCCGACGCCCGCATCCGCGGCGAGTTCGACAGCATCACCAACGCCATCACCTCGATCCTCACTGCAGTCGGCGAGGCGATGCAGAAGGCGCAGCAGGACAAGACCCGCACCATATTGGCCGAACAGGCCACCGGCTGGGTCAAGCCGCTGGTCTCGCAGGCCGGCGGCGTCATCAACGGCGATGGCGCAGCCGACGTCGAATACATCATGACCCATTGATTGCGATTGCGCGCGGTCCTGTTCTAAGCTTCGCAAAGTTTGCGCAATCATCGGTCCCGGATCCTGCCTTGACGTCCCCTCCTTCGTCCCCTCCCCAGCTTGCGGTCAGCGCTGCAATTTTCCGCGATGGCAAGGTGCTGCTGGTGCGGCGCGCGAGATCGCCGGCGAAAGGTTTTTATTCGTTGCCCGGCGGCCGGGTCGAATTCGGCGAAACCCTTCATACCGCTCTCCATCGCGAGGTGATGGAGGAGACCGCGCTGAAAATCGAAATCGCGGGCCTTGCCGGCTGGCGCGAGGTCGTACCGATTGCCGCCGGCGGCGGACATTATGTGATCATGTCGTTTGCCGCGCGCTGCAGCGCCGGTGAGCCTCATCTCAACGAGGAACTCGACGACTATCAGTGGCTCTCGCCCGATGCCTTGGGCGATCTCAAGATCACCGATGGACTTCCCACCGTGATTGAACAGGCCCGGCGGGTTCTGGGCCTGTAAGCGAGTGACCTCAACGCTTGCGTCCGGCATCCCCAGGGGGCATACCAAACAGGTTTCCTGGACCCCTTATGCCGAAACTTCTCGCTGTTTCCCTCATCGTCATGTGCTGCCTCGGAAGCCCTGCGCGCGCGCAGGAGAACGCCGCGCCGTTCGACAACGAGTTGCAGCGGTTTGCCGAGATTCTCGGAACCCTGCACTATCTCAGGGGCATTTGCGGCAGCAACGAAGGCAATAAATGGCGCAACGAAATGCAGGCGCTGCTCGACGCCGAAACCCCCGCAGGCGAACGGCGAGCCCGCATGATCGCCGGCTTCAACCGCGGCTATAACGGCTTTCAGCAGACCTACCGGAGCTGCACCCCGGCGGCGACGCTCGCCATCCGCCGCTACATCGATGAAGGCCTGAAGATCTCGCGCGACCTGACCGCGCGCTACGCCAACTAGCAACGAGTTCCCCACTGTTCCACAAGCGCGTGGATTTTTTGACCCGCATTAACCTTTCCTAAAGAACTGCTCTAGCCCGCCCCGCTCGACGTGCTACACCACGCTCCTTCCTCGCCTCCAGAGCTGCTTTCCAAGTTCATGAGCCATCCTGCGCCCTTCATCGCCCGCGACCTCTTGCCCGACCACGAACAGAAGCAGGCCGCGCTCAGTTATCTCAGCGAAGCCTGGGCGGAAGCACGGCACGATGGCGTCGATGGCGATTGTCTCGCGCAGGCGAGCTTGTTTGCGGCGTTCGCCGAACTGGTCCGCACCTATGGCGAGGATGCGGTGGCAAAGTTCGTCGAGGGCCTTGTCGTTCGCGTGCGCAACGGCGAGTTCTCGACCGCGACGGCGAAGCAGTAGGCCAGCGCAAACTTCAGTGTCATCACCCGTAAGCGGGTCTCGCCTTCGGCGAGCCCGATGACAGCTGAGCAGGAGCCGTGACAGCATCTGGCAGCAAGCCCTTCCAGGCCTTGTCGTTTATGCCTTGGCGGCTTACTTTCCCATGCGTGATGTCACTCGAGATTCCCACATGAAGGCTGCGCTTCTGCCCGACCGCGGCGTGGTCAAGGTGTCAGGCGAAACCGCCCGCGACTTCCTCAACGGCCTCATCACCACGGACTTGACGCGCCTTTCGCCCGGTCAGGGCCGGTTCGGCGCGCTGCTGACGCCCCAAGGCAAGATCACGATCGACTTTCTGATCACCGAGGCGCCGTCCGGCCATGGCGGCGGCTTTCTGATCGACTGCCCGAAAGTGCTCGCGAAGGCACTTGCCGACAAACTCACCTTCTACCGGCTGCGCGCGAAGATCGGGATAGAGAATCTCTCGGACAGTCTTGGCGTGCTCGCCGCGTGGGATGGCGAGGCGAAGCTGAAGCCAGATCTCACCTTCACCGATCCGCGTAACCCCGAGCTTGGCTTGCGGATTTTCGTCCCCGGCGAACTCGCGCAGAAAGCTGCGGACGCGATCGGCGCCGAACTGGTCGACGCCTCCGCCTATGAGGCGCACCGCATTGCGGCGGGCGTTCCCCGTGGCGGTCTCGACTTTATGTACAGTGACGCCTTCCCGCACGAGACCAACATGGACCGCCTTGCCGGTGTCGATTTCGACAAGGGCTGCTATGTCGGCCAGGAGGTCGTGTCGCGGATGCAGCATCGCGGCACCGCGCGCACGCGCACCGTCCGCCTCAAGCTGGACGGGCCCGCCCCGGAGCCGGGCTCGACGATATCAGCCGGAGATAAATCCATCGGCACCATGGGCTCGGCGGCCGGCGGTCATGCGCTCGCGCTGATCCGGATCGACCGCGCCGGCGAGGCGCTCGAGGCCGGCACGCCGCTGACCGCGGGGGGCCTTTCGATCCGCATCGCAGACGCCGACGAGCTGCGCCTGCAACCAAAGCAGACGGTCGCATGACGAGAAGCGCTCGCCTGCATGCCGACGGCCTGACGCGGTGCCCCTGGCCGGGCGAAGACCAGCTTTACGTCGCCTATCACGACACCGAATGGGGCGTGCCGGAATATGACGACCGCGCGCTTTATGAGAAGCTGATCCTCGACGGCTTTCAGGCCGGGCTGTCCTGGATCACTATCCTGCGCAGGCGCGATCATTTCCGTAAAGCCTTCGACGACTTCCAGCCGGACAAGATCGCGCGCTACAACGCCAAAAAAGTCCACGCGCTGATGAACGATGCCGGCATCGTCCGCAACCGCGCCAAGATCGAGGGCACGATCGCGAGCGCGAAGTCTTATCTGAAGATCATGGAAGAAGGCGCTGGCTTCTCGAAGTTTTTGTGGGACTTCGTCGACGGCAAGCCGAAGGTCAATCAGTTCAAGACCACTGCCAGCGTGCCCGCCTCGACGCCCCTGTCGATCAAGATGTCGAAAGAATTGTCCTCGCGCGGCTTCAAGTTCGTCGGCCCCACCATCGTCTACGCCTTTATGCAGGCGACCGGCATGGTCAACGACCACCTCGTGACCTGCTTCTGCCATGAGCACAGCGCCGGCAAGCGCCGTAGCCTTCGCCTTCCCGCCAAATGACGGCGAGGAAACCGGCCGAAGACCCCGCAAGGCGTGTCTGGCAACGGATGCTTTCGGGCCGGCGGCTTAATCTGATCGACCCCTCCCCGCTTGATATTGAAATCGCCGACATCGCCCACGGGCTGGCGCGCGTAGCGCGCTGGAACGGCCAGACCAGCGGACCGCACATCTTTTCGGTGGCGCAGCACACGTTGCTGGTCGAAACCATGATGCGCGAGCAGATGCCGCGTATCGACGTCAGCTGGCGTCTCGCGGCGCTGCTGCACGATGCGCCCGAATATGTGATCGGCGACATGATCTCGCCGTTCAAGGCCGTGCTCGGCGAAGACTACAAGTCGGTGGAAAAGCGGCTGCTGTCGGCGATCCATATCCGTTTTGGCCTGCCGGCCGTGCTCGCCGACCCGATCACGCAGGCGATCAAGACGGCCGACAAGGGCGCGGCCTATCTGGAAGCCACTGAACTTGCGGGCTTTGCGGCCGACGAAGCCAAGCGCCTGTTCGGGCGCGATCCCGGACTGTCACCGGCAACGCGCGAGGATTATTTGACGCCGTGGAGCGCTGCGAAAGCCGAAAAGCGCTTTCTCGCGCGGTTCAAGGTGCTGGCTTCGTCTTGATTGGCCGCAGATCTCAGACAGATTGCTGGACTCGCGCATCCGCCATGCCGCCGGTCGTAGTGATCGCGCCGTAGGCCTCGATCGGCTGCGGCCGGCCGATCAGATAACCCTGCACCTCGTCGCAGCCTTCGTTGATGACCGCCGCCAATTGCGCGCTGGTCTCGACGCCCTCGGCAAGCACCGGCACCCCTAATCCGTGCGCCAGGCCGATCACCGCGCGGACGATCGCGAGCGACCGCTCGGTGCGGCCGAGATTTGAAATGAACGTGCGGTCGATCTTGATCCGGTCGAGCGGAAACGACTGCAGATAGGACAGCGATGAATATCCCGTGCCGAAGTCATCAAGCGCAAGCTGCACGCCGATAGCCTTCAGCTCCTTGAGCGTCTGCTTGGCGCGCCCGACGTTTTCGATCAAAACCCCTTCGGTAATCTCGAGCTCGAGCCGGCCGGGTGCGAGCCCCACCTCGTCAAGAACGATTTGCACGGTCCGCTCCAGCGCAGTTCGCCGGAACTGGATCGCCGAAACGTTGACAGCAACATGCAGCGGGGGATGCCAGGATGCGGCTTCCCGGCAGGCCTCGCGCAGAACCCATTCGCCGAGCTCAACGATCAAGCCGCTTTCCTCGGCAACCGGAATGAAATCGGAGGGCGGCACCGGACCGCGCTGCGGATGTCGCCAGCGCGCCAAGGCCTCGAAGCCGATGATCCTGCCGTCGGCGTTCTGCTGCGGCTGGTACTCGAGCGACAGCTCGCCGTTTGCAATGGCCAGCTTCAAGTCGCGTTCCAGCGCGCGCCGGTCACGCAATTGCTGGTCCATGGTCGCGGTGAAAAAACGGATCGCGCCGCGCCCGTCATGCTTGGCGCGGTAAAGCGCGGCATCGGCATTGGCGATCAGCGAGGTAATGTCCTCGCCATCGCGGGGATAAGCGGCCATTCCGATGCTGAGCCCGAGCTCGAAGCGGTGCCCCTCGATCTCGATTTCGTCGTCAAGCGCGGCCTGCAGCCGCCCTGCAAGCAGTTCCGCGCTGGACGGCAGCGGCTCCTGTTCGGCAATCGCAATGAACTCGTCGCCGCCAATTCGAGCGAGAAATGCCCCTTGCGCGGCCGCCTGCAGGCGGTGCGTCACCTCGCGCAAGACCAGATCGCCGGTCGAATGCCCGAACAGATCGTTGATTTGCTTGAAGCGATCGAGATCCAGGCACAGCACCGCAAAACGATTGCCATCCCGATGGGACCGCTGCAGCAAATCGGAGGCATATTCGTCGAGCGCGGCGCGGTTCGGCAGGTCGGTCAGCGCGTCATGACAGGCGAGATGCCGGATGCGCTGTTCGGCGCGCTTGCGGTCGGTCATGTCGAACGCCACGGCGACGCAGGCCTCGCGACCGTTGTAGGACAAAGGCCGCGCTTCGATCGCGACCTCGATCACCCGGCCGTCGGCCGTGATGTGCCGGCGCGTCGTTTGCGCGGTCTGCACCCCCCCGTGCTCGCGAAACTCTTGGTGCAACTGTTTGGTCTCGTCGGGGTGGCGCATCTGGTCGACCGTCATCGCGAGCATCTGCTCCCGCGAATAGCCGTAGTGCCGGCAGGTCGCCGCGTTGACGGCGAGCAGCTCCCGCGTGTTGATGTCGACCACCCACATCGGCAGCGGATTTTCCTCAAACAGCAAGCGGAAGGACGCCTCGCGCCGTTTCAGGTCGGTGATATCGACACGGATACCGATGCTGCCGCCGTCAGCCGTGCGCCGTTCCTCGATCCGGATCCAGCGATCTCCTGCAATCAGTTGCTCTTGCGTACTCTGTGGCTGCCGATGGCGCGCCATCCGCTCCCGCAGCCATTCCTCTTCGCACCCTTTGGCTTCCGGGTACTGGCCGTTTGCAAGGCCAAAACGCAGCGTGTCCTCAAAGCGCATGCCCGCGACCAGCGCGTTCTGGCTTTCGGAATAGAGCTCTCCGTAACGGCGGTTCCAGAGAACGTAGCGGTCGTCCGCGTCGAGGATCACGATCCCCTCGGGCACGACATCCAGCGCGTTCAACAACGTCGTATGCGCGACGCGCGCGGCCTCTTCGGCGCGCTCCGCATTGGCCTTCGCCTCGGTGAGCGCCTGTTCGGTCCGGTGGCGTTCGGTGATGTCCTCGTGGGTTGCGACCCAGCCGTGATCGGGCATCGGACGGTGACGGATCTGGATGACGCGGCCGTTGGCAAGTTCGACGATGGTATCGCTCGGGTGGTGAAAGCCCTGAACATTGTTGCGCCAGTCGTGATAAGCCTCCTTGGTCATGGCGGGCGCGCTGCCCGCCGCGTAGCGCAAATCGATGACCTCCTTGAGCAGCATTCCAGGCCGAAGGCTGTCGGGCGGCAGATCATAGGCCTCGGTGTAGCGGCGGTTCCAGACCACCAGGCGCTGCTCGCCGTCGAAAAAACACAGGCCTTGCGACATGTTGTTGAGCGCGAGATCGAAGCGGCCCGCGATCAGGCTGGCCTTCAGCTGCTCCAGCGTTGCTGTGGCCTCCGCCCGCCTTGCGCGCTCCCGCTCGGCGAGCATTTTTGCCCGCGACGCCACGAGCTTCACGAGGTCACGGTAGTTGATGTTCATGATGCGCACGAGCAGCATCAGCGAAAGGCAGAGGTTGAGGCCAATACAGACGAGCAGAGCCTCTCCCGAAAGGATCAGACGCAGCGAGATCGGGACGCCGGACAAAAGCAGCGTCAGGCGAGCGGCGCTCGGAAAACTCGCAAGGCAATAGGCGCTCCCGACCGACCCCATGAAGACCAGGAGCGCGATTGGCGCGCGCGAGTTGAAATCGACATTCTCGAACAGCACGAGTGCCCAGGCCGAGAAGCCCGCGTTCACGGCGGCCGCGACAAGGCGCGTTCTGGAGAGATAGCTCAGCGCCTGTTCGGGCGTGGGCACGACCTTTCTCAGCCTGGTCCAGTGCACCAGCCGGACAGCGCATATGACGAGGAGGACACCCGGCAGGCCAAACCTGAGCGCCCAGTCGACAGAGGACGGCAGCACGTAGGCGATGCTGAGACTGTCGACGATGGTGACGCAATACAGAACGGGTATCTGGCTGGTGAGGATGCGGAACTGCTCAAGCAGCAATGCTCGGCTCGCCGGTCTATTGGCGTTGCCGAGCCTGAACCAGCGCCTGATATTGCCAACCCATGTCATGGAAAGCCGCGCCCACTGGTGCGGCGAATTTGAAGTTCCTGTCAGTTTCGCCGCGAGTTCGTTACAGGAACTTCAAATTCAAAGACCGCACCACAAACCAATATTTTGTCAGAGCTCCTTTGATTCCGATGTTCGCATCAGAGGTCGCTCCAACAGCTTGCGAACCTCGGAATCGGAGCTCTGGACGAGCCAGCCTAGTTAATGGCGGATAACAGCCTGTAAAATCTCATGGTAAGGGTGAACTTAAAGTTTGACGGACATGGCAGCACATCCGGGAATTCCGTAGAATCACGGACTTATCGACGAAGGGACCCGCCGGTGGTCTGCCTTACGTATGCGCCGGCCAATGCCGGTCGCGGAACCAGGCGCGGTAATTCGACATCTTGGCGCGCTGCGCCTGCGGCGCGTGCCGCCTGCACGTTGCGGCCTCCTCGCTGTTTTCAGGCGCGCCCCAGCGAAGCTCGACGCAATCGTTCGGGTTATAGGCCATCTCGAGATCGGTGGCGCGATCGAGCACGTCCTTGACCGACAACGTCCACTGCGAACCGTCGCTGCGCGTATACGTCACCTTGCGCGAGGCGAGCTCGGACGTCAGCGCCGCCTGCAATTCGTTCCTCACCTGAGCGGCGCTCTTGCCCGGTGGGATCGCGTAGCGGTTTGAACGGCGCACGAGGCGATCCGGAAAGTTTCGTACCACATCGATCGCGATCAACAGGCGAAGATCGCGCGCCGGCGTCGAGAAATCCTCCCAGGCGCCGCTTGCCTGAAAGATCGAAGCGCCATCCGGCATCGACGTGTCGCCGGGCGCCTTGTTTTGATGGTTGCGTCCGTTCTCGACCGCCGTGACGCGCGTCCTGATCTGCTCGCTCAGGCTGGTGATGGCGTCCGCCATCGCGCGCATCGGATCGAGCGGCTCCGGCGACATCACGTCGTCCATGCGGTCGTAGAAATCCTCCGTCGGCATCTGCGACTGCTCGGCCGAGAAATCGCCGAACTCCGGATGCCTGTTGATTTCGGCGTTGCTGAGCCGGTGCAGCGGGCCGCCTTTGTCGCGCACGATGGGGCGGAAATGCTTGAAGCCGGGTGCCCCTAACGTGGGCTCGTGTGCAAAAAGGAAATTGCCGCGCCAGAAGCGTTTGCGCGTGATCGACCCGTCGGGTTCGGCGTCGACGGCGAGGAACACGCCGGGCGTGCCGTTCACTTCGTTCACCCGATGCACCAGCATCAGCACATGACCGTAAGGGTCGGCGTAGACCGTGCCCGGCCGCAACGCTTCCTTGGTCAGCGGCACAGTGTAGAAATCGGCACTGTCGTCGCCGGCACGCACGGAACCGGTATGGACGACATCACCGACGTCACGCAGATATTCCGCGAAGTTGGTCGGGCGCTTCGGCTTCGGCGGAGCCGCTTTCGCAGCCGGAGCGGCAGCAGGTTGATCTGCCGGCGCATCCGATTGGCTGAACATCCCCAGGAAACTGGACGTCTGCCGCGGCGGAGGTGGCGGCGGTGGTGCGTCTGCGACCGTCGCGCCCGTGTCCTGGCCGGGCGGCGGCGGTGGCCGCGTCACTTCCGGATGCTCGACGTCGAACCATTGCCCGCACCTCGGCGGCTTTCCGCGCGAGCAGTTCGAATAGCCGAACGGCAGTCCCATTTTGAAGGCGAAATAAGCGCGCAGGAAATAGACGAAGTCGGCACAGTCGGGCCGCAATCCGGTCTGGGTGATGTCTTCGTTACGGCCGAGATAATTGTAGAGGAAATTGCGCCGGGGATCGCGCAGCACCTCGTACCAGACCTTCCAGTTCAGATCCTGCTCCGGCGGTCCGTCGAACAGTTTTTCGATCCACGCCGAGAACAGCGCTTCGCTCGTGCTGTTCCAGCTGTTGCGCGTCGGCCAGATCATTCCCGCCGGAATGCGGAAAGGCTCCGGCTTGCGTCCCACCACCGTGATGTCGCGGGCGATCGGACCACACTCGGCGGAGTTAAGCGTCGCGCGCCAGGTGCCCGCGGCAGGCGAAGCGACCTCGGCGAACCAGGAATAAGGCGGGCCCTCATGATGCTCCGCCGATTTGACGGCGACGCTGCCGTCGGGCGCGACCAGCGACAGCGTGCCTGCGACCGGCTTCTCCGCAATGACCATGACCCGCAGCGGCGCGCCGCTCCAGGGCGAAAACGGCGATGGCAGGACGGTCACCCCGGCGCAACCGTCGGATGCGGCCATAGCGGGGAAATTAAGGAAAAGTCCGGCTGAGATCAGCGAGAACGCCGTGGCAGCGGCAAAGCGGCGCCCGGGAAGCATTCGGAGAGAAACCCTGCTAGAGAAGAGATCTGGAACTTGCATTCGACCCTGCCGCTGGTCGGATTGCAAGATACTGAATCGGAAGGAAGAAGTCATTGCGAGCTTTTCACGCCGTGTTGAAAACCCGCGCCGATCGAGTTGACCTTGTCCCAGCAAGGCTCGCGGAACTTTTTATTCTAGCTGCCTGCCTGTGGTCGGTGGTGTCGGTTCCCGCTGCCGACGCCGCCTCGACACGGCCGGTCGCGGCCGAGCATGGCATGGTGGTCACGGCGCAACACCTTGCGACCGAGGTTGGGGTCAACGTTCTCAAAACCGGCGGCAATGCAGTCGATGCCGCGGTTGCGGTCGGATATGCACTTGCAGTCGTTTATCCAGCCGCAGGCAATCTCGGCGGCGGCGGCTTCATGACCATTCGCTTTGCCGACGGTCGCAAGACCTTTCTCGACTTTCGCGAGAAGGCGCCGCGCGCGGCAACGCGCGACATGTATCTCGACAAGGACGGCAAGGTCGCCAGTGGCCTGAGCACGGTGGGGTGGCTCGCCGCCGGCGTCCCCGGCTCCGTGTCGGGTCTGGAATATGCGCGTTGGAAATACGGCACGATGACGCGCGCCGCACTGATCGATCCGGCGATTGAACTCGCCGACGATGGATTCATCCTCGACCAGGGCGACGTCGACATGCTGGCAACGGCGACCGACGACTTCAGGAAGTTTCCGCCGACCGCAAAAATCTTCCTCAAAGAGGGACAGCCTTTCACCGCCGGCCAAAGACTGGTGCAGCACGATCTCGCCGACACCTTGCGCCTGATCCGCTCGCATGGCGCGGACGGCTTCTACAAGGGCAAGACGGCTCTCGCCATCGTCAAGGCGAGCCGCGCCGGCGGCGGAATCTTCGAGGAAGAAGATCTCGCGAGCTACCGGACGCGCGAGCTTGCGCCGATCGAGTGCGAGTACCGCGGCTATCACCTGATCTCGGCGCCGCCGCCGAGTTCCGGCGGCGTCGCCCTTTGCGAGATGTTGAACATCCTGGAGGGATACCCGCTCCGCAAGCTTGGCTGGGGCTCGGCGATGGCGCTGCATGACGAGATCGAGGCGATGCGTCACGCCTATGCCGATCGCGGTACGCTTCTTGGCGATCCCGCCTTTGTCAAAAATCCGGTCGCACGGCTGATCGACAAAGGCTACGCCGCGAAAGTTCGCGACTCCATCGCCGTCGACAAGGCCGGTGTCTCCAGCGAATTCGGCAAGGACGTGATGGCGCATGAAGGCTCCAACACCACGCACTTTTCCATCATTGATCGCGCCGGCAACGCCGTGTCGCTGACCTATACGCTGAACGACTGGTTTGGCGCGCGCGTTGTCGCGACCGGCACCGGCGTCCTGATGAACGACGAAATGGACGACTTCACGCCCGATCCGGGCCGGACCAACAAGTACGGCGTGGTGTCAGGTGATGCGAATGCGATTGCGCCGGGCAAAATCCCCTTGAGTTCGATGAGCCCGACCATCATCACCAAAGATGACAAGCCGGTGCTCGTGATCGGTACGCCCGGCGGCAAGCGCATCATCACCGCGGTGCTGCAAACGATCCTCAACGTCATCGACTACCAGATGAACATCCAGGAAGCCGTCGATGCGCCGCGCATCCATCATCAATGGTTTCCGGATGTGACCAATGTCGAACCGTATGGGCTCTCACCGGACACGCGGAAGATCCTCGAGGGCATGGGGTACAAGTTCGACGATCAGCTGCCGGCCAATCACCTCGCCGCGATCATCGTCGGCGCGCCGAGCCTGGAGGGCAAGCCGGTCGGCCGCAACCGATATTACGGCGCGAACGATCCGCGGCGCGGCACGGGTCTGGCGCTTGGATATTAGCGGGCGGAAATTTTAAGGACTCGCCCGTTCGGCGGCAGCGGTGGCGGTCGACATGTATTTCGACATGAAGTTGGCAACCCGATCGCGCCACATTCCGACGAACGCCTCGGATGTCAGTTTGTCGACCGATTTCCATGTGTCTTTGATCGAGGGAAGCGTGTTGCCCCAGATCGCGCGCTTGCACCACTTTTCGCCTTTCTCCCTGCCTTCGCCGGTGGCGCACATGGATTTCCAGGCGATGCGATCGGGTTGGCTGATGTGCTCGGCGGCGCCTTCCCAGCCTTGTTGATGGATCAGGTAGAGATCGCTCAAGGTCGGCGTCTTGTGCGTCACCCAATCGAACAGAATGCCTTCGGTAATGACCTTGTAGGCGGCCGCAACGGCATTGTCGCGCGGATCGAGAATCTGCCCGGAGCCATATTTGGCGAACTCGTATTTGCTCAGCTGGAACAGCCCCATATACGACCCGGTGCGTTGCTTGGGATCGAAGTCCGACTCGATTTTCGCAACCGCTTTCATGAAATTGAAGTCGAGACCAAAAGCGTCGGACGCGCGCTTGATCTCCTCGATCGGCGTTCCGACCGGGATGTCCTTGAATGCTCTCAGGACGACAGCCGCGGGCTTCTCGGCAGGCGGCAGTTCGGACCAGACGTAATAGATGAGATACTTGAAATCCGGCGTCGCCTTCGCGGGGGTGACGACCGGAGTGGCGGCATCGGTGGACACATCGCGCGTTGGCGGCAGGACGACATCATGGTGGCCCAGATCCGCCAGCTTCACGTCGCCCGATTTCGAGTCCGCTGATTTCGTCTCCGCCGCTTTCGAGTCCTCAAGTTTGGTGTCCACCGGTTTCAAGTCCGCCGGCTTCGTGTCCGCCGGCTTCAAGTCGACCGATTTCGTGTCCACCGATTTTGTATCGCCGGGATCGTCGCCGGTTTCCGCTTTGGCGATCAACGGTGGTCCGGATGCCGACTCCGCCACCGCAGCGGGCGCTGCTGCGGGCGCCGCTGCGGGTGCTGCCTCAAGCACTGCTGCAGGCGCCGTTGCAACTTCGACAGACGTCTGCGGCATGGCGGCGGAGACCGCAGGCACAGGCGTCGCCGATGTCTCGGCATTCATAGCCGCCTTTTGCGCTACGTCCGGCGTGGTCACACCCGGCGTGTTTCCGCCGAGCTGTACGATCATCACCAGCTGATAGCTTATCCCCGTGAGTGCTATCGCACTCACAATGCAGGCAGCTTGCCAGGCTTTCATCGCCCCCGACTCCGCGGCACTACCCCGGAACGAACGCTACACCCATGCTCGCCATAGTCCATTGCAAGCACGCAACACCTGACGGCTTTTTCGCGGGCTGTCCCAAAACGGGGCGACTGACAAGGTCGGGATGGGCTGGGAGCGTCAGGATGGGCTGGCAGAGCGGCGCTACTTGCTGAGCAGCGTCAATCCTGTCGGCGGGCCATCGACCGCTGTCGGGCGCCATCGACGAACAGCGTCGATCAACTATCGCTCGATCCTGCCGCTGCGCAGGATTTTCTTCTGCAACAGCAGAACGCCGTAAAGCAGGGCTTCCGCGGTCGGCGGACAACCGGGGACGTAGATGTCCACCGGCACGATGCGATCGCAACCGCGCACGACCGAATAGGAATAGTGATAATAGCCGCCGCCATTCGCACAGGAGCCCATCGAGATCACGTAGCGAGGCTCGGGCATCTGGTCGTAGACCCTGCGCAGGGCCGGCGCCATCTTGTTGCAGAGTGTTCCGGAGACGATCATCACATCGGACTGCCGCGGCGAGGCCCGAGGCGCCGCGCCGAAACGCTCGATGTCGTAGCGCGGCATCGACACCTGCATCTGTTCGATCGCGCAACAGGCAAGTCCGAACGTCATCCACATCAGCGAACCCGATCGCGTCCATCGCACGAGGTCGTCAAGCGGCGCGACGAAATAACCGCGGTCGCCGAGATCATGATGCACGTTGTCTACAAGGGTCTGGTTGTCCAGCATCTTCGGATTTCCGAGCCTTTGAGCCAAATGCGCCTGGCTGCGCCAGGACCGCCGGAGACCATTCTCATTTGCCGGCGCGAATGGCGGCGCGATCGGTCCCTTCAGACGACCAATCCCCGGCGCGCGCCGACGTTCCTGTCGGGCGCGACTTGTCCCGAGACTTGCCCCGCAGTGTCACACAAGCGTCGCAAAAAAAACGGCCCCAGAACGGCGCCTGCGTATTTTCTGCCATGCGGTAACGTAAGTTAGCGACGCGCTGTAGCGATCCATCGCAACGTGGAATCCGAAGGGAGGTTTCCATGATCGTGAGACGTAATCGCCGGAAGCAAACTGTTTCGTTCGACGAACGGCTGCAGATGGCCGCGAAGGAAGCGCGTCAGGCCGCGCAGTCGCTGCCGCAAGGCGCGGAGCGCGAAGATCTCCTGAAGAAGGCAAGACAGGCCGAGGCCGCAAGACGCATCAATGGATGGTTGATGTCGCGTGGCCTAAGGCCGCCGGCATGACGCCGCAGCGCTATTTCGGCGCCGGCACAATTTCAATAAGCGCACGCCTTCCTGCCGCTGTCAGATCGCCGAGCGTGGTCTTGCCGGCGCGCGCGCATTTGATGATCTGTTTGGCAACGCGTTTGCGGACCGAATGCTTTTCCCCGTCCGCGGCTTTCTCGCAGACGCGATCCAAAGCAACGTTCATGTTGGCGAGCGCACGTGGATCAAATGCCCCTTCGATCGACATTGTTGGCCTCCGCTCTCCCCGGGGGAACCCGAGCCTAAGCCGGTTCCGCAAGGCGGTCCTTAACTTATGATAGCGGGCGGGATTAGGAACGCTTGACGGCCCGGCGCGTAGGCCCAGTGCTTTCGTGCTTTTTCTCCCCGGGGCACGGAAGCCATTCCGGACCGTCCTCCGGCGTCTGACGCGCCGGAGGACGCGGCATGATCGGGACCAGGCGGACACGCCGGGCGGCCCGGCCTTTCAGGCATCGCCATTAACGCTTCGATAACCGTCATTACTAACGTGCGCTCCACGGTCGGACTGTAGTCTGTTCCGCGGGGAGCGAGAAAAATGCTGACCAACAGCAAGGAATCTTTCGGCGAAAGGGGCGTGGTCGACATCGGCAGTTTGGCCGATGGCGATTCCACTCGTCGTCGTAATCCCATTCTCTGGCTGTTCATTTGCGGCATCCTGCTGATCGCGGCCATTGCCGTCGGCACCGCGATGATGGTGCGCAATTTCCGCGACCATGCGATCGAGAGCAGCAAGCGCGAGCTCGAAAACGCCGTCGTTTTGCTCTCGCGTCATTTCGACCAGCAACTCGACGACGCGGAAGTTCCTCTCGTCGACCTGATCGAACAAGCGCGTCAGGACGGCATCAACTCGCCCGAAGATTTCAAGCGCCGGATGTCAACTCCGGAAATGCACCGGGAGCTCGTCGAAAAAGTCAGCCACGCGTCCAAGGTCGCCGGCATCAACATCTATGACGCCGACGGCGTCCTGATCAACTCGTCGGAAACCGAAAGCGTGCCGAACGTCAGGATTGACGATCGCGCCTATTTCAAGGCTCTGCGGTCCAGCACGGACCCGGCGCAGCCGCAGATGGAGCTGGTGCTCAGCCGCTTTACGCACGTCTGGAAAACCCTCCTCACCCGCAAGGTCGTTGGCCAGGACGGCCAGTTCCTTGGCGTAGTGTCGCGCGCGATTGCGCCGGCCAAATTCGAGGAATTCTTCTCCGCCGTCGCGCTTGGAAAAGACGCCACGATCTCCATGCATCATCACGGCGGAAAGCTGATTGCGCGCTATCCCCATGTCGAAGCGGTCATCGGCAAGGATTTCAGGACAGACTCGACGCCGGAAGCCGCCGCGTTCCTGAAAATGGCTCACGGGACAACCCGACTGTTCAGCCCAATCGACAACGCCGAGCGGCTGGTGTCGATTCAAAGCCTGTCGCGCTTTCCGCTCTCGGTCGTGGCGACGACGACAGTTGAGGCATCTCTCGCCGACTGGCGGGCGCAGACCAAATTCCTGGTGGTCGCGGCGATCCTTTCGGTCATCATCATCGCCGTCACCATCCTGCTGATCGTCCGGCGCCTGACGTTGCAGCACCAATTCGCACAGCAGCGGGTCAATCTGGAAAAGCAGCGTCTCGATACGGCGGTCGAGAACATGGTGCAGGGCCTGACGCTGTTCGACCGCCACAGGCGACTCGTCGTCCGCAACCAGCGTTATCTCGAGATGTATAACCTTTCGCCCGATGTCGTGAAGCCGGGCTGCTATCTCCACGAACTTATCGCCCACCGCAACCAGGTCGGGCTGATTGGCGTCGACGTCGATCAGTATTGCGCCAAGATCGTCGACCACGCCGCGCGCGGCGAAACGGTCACGCTGCGATCGGCGGACGGTGGCACGTTTCAGATCCGGCATCGCTCGTTGCCGGATGGCGGCTGGGTCGCCACTCATGAAGACATCACCGAACGTTCGCGCCAGGAAAACGCCATCCTGCAGCAGGCCAGCGAACTGGCGCGCATCAACATGCAATTCGATGCAGCACTTGGCAACATGGCCCAGGGGCTTTGCATGTTCGACGGCGAGAAGCGGCTCGTGGTCTGGAACGAGCGCTACGCGAAGCTCTATCAGCTGTCGCCGGATCTTTTGAAAGTCGGAACGACCCACGAAGCCATCATTGCCGATCGCGTCTTGCGCGGCATCCTCAAGGGCGAGACGAGCGCCTCTGCGACCCGGGAAAAGCTCGCTTCGCTGAACCAGCTGCCGAAAGATACGGCATCCTCCCGGGTCGACGAATTTGCCGACGGGCGCTTCATCCTGGTGACCCGGCAGCCGATGGCTGACGGCGGATGGCTCGCCACGCACGAGGACATCACCGAACGGCGGCGGGCGGAAGCGGAGATCGTCCACCTGGCGCGTCACGATGCGCTGACCGGACTTGCAAACCGCGCGGAATTCAACGTCAGGCTCGATGAGGCGTGCAAGCGTCTGAAACGGAGCGGTGGCACCGTCACGGTGATGATGGTCGACCTCGACAAGTTCAAGGGCGTCAACGACACTTTCGGACATCCGGCCGGAGACGCGTTGCTGATCGAGGTCGGCAGGCGCCTGCGGTCGACCGTTCGGGAAAGCGACGTCGTGGCGCGCCTCGGCGGCGACGAATTTGCCATCATCCAGGAGGGCGGAGCCGACCCGCATGAGGGCGCGATAGCGCTTGCACTGCGGATCATCGGCGCCATTTCCAAACCGTTCGACCTCAACGGCAGCCCGGCGCAACTCGGCACCAGCATCGGCATCGTGCTCGCCCCCGAGCACGAGATCGACCCCGAGGGGCTGCTCAAGCGCGCCGACCTTGCGCTCTACGACGCCAAATCCAACGGACGCAACGACTACCGTTTCTTCCGCGAGGAACTGCTCGAAGTCGCCCGCACCCAGCGCACTGCGGAAAGCGAACTGCGCGAGGCGATCGAGCGGGAAGATTTCGAACTGTATTACCAGCCCGTCGTGGACGCGAAGACGCGCACCTTGTGCGGCGTCGAGGCGCTCGTCCGGTGGAAGCACCCGACCAAGGGCCTCATCGCGCCCGACAAGTTCGTTCCGCTCGCGGAAACGACCGGGCTCATCGGCCCTCTCGGCGAATGGATCCTGCGGCGCGCCTGCGCCGACGCGGCCGCCTGGCCTGCGCACATCAAGCTCGCGGTCAACATCTCGGCGATCCAGTTCAAGAAGGGCAACCTGTTCGAGGTCATCCTGCGCACGCTGATGGAAACCGGGCTTTCGCCGGAACGGCTGGAGCTTGAGATCACCGAGACCTCGCTCCTGGAGAACCAGGAAGCCCATCTCACCACCATCCGTCAGCTGAAAAATCTCGGCATCTCGATGGCGCTCGACGATTTCGGCACTGGATATTCTTCAGTGAACTATCTGGCGAACTTTCCGTTCGACAAGATCAAGATCGACAAGTCGTTCACGCAAGGCGTCCTCAGCCGCCGCGACTGCAAGGCGGTCGTGGCCTCGACGCTCGCGCTCGCGCAAGGTCTCGGGACTGTGACCACGGCCGAGGGCGTCGAGACCGAGGAACAGCTGGAATACATGCGTGCGGCCGGAGTGGACTTGGTGCAAGGCTATCTGTTCGGCCGGCCGGCGCCGCTCTCCCAACTCGACCTCGACGCCACGCCGGCGCTGAAGGTCATGGTCGCGTAAGCGAAACCCTCCCGAAACCCTCCCCAAACCCTCTCCCCTTGCGGGAGAGGATGGTTTCGAGCGCTAACGAGAAACCGGGTGAGGGGTTCGGCATCGCAGACAGGAACCCCTCATCCGGCTCGCATCATTGCTCGCCACCTTCTCCCGCAAGGGGAGAAGGTAAGAAAGCGGGCGGTCGACCCACCCCGCTCAAATTGCGCGGCAAATGTCACGCCCTGCCGGAGAAGACGTCCTTTCGCACCAGCGCGTGGACGCCCCAGTTGCCGTCGACCACCTGCGTGACGCCGAAGTCGACGCCGATCGACATCAGCGAAATCGCTTCGTCCTCCGTCAGGCCTTTCGTGGTCATCAGGAAGTGGCGCATCTTGCGGAACGCGTCGCGCATCGCAAGATCGACCGACGACTTGCTGTAGATCACCGATTGCGCTTCCGGTCCCAGTTCCTTGAGGTAATTGGCGAACGAGAAGCCGTGGACCAGCCACTCGTTCTGCGTTTCCAGTAGCGGATAGTTCAGTTGCTCCAGCGGCGTCCCGCCGAGATCGGCTTTCTTGTGCACGATGAGCTGGAACGTACCCGTCATCGAACATTCGATCGCCGTGCCGCACAATTCGCTGTCGCCCTGCGAGGCATGCGGATCGCCGGCGGACAAAAGCGCGCCTTCGACCGAGACCGGATAGTACATGGTCGCGCCTTTTCCGATCCGCCAGTTGTCGATGTTGCCGCCGGTATAGCTCGGCGGAATCGTATCGACGAAATCAGCTTCCGCTGGCGCCAGGCCGAGCGTGCCGAAATGCGGCCGAATCGGAATGCGGACGCCTCTCAGGACTCCCTCGTTCCGCTTGGTCTTGGAATGATCGACGGGCACGCCGGGATAGTCGATCGTGGCGTGGGTGACGCCGAACGGATCGGTCTGCGGCACCCACTGGAAATTATAGACCGCTTCCGCCCAGCTTTTGCCGCCCGTCGTCTCGAGCTGGTAGATGGTCACGACCTCGCGCTTCACGCCGCCGAGCAGGTCATTGTACTGAAAGCCCCAGTTGGCCGCGGCGTTCGAGCCGAAGGTCTTGCCCTTGAATTGCGGATTGGCACAGGCGCGCGGCACGCAGTCGAGAATGCGCACCTCAAGGATATCGCCGGGCTCGGCGCCGCGCACGAACACCGGCCCCGTCATGATGTGAACGCCTTGCCCCTCGCCGGAGCCTTTCTTGTAGACCTTCGGATCGGTCGAACCCGCGCCGCGGCGGTCGACGCCCTTCTTGTCCTTGGTCCAGAGAAAAACGCTCTCGGCGCCGGGATCGCCGTTGACCATGCGGTCGACATCGTCGCCCGCATGATGTGTCAGCGTTTCGATGGTGACGATGTCGCCGCTGTTGATTTCAACGCGCGGCTTCAGCGTCTTGGAGAAATAGCCCCAGTGCACCGTGTCGGAATTGGCGGGCAGTGTGTGCCAGGCGCGCTCGCTCGGCTGCCGCGCGGCCGAGGCCTGCGCCAGCGCCGGCGTCACCACGGACAGGCCGCCGATCGCGCCGAGCGCCGCGACGCCACCGCTTGCAAACACGCCCGATCGCAACAGATTGCGCCGCTCGATATCGAGCCCTTCCTTGAATTTTTCGTAGTGCAGCTTGAAATGCGGACAATTGAGATCGTCACCCTGGCACATTGCGGAAAATCCTCCCCTGCTGATCGGCGCGATCTTCAGCGCAGGTTTTGGCCTCAACAAGGCCGAGTTTTGAGCGCGGCCTGCCTTGTTTCTATGCGCGCCGCAAAGCGCGACAGATTTTTGAAGCGCGTCCAAGAATTTGCGTTCGGCTGCGCGTGACGCATGCGTGGTGAGCGTTCAAAAGCGTCAGGCGTCTTGACCTAAAGCCAAAATTGAATAACGATGTCAGCCGATGGGGATGGAGTCCCCCGATAACCGCCGAGAGGTCAAGCGCCTCGAGGCTGATGACTCCTACCGGACGCCTGCGCGTCGGTAGGAGCTATTTCCTTCCAGCAGCGTCCAAACATGGGCGCGAGATGGCTGGGATTCCCACGACACTTGCAATCGGCATCTGGACCACCGGCGCGTGCCGGGTGGTGGCCATCATTGCCTATGTCCTCGAACTCGAAACTGCGTTTGTCGCGCCGCTCTCGGTCATCGGAATTCTGACCGGCTCGGCCGAATGGCTGACAAGGAGAAGGCATTGAACCCGACTTTTATTCTCGCCGTCGCCGCTGGCGGGGCGCTCGGCTCCGTGATGCGCTATCTGGTTGGTATCGCATCAGGCAGGTTGTTCGGCACGAACTTCCCGTGGGGGACGCTGATCATCAACGTCACGGGTTCGTTTCTGATCGGCGCCTTTGTCGGCCTGTTCGCAACGAAGTGGGATTTGCCGCAAGCGGCGCGGATATTCCTCACCGTCGGAATTTGCGGCGGCTACACCACCTTCTCGACCTTCTCGCTGGATGCCTGGTACCTGATCGAACGAGGTCTGAGCGTGGCCTCATTGGCCTACATGGTCTCGTCAGTCGTCTTTTCCGTGGCTGCCTTGATCGCAGCGCTGCAGCTGATCCGAATGTTACCGTGAATTCGGATCGGCATCTCGCGGCAGGCCTTCTTTGACGGCATCCGACACCGTGTAAGGTCCGTGTCAGCATCACCTTTGCACTGATCCTGATCGCCATGCTGATCAACCAGGGCGAGAAGAACTAGTGTGGCGGTTCAGAAGTCCGCATCATTTTCGCCGGGGGTACGTCATGCGGACTTCTGAACCAAAGCCACACTAGATCAATAAATTAGCTAGTGTCCTTTCGATTCCGAAGTTCGAAACGTGGCTCCGAAAAATGCTACGAACTTCGGAATCGAGACACTAGCGCGCCCTTGGCAATCGAGCCGCATCACGGCCGGTTGAATGAAACCGTTTTCCGGCCGCGCGAAGTGGTCCTGAAACAAAGCCGTCCCATGTTGCGGATTGACCAACTCTCGATGGGAGGAAGCAATGCGCAGCACGATTTTCTCCGTCACTTTGCTCGCGGTCGGCTTTCTGGGCTTTTATGCCCTGATCTCGGACTCGCTGGCTTCAACGCGCCACACAAGGACGCTGACGTTCGAAGAGCGGTTTGCGCCGGCGCTGACCTTGCCCGGCATGAACGGCGCGACACAGAACTGGCCGGATAGCGCGACGCTGCCTTGAGCGCGAGACGCCGTGGTCCGTGCGGGACCGCGGCGGCGCTTTCGTACAAGCTCCATCTGTTCAAATGCGCCGTCTCAGCGCCGCTGCGCCACGATGCGTGCGCCTAATCTTGCGTTCCCGGGCAAAACCGGAGGAGCGAGCAGGTCCGATTCCAAATCCAACGACAGCAACAAAGGAGGATGTCATGCGTGAGCCGAATCCTGAAAAGCTGAACGAACTGGTTGGGAAGCTCGTAAACGACGTTGGTGTCTCATTGGCCGGCGCGAGCATCCTGCTCGGCGACCGCCTCGGGCTCTACAGGGCGATGGCCGACGGGAAACCGGTCACGCCGTCCGATCTCGCCAAAAAGACCAAGCTGCACGAGCGTTACCTGCGCGAGTGGCTGTGCGGTCAGGCCGCATCCGGATATGTCGACTATGATTCCGACAAGGATACGTTCTCGCTCTCGGCGGAGCAGGCCATGGCGCTCGCCGAAGAAGCATCGCCCGCGTTTTTCGCAGGCGCCTTCGACATCGTGCAATCGGCCTATCTCGACGAACCCAAGGTTGCCGACGCCTTCAGGACCGGGAACGGCGTCGGCTGGCACGAGCATTCAAAGTGCCTGTTCGCGGGCACCGAGCGCTTCTTCAGGCCGGGCTATAATGCCAACCTGGTTTCGAGCTGGATTCCGGCGCTCGATGGCGTCGAGGCCAAGCTGAAGGCCGGCGCCAGGGTTGCCGACGTCGGATGCGGCCACGGCGCTTCAACGATCGTGATGGCAAAGGCCTATCCCAAATCCACCTTCTTCGCCTTCGACTACCACAAGCCGTCGATCGAGCGCGCGAAGGCACTGGCGCAGGACGCTGGCGTCGGCGAGCGCATTACATTCGCGCAGGCCAGCGCCAAGGATTTCCCGGCGCAGGACTACGATCTCGTCGCATTCTTCGATTGCCTGCACGACATGGGTGACCCCGTGGGCGCCGGCAAGCGCGTCAGGCAAACGCTGGGCAAGGACGGAACGTGGATGATCGTCGAGCCGTTTGCCTGCGATAATCTGAAAGACAACCTCAACCCGGTCGGCCAAGTCTACTACCATGCCTCGACCTTCATCTGCACGCCTGCATCGCTCTCCCAGGAAGTGGGGCTCGGACTTGGCGCTCAGGCCGGCGAGCGCAGACTGCGCCAGGTCGCAACCGAAGCGGGCTTTAGGCGCTTCCGCCGCGCAACCGAGACGCCGGTCAATATGATCTTCGAGGTACGCGCCTGAGCGATCGGACGAATTTTATCGCACTGCACAGGTGAGAGACCGCGGCGAAGCGTTCGTTGCCCCGCGTTGGACATCGGCCTATAGTTGCGCGCAAGACCGGAGATGGGGTTGCTCCGTGGTATCGCCCCTCGGGCTGATGACTCCTGCGGGTGCGATCAACGCGCAGGTGGGATTGATGTGCCCCACGCCCGACACTCGCACTCTTCATCGGCACAACGTGCGCGCTGCGGCTTGCATTGCCGCGGCGTTGAGCCGAGTTGTTTGCGAGCGTTGGCAAAACCCCGCCGCGCTTAGGCCAAGCCGGACGCGCAACCGACTGGCGGCCTCAGCTCCAGTGATAAATCGAAATTGCAAATCCGCGGGAGCCGCACATGTTGATTTTTGTTGGCAAACGTAAGCAGCGCAACCTGGCTTCAGCTTTCGTCGGCGAGGTCTCGGCCATCATGGCTCTGATCGAAGAGATAAGCCAACCCGCGTCCGATGATGAACCACCCGCCAAAGATGCCGCGCGTCTCACCAATGGCCTTGACCATCCGGATTTTCTGTTACCGCGTTGCGACCTCTACGCTGCCAATGCAGGCAAGCTGGACCTGTTCGATGCGCCGCTGCCCAGCCAACTCAGTCACTTTTATACGCGGGTCGCGTCGCTACCGGAATTTTTGCGCGCCCATGCATCGCCTGCCGGTAATGGAACTGCCTCGGTCGAGTTCGAACATATCCTGGTCGAAGGCGAGGATCTCCTGCGCAATCTGAGACCGTTCTTGTCGAAACCGCATTCGCCCACCTTTACGCGGGCATAGGGCCTGGGATTTCACTGCGCGCGATCCGGGATCTCACCTTTTCCTGGTCTCACCGCTGGTTCATACTACCGCCAGCCGCGTGGAGTACTGACCGCGCGGCAAGTTTCTCCGGGGCGTGCTTGTGGAACGCGACCGGCCCGCTCAGTCTTCCGCCAGTTTCCAACCTTACAGGTACCAGTCCATGAAACGCGTCCAAGGCCTCGACATCCCGCAAACCCTTGAAGAAATCTGCGATCCACAGCGATTGGCGCTGGTCGTCTACGACATGCAGATCGGGATTCTGAAGCAGATCAAGAACGCGGAAGCGATCGTGACCAAGGTTGCCGGCGTGCTGGAAGCCGCGCGTAGCGCTGGCGTCCGGACCTTCTTCATGCGCCATATGTCGCTGCCCAAGGAATTGATGGGCGCGTTCAGCTACCGCATGGCGATGGCCTGGCAACGCACCGACGATCCTGAGAAGGTCAATCCGTGGTTCCTCAGGGATTCGCCGGGTTTTCAGATCACGCCGGAGCTGGCGCCTCGCCCGAGCGAAGCGATCTTCGACAAGTTGACGATGTCGGCGCTCGAAGGCACGCCGCTCGCGATCGCGCTTCGCGACTGCGGCGTCACGTCGATAGCGCTCGTCGGGGTCGCGATGGAAATCGGCATCGAACCGACAGCGCGGCACGCGGCCGACCTCGGCATCGTACCCGTCATCGTGGAGGACGCCTGCGGCAGCGGGCACGCTGATGCGGCCCAACGCTCGATCGAGTCGCTGAAATTCGCCGGAGACGCCGTTTTCACCAACGTCGAGGCGTTCTGCCAGGCCGTGAAACGCATGCCCGGATGAGCGATCGCGGCTCGGCTTCTCCCGATTTCGGATCCGGTCCGGCCTGAAGCATACCATCGGACCGAACGGTCACTTCTGAAACGGGTCGCAGTTTTTCGCTTGCCCCGTCGGGCAAATCACCGCTAGCTCTATGTGCGTCTCGCGCTCATCAGGAGGGGCGGACGCGTCGTCACGACCGTGGAGCGCGGGATGCGATGGCCGCAAATTGTGTCGCCGACGAGCGACGCGGTTTGCGGACGGCGAAGTCGTGTGGTCCTGACGTCCCGACGCTGATGTCAAGCGAGCGAGATGCTTTCGCATTGCGCTGGTGACGGAGACAACAAAGCCCGGTCTCCGGGGAGAGCACGAAGGAAACCGTAAGACCATCGCGCAGGGAATGCCGGGGCAACCGGTGAACCTGTGGTGACTAACTCGTGTGCTTTTTACTTTTGCGCACGAGGCTGCGGGTGCATCGCTGCATCCGGCATTCCCTGCGCCCTCTGTTATCGAGGGTCACGTGAGCTCTAACCCGGACGTAGTGCGCCGCGGGAATGTGGAGGTGTGCCTCCGCGCTGTCGGCACGATGGCCGGGTCGAGCCCGGCCATGACGGAAAGGAGACAGCCTGGATTGCTTTGTCGCATTCGCTCCTCGCAATGACGCGATGCAGTCAATGCCTGCAGCCCTACCCTTCACCGCCCCCGTGCGCGGCCCTATAATTAAAGGCCACCAACAAGGAAAAAACATGATCCACGTCTGTTCGCTCGCCGCCCTTCCCTCAACTGTCCAGTCGACCGGGGCGAGCCATATTCTCACCGTGATGGCCAATGTCGATCAGGTGCAGCGGCCCGTCTCGGTGCTCGCCGCCAATCACCTGAAGGTGCAGATGGACGATATCACCGAAGCGATCGAAGGCTTCGTCGTGCCATCGGATGCGCATATCGAGCAGGTCCTGAATTTCGTCCGTGGCTGGGATCGCAGCGCGCCGCTGGTCGTGCATTGCTACGCCGGCATCAGCCGCTCGACCGCGAGCGCCTTTGCCGCGGTGTGCGCGCTCAATCCGCATCGCGACGAGATCGCGATCGCGCGCCAGATCCGCTCGGCCTCGCCGATCGCCCAGCCGAACCGGCTGATCGTCAGCCTCGCCGACAAGGCGCTGGGGCGCGAGGGGCGGATGCTGCGCGCGCTCGACGAAATGGGGCCGGGAAGCCTGACCAGCGTCGGCCAGCCATTCCGCATCGACCTCGAATAATCTGTCACTAAGCCTTCCGTCGGCTTGAACTTCAACTTGAACTTGGGCCGTCCGAATGGACACTAAGACTGGATGGAGCCGGCGCTGGAGGGGCGGATGTTTGAATTCTTCGCGATTGCGATCGCGGTCGTTGCGCTGATCATTGCGCGCAAGGCGCAGGATCAGACGGCCGGCCTGAAAGCGCGACTGGACGCGATCGAGGCAAGCGAATGGCGGGCGCCACAGGCGCCGCCGCCGCTCGTCCCCGCCGAACCGCCCGCGCCCGCGGCTGCAGCCGAGACGGCCGCCGCCGCTCCCGTCGAGCCAACGCCGCTTCACGAGGCCCCACCCTCCGTCCCCGACGATGCGGCGGACGCCCCCCGGCTTACGCCGGCGGCGCCCCCGCCCGTTCCGCCCGCCTCGCCCGGCTTCGAGGAGAGGGTCGGCACGCGCTGGGTGGTGTGGCTGGGCGGGCTGACCCTCGCGCTCGGCGGCTTCTTCATGGTCCGCTACTCGATCGACGCCGGCCTGCTCGGCCCCGGCGTGCGGGTCTTGCTGGGCAGCGCGTTTGCGCTCGCGCTGCTCATTGCCGGCGAATGGACGCGACGCTCGGAGAGCACCTCCTCCATCGACGTGCTGCCGATCGCCAACATCCCGGCGATCCTGACGGCGGCCGGCACGGCGGTCGCCTTCGGGACGGTTTACGCCGCTTACGCGCTGTATGATTTCCTCGCGCCCGCCTCCGCCTTCATTCTGCTCGGGCTCGTCGCCCTCGGCACGCTCGCGGCGGCATTGCTGCACGGCCCGATGCTGGCCGGGCTCGGCATCGTCGCCGCTTTCGGCACACCACTCCTGGTCTCATCGGACACACCCGACTTCTGGGCGCTCTACATCTACCTCGCCGTCGTCACCGCCGCAGCCTTTGGTCTGGCGCGGATCAGGCTGTGGATCTGGCTCGCCGTGACCACGATCGTGCTCGCGCTGCTCTGGACCTTCCCCGCGCTGACATTCTTCCCGCCGGAGGTAGGGCCGTCTGCGTTCCACGTCATCGCCGGGTTTGTGCTCGCGGCGCTGATGGTGGTGTGCGGTTTCATGTTCGGCCCCTCCGCCGATGACGATCACTTCGAGCCGGTCTCATCGGGATCGCTGGCCGCTTATCTGTTCGGCGCGACGTGTATCGTGCTCGCAAGCTTCCATGCGGATCTTGCCATCATCGTGTTTGCGGTGTTGACCGCGGCGACGCTGCTGGTGGCGTGGCGCGCACCGTCGGCGGCAGGTAGCGTAGCGCTGGCGGCCGTCTTCGTCGGCATCGTGTTTCTCGAATGGGCCATTCGGGTCAATCCGGATCTGCTGGTGTTGCCGGGCGGCCCGCTGCCCGGCATCGGCACTTCCCCGATCGAAAGCTCGGTCTCGCTTCATTTCACCGTGGCCGCGCTCTTCGCCATTGCCTTTGGCGCGGCGGGATTTCTTGCGCAAGGCCGCAGTTCGAACGCGCTGGTGCCGGTGATCTGGTCGGCATCGGGCGTATTTACGCCGCTTGCACTTATCATCGCGCTGTATGCCCGCATCGCTCATCTCGATCGATCGATCCCGTTTGCGATCCTGGCCGTGCTGCTCGCGGCAGCCTTTGCCGCTGCGACCGAAATCCTGTCGCGGCGCGAGTTGCGTCCGGGGTTGACTGTCGCGACCGCATTGTTTGCGACCGGCACGTTGGCGGCGATGGCGCTGGGATTGACCTTTGCGCTCGACAGGGGCTGGCTCACCATCGCGCTCGCGCTGACGTCGCTCGGCGCAGCCTGGGTGTCGACGCAGCGGCCGATTCCGTTCCTGCGCGTGCTGTCCGCAATCCTCGCCGGCATCGTGGTCCTGAGGATCGGCTATGAGCCGCGGATCGTGGGTGCCGCGGTCGGCACGACGCCGATCTTCAACTGGCTCTTGTGGGGCTACGGCATTCCCGCGCTGTCGTTCTGGACGGCCAGCATCTTACTTCGGCGTCAAGCGGACGACGCTTCCTTGCGCAGCGTGGAAGCCGCGGCGATCCTCTTTACGGTGCTGCTGGTGTTCCTGCAAATCCGTCACTTCATCAATGGCGGCGACGTCTATCGCCACAGCTCCGGGTTGACCGAGACCGGCTTGCAGGTTTGCGCCGCGCTCGCCATGGCGATCGGACTTGAACGACTATTCGTTCGAAGCGGCAGCATCATTCACAATGTCAGCGCCATCCTGCTGACGTTGTTTGCGGGCGCCGCAACGCTGGTCGGATTGTTGTTCATCGACAATCCCTTCATCTGGTGGGGCGACAGAGTTAGCGGCGAATTCTTCAACGAGCTTCTGCTCGCCTACGCCGCGCCGGCGATCCTGGCGCTGCTGTTGTCTTATGCGGTTGCGGGCCGCAGGCCTGCCGCCTATGGCAACACCATTGCCGCCGGCGCGCTGGTGCTGGCGCTGAGCTACATCAGTCTCGAAATCCGGCGGCTCTATCACGGTCCGTCGATGTCCAGCGGACCGATCTACGACGTCGAGCAGTACACCTATTCGATCGCGTGGCTCGCCTTCGGCGTGGCGCTGCTGGTGATCGGCATTTTCTTCAACTCACAGCGCGCTCGTCTGGCCTCGGCCGTCGTGATCGCACTGACCATCGCCAAGGTGTTCCTGGTCGATCTGTCGACACTGGAAGGCGTGTACCGCGCGCTGTCCTTCATGGGCCTCGGCCTCGTGCTGGTCGCGATCGGCTGGTTCTATCAGAAGGTCCTGTTCCGGCGAGACGCGCAGCCCGCGACGCCTGTCGCGCCGGCGGGCTCATGACGTTGTTGTCGTCAAGCCGCCCGCACGGAGCTTAGGAACTTGCCGACCTCGAGCTTGAGGCGGCTGGAATCGCCGGAGAGCGATTTCGCGGCCGACAGCACCTGCGAGGAGGCCGACCCGGTCTCGCTGGCGCCGCGCTGCACGTCGGAGATGTTGGAAGAGACCTGCATGGTGCCTTCCGCCGCGCGCTGCACGTTGCGGGAGATCTCCTGGGTGGCGGCGCCCTGCTCTTCCACGGCGGCCGCGATGGCAGAGGCGATCTCCGAGAGCTTTTCGATGGTGCCGCTGATTTCCCGGATCGCGCCCACGGATTCCTGCGTCGCCGCCTGGATGCCGTTGATCTGCTGGCCGATCTCGCCGGTCGCTTTCGCGGTTTGCTCGGCGAGCGCCTTCACTTCGGACGCCACTACCGCAAAACCGCGGCCCGCTTCGCCCGCACGCGCCGCCTCGATGGTGGCGTTAAGCGCCAGCAGGTTGGTTTGCCCGGCGATCGTGTTGATCAGTTCGACCACATCGCCAATGCGGCTTGCAGCCTTAGACAGTTCGCCGACGCGGCCATTGGTCTGGCGTGCCTGCTCGACGGCCGCATTCGCCATGCGCGCGGATTCCTGCACCTGGCGGCTGATCTCGTGAACCGATGACGACAATTCCTCCGTTGCCGACGCCACCGACTGAACGTTCACGGAAGCTTCCTCCGAAGCGCCGGCGACTTTCGTGGCAAGCGATTCCGACCGCGTCGCGGTCGAGGTCAACACGCCGGCCGACTTTTCCAGTTCGGCGGACGCCGAGGACACGGCCCCGATGATCTGCCCCACCGCGCCTTCGAAGCCATCGGCCATCCGGTGCATGTCGTCCTTGCGCTGTTGCATCTGCCGCTGCTCGGTCTCGACCTGTTCGGCGCGCAGGCGGTTGGTTTCGACCATGGCCTGCTTGAACACCTCGACAGTTCGCGCCATCTCGCCGATCTCGTCGGACCGTTCGACGTCGGTGACAGGAAGATTCAATTCGCCCTTGCTGAGCGCGTCCATGCGCAGCTTCAACCGGGTGAGCGGCTTGACGACGCTGCGCGCCACCAGCCATGCGATCGCGATCGAGGACAGCAGCAGAACGGCAATCAGAATGCCGGCCGTCTGCGCCATGCTCCAGAACGAGACGTCCAGATCCGTCATGTATTCGGCGGAGGAGATCATGAGATGCCACGGCCCGAAGCCGCGGACATACGCGACCTTGTCGAGCGGCGTTTTCGCGCCGCCTTTCGGGAACGTGTACCGGATCGTGCCCTCCCCGCGCCTTGCGATATCGAGCATCATCGCGGCGAAAGGCATCCCGCTCGAATCTTTCAGCTCGCGCACGTCCTTGCCGACCAGGCCTGGATTGCCGGTGTTCATGACGCAAAGCCCGGTCTCGGTGTCGTAGATGAAGACGTAGTTGGTATGGCCTTCGAACCAGATATTGCCAGACGCTGCAAAGAAGCGGGCCTTCGCTTCGGCCTCAGTCATCGTGCCGGTGTCGGCTGCGCGCTTGAAACTGTCCGCCATGCTCCAGACGGCATCGACGACGGCATGCGCCCGTTCCGTTCGCTCATTGGCGAGTTCGCTGCGGGCAATGAAGAGAACCGTTGCCGCGACGAACAGCATGAACAGCGCGCCGGCAACCGCCATGGCGGCAAGCTTGGCCGCGATCGAATGTTGAGCAATGAACTTGAGCACGACGATCCACCCCCGAGGATGTGCCGTTCGGTCGTTTCACGGCACGCAATCACCAATCCCAGCCGCCTTTTCGGCGCCCGCGAACATAGCTACCAATTCGTAAATGAAGGGTTCAGCGCACGCCGTGACGCATGGCGGAAAACCGCAACGTCACAACGAATACGCGCGCCTCGCGCCCGTAGAATTGCGGACGCGCGAGCGCGGCCAATACGCGTCAGAAAAGTTGGAAACCGGCAGCGCGCCTTGCGACCATCAGTCGGTCGAGTGGCGCAACTCCAGTCCGGGCTCCGATCTCGCCGGCGCGGCCTTCGGCGCGGCGCCGATCGGATCAAGCTTCGCGCTCTCGACTGCCGGGGTTTCGACCCGCACGGACGCTTCGACCGAGCCGGTTCGCTCCAGCGCACGCTCCGCCGCACGCTCGCGCTCACGCAGCGAACGCGGATGCGCCACCGCGCGTGCCATCAGCATCTGGGCTCCGCCCTGATGACGGAAATCGCAGTAAGCGAAGCTCATGCCGGCCACCGATCCGCGGAAGCTGACTTCGTCGTGCTTTTCGAGGTTGAAACACGGCTCGAACGGGAGGCCACGAAGCGAAGCGCAAACCGCCTGCCCGCGGATTTGCAGCGTATTACCGGGCAGCCGCACGTGGCGGATGGGACCGGCGCCGCTGAATTGCACCGAACCGGCCGCCCCCATGTCGTCGAGGATCCGGCCCGCGCCGCGGGTGCCGTCAACACAGGTGAAGGTGAACACCTTGCCGGATACGAAGCGCTTGGCCTCCTCGGCATTCATCTGCCCGGCCAACGCGGGCACGGTCGCCGCAACGGCTATCGTCGCCCCCAACACAAAACGCGCAAGCATGCTTCAACTCCGACTTTACCCCGCGGGAGGTCGTTCTCTTTACCCGCTGCTTACCATACTAACCGTGGCAACATTGGCGCAGCTTCGTTGGTAAAGTCTGAATGTCGTCAGGAAATTTTTACCACGATTCTGCCGCGAACCTGGCCGGCGAGGATCCTGGCTCCCGCCCCGATCACCTCATCCAGGCCAATTTCATGAGTAATTTCAGACAGCTTTGCCGATTCCAGATCGGTCGAAAGGCGCTTCCAGGCGACCTCCCGAAGCTCCAGAGGGCACATGACGGAATCGATGCCGAGCAGACACACCCCCCGCAAAATAAATGGTGCGACCGAGATCGGCAGGTCCATCCCGGCGGCCAGCCCGCAGGCCGCGATGGCGCCCCGGTATCTGGTCATCGACAAAAGATTGGCGAGCGTGGTCGAGCCGACGCTGTCCACCCCTCCCGCCCAGCGCTCCTTGGCGAGCGGTTTAGCCGGCGCCGAAAGCTCGTTGCGGTCGATCACCTCGGTCGCGCCGAGACCCTTGAGATAATCGGTTTCCGACGCCCGCCCCGTCGAGGCGATGACGTGGTAGCCGAGCTTCGAAAGGATCGCGATCGCCACCGAGCCGACACCGCCGGCGGCGCCGGTGACGACGATGGGGCCGTGCGATGGCTTCAAACCATGGCTCTCCAGCGCGAGCACCGCCAGCATCGCGGTGTAGCCCGCGGTGCCGATCGCCATCGCACTGCGCGCCGAGATACTTTCGGGCAAACGTACCAGCCAGTCGCCCTTGACGCGCGCCTTTTCGGCGTAAGCGCCGAGATGCGTTTCGCCGAGACCCCAACCGTTGCAGACCACGCGGTCGCCGGCTTTCCAGCGCGGATGCGAGGATTGTTCGACGGTGCCGGCAAAATCGATCCCTGCAATCATCGGGAAACGCCGCACCACCGGCGCCTTTCCGGTGACGGCAAGGCCATCCTTGTAATTCAGGGTCGACCATTCGACGCGAACGGTGACGTCGCCTTCCATCAGGTCGGCTTCGTCGAACTGGACGACGGCTGCGGTCGTGCCCTTCTCCGCTTTGTCGATCCTGATCGCTTTGAAGGTGGCCAACGCAACGTCTCCCGGCGTTTATTTGTGAGTGGGATTGATCCTATCACTCACAAAATCGCACGGCGAGAGCGATATGTTAGGAACCAATCAGCCCGGTTGCGCCACCGAACGCCGCACGGGCGCCTCGACGATCGGCAGATTGATCAGCGCCGAGAGCACGCCGAACATAATGGAAAGCCACCAGATCGGCGTATATGACCCGAATTTTTCGAAGACGATCCCGCCGAGCCAGACGCCGAGGAAGCCTCCGACCTGGTGGCTGACAAATGCAAACCCATACAGCGTCGCAAACCAGCGCGTGCCGAACATCAGCGCAATCAAGGCCGAGGTCGGCGGCACCGTCGACAACCAGGTCAGACCGCTGATGGCGCCGAACGCAATCGCCGAGAATGGCGTGATCGGAAACGAGATGAATGCAACGGTTGCAAGGGCCCGGGTGAAATAGATCGCGGACAGGATGTAGCGCTTCGGAAGCACGTTCTGTAACCAGCCGACGCTGAGCGAACCGATGATATTGAACAAACCAATCGCCGCCAGGACCCAGCCGCCGGTCGATGTGGATATGCCCCGATCAGACAGGTAGGCAGGCAAATGCACTGTGACGAAGGCGAGCTGAAAGCCGCAGGTGAAGAAGCCCAGCACCAGCAACACATAAGAGCGATGTCCGAACGCTTCGGCCAGCGCAGTCTTGAAAGACTGCTGATCCGGGACAGGCGCCTCGGTCGTAGCCGCCGCGGGCGGCGTTGCGAGCGCCAGCGACAGCGGCAGGATGAGCAGCATCATTGCAGCAAACACCGAAAGCGCCGCCTGCCAGCCGAAATTGTCAATCATCGCCACGCCGAACGGCGCGAACAGGAATTGGCCGAACGAGCCGGCGGCGGTGCCTGCACCAAGCGCAACGCCGCGCCGCTCCGGCGGCAGCAACTTGCTGAAAGCAGACAGCACCAGATTGAACGAACAACCGGAAAGCCCAAAGCCGATAAGAACTCCCGCGCCCATATCGAGCGAGAGTGGCGTCGTCGCATGGCTCATCAGGAACAGGCCCGCAGCGTAAAGCGCAGCGCCGACCCACATCACACGCGTCACGCCAAAGCGGTCTGCGACCGCGCCGGCAATCGGCTGCCCCAGTCCCCAAAGCAGATTCTGCACGGCCAGCGCGAGGCCGAAAATATCGCGACCCCAGCCGAATTCTCGGCCCATCGGCTGGACAAAGAAACCAAGACCGGAGCGCGGCCCGAAGCTGAGCAGCGCGATCGCACAGCCGCAGACAATAACCACCAGCGGCGTACGCCAGCCTGCCGTATCGGAAAGCTTACGCTGGTCGATTTCGATCGAAGCCATGCAAATCCCCTCAAGAATCGCTCGCGGTGTCATTGCGGCGAAACGTGCTGCCGCCGACGGACAAATCAGCGGACGAACGAATTACCGCAAATGCATGGATTTTGAAATGCACTGATCGGTGTACATGGGCCGCCGCAATGCTGCCCTGCGCGTTTCCGCGAGCCTCGAATGACGCCATGTCATGGACATGCTGACATAACGTCAGCACACTTACCGCCGGTAGGAATTCTCCGACATCTCGGCCGAGCTTTTGGCTGCTTCAAGGAGCTCCGCCGAAATCTGCGCGGTCTGCGCCGGCGTGCCCCAGCTCGGCGCTTCGCTACCATCGCCCCAGGCGCGCGGCCGATAGAAGGTGTGCACGCCGAATTTGTACATCTTCTTCATTTCGCTGACCCAGGACGGGTGCACCCAGTAAGCGTGGTAATGCGTCGAGTGACCTACTTCCGGCAGCCAGATCTGGCCGTCGAGCATCGCTTTAGAAATTCTCTTGGCGCGATCCCACATGTCGGGCTCGCGAACGACATCGGCGACGTTGTCGCAAGCAAAAGTGAACTGGCAGGCGTAGTGCCGATGCTTGTTCTGATAGACGACGCCGCACACCGTGGTTGGATAAAAGCCGGAGAAGGCGCGGTTGAGGACGACCTGCGCCACCGCGATCTGGCCGCGCACCGCTTCGCCGCGGGCTTCGAAGTAGACAGCTTCCGCAAGACATTTTTCCGATTTGGCGCGCGACTTCTCGTCGGTGAGGCCGAGGCGCTCGGCCGGCGTTTTGTCGCGCTGGTCGTCGGCATTGACTTCGCCCTTGGCCGCGATGCTCTCGCCGCTCTCGGCCGCCTTGGCGACGTCTGTGGTCGCAGGCAGCGCCGCCATCATTTTCATATCGGGGTCGACATGCGCTTCAGGCATCACAACGACAGGTTCCTCGCCGGGCTGCCAACGCTCAATGGTCTCGAGTGGCGCACCGAGCGACTGAGTGCCGAAGAACAGGCTCGCTGTTTTCACGGAGAAGCCGTCGCGCGACGGGCGGCTTTCGAACGTCGCGGCCGCCTTGCCAGTGGAGTTTTTCAAATCATCGAGCGGCCGCGCCTCGAGCGACATCGAAATATCATACTGCTGAAGCGGCGGAGCGTTCATCGCTTCCGCCAGTTCCGGATCGAGCGGCGCGCGCGCGGCGGGCGCGGTGGCGTCAGCGCTCTTGGCACCGCGTATGTTGGGACTGGAGCTCGCGGGCTCGTTTTTCGTCGGCGCAACGCCGGCGGGCGCAGCAACTTCCGGAGCCGGTGCGACAATGAGACGATCGCCCTTGAGCGTACGATCGACCTTGGGGAAATCGGAAGCCTGGTAGCGCGGCGGAGTCTGGATCACCTGATTGCGCGGTATAGAGCCGGTGATGTCGGAGGCTGGATTGAAACTGACGCGCCGATAGTTCGGCGGTTCCGGCGCGGCCGTTCCAATCGGCCGGTTGAACGTGTAGGCCGCGACATGAATGCTATCGACAGCGGCGAACAAGTGGCTGCGCCACCGCGCGGCAACGGCCGGCTGTCGCGCCAGCCGCGATGCAATGTCCTGATATCCGATTTCCGTCGGGGTCAATGCAAAACTGCAAAGACCAAGACCGAAGAACGCAAATTGTGCGCTCCTCGGCCGGCCACGCAACTGTGACATCTTACGCTCACGCAACGCAACACAACGCTTACGCGATCGAACTCCACTACCTCCGTGCAATTCGATCGTTTCGGGTAGTAACTAATTTAGGTTGCGAGGGAGTTAATCGGCGTGTCCCGAACGACACACGCAACCGCGCGGCCGTTTCGAAGCAATCACTTGTAAGGCGTTGGTAAACAGCGCCTCCAGCAAAGTGGTAAATATCGCGTCAACGAAAAGCGTGAAGAAATTTTTAGCGATTGCCCGTGGTGACGCGGGCCAGCCAAGCTTTGCCGCGCATCGACGTCGTCAAAAGAAAATGCCCGGAACAAGTCCGGGCATTCTCAGTGCGAAAATCGCTTTGGTACGATCGTTGTTGTTACGCCTGGCTCGCAACCTCTTTGCCAAGCGCTGCCTGCGCCGCAGCGAGTCGCGCGATCGGCACGCGATATGGCGAGCACGATACGTAATCGAGACCGACCTGATGACAGAACGCGACAGAAGCGGGATCACCGCCATGCTCGCCGCAAATGCCGACCTTGAGGCTCGGTCGCGTCTTGCGGCCGCGTGCCACGCCGATCTTCACCAACTCGCCGACGCCGTCGCGATCGACCGAGATAAACGGATCGATCTCCAGGATACCCTTGGCGACATAGGTCGAGAGGAAGCTCGCCGCGTCGTCACGGCTGATCCCGTAAGTGGTCTGCGTCAGGTCGTTGGTGCCGAACGAGAAGAACTCGGCGGTCGTCGCGATATCGCCCGCCATCAGGCAGGCGCGTGGCAACTCGATCATGGTGCCGACCTGATAGTCGAGCTTGGCGCCGGTTTCCTTCATCACCGCCTGCGCGGTCGCATCGATGCGCGCCTTGATCAGGTCGAACTCGGCCTTGGTCGCAATCAGCGGCACCATCACTTCGACACCCACCGCCTTGCCGGTGCGCTTTCCGGCTTCGACGGCGGCCTCGAAGATGGCGCGCGCCTGCATCTCGGCGATCTCGGGATAGACGATCGCAAGCCGGCAGCCGCGGAAGCCGAGCATCGGGTTGAATTCCGCAAGCTCGCGCGCACGGTCGGCGAGCCGGCGCGGATCGGTGTTCATGGCGCGCGCCACTTCCTCGATCTCGGCCTGCGTATGCGGCAGGAATTCGTGCAGTGGCGGATCGAGCAGGCGGATCGTGACCGGCATGCCCTGCATGATCTCGAACAGCTCGACGAAATCCGCCCGCTGCATCGGCAGCAACTTCGAGAGCGCGGCGCGGCGTGCGCGCTCATCCTCGGAGAGGATCATCTCGCGCACGGTGCGGATGCGGGTTTCCTCGAAGAACATGTGCTCGGTGCGGCAAAGGCCGATGCCTTCCGCGCCGAATTTGACCGCGGTGCGCGCATCGTCCGGCGTATCGCCGTTGACGCGAACGCCGAGTTTGCGCACGGCGTCGGCCCAACCCATCAGCGTGCCGAACTCGCCCGACAATTGCGGCTCGATCATCGGCATCCGCCCGGCCAGCACCTGACCGAGTGAACCGTCGATGGTGATGACGTCTCCGGTCTTGAAAGTACGCGAACCGATGCTCATCAACCCGCGGCCGTAATCGACGCGGATGGCGCCGCAGCCGGAGACGCAAGGCTTGCCCATGCCGCGCGCAACCACGGCGGCGTGCGATGTCATGCCGCCGCGGGTGGTCAGAATGCCTTCAGCGGCGTGCATGCCGTGAATGTCTTCCGGCGAGGTTTCGATCCGCACCAGTATGACCTTGCGCCCGTCCGCTTGCAGCTTTGCAGCCTCGTCGGAGGAGAACACGATCTCGCCCGATGCCGCGCCGGGCGACGCCGGCAGGCCGGTCGCGATCACGTCGCGCTTGGCATTGGGATCGATGGTCGGATGCAGCAACTGATCGAGCGAGGCGGGATCGATCCGCAGCACGGCGTCCTTCTTCGAGATCAGGCCTTCATTGGCGAGTTCGACCGCAATCTTGAGCGCGGCCTTTGCGGTGCGCTTGCCGCTGCGGGTCTGCAACATCCACAGCTTGCCCTGTTCGACAGTGAACTCCATGTCCTGCATGTCGCGGTAGTGCTTTTCGAGCAGTGTATAGATCCGCGTCAGCTCCTTGAACGCGGCCGGCATCGCCTCTTCCATCGACAGCTTGTCGGAGCCGGATTCCTTGCGCGCATCTTCGGTGATGTCCTGCGGTGTGCGAATGCCCGCCACGACGTCTTCACCCTGCGCGTTGATCAAGAATTCGCCGTAGAGCTTGCTCTCGCCGGTCGAGGGATTGCGCGTGAACGCAACGCCGGTCGCCGAGGTCTCGCCCATATTGCCGAACACCATCGCCTGCACGTTAACGGCGGTACCCCAGGATTCCGGAATGTCGTGCAGCTTGCGATAGGTCACCGCGCGCGCATTCATCCAGGACGAAAACACGGCCCCAATCGCCCCCCACAGCTGATCATGGGGATCCTGCGGGAATTCCGCTCCGGTCTCGCGCGCCAGGGCTTCCTTGTACTGGCCGACAAGCTCGACCCAGTCATCACCGGTCAGATCGGTGTCGAGCGAATAGCCCTGACTGTCCTTGTAGGTATCGAGGATGTCCTCGAAGTGGGCGTGCTCGAAGCCAAGCACAACATCGGAATACATGGTGATGAAGCGGCGGTAGCTGTCATAGGCAAAGCGGCGATCGCCGGACAATTCCGCGAGCGCCTCGACCGTAACGTCGTTGAGGCCGAGATTGAGCACCGTATCCATCATGCCCGGCATCGAGGCGCGGGCGCCGGAGCGCACCGACACCAGCAGCGGGTTTTTGGAATCGCCGAAGGCTTTGCCTGTGAGCTTGCCGATATAGTCGAGCGCTTTCTCGACCTGCGCCTTCAACTCCTTCGGATAGGTCTTCTCGTGCGCGTAGAAATAGGTGCAGACCGATGTCGGAACGGTGAAGCCTGGAGGGACCGGCAATCCGAGATTAGCCATTTCGGCGAGATTGGCCCCCTTGCCGCCGAGCAGATCGCGTAGGCCCGCTTTGCCCTCCGCCTTGCCGTCGCCGAAGGTATAGACCCACTTGCCCGCTTTCACCGGCTCGGCGGCCGCCTTGGCGGCGACCGGCTTTTTCGCTGGCTTGACCGCGCTCTTCTTCAGCGCCTTGCGGGCTGAGGCGGTCGGCGCAGGCTTGGCCCGGGTCCCCGCGGAAGACTTTGATTTCGCAGCAATTTTCTTCGGTTTCGCGACGGCTTTGGCCATGACAGAAAATGATCCGCTGGAGTGAAAGAATTGAGCGCCTTACACCACTTTGAGCGGCCCGGCGCAAGCCGCGGAACACGCCCGGTTACATGTGAAGCCACCGCAAAAGCCCGAGCCCGATCAGGCCGTTGAGGATGAGGAAGATTGCTACGATGAAGTTCAGCAACCTCGGCATGATCAAAATCAAAAGGCCCGCGATCACCGAGATGATCGGCGAGATATGGGCGACGGTGAGGGTCATGAATGCGTCTCCTCTTTAGGGTGCGTCGAATCGAGGAGCGGCACCATAACATTCCCCTCCCCCTGTTCCACGCTAGCAGACGCTTTGGGCCTGATGGGGTTCCGCACTGTTCCAAAAATTCATCGGAAACAACGCACTGTCCGAAATTTTTTCTGGGGAACGATGTCGGCAACGATGAATTGGATCACCTTGCATGCCCGGCAACTTGCCGGAATGCAGTCCTAAATGGCGAAGGAGCAGATCATGCGAAACCATCTTTTGGCCCTAGCGACAATTGCGGCCGCCATAAGCGCACCTGTCGCGGCGCAGGCCCAGAGCACCGTCGGCGTCGCGCGCCCGGGCGCAGTGATCGTCGATAACGGCGCCGTTGGCATCGCGGTCGATCAGCGGCCGGCGTTTCGCGAATATATCGTACGTGAACGGGTGCCCAACTACTCCATCCCGGATCGCGTCGTTGTCGGCGCTGTCCTGCCGGAGAGCGGCGTAACCTTCTATGACGTACCGCAGACGTTCGGCGCGACGCCTTATCGCTACACCGTGGTGAACGGCGAGACCGTGCTGGTCGAGCCGCGCACGCGCCGCATCGTTCAGGTGATCGACTAACAGCGCTCGATGCATGTCCGGCCCAACGGGATGGCTGCCGGACATCAAGGCCCCGCCCGGCTCCCCCCGCCCGGGCGGGGCACTTTTTGCTATCGTGTCCCGGACGCGGTGCAGCGCTTCTCAGCGGTGCACCGCTGAGCCGGGCCCCCCAGACGATAGCGCTAATGGACCCCGGATCAGCAGCGCACCGCTAAGGGTGCCTACGGCGCGCGCGAGCACGCCGGCGGCGCTGCGCTGCATCCGGGGAACGAGAACCGTCCGATCTGCTAACGCGCGCCCTTGCGGGCCACGATGCGATGAATCCGTTTGCCTGACGAGGCGCTGACGACCGCCTCATCGAGCAAGATGGTTGTTGCCATCAGTTCGGAGCGGACCAACGAAGGCTCGAACGCAGCGTAGAGCCTTGCGTGCTTATCGCGCTGGTTTTCGCCTTCGGTGACGCGCCAGCTCAGGTAAAGAACCCCGCCCGGCTTGACGATCTCACGCATGCGGCGGACCGATGGCCCAATCTGCGCGCGGTCGAGATGCATGATCACGGTTTCGCACAGCACATTGTCATAGGTGTCGGCCGCGACGCCTCGCAGATCAGGCAACGCTGCGCGCGTGAATTCGAACTGCGGGTAGCGCGCACGCGCTTCAGTCAGAAGACCTTCCGATGCGTCTAAACCCTTTGACGGAAAGCCATTCGCGTTGAGCCAGGCGATCTCGCGCCCGCTGCCACAGCCGATATCGGCGGTCAGACCGCTTGCGATGAAGAAGCGCTTGACGATCTCATGCAGATCGTTGGGGGCCGGCTGGTCGTGCCAGTCTTTCGCGAACGCCGCGGCGTCTTTGTCATAGGCCGCGAGCGTCTCCCGATCCACGCCCTAACCCTCGACTTTGGAGAAGTCGGCGACGGCACGCGTTGCGGCGCGGATTTCGTTCAGCAGCTTCAGGCGGTTCTCGCGCACTTTGGGATCGTCGTCGTTGACCTTGACCTTGTCAAAGAAAGCATCGACCGCGGGGCGAAGTTTGGCCATCGCGCTCATCGCGGCGGCAAAATCTTCCTTGGCGACCGCGGCGCCGGCATCGCGCTTCACCTGATCGATGGCTTTCGCAAGCGCCTTCTCTTCGTCGAGCCGATAAAGCGCCGCATCCGGTGCGCCGTCGAAGCTGCGCTTGTCCTTCTTTTCTTCGATCGAGAGAATATTGCTGGCGCGCTTGGTGCCCGCGAGCAGGTTCTTGCCGTCGTCGCTGTCGAGGAACTTTCCGAGCGCCTCGACGCGGCGAACCACCATCAGAAGATCGTCCTGGCCTTCGAGCGCAAACACCGCGTCGACGAGATCGTGCCGTGCGCCCTGCTCACGAAGCTGAACCTTCAGGCGATCGGCGAAGAAGGAGAGAAGATCGGTGGCAAGCTGGCCGCCATTGGTCGGTCGACCGCCGTTCGCCGCTGCGGTCATCTGGAGGAGGTGCAGGCGAAGCTTGTTCTCAACGATCAGCCTGATCACGCCGAGCGCCGCGCGTCGCAGCGCGTAAGGATCCTTGCTGCCCGTCGGCTTCTCGTCGATTGCCCAGAATCCGACGAGTGTGTCGATCTTGTCGGCAAGCGCGACGGCAACGCTGACGGGATCGGTCGGCACGCGATCGTTCGGGCCTTGCGGCTTGTAGTGCTCCTCGCTCGCCGCGGCGACGGAAGCATCCTCGCCCTGCGCAAGCGCATAGTATTTTCCCATCAAGCCCTGAAGCTCGGGGAATTCGCCGACGACTTCCGTGAGCA
>NZ_DASREO010000014.1:0-121577 GCF_035652035.1 Bradyrhizobium sp.
CGGCGATCAAGCTCGGCGTCGTCGTGATCCCCGCCACCACCTTGCTTACCCCCGACGAGTTGCGCGACCGGCTCGATCGCGGCCGCGCCCGCGCCGTGGTGGCGACGCACGACCAGATCGGCAAATTCGCCGGCCTTGGCAGCGATGGACTGGTGCGCATCGTCGTCGGCGCGCAGGCGCCGCAGGAGGGATGGCTTGCTTTCGAGAGATCGGCCGATTTTCCCGAAAGCTTCGCGCCGGATGGCCCGACCGGGCCCGACGACCCGATGCTGCTCTATTTCACCTCGGGCACCACGGCAAAGCCGAAACTGGTGCGGCACAGCCAGCGCAGCTACCCGGTCGGTCATCTCTCGACCATGTATTGGCTAGGCCTTCAGCCCGGCGATGTTCACTTGAATATTTCCTCGCCGGGCTGGGCCAAGCATGCCTGGAGCTGTTTCTTTGCGCCGTGGAACGCAGGTGCGACGGTGTTCGTCGTCAATCAGCCGCGCTTCGACGCCAAGGGTCTGCTCGCAACGATCGCACAATGTGGCGTCACGACCCTCTGCGCGCCGCCGACGGTCTGGCGGCTGTTCATTCAGGAGAAGCTTGCCGACTTCAAGGTGACGCTACGTGAAGTCTGCGGCGCGGGCGAGCCGCTCAACCCCGAAGTGATCGACCAGGTGCGCGCGGCCTGGGGCCTGACGATCCGCGACGGCTATGGCCAGACCGAGACCGCTGCGCTGGCCGGCAACTCGCCGGGCCAGACGGTGAAGATCGGATCGATGGGCCGGCCGCTGCCCGGCTATCGCGTCGACGTCACCGACAACGACGGGCATGCGACCAAGGAGGGCGAAATCACGTTGCAGCTCGGCGCCGATCGCCCTGCGGGCCTGATGCAGGGCTATCAGGGCGAGGACGGCGCACTCTCTGGCGCGGACGGCGATGTCTACCGCAGCGGTGACGTCGTGTTCGTCGACGAGGAAGGCTATTTCACTTTCGTCGGCCGTTCCGACGACGTGTTCAAGTCGTCCGACTATCGCATCAGCCCGTTTGAGCTGGAAAGCGTGCTGCTCGAGCACGACCTCGTTGCTGAAGCCGCCGTTGTGCCAAGCCCGGATCCGATCAGGCTTGCGATCCCGAAGGCCTATATCCTGCTGGTCGCCGGCACGGAGCGCTCGGCTGAAACCGCGCGCTCGATCTTCGTGCACCTGCATGAGCGACTGGCACCCTTCAAACGTATCCGGCGTATTGAACTGGTGAGCGAGTTGCCGAAGACGATCTCAGGAAAGATCCGCCGCGTTCAGCTGCGCCGCCTCGAGCATGATAATAACAGAAGCGATTCGTTGCGCGGTGATGAGTTTCGGGAAGAGGATTTTCCCGATTTGCAAAAAGTGAGACCGGATCATTAACCCATGAACGAAGTCTGGAAGAAGCCGCCGGTTTCGCTTGAAGCGTATCAGGCGATGGTCGGGCAGGAGATCGGCGTGTCGTCCTGGCATCTGGTCGATCAGGGCCGGATCAACCTCTATGCGGACGTGATCGAGGATCATCAGTTCATCCATATCGATCCCGAACGCGCCAAACGCGAGACCGCCTTCGGTGCAACGGTGGCCCATGGTTTTTTGACGATGTCGCTGCTCAGCATCATGTCCTATGAGGTCATGCCGGTCATCTCGGGCACGACGATGGGCGTCAATTACGGCTTCGACAAGCTGCGATTCATATCGCCGGTGCGATCGGGGTCGCGCGTGCGCGGGCGGTTCAAGCTGATGGAAGCAAAATTGCGCAAGCCGAAAGAATTGCAATCGCACACCAACGTCACTGTTGAAATAGAGGGCGAGGACAAGCCCGCCCTGGTGGCCGACTGGATCGGCCTGATCTATTTTGCTTGAACTTCAGGAAATGCACTCATGACAATCAGGTTTGACGGACGCGTCGCCATCGTCACCGGCGCGGGCAATGGTCTTGGCCGTGCGCATGCGCTGGGGCTGGCTGCCCGCGGCGCCAAGGTCGTGGTCAACGATTTCGGCGGCGCGCGCGACGGCACCGGCGGCTCGCTGACGGCGGCGGATGCAGTGGTTGAGGAAATCCGCAAGGCCGGCGGCATCGCAATGGCTGACGGCGCCGATGTTTCCAATTTCGAACAGGTGCAGGCGATGGTCGATCGCGCCACCAGGGAGTGGGGCAGCGTCGACTTGCTTTGCGCCAATGCCGGCATCCTGCGCGACAAGTCGTTTGCCAAGATGGAAGTTGCCGACTTCGCCAAGGTGATCGACGTGCATCTCAACGGCACGTTTTATTGCTGCAAGGCCGTGTGGGGTGGCATGCGGGAGCGCAATTACGGCCGCATCGTCGTGACGACCTCGTCGTCCGGCCTGTTTGGCAATTTCGGTCAGGCCAATTACGGCGCGGCGAAGGCCGGCATCGTCGGCCTGATGAACGTGCTGGCGGAAGAGGGGCGCAAGAACGACATCCGCGTCAACACGATTTCGCCGACCGCCGCCACGCGGATGACCGAGGAGCTTCTGCCGCCGCAGGCGCTCGCGCTGATGAAGCCGGAGGCAATCACGCCGGCCGTGCTTTATCTGCTGGGTGAGGACGCGCCAACGCGGACGATCATGGGCGCGGGCGCGGGTTCTTTTGCCGTGATCAAGGTTATGGAAACCGAGGGCGTCAATCTCGCTCAAGCTGACTGGACACCCGAGGCGATCGCTACGCATTTTGCCGAGATCGCGGACATGTCGACCGCCAAGGCGCTGGAAAATGCGTTCCAGCAGACCAACAAATATGTCAGCCAGGCCGCGGCGCGGGCGGGTGTGAAGTTGTAAGGCGTCATTCCGGGATGGTCCGAAGGACCAGACCCGGAATCTCGCGCAACAATCTCGGGATTCCGGGTCCACGCGAAGACGCGTGTCCCGGAATGACGTAAACCTCGTCCATGTCGAATTCTCCAAAACCTAACGTCGCCGTCATCGGCGCCGGCCCCGCCGGGCTGATGGCGGCGGAGGTACTGGCGCAAGGCGGCGCGAAGGTTGCCGTGTTCGACGCGATGCCCTCGGCCAGCCGCAAGTTCCTGATGGCCGGCCGCGGTGGGCTGAACCTCACGCATAGCGAAACGCTAGGTGTATTCCTGACGCGATATCGCGAAGCCGCACCGAAGCTTGCCGCAGCCATCGAAGCCTTTCCGCCGGACCGGTTGCGCGCCTGGTGCGAGGCGCTGGGCCAACCGACATTCGTCGGCTCCAGCGGGCGCGTTTTTCCAAGGGCCATGAAGGCTTCGCCGTTGCTGCGCGCGTGGTTGCGGCGGCTCGACGCGTCGGGCGTTTCATTTTCGCTGCGCCACCGCTGGAGCGGCTGGGACGATAAAGGACGCCTCGTGTTCCAGACGCCGGACGGCTCGCGCGAAGTCGAGGCACGTGCCATCGTGTTAGCACTCGGGGGCGCAAGTTGGCCGCGACTGGGATCGGACGGAAGCTGGACGGACATACTGCGTGCCAAGCGTGTCGGCATTTCATCACTCAAGCCCGCCAATTGCGGATTTCTTATCAACTGGTCCGAGATCTTTCGCGAACGCTTCGAAGGCGAGCCTCTCAAGGGCATTGCGCTGTCCTTTGGCGAGCGCAGCGTTCGCGGCGAGGCCGTGATCACGCGCGATGGCATCGAGGGCGGCGCGGTCTACGCGCTATCGGCCGAATTGCGCGATGCCGTCCTGAAATCCGGGCATGCAACGTTGCAGATCGCGCTCCGGCCGGATGTCACGCCGGACGACCTCGTCAAGCGTCTATCGGCGCCGCGCGGCAAGCAGACGTTTTCGAATTGGCTGCGCAAGGCCGCGCAATTGTCGCCGGTCGCTGTCGGCCTGTTGCAGGAAATAGCTATCGTCTCTTCGATCCCGCTCGTCTCATTGCCGCCGGAAAAGCTGGCCGCCATGATCAATAGCGCGCCGATCAAGCTCACCGGCGTCGCGCCGATTGCTCGCGCGATCTCGAACGCGGGCGGCGTCCCGTTCGACGAACTCGACGCCGATTTCATGATCCGCCGTTTGCCCGGTGTATTCGCCGCCGGCGAAATGCTCGACTGGGAGGCGCCGACCGGCGGCTATCTCCTGCAGGCCTGTTTTGCGACGGGAGTTGCGGCCGGGAAGGGCGCGTTGAAATGGCGAATAGCGAGTGGCCAATAGCGAGTAGAGCTTTGGCTATTCACTACTCGCCACTGGCCATTCGCGTCAGCGCGGCACGTTCACGTTTGGGATTGATCGCCAGGGGCGCGATGGCAATCAGTGCTGCGACGGCGCCAAGCGCGAACGGTCCAGCGTTCGAGGCGCCGGCAACAAACCCTCCCAATGGGCCGCCCACAGCAACGCCGAGGTCCCACGCGGACGTCACTGCGCCCAAGGCTGCGGTCCGCTCCCGCGGATCCGCGGCCTCCGTGACGATGCTCGTGACGCTCGGTATCAGCATGGAAAGCCCGGCGCCTGCGATCGCCGTCGAGGTGAAAGCGATCCACTCGGTATGTGTGAGAGATAGTCCGGCAAGTCCGGCGGATTCGATCAGGAAGGCTGAGAGAAGGACACGCTTGCCGCCGAAGCGAGCGGCATATCCGCTGCCCACAAAGCGCGTGATCATGAATGCGATGCCGAAAACGGTGAGCGCAAAATTTTGGCCTGCAAAATCGAGCGCCGCAAAGCGCGGTACCAGGAATGCCGCGATGACCCCATAGCCAATGCTGGAGAAGACGCCTGAAGCACCGGGCAGCCATGCTGCCCTTGGAAACAGGGCGCGGCGGATATTCGCTTCGCCGGACGAGACACGACCCTCAGGCCGCGTCGATGCAACGAGCGCCCAGGCGAGCGTCGGAATGATGCTCGCGGCAATCCAGACGTCGCGATAGGTGCTGAGAGATAATATTGCGGTTCCGAGCATTGGCCCGGACGCCAGCCCCATCCACATGGCGAGGCCAAAATGCCCCGCGACCTTGCCCCGCTGTGATTGCTCCGTGTGCGCCAGGATCCAGCCGACCGACCCGGTAAACAGTGCGCCTTCGCCCGCGCCGAGAGGGAGGCGGGCAAGGACCAGAACGGGCAGGTTCGTCGCCACCATGTGGCCGATGCCGCCGAGCAGACCGAGGATGGCTCCTGCCATCGCGACGCGACGCCCACCGCTTTGATCGGCAAACCGTCCCGAGATTGGGCGGGAGAACATCGTGGCCAGGGACCCGATCGTCACCGCGAGGCCGGCGGTGACTGCATTCGCGCCCAACCGCTCGTGGGCATAGGCCGGCATGACCTGGATCGTCATGCCGATCGCGCCGAAGCCGAGGAAGGTGGCCGACCAGAGGCGCCAGTAGGGAACTTGTGTCGCTGACGAGCAATGGGCGGTTTCGGAGACGGTCATGGGACCTCGCATATGGATTTGGCGAGGCCCTTTTAAGCGCGGACTCGAATATGCTACAATTCAATAAAGATGATAACGAATATGCGAGATTGTTTCATGAACACGCATGACCTCATCGCCTTCGTCGCCGTGGTGGAAACCGGATCGATCGTGGCGGCGTCGGCACGATTGAATCTGACGCAGCCGGGCGTGACCCGGCGCATCCAGAATCTCGAAGAGATGCTCGGTGCAACGCTTCTGGACCGGATGTCGAAGCCGCTGAAGCCGACGTCGGCGGGACATGCGGCCTATGAGCAGGGGCGGCGGGTGCTGCGGATGATCGATGATCTGAAGTCGGGTGTGGCCGACGATGGCGCCGTTCGCGGCGAGTTCAGGCTCGGCCTGACGCCGTTCCTGTCGGAGGCCGGACTTTCCGCGCCGCTCGACGCCGTGCGTGCCGAATTTCCTGAACTCGCCGTTCGCGTGGTCTCGGGCTGGTCGCCGCATCAGCTGGAGCGCATCGGGCGCAACGAACTGGATGCAGCCGCCGTCTGCCTGCCGGATGGCCTTGCGCCGCCCGCCGATCTCGTCGCCGACGATTTCGGGGTTCAGCCCGTGGTGTTCGTGGTGGCGCGCGACATGAAGATTCCGGCGACCGTCGATCTTGAATATCTTTCGCGGCTGTCGTGGGTCATTAATCAGGACGGCTGCGGGTTTCGCGACACGGTCCGACGCCGTTTCGAAGCAGCGCACCTGCCGTTCAACGTCGCCGTCGATGCGTTGGACAGCGAGCTTCGGCTATCGCTCGTCGCTCGGGGCGTCGGCGTCAGCCTGGTGACGCCGTTTGGATTGAAGCGCAGCGCGTTCCGAAAAGAGCTCAAAACGATCAGCGTGCGGAATTTCAAGCCCAGGGTTCGCGCCTGGCTGGTGCATCGCGCACCCGCGGGCCGCTTGCTGAAACCAATCAAGGCATTTCGCGATCGGCTTGATCGTGAGTTGCAGACACTCGCCCGCGGCTAACTGACTAGAGCCTGGCTAGCGCAGCTTGCCGCGCGCCGCGACCGGCAGCGTGCCGAGAATTTCCTCGCCGCGGACCATCACGACTTCGTCCATCATGTTGACGACGACGCAGACGTGATTGGGCACGATCCGCACGACATCGCCGACTTCGGGGCGGGTATTGCTGCGGGCGAGGTCAAGAAAGCCGTGCTCTTCGGCAAACTTTGCGATGCGCGCTTCGGGGTGTTCGAGGATCAGGCCATGGCCGTCGAGCCCGCTGCCGGTATCTGACGTCAGCGTCTTCGAACCGGCGTCGAGAATGCCGCGATCGTGCCCGGCGCGGCTGACCACGGTGGAATAGATATGAAGCGCGCAATCGTCCCAGGTGGCGACGCCGGCCTCAACCTGCATGCGGTCGTTATATATATAAGTGCCGGGCCGGTGCTCGGTCGCGCCTTTCAGCTTGCCGACGTTTTTCAGGTTCGGCGAGCCGCCGGTCGAGACCATCGTCGCCTCCAGCCCGAGCGCGCGAACGCCAGCCAGTGCCTCGTCGTGGAATTTCTGCGCGTCCGCCCAGCCGGTTTCGGTTGGATAGAGCATGAAGCCGGCGAAGACGAGCCCCTTTGAGGCGGCGATTTGTTTCGCGAGCGCGATCGCTTCGGCTGCCGTTTCGACGCCGGCACGCTTGCGCCCCGTGTCGCATTCGACCACGACCGAAAGTGGACGCCCCGATGCGCTTGCGGCCTGTGTCAGGCTTGTCACCACGGTCGGATTGTCGGCGGCAACCGTCATATGCGCCTTGGCCTGCAACGCGGCGAGCCGCGCCATCTTCTCTTCGCCGAGCAGGTTGTAGCTAATCAGGATGTCGTCGATGCCGGCCTCCACCATCACCTCGGCCTCGCCGATCTTCTGGCAGGTGATACCCCTGGCGCCGGCCGCGATCTGAAGTTTTGCCAGCATCGGGCTCTTGTGGGTCTTGATATGCGGGCGGTTGGCGACGCCGGCGGCCTCGACCGTTTTCTGGACGCGCGCGATGTTGCGTTCGACCTTGTCCATGTCGATGACGGCAACGGGCGTGCCGTATTCGCGGGCGATTTTGGCGGCGAGGGGCGTGGTCATGACGTTCTTCTCTTTCGCGCTTTAGGCCTGTTCGATCTCTTCACGTAACACTTCAAGTTCCAGCCATTTGTCTTCGGCCGCCTGCAATTCTTCCTGCGCCTTGGTCATGGCGGCGGAGGCCTGATCGAACCTCTTGCGATCCTTGGCATAGAGATCGGGATCGTCAAGCGAGAGGCGGTGCTTCTCGATCTCGGCCTGCAACTTGGCGATCGTCTTCGGCAAGGTTTCGAGTGCATGCTTTTCGTTGAACGACAACCGGCGCTTGGGCACAGGCGATGGCGGCGTCGCCTTGCTTTCCTTCTCGATCTCTTTCTTTTCAGTGGGAGCGGCCTTCACCGTCTCGCGCTTCAAGTCCGCGCCGCGCTGCGCCAGCATGTCGGTATAGCCGCCGGCATATTCGATCCATTTGCCGTTGCCCTCGGGCACGATCACCGATGTCACGACGCGATCGAGAAAGTCACGGTCGTGGCTGATCAGGATCACTGTACCCTCGTAATCACCGAGCATGTCCTCGAGTACGTCCAGGGTTTCGAGATCGAGGTCGTTGGTCGGTTCGTCCAGCACGAGCAGGTTCGAGGGCTTGGCCAGCGCGCGCGCCAGCATCAGCCGGCCGCGCTCGCCACCGGATAATGCTTCCAGCGGCGTGCGGCGTTGCTCTTCCGAAAACAGAAAGTCTTTCATATAGCCGACGACATGTTTCGGCTTGCCGCCCACCATCACGTGATCGCCGCGGCCGCCGGTCAGGGCTTCTGCGAGCGTCGATTTCGGATCGAGGCTTTCGCGATGCTGGTCCAGCGTCGCCATCTCGATATTGGCGCCGAAGCGGACGTTGCCGCTATCGGGCGGATTCGCGCCGGTCAGCATTTCGATCAGCGTGGTCTTGCCGGCGCCGTTGGGGCCGACGATGCCGACGCGGTCGCCGCGCTGAACGCGGATCGAAAAGCCATCGACGATCGTCCGATCGCCATAGGTGCGGCTGATGTTCTTGGCTTCGATGACCAGCCGGCCGGATTTCTCTGCTTCCGCCGCGGCGAGATTGGCGTTCCCGGCCGTGCCGCGATAGTCGCGACGTTGTTGACGCAATGCCACGAGATTGCCGAGCCGCTTGACATTGCGCTTGCGGCGGCCGGAGACGCCATAGCGCAGCCAGTGTTCTTCGTCGACGATCTTGCGATCAAGCTTGTGCTGCTCGCGCTCTTCCTCGGCCAAAACCTCGTCGCGCCAGCCTTCAAACGCGGCAAAGCCGCGATCGATCTGTCTGATCTTGCCGCGGTCGAGCCAGGCGGTCGAACGCGACAGGTTGGACAGAAAGCGGCGATCGTGGCTGATGATCACGAGTGCGCTGCGACGGCTATTCAGCTCGCTTTCCAGCCACTCGATGGTGGTGAGATCGAGATGGTTGGTCGGCTCGTCCAGCAGCAAGATGTCGGGCGAGGGCGCCAGCACCCGCGCGAGCGCCGCGCGTCGCGCCTCACCGCCGGAGAGATGGGCGGGGTCTTCGTCGCCACGAAGTCCGAGCTGCTCCAGCAGGTAACGCGCCGGATAATGGTCGTCACCGGGGCCAAGGCCGGCCTCGACATAGGCGAGCGTCGTGGCGTGGCCGGCAAAATCCGGCTCCTGCGGCAGATACCGGATCGTTGCGCCTGGCTGGACAAATCGACTGCCCGCGTCAGCCTCGATAAGCCCGGCCGCGATTTTCAGCAGCGTCGATTTGCCGGAGCCGTTGCGGCCGATCAGGCAGACGCGTTCTTCCGCCGACACCGACAGCTCGACCCCCGATAGCAGCGGCGTGCCGCCGAAGGTGAGGCTGATATCCTTGAGCTGGATGAGTGGCGGCGCCATGGCTTCGCTTCAGCCTTGCTGAGAGGCCGGCGCGTCCGCCCGGCGGCGCTGGATGCGGCGGATGGTCTGGTCGAGCGCCGACAGGAAGGTGGAGCGGTCGCGGGCGGCGAAGGATTTCGGGCCGCCGGTGACCTCGCCCGATGAACGCAGATCCGTCATGAGATTGCGGACCGCCAGCGTCATGCCGATCGAGGCTTCCGTGAACGGCTTGCCGTTCGGTGCGATCACCTCGGCCCCCGATTTCACGCAGCGGCTGGCGAGCGGAATGTCCGATGTGATCACGATGTCGCCGGGGCCTGCGCGGCTCGCAATCCAGTCATCGGCCGCATCCATGGCGGGTCCCGCCGCGATCCTTTCGATCAGCGGATCCTGTGGCACCCGGATGAACTGGCCGGCGACGACGCTCACGGGCAGATCATGCCGCGCCGCGACCCGGTAAATTTCGTCCTTCACCGGGCAAGCGTCGGCATCGACATAGATGCGGGTTGGATTTGCGGTAGTTGTCATCGATAGCGGACAGATAGGGACGCGAGGCCCGCGTGGTACCCTATTCGCACATAAATGGCGAGCGGAAGCCGCCGCTTCTTAGGGCCGCTCTTGCAAGGGCGGTTCCGCAGGCCGTACGATGGCGGCGAGGTATTCCCCCCAACTGCGGAATGCGACATGACGAGTGGACTTCAGACCTATCGCGTTGAGGCCTACAACACCGCCAAATTGTCAGAAAACAAGATGCACGACGACACAGTCGCGCGCCGTTTCGGCTTCAGCGGCGGTCTCGTTCCCGGCGTCGACGTCATGGCCTATATGATGCATTTGCCGATCGCCAAATGGGGGCGAGATTTCCTCGAGCGCGGACTGATCGAGGCGCGGTTCGTCAAGCCGGTCTATGACGGCGAGATCACCGATGTCAGGGGCGTGGAAAACGACGGTGTGATCTCGATCGAGCTCGAAAGCCGCAGCGAACTCTGCGCGACCGGGACCGCGTCGTTGCCCGTGGTCCCGCCCTCGCTCTCGATTGCGGACTATCCGGCCACCGCGCCCGTCGCCGAGCGCAAGCCGGTTGGCCCGGCCTCTTACGAACTTGGCAAATGGCTGGGCTCGATGCCGCGCAAGTGGGCGGGCGACGCCGCGGACGAATATCTCGACGAGGTGCGCGAGATCGACGGCATCTACGTTCGCGAGGGTCTCGGTCATCCCGGGCTGCTGCAGCGGGTGATGAACAAGGTGCTGGTCGACAACGCCATCCTGGGGCCGTGGATTCACGTCGGCAGCCGGATGCAGCTACTGAACGCGGCGCGCCGCGGTGACGAGATCACGGCGCGCGCCAGGGTTGTCGAAAATTACGAGAAGAAAGGCCATCGCTTTGTCGAGCTCGATGCGCTCGTGGTTGGCAATGGCGTAATCCCGCTCGCGCATTGCAGGCATATCGCGATCTATCAGCCGCGCGAGCAGGCGGCGGCGTAGATAGCTCCTAAGATTGCAAGTGTTTGAATTCGTCATGCCCGCGCTTGTCGCGGGCATCCACGTCTTACTTCTGGCAGGACAAAGACGTGGATGGCCGGGTCAAGCCCGGCCATGACGAGTGGAGAGATAGCGGCCTTTAAGCCACCGTCGCCTTGGCATCCTTGATTGCGCGCCAAACCCGTTCCGGCGTCAGCGGCATGTCGATATGGGTGACGCCGAGTTCTGACATGGCATCGAGCACCGCATTGGCCAGCGTCGACAGCGAGCCGGCGCAGCCGGCTTCGCCGCAACCCTTGGTGCCCAGCGGATTGGATTTCGCGGGCACCGCGTGGTCGCCGATGTCCATATGAGGAATGTCTTCAGCGCGCGGCAGCGCGTAGTCCATGAACGAGCCGGTGATCGGCTGGCCGCTCGCGTCGTAGCTGACGTGCTCCATGAACGCCTGGCCGATGCCTTGCGCGACGCCGCCGTGCAACTGGCCGGCGACCAGCATCGGATTGACGATGGTGCCGAAATCGTTGACGCCGGTATAGCGTACGACCTCGACGATCCCGGTGTCGGGATCGATCTCGACTTCGGCGACGTGGCAACCGTTGGGGAAGGTCGAAGGCACGGGCCCCGTCGTGTGATCGACATCGAGCGAGTTGGGCATGTCGTCGGGCATCTTGCCGTCGCGCAGGCGCCGCGACAGCTCCAGAATGTCGATCGAGCGATCGGTGCCGGCAATGGTGAACTGGCCGTCAGCAAATTCGATGTCGGCTTCGGCGGCTTCCATCAGGTGCGCAGCCGCTCGCTTGCCCTTCTCGACGACGAGCTTTGAAGCCTCGACGATGGCCATACCGCTCGCGGTGATCGAGCGCGAGCCGCCGGTGCCGTTGCCGGTGTGGACGAGGTCGCTGTCGCCCTGTTCGAGCTTGATGCGGTCGAAGGGGATGCCGAGCTGCGCCGAGAGCACTTGCGCGAACGGCGTCGCATGGCCCTGACCGTAGTCAAGCGTGCCGGTGATGATCTTCACCGAGCCGTCGTTCTCGAACACGATCTTGCCGAGTTCGACGTTCGGCGGCGCGGTGACTTCAAGATAGGAGCCGACAGCGATGCCGCGCAACTTGCCGCGCTTGCGACTTTCCTTCTTGCGCTTGGCGAAGTTGACGTGGTCGGAGATTTCCAGCGCCTTCTCGAACACGCCCTGGAAATCGCCGCTGTCATACACCATGCCGGAAGAGGCGTTGAATGGGATCTGCGCCGGCTTGATGAAGTTGCGCTTGCGAAGCGTGAGGCGGTTGATGCCCATCTCGTCGGCCGCGCGATCGATCAGCCGCTCCATGAAATAGTTGGCTTCGGGCCGGCCGGCCCCGCGATAGGCGCCCATCAGCGTGGTGTTGGTCACCACGGTCTTGATATCGATCGACATGGCCGGCGTGCGATAGACGCTGGCGATGTTCTTGCCGATGTTCAGCGACAGCGGCTGCGGCGCGACGCCGGTGATGTAGGCGCCCAGGTTGCCGTAGCCCGAAACCTTCACCGCAAGGAACTTGCCCTCGGCGTCGAGCGCCAGCTCGCAATGGATCTTTTGCGCGCGGCCGTGGCTGTCTGACAAAAAGCTGGTCGAGCGCTCGTCGGTCCATTTCACCGGCCGGCCCAGCGCCTTCGCGGCATGCAGGATGCAGACATATTCGGGATAGTTGATGTTCTTCATCCCGAACGAGCCGCCGACATTGGCGGTGAGAAGATGCACCTTGTCGTGAGGAACCTTCAGGATGTTCTTGGCGAGACCCATGCGGTTGGCGGCGACGCCCTGCGTCGGCACCTGGATCGTGAAACGCTCGCTCGCTTTGTCGTAGGAGGCGAGCGCCGCGCGCGGCTCCATCGCCACCACGGCGACGCGGTTATTGAGGATGTCGAGCTTGGTGACGTGCGCCGCGCTCTTGAAGGCCGCCTCGACCTTCTCGGCATCGCCGAAGTGATAGTCGAGCGCGACATTATTGGGGATGTGGTCGTAAAGCTGCGGTGCGCCCGGCTGCGCCGCTTCCTCGGGATCGGTGACGGCGGGCAGGGGATCGATGTCGACCTCGACAGCTTCAGCGGCGTCGCGGGCCTGGATCAGCGTTTCGGCCACCACGAAGGCAACGGGGTCGCCGACATAGCGCACCTTGTCGGTCATCAGCGCGGTGCGATTGGTCTGAAGCAGCGGCGTGCCATCACGGCTCTTCAGCGGCAGCGCGCAGGTGAAGGGACCATAGCCGGCGGCGACCAGATCGGTTCCGCTCCATGCCCCGAGCACGCCAGGCATCGCCTTGGCAGCTTCAGTGTCGATACGGCGGATCACGCCATGGGCGTGGCTGGACCGCACGATCCAGGCATAGGCCTGCCGGGGCAGGTTGAAATCGTCGGTATATTTGCCCTTGCCGCGGACCAGCGTGTCGTCCTCCTTTCGGCGAACGGGCTGCCCAACCCCGAATTTTTGCAGTGCAATAGCGTTTTCGAGGGAGTTGGGCGAGGTGTGATCTTGCATGGAAAAAATCCAGAAATGGCCGTCTTTTCGGGGGCTTTGGCAGCCCAAACCCAATAAACCACGCCTCTTCCGGCGACAACGGCTGATTGGACATGGTCCTATATAGGGATTGCTGCACCGCCCTTGCCACTGGCCTTTCCACTGCTAGAGTCACCCCCGAAACAGAAATTCCTCGTCGGCTCTAGAGCCGGGGAAAGACATTTGAATGAAGGACGATACGCGCCCTCGCGACGACGCGGCGTCGCGCGGAAGCTCGGTCATACCGGTTGCGGCGGATGCCGCCGAGGCGAAGCTGGCACCCGGAAACGAGGTCTATGCCGCGCTCGACCTCGGCACCAATAACTGCCGGCTCCTGATCGCGTGCCCCACCGAAGACGGCTTTCGCGTCGTCGATTCGTTTTCGCGGATCGTTCGCCTCGGCGAGGGCATTTCCGCCACCGGCTGCATCAGCGAGGCGGCCATCGAACGCGCGATCGCAGCGCTCGCCATTTGCCGCGACAAGATCAAGTCGCGGAAGGCGAGGCGGCTCCGGCTGATCGCAACCGAAGCCTGTCGCGCCGCCTCGAACGCGGAGGGCTTTCGCAACCGCGTCGCGGCAGAGACCGGCATTCGCCTCGAGGTGATCGATCGCGAGACCGAGGCGGCGCTGGCCGTGATCGGCTGTTCGCCGCTGCTCGATCCCAAGGGGCGGGGCGCTATCCTGTTCGACATCGGCGGCGGGTCGACCGAACTGGTGCGGATCGAGCGCGATCCGCATGTCGCCAATGCCACCCCTCGCATCAAGGACTGGATGTCGATCCCGCTCGGCGTCGTCACGCTCGCCGAACATTTCGGCGGCCGCGACGTCACGGCGCAAGCCTACGCTGACATGACGGCCGAAGTCGCCAAACATGTTGCGCCCTTCGCGGCCGAGCACAGCCGGGATCTCGTCGACATGCACCTGCTCGGCACGTCGGGCACGGTGACGACGCTCGCCGGCATTCATCTCAATTTGCACCGCTACGACCGGCGGCGGGTCGACGGCATCTGGATGAATGATGCGGAGATCACCACGACCATCGCGCGGCTTTTGCGGATGAGCTACCAGGAGCGCGCCGCCAACCACTGCATCAGCGTCGAGCGCGCCGATCTCGTGCTGGCGGGCTGCGCCATTCTCGACGCGATCCGCAATGCCTTCCCGATGCCGCGGTTGCGCGTCGCCGACCGGGGACTGCGCGAGGGCATGCTGGTGGAAATGATGCGCGAGGACGGCGCGCTGGCCGGCCGATAGGCGCAAGACTTTTTTGCATGTTAAAGGCTACGGTGGCCTCATCCTTCGAGACGCACGCTAAGGCGTGCTCCTCAGGATGAGGTGTAACCCCTCATGGTGAGGAGCGCGGCACGCGCGTCTCGAACCATGGGGCCAGGATAAGCAAGATCATCATGGCGAAAGACACGACCGGGCGGCTGCATGTCACCGTCAAGAGTGCGGGCAAGCGCAAGCTGTCCTCGAAACTGTGGCTGGAGCGCCAGCTCAACGATCCCTATGTGGCGCGCGCCAAGCGCGAGGGCTTTCGCTCGCGCGCCGCCTACAAGCTCACCGAGATCGACGACAAGTATCATCTGCTTAAATCCGGCATGACGGTGGTCGATCTTGGCGCGGCGCCCGGCGGCTGGAGCCAGGTCGCCGCCAAGCGCGTCGGTATTGCGAGCGGCAAGGGCAGGGTCGTGGCGATCGACCTGCTCGAAATGCCGGAAATATCAGGCGTGATTTTCGCGCAGCTGGATTTTCTCGCTTCAGATGCGCCGAAACGCCTGATCGCAATGTTGGAAGGCCGCGCCGATGTCGTGATGTCCGATATGGCCGCCAACACGACGGGCCATCGCAAGACCGATCAGCTTCGCATGGTGGGGCTGGTGGAAACGGCCGCCGCCTTTGCCACTGAGGTTTTGAAGCCGGGCGGCGCCTTCCTCGCAAAGACCTTTCAGAGTGGCGCCGACGCCGAGCTGATGGCACAGCTCAAGCGCGACTATGCGAGCGTCCGCCACGTCAAGCCGGCGGCGAGCCGGCAGGATTCATCCGAGCGCTATGTGCTGGCGACGGGGTTTCGGGGCGCCGCTACGTAGCCAAACAAAGCCGCTGATACCGCCCCGCCCCCTGCGCCACACGGGCGCCTCATTGTCTTCCCGTCACTTCCTTAATTGCGTGTCAACTCCGCCCTCTGTGTTTGGGGGTGAACGGGGGAACCGCGGCGGTGCGGCTCGCGATATTGGGGAACTGGCCGACAAACTATGTTGCCGGGGCGCTCGGTGTAATTTCGCTTGCGGCGATCCATCAGATTGCTGCCTCGCGCCCGAGCGTCTTAGCCCCTAACGCGAGAGTTGCTGGGGCATTCAGCGCCCTCCCGCTGAATGCGACGGCGGTGCTGACGAATCTCAGCGCGGCGATCCCGACACCGGCAATCGACGCGAAACTCGATACAACATTATCGGCGAACGAGGTTGTTGCGGCGAGATTCAGCGCCGCAGCGGCGGACGGTGTGAAGTCGTCCGATGTGACCAACTCGCCGCCGCAGCAAGGACAAAGGTTGCAGGCGAGCCTGGAGCCTGTGATACCAGCGAACGAAACAACGCCACAGCCGGATGGTCCGCTGGCCGCGTCGCCCAATCCGGAGCATGGCGAACTGGCGTATCTGAAATACTACGTCTACTCCGAAATACCTCCGCCGGAGAAACCCGCGAAGATCGTCTTGGCGACATTGCGCGACGTCAGGCTCGGCACGCCAGTCCAGGAGATCGAGCGCGCGGCAAAAGCGTTCGACATGGATGCCAATTTCATGAAGGCGGTTGCCAAAGTCGAATCCGATTTTAATCCCACGGAACGTACCGGCTCCTATATCGGCCTGTTCCAGCTCAGCAAGTATGAATTCGGGAAGTTCGGGTCTGGCGACATCCTCAATGCTCGCGACAATGCTGTGGCTGCCGCCTACAAGTTCCTCACCGAAGCGGCGCTATTCGAAGCAGTAACGCACAAGAAGCCGACGTTCTCCGATCTCTATCTGATCCACCAGCAAGGCTGGCAAGGAGCGGCCGAGCACATCAGCCATCCCGAGCGGATTGCCTGGAAGTCAATGTGTGCAACCCAGGAGGGGATCGAGAAGGGCGAGCGATGGTGCAAGCGCGCCATCTGGGGCAATACGCTTCCCGCGGTCAAACGCGAATGGAAGTCGGTCGACGAGCTCACCTCGGGTGCGTTCGTGGCGATGTGGCGCGATCGTATCGACACGCTCTATGCCCGCTCTCCATCAACGGCGGCGCGGCCTGACGCCTGAGCCAGAAGCCCGAGCGCTATGTTTTGGCGACGGGGTTTCGAGGTGGCGACAAGCAGGCTTAGTGGATCGTCATACCCCCGCGACAGCGGAAGCACGTCTATTCGATCACCTCGTCGGTACGCACCAGAAACGTCTCGGAGATTTTCAGCCCGATCGCCTTTGCCGTCTTGAGATTGATGACGAGCTCGAACTTGGTCGGCTGCATCACCGGCAGGTCAGCCGGCTTGGCGCCGGCAAGGATCTTGCCGGCATAGATTCCGGTCTGGCGGTAACCTTCGGCAAACTCCGCGCCGTAACTGACGAGTCCGCCGACTTCGGCGAACTCGCGGCGGAACGACATCGCCGGCAGCTTGTAACGCAGAGCAAGAGCTGCGATATGCGTGCGATCGGACCCGTAGAAGGGATCGTTGCAGGCGAGCACGGCGCCCACCTTCTGCTCGTCGAATCTGGCGAAGGCCGTATCCACGTCGGCCGGCGTGCCCGCATTGATCACGACAACCTTGATGCCAAGGCGGCGCACGGCCTCCTCGACTTCCTGCGCTTGCACAGTTGCGGCTGGATAGCCCGGATTGATCATCACGCCGATCGAGGCTTGCGGAAACATCTCGTGCAGGAGCTCGAGCCGCTTCGACTCAAGCGTCGAGCCGATCATGCTGATGCCGGTGACGTTGCCCTGGCCGCGGTTGAGGTTTGCCACCAGTCCCGCCTTGATCGGATCTGCCGCGGTAATGAAGACGATCGGGATGGTCGACGTTGCGCCCTTGGCAGCGCGACCGGGATCGCTCCCGCCGGCGGCGATGATGAGCGACACCGGGCGCTTGACCAGTTCTTCGGCAAGCGCCGGCAAGCGCTCGTAGTGGCCATCGGCCCAGCGATACTCGACGTCGACATTCTCGCCCACGGTCAGGCCGGCCTCTTTCAGGCCTTGCAGCACCGCCGATACTAGATTTTTCTGGTCGACCGCGGTGCCGCTCCCGAGAAAACCGACGACCGGTCTCGTCTGCTGCGCGACCGCCACAAGTGGCCGCGCCAACGAAACTCCCAATAGCGCAATGAATGTCCGCCGCTTCATGTATGTCTCCGGCCTCCGCATGGCCGATTGTAACTGAGGGGATGGCACCGTTGGAAGCCGCGACGCGGCCAGCAGGCAGGATTCCTCCGAGCGTTTTGTGCTGGCGACGGGGTTTCGGGGGCGAAGGACCCAAGCTAGATCGTCATTGCGAGGAGCGAAGGCGACGAAGCAATCCAGTTCTTTTGCTTTTCTGGATTGCTTCGCTCGCAATGACGGAAAACGGGGTCCGCGACGCCTGTGGTGCTGCTCACCCCAGCTTCTGATCCCGCGCGTCCTGCGTGCCCTGGCTGGCGGCCTTGACCGCCTCTTTCGCCGCGCCCTTGCGGCTGGAAATCTCGACCGCCTTGCGCCCCGAGATTTCGTGGCCGGCATCGTCTGGCATCCGCCAGAAGAAGAACGCCGACATCATCGAGATCACGCTCACCACGAGAAAGGCCGGCGCGAAAACATCAGCAGTGAGGTCCGGCATGTGACGGAGCCACAGGGTGGTCTCCACGCAGAAGGCGCCGATCGCGACGCCGGCGGAAACCGCGAGTTGCTGGTTGACGCTGACGAGCGTGGTGGCGCGGCTCATCTGCGACGGTTCGACCTCGGCATAGGCAACCGTGTTGATCGCGGTGAATTCCAGCGAGCGGAAGAAGCCGCCGACCACCAGGATGATCACGATCAGAAGCAACGGGGTCGTGACCGTGAACAGGGCGCAGGCGGCGAGGAAGATCGAACTGATGACGGCATTGACCGTCATCAGGTTGCGGAAGCCGAAGGTGCGGATGATGCGCGCCGCGAGCGTCTTCATGCCCATCGCGCCGGCGGCCGTGCCGAAGGTGACAAGCCCCGACTTGAACGGCGTGAGGCCGAAGCCGACCTGCATCAACAGCGGCAGCAGGAACGGCAGGGCGCCGATGCCAAGGCGGAACGTGAAGCCACCGAGAATGCTGGCACGCATGGTCGGCAGATGCAGCAATCCGAAATCGAGCACGGGCGAGGAGGTTCGCCGGGCGTGGATAACGTAGAGCGTCATCGAGATCGCGCCCACCACCACCAGTGAAGCGACGACAGTCCACGGCAGGAGATTGAGCCCGGCGACCGAGAGGCCGAAGGCGATGCCGGCGAGGCCGATGCCGGCCAGTACCATGCCGGTGAGATCGAAGGGTTCCTGGTTTTCGCTCTTGATGGGGTCAATGAAGCGCAACGCCATGAAGATGCCGAGCAGGCCGATCGGGATGTTGATCAGGAAGATCCAGTGCCAGGAGAAATAGGTGGTGATGAAACCGCCGAGCGGCGGTCCGATCACGGGACCGACCAGCGCCGGCACGGTGACCCAGGCCATGGCATTGACCAGCGCACTCTTGTCGATCGAGCGCAGCAGCACGAGACGCCCGACCGGCGTCATCATCGCGCCGCCGATGCCTTGCAGCGTGCGGGCGATCACGAAATCCGTCACCGATCCCGACAGCGCACAGCCGATCGAGCCGGCCATGAAGACGGCGATCGCGCTCGAAAACACCAGTCGTGCGCCGAAGCGGTCGGCGGTCCAGCCGCTCGCCGGAATGAAGACAGCGAGCGATAGCAGATAGGAGGTGATGGCGAGTTTCAGCGTCAGCGGGCTCGTCACGATGTCACCGGCGATCGCGGGCAACGACGTCGAAATGACCGTCGAATCCATGTTCTCCATGAACAGGGCCGTGGCCACGATGAGTGGTATGACGCGTTGCTTGTTCATGAGGATGGGTGAGGGAGGAAGAGAAGCTGAGGCGGGCGCTGTATCATTTCACCGATTGTCAGACTACGGCGAAAATGTGTTCGGAACTTTTGATCGCCCAATGTGTTAAACGCGCAACTTCGAAAAAGCTTTTAGCGTGGAACCGCAAATCACATCTTGTTTTTGTCCTGATTCGCCCGGAAACCTTAACGAGGTACCGTGTGCATAGCTCCCCTGCGCGTCATGCCTGACGTGGGGTTGTGCAGTGGGGGTGATTATGACACTACGCCGACATCGAGCCGCAGAGCTCTTTAATCCAGTCAAATCTTGAAGAAGGAAAAACCCGATCATGGGGTTTCGTTTGCTGTTCTCTTTCTTTGCGATTCTCTTGGCACTGGCGCCCGTTGAAGCCTCTGCTGAAGGAATCCTGCATCGCGCGTCATGCTCGGTCGTTCGCTACTACGTAGCAAAGTATAGCGCCGAAATGGCTGAGGCCTATGCGCGGAGCAAGGGTGCAACCGACGCGGAAATCGCGGCTGCCCGGCGCTGCCTTGACGGCGGATCGTCGCGCGTTCGCACCGCGCAGGAATCGCACTACTAATAAAGAAGACGTGATGCCGCGGGATGCGCTTGCTCCCGCGGTTCATTTGCCGCCGATATTCGGCTCCGTTTTGCCGCCGAAATCACGGTGGTTGTGGGCCTTTCCTGCGAATGCAGGATTGGCCCCTTTGATTCGTGATGGTGGCGTGCTATCGACCACCGCCAACCCTACTGATGGGCCTGATTCGACGACGAAGTCCGCTTCGCCGTCGTTTTGGCTTATCCCGGATCCAGACGGAGTTGGTAATGGCGCAGGTACAGACGATCAGCGAAGCATTCACGTTCGATGACGTGCTTCTGAAACCTGGCCTCTCGGATATCCTTCCATCGGAAGCCGATATCCGCTCCCGCATCACCCGCGCCATCCCGCTGAATATTCCGATCATGGCGTCCGCTATGGACACCGTCACCGAGGCGCGCATGGCGATCGCGATGGCGCAGGCGGGCGGCGTCGGCGTCATTCACCGCAATTTCGATCCCGAAGGACAGGCGGCGCAGGTCCGCCAGGTCAAGAAGTACGAATCCGGAATGGTGGTCAATCCGCTCACCATCGCCCCCGATGCGACGCTCGCCGATGCGCACGCCTTGATGAGCCATCACGGCATTTCCGGCATCCCCGTGGTGGTCGGTGGCGGCCCGAACAAACCCGGCAAACTGGTCGGCATTCTCACCAATCGCGACGTGCGTTTCGCGACCGACCCAAGCCAAAAAGTCTCCGAGCTGATGACGCACGAGAACCTCGTGACGGTGCGCGAGAGCGTCAGCCAGGACGAGGCCAAGCGGATGCTGCACAAGCATCGCATCGAGAAGCTTCTGGTCGTCGACGATCAATATCGTTGTGTCGGCCTGATCACCGTCAAGGATATGGAAAAGGCGGTTGCGCATCCGCTTGCGTGCAAGGACGAGCACGGGCGCCTGCGCGTGGCGGCCGCAACCACGGTCGGCGAGGGTGGTTTCGAACGCACCGAGCGGCTGATCGATGCCGGCGTCGATCTGATCGTGGTCGACACGGCGCACGGCCATTCCGCGCGGGTGCTCGAAGCGGTCAACCGCATCAAGCGTCTTTCAAATGCGGTGCAGGTGATCGCCGGCAACATCGCCACCAGGGACGGCGCGCAGGCGCTGATCGATGCGGGCGCGGACTCGATCAAGGTCGGCATCGGCCCGGGCTCGATCTGCACCACGCGCATCGTCGCGGGCGTCGGCGTGCCGCAGCTCACCGCGATCATGGATGCGGTCGAGGCCGCGAAGAAGGCGGACGTGCCGATCATTGCCGACGGCGGTATCAAATTTTCAGGCGATCTGGCGAAAGCGCTCGCCGCGGGCGCGGACATCGCCATGGTCGGCTCGCTGCTTGCCGGCACTGACGAGACGCCCGGCGAAGTGTTTTTGTGGCAGGGCCGCTCCTACAAGGCCTATCGCGGCATGGGATCGGTCGGCGCGATGGCGCGCGGCTCGGCCGATCGCTATTTCCAGCAGGACATCAAGGACACGCTCAAGCTGGTGCCGGAAGGCATCGAGGGGCAGGTGCCCTACAAGGGGCCGGTCGCCAATGTCATGCACCAGCTCGCTGGCGGCTTGCGCGCCGCGATGGGATATGTCGGCGCGCGCAATCTCGCCGAGTTCCATGACAAGGCGCAGTTCGTGCGCATCACCGGTGCGGGCCTGCGCGAGAGCCACGTCCACGACGTCACGATCACGCGCGAGGCGCCGAACTATCCCGGCGGGGCGTAAGCAGCGATTTTGTACCCGTTTCCTTCGTCATTCCGGGGCAGCCCGAAGGGCTGAGCCCGGAATCCATCCTGTGGCCCGATGGATTCTCAGGTGCGCAATTGCGCACCCTAGTTCGCTTGCTGCGCTCGCGCCCCGGAATAACGACGGCGCCGCATACGCCCATGCAGCATCGCGTATGGGGTGATCCGACCATCCAGTGTACATCCAGCTCGTGGAGTGGATTTGACATTCGCTACCCACCTGACCGCGAGTGCGGAAAGCGAATGTCAAATCCTAAACTCCACTAGAAAGATATACTTGCTAGTGGTCCTTTGATTCTAACATTCGCAAAAGTGGCCGCTGAATAGGGATGCGAATGTTAGAATCGGACCACTAGATGTTGGACCGCAGCCCCAAAACGCCGCTGTCACCACTTGTCGGCGACGGTTTGCCGCCTGAGCGGCGGATCTGGGCAGTCGTCGCGATCTCCGTCGCGGTCGCGATGGCGTCGCTTGATACGGCGATAGCCAACATCGCGCTGCCGTCCATTGCGAACGACCTGAAGGTGAGCCCGGCCGATGTGGTCTGGGTCGTCAACGTGTATCAGATTGCACTGGTGGCAACGCTGCTGCCGCTCGGCGCGCTGGGCGAGATCGTCGGCTACAAGCGGATCTATCTTGGCGGCCTGCTCCTGTTCACCGTCGCCTCGCTCGCCTGCGCCTACGCCTGGTCGCTGCCGACGCTTTTGATTGCGCGCGTGCTGCAAGGTCTCGGCGCCTCCGGTCTCATGAGCGTGAATTCGGCGCTGATCCGTTTCGTCTATCCGAGCCGGATGCTCGGTCGCGGCTACGGTTATAATGCGATGGTGGTCGGCACCGCCTTCACGTTTGGGCCAACGATTGCATCCGCCATTCTCGCGTTCGGACCCTGGCCGTGGCTGTTCGCGGTCAACATTCCCTTCGGCCTCGTGGCGATGGCGATCGGCGTGCGAACGCTGCCGTCGACGCCGCGCGCCGGACATGGCTTCGATTTCCTCGGCGCAGGCCTCGCCGCGATATGCCTTGGCCTCGTCATCATTGGTATCGGCAGCGCCGCGCACAGGGCCTCGGCCGGTCCGGTCGCAGCCGAGCTCGCCATCGGGCTCGTGCTGGGGCTGATCCTGATCCGTCGCCAGGCCGATCATCCGGCGCCGATGCTGCCGGTCGACCTGTTTCGCCGGCCCATGTTCGCACTCTCGGCCGCGACCGCCGTCTGCTCGTTTGCGGTTCAGGGGATCAGCTTCGTCTCGCTGCCGTTCTACTTCGAAGACATTCTGCACCGGACCCAGGTCGAGACCGGTTTCTTCATGACGCCGTGGCCGCTGGTGGTCGCAATCATGGCGCCCGTCGCCGGCCGCCTGAGCGATCGTCATCCGGTCGGGCTGCTCGGCGGCATCGGGCTCGTCATTCTCGGCATCGGCATGGTCTTGCTGGCGACGCTGCCGGTTGAGCCCGGCATTCTCAACATCGTCTGGCGGATGGCGATCTGCGGGCTTGGCTTCGGCTTCTTCCAGACGCCGAACCTGCGCGCGATCATGTCGAGCGCGCCGCCCGGGCGCAGCGGCGGCGCCAGCGGCATCGTCGCGACCGCGCGTCTCACCGGACAAACCACCGGCGCTGCGCTAGCAGCGCTATGCTTCGCGCTTGCCGGGCGCGACGGAGCGACGACGGCGCTGGCGCTCGGCGCGGGATTTGCCACGGTCGGGAGCGTGATGAGCTTTTTGCGGCTGACCGTCCAACCGGCAAAACCCTGATCACTCAAGCCCTGATCATCTGCGAATGAGCTCGTCCAGGCTGATATTGGCCTGACCGGCGGCGCGCACATGCCGGACTTCGAAACTGTCGGGGCGGAAGCGATATTCCACAAGTCCGGTTTCCTTGATGCCGATCACCTCCTGCATCCGGTCCGGAATGACGAATCCGGCCGACGGCGCCCAGATGTGCCTGATATGCCGATAGGTAAAGTCGCGGCGCTGATGCACGTGCCCGCTGGCGATGAGCCGGACATCATAGGCGCCGAGCAATGCGACGAGTTGCGCGCGGTTGGGCTGGGGCACGAAGCGGATCGCGGTTGCGGCTTCCTCGGGATCCTCCGGCGTGTTGAGAAATAGCGGCTTGTGCAGGAACAGCGCGATCGGTTTTCCGCCTCCGCCGGCAAGCTGCGATTTCAACCAGTCGTCCTGCTCCGTTTCGCTCGGAATGCCCGCGTTCATGATCAGCGAGTTCAGCCCGATGAAGCGCCAGCCTGCCGCCTCGAATTGCCAGCGATCCTCGCCGAAAACGGAAACGAAGGCGTCGCGAAGTTCCTCCGTCGCGGGGCACGAGGGCGCAACGCCAACCGCGGTCGGATTGTCGCCGATGTCGTGATTGCCGGGCAGGTAGCGGCGCTCGACCGGCAGCGCGGCATGCAATCCCTTCGCGAACTCCATATCGGCACGGCTGGTCGGGCCGTCCCATGACACGTCGCCGGTATTGATCACGAGGTCGGGCCTATCAGCGTTGATATGCGTGCTGATGCGGTGGAAATTCTCGGTCAGTTTCGGAAAGTTACGCGAAAGATGCGTGTCCGAAACCTGGGTCAGACGGAATTCAGTCATTGTTTAAAACACCTCGTGCGCGCCACGACGCGTTGAGGGTATTCCCGGACTGTGGAGTGGATTTGACATTCGCTACCCACCTAGCCGCGAGTTCGGAAAGCGAATGTCAAATCCTAAACTCCACATAAAAATATGTTTGCTAGTGGTCCTTCGATTCTAACATTCGCAAGCGTGGCCGCTGAGAAGGGATGCGAATGTTAGAATCGGACCACTAGTATGACCAATTTATCCGCGCCGCACGCTGGCGCCGCCGTCGACCGGCAATGTCACGCCGGTGATGAAGGAGGCTTCGTCGGAGGCGAGAAACAGCGCCGCGTTGGCGACATCCCATGCCGTGCCCATCTTGCCGCGCAGTGGCACCTTGGCGTCGCGATCGGCTGCGACCTCAGCGCGGGTTTTTCCAAACGCTTTGGCGCGGGTGTCGACCGCCATCGGCGTATCCATCAACCCCGGCAGGATCACATTGGCGCGGATGCCGTATGCGGCGTTCTGATAGGCGAGCTGTTCGGTGAAGGCGATCATCGCCGCCTTCGTCGCCTTGTAGGCCACGTAGGGATAAACGGTGATCGCGGCCATCGAGGAGATGTTGATGATGGCGCCGCTTTTTTGTTTCCGCATGATCGGGATCGCGAACTTCGCGGCCAGAATGCAGCTCTTGAGGTTGATCGCGACGCAGTTGTCGATCGCGCCGTCGGTGATCGCAAGCAGTTCGGCGTCGCCGCCGGCAAGGCTGACCCCGACATTGTTATGCAGGATGTCGAGACGGCCCCAGCGTTTTGGGGCTTCCTCGACCATCGCCTTGAGATCGCTCTCCCTGGTGACGTCGGCCTCGAACGCGATGGCTTCGCCGCCCCTTGCCTCGATCAGGTCGACGGTTTCCTGCGCGGAGGCAAGATTGCGATCGACGCACAGCACGCACGCGCCTTCGCGGGCAAACGTCATCGCCGTGGCGCGGCCGTTGCCCATGCCTTCGCCGGGGCTTTGGCCCGCGCCAACCACAATCGCGATACGATCTTTCAGCCGCATGTCGTTTCACTCCCGCAAAACAATTTGATTGTTGCCGGGAGCTTACTGGAAGAGCGGGGAGGCTGTTAGCTCAACCCTGATGCGTCTCAGGTGCAGAGCCGGAGGTACGCTCCATCTCGGCGGCCAATTCTCTGGTGCGCTCGGTCGTTTGCTGCCACTGCAATTCGAAGGTGGCGGCGGGGCGGGCCTTCGCGATATGGGCGAGCGCCGCGTTGCGCATGTCGTAGATGGCAAACGCCAGCAGCATCAATCCGAGTGCGGCCGCAAGACCGTGACGGATCATGTCGCGATAGCTGCGATAGCCGGTCTGGAAGTAGATCGCGAGCATCAGCGCCATCGTGATGGCCAGGGCGACGCCCGCGAGCGCCGGCATCATCAGGCCGCTGCCGTCATCGATGCTCTGGTCGGGCACAGCGTGCAGCAACTGATGGAACAGGCCCGACACCTGGGTGACAACGGTGCTGATCGGATCGAAGTTCATGGCAGCCTCTCGGGTCTATTGGAGGAGACGCACACTGACGCTTTCCTGGACGCTTTCTTGCCCCCGTTGGTCGCACCGTCCGGCGGCGGGGTTCATGGCGCGGGCCGGCATTTCATTGTCAGGCGTGCGGCCCGCCGCTATAGCGGGGGACGTCTGGAACACTGAGGGGCCTGACATGTCGATTCCGAGTGTTTTATTGCCGGTCTTCGTCCAGGTCGGGCTCACTTTCGCGCTTCTGATCTGGATGTTTCTTGCCCGCCGCTCGGCGCTGGTGAGCCGGCAGACCAAGATCAGGGACATTGCGCTCGGCCAGCCGAACTGGCCGGTCCGCGCCACCCAGATCGGCAACTGCTACCGGAACCAGTTCGAACTGCCTGTTCTGTTCTACGTCCTGATCGCGATCGCGTTGCCGATCCGCCACGCCGATCTCGTCATCGTGGCGCTGTCCTGGGTGTTCGTGGTGACCCGCCTTGTCCATGCGGGCATCTTCGTCAGTTCCAACGATCTCGGCCGGCGGTCGACGGCATGGGGCGTCGGCGCGCTTGTGCTGCTCGTCATGTGGGTCTATTTCGCACTCAGGATTCTTCTCCTGATTTAAAGCGCTTATGCCCTCAACTGAAAGATCTGCATGACCCCCGCCGCGCGGCTTTCGGCCGCTATCGAAACGTTAGAGACCATCGACAGCAATCGCGTTCCCGCCGCACAGGCCTTGAAGGAGTGGGGCACGGCGCATCGCTTTGCCGGCTCGGGCGATCGCGCGGCGATCGCAGGCCTCGTCTGGGACGTGCTGCGGCGGCGCGCCTCCAGCGCCTGGATCATGGGCGAAGAGACGCCGCGGGCGCGACTGCTCGGCATGCTCCACCTCGAGCGTAAGCTCGATGCCGATCAGATTGCGGCGCTCTGCGACGGCAGCCGTTTTGCGCCACAGCCTTTGAGTGACGCCGAACGGTCGGCGCTGTCGGCGAATTCGCTCGACAAGGCGCCCGCGCACGTCGCCGGCGACTATCCGGAATGGCTCGACCCGTATTTCAAGGAAGTCTTCGGCGAGGATCGGGCGGCGGAGGCCGAAGCGATGGCGAGCCGTGCGCCGCTCGATCTGCGCGTCAACACGCTTAAAGCGCAGCGCGACAAGGTGCTCGCGTCCACGGCGCATCTCGGAACGATGCCGACAAAATGGTCGCCAAACGGGCTTCGCATCGAAATCTCGGCCGATGCCCGCAATCCCGGCATTCATGCCGAGGAAGCCTTCATCAAGGGGCTGATCGAGGTGCAGGACGAGGGCTCGCAGCTCGCGGCGCTGCTGTCGGCGGCCAAGCCCGGTGAGCAGGTGATTGATCTCTGCGCGGGTGCGGGCGGCAAGACTCTTGCCTTGGCTGCGATGATGGGCGGCAAGGGCCGGCTGATTGCAACGGATCAGGACAAGCGCCAGCTCGCGCCAATCCACGAGCGGCTGTCACGCGCCGGCGTCCACAATTGCGAGGTGCGGACGCCGAAAGGCCGGGACATGGGCGAGGGCGATGCGCTGTCCGATATCCGAGCGACGGCCGATCTCGTCATGATCGATGCGCCCTGCACGGGAACCGGCACCTGGCGGCGCAATCCGGACGCCAAATGGCGGATGCGGCCGGGCGCGCTCGACGTGCGTCTGAAGGCGCAAGCCGAAGTGCTTGATCGTGCGGCAGGTCTGGTCAAGCCGGGCGGCCGCATCGCCTATGTCACCTGTTCGGTGCTCGCGCCTGAAAACAACGATCAGGTCCGTGCGTTTCTGACGCGGCATCACGGGTTTTCCTTCGTTCCATCAGCGGAAGTCACAGCCGCGCTATGGGACAAGGCCGACGACTTCGCCGCCGCCACGCTGCAATCTCCGGAAGGACTTCTGATGACGCCGCGCCGCACCGGCACGGACGGGTTCTTCGTGTCGGTGTTGCGGAGGGGGTAGCAGTTTGTTGGCACAAGGCGCGTGATTACCCTCCCCTGGAGGGGGAGGGTCGATCGTGAATGAAATGAGCGATCGGGGTGGGGTGACGGTCTCTCGGCTACCAGTGGCGCGCGTGGCGAGAGATCACCCCACCCCGTCTCACATTTCGCTGGCTCAATGTGAGCCGACCCTCCCCCTCCAGGGGAGGGTGGCGCCCCGCGGCGTGATCGATTCAAGGTCTCGTCCGCTACCCCACCGGATAATTCCCGGACGCCTGGCGGATCTTCCCCCCATCGTCGAGCCGCAGATATTCGCAAACCTGTTTGCCCAGGTCGTTGCGGTAGAGAACCGCGACGCTGTCGGGGCCGACGAAGGTCTCCAGCAGCGTGAAATGCAGGTTCGGCCTCAACGTCAGCGCCTTGGTCCAGTAGGCGCGAAGTGCGTCCTTGCCGCGCAGGGTCCCGCCCGGCTCAAAGCTGAGCGAAACGATGTAGGGCGACGTCATTTCGCTGTCGTCGGTGTAGAGCGTGAGCACCCGTTCGACGTCACGGGTATTCCAGGCGGCGATCCATTCCTCCGCGAGTTTGAGGAGATCGGCCGTCGCATGCTGCCTTGCCATGGTGTCCTCCATTTTATAATAGGTCAGTATTGCTTACCTATATGGATTTGTCCATGGCTGGCTGCAGTCAGCGGTCGTCAATCCCGGGGACGGGCCGTCTTCGGCAGCCGTCATCACCGGGCTTGTCCCGGTGATCCACGTATTCCTTTCGCGGCGACAAAGACGTGGATGGCCGGGACAAGCCCGGCCATGACGACGCGGGTGGGGTTGCGAGGCCGCCCCCGGTCGCGTAATTGCTTGCAATGACCTCCGCAGCAAAACCCAGCGAGTCGTCGCCCGAAGTGGCCGCGGCGCATGAAAAGATTCTGATTGTCGACTTCGGCAGTCAGGTCACGCAACTGATCGCCCGCCGCGTTCGCGAGGAGGGCGTTTATTCCGAAATCGTCCCGTTCCAGAAGGCGGAAGAAGCCTTCCTTGCGATGAAGCCGAAGGCGGTGATCCTTTCGGGCGGGCCGGAGTCTGTTCACGAGAAGGGCTCGCCTCGCGCGCCGCAGCTGATCTTCGATTCCAAAGTTCCCGTGCTCGGCATCTGCTATGGCCAGATGACCATGGCGGCGCAGCTCGGCGGCGAGGTCGAGGGCGGGCATCACCGCGAATTCGGCCGCGCCGATGTCGAGGTGAAGGCACAGAGCCAGTTGTTCGAGGGCGCCTGGGGCGCCGGCGAGAAGCATCAGGTGTGGATGAGCCATGGCGACCGCATCACCAGGATGCCGCCGGGCTTTGTCGTCGCCGGCGTCTCGCCGAACGCGCCGTTCGCGGTGATCCAGGACGAGACGCGCAAATATTACGGGCTGATGTTCCACCCCGAGGTGGTGCACACGCCCGACGGCGCAAAACTGCTGCGCAATTTCGTCCGCAAGGTCGCTGGCCTCACCGGCGACTGGACCATGCGCGCGTTCCGCGAGGAAGCGATCGAGAAGATCCGCAAGCAGGTCGGCCGCGGCAAAGTGATCTGCGGGCTCTCCGGCGGCGTCGATTCAGCCGTAGCCGCCGTGCTGATCCATGAAGCGATCGGCGACCAGCTCACCTGCGTGTTCGTCGATCACGGCCTGCTGCGGCTGAAGGAAGCCGAGACCGTCGTCGACCTCTTTCGGCATCACTACAACATCCCGCTGGTTCACGTGGATGCCTCGAAGCAATTCCTCGGCGAACTCGAAGGCGTCACCGACCCGGAAAAAAAGCGCAAGACCATCGGCAAGCTCTTCATCGACGTGTTCGAGGCGGAAGCCAAGAAAATCGGCGGCGCTGAGTTTCTGGCGCAAGGCACGCTCTATCCCGACGTGATCGAGAGCGTCTCCTTCACCGGCGGGCCGTCTGTCACGATCAAGAGCCACCACAATGTCGGCGGCTTGCCCGCGCGCATGAACATGAAGCTGGTCGAACCGTTGCGCGAACTGTTCAAGGACGAGGTGAGGGCGCTCGGCCGCGAGCTTGGCTTGCCTGATATTTTCGTCGGCCGGCATCCATTCCCCGGACCGGGGCTTGCGATCCGCTGCCCCGGCGACATCACGAAGGAAAAGCTCGACATCCTCCGGAACGCCGATGCCGTGTACATCGATCAAATTCGAAAAGCGGGCCTGTACGATCAGATCTGGCAGGCCTTTGCGGTGCTATTGCCGGTGAAGACCGTCGGCGTGATGGGCGACGGGCGCACCTATGATTACGTCGTGGGCTTGCGCGCGGTGACCTCGACCGACGGCATGACCGCCGACTTCTACCAGTTCGACATGAAGTTTCTGGGCGAAACCGCAACGCGCATCATCAACGAGGTCAAGGGCGTCAACCGCGTGGTCTACGACGTGACGTCAAAGCCGCCGGGGACCATTGAGTGGGAGTAGGGGTATGAAAGCGATAGAGTGAGGCAGCGCCCTTCGATCCGAAGCTATCGCTGAAACACGACCTTGCCGTCGACGACGGTCAGATCGGCCTTGATGTCCCTGATCTGATCTTCGGGCACCGTCAGCGGGTCCGCGGAGAGCACCGCGAGATCCGCGAGCTTGCCCGGCTCGATAGATCCCTTTTTGTGTTCCTCAAACATGTAATGGGAGGCGGCGCTAGTGTAGAGGCGCAGCGCCTGCTCACGCGAGATCGCCTCGTTCGGCCCGTAGACGTGACCATTGGGATCCTTGCGCGTGACCATGATGTAGATGTTGATGAAGGGATTGATGGTGTTCACCGGAAAGTCGGTGCCTGCTCCGAGGCTGTCGATCCCGAGTTTCTCGATGAGGGTTCTGGTCGGCACGGCGCGGTCCGCTACGGCCTTGCCGAGGAAGCGCTCCACGGTTGCGGCTTTGTCCCACATGAACACGTTCTGGAAGTCGACCCTCACGCCGAGCCGTTTCGCGCGTTCCATCTGCTCCGGCAGGATCAGGCTGCCATGGATCAGGATGAAACGACGATCCTTGATCGACTTCTCTCCGTCGGCCGCCTCGAACGCATCTAGCACCTGATCGATGCCCCTGTCGCCAACGACGTGGACACCGACCCTCCAGTCATTGCGATTGCAGATCGACACCAGCTCCTTAAGCCGCTCCGGCGACTGTTGCGCGATGCCGTGATAGTCGTTTTGCGAATCCGGGTAGGCGTCGCGCATCAGCGCGGTCTTCAGCGTCATACCGCCGTCATAGAAGAGCTTGATCCCGGCGAGCTTTACCCAATCGTCGCCGAATCCCGATGACGTGCCGTTGCCACGCATGATCGCTTCCCAGGCTGAATTGTCTGCCGGCGGCTCGGGCCGGAACATCAGCCCGACCCGGAGTGTCGCCTGTCCCGATGCGGCCAGACGCTGCAGGGTCGCAATATCGCGCGCTGGCGTCGCGCCCTCGATCGTGCTGGTGATGCCGAAGCTATTCAGCACGCCTTCGGCGATCTTGAATTGGCGCAATTCGTCGGCCGCGGTCCACTCCGGCACCGACTTCTCGACGAGGTCGATCGCTGTCTCGACGAGAACGCCGGTTAACTCGCCCGAAGCATCGCGCTCGAAGCGGCCTCCACCCGGATCCGGGGTGCCCTTCTCCACGCCGGCCCTGGCAAGCGCAAGGGTATTCGCCATCGAGAAATGCCCGACGGTGCGCAAGTAGACGGGATTGTTCGGCGCGGCGCTGTCGATTTCCTGCCGGGTCAGATATCGTTTCTCCGCCAGTTGCGACGGCGGATGCCAGGCGCTTCCGATGATCCAGTCGCCGGGCTTCCTGCTTGCCGCGAACTGCCTGATGGCCTCCAGCGCCTCCGCAACCGTTCTGGCGCGGCTCATATTGACGACATAGTCCGACATGCCTGCAGCCTTGAAGTGGGAATGCGTGTCGATCAGTCCGGGAACGACGGTCTTGCCGGCGAGATCGATCGTGCGTGTGCTGCTCGCGGCCATTGGCCGGATCATCGCGCTATCGCCGACCGCGAGAAATCTTCCATCGCGTATCGCGACAGCCTCGGCAATCGTCGATTGTCCGTCCATCGTGAGAATCTTGCCGTTCAACAGCACGAGCGTGGGCGCATTCAGCTCGGTTTGCTGGGCGTAGGCCATCGCACCGCTGACGAGGAATGCCAGAACGAGGGTGACTGAAGTTCGCTGCAGCATGGCCATTCTCTTGTTCAATACACGAACACGCGTTCAATCGCTTCAGGATGATCGCGACATGTTGTCCTGACAAGTACAAAAATCTTGCCGGCCTCTGGCACCAGGTTGCAGCACCGCTTGCGAGCGCAGATCGATGATCCGTCGAGCATCTGGCCCGGGCCGCAGGCCGCAGCTCGGTAATCTCGGCCCGCCACCGCAACATGCCATCTCCACGGCTAGCACCTTTCGTTGTCGCAGGCAGAGCAAATTCCCGGGGGCTTGGTCTCGACTTTCTTCGGTCTTCGCGGCTGCCACGGCCTCGCCTAGGTAGGCCTTTATGGTGGAGGCAAATCACTCCGTGCTGCGTCGCGTTCCTGTCCACCCCTCTCGCGAAAAATATTTTGCTTAATCCGTCGGGCAAATCAAAGCTAGCAGTTCGCCCATCCCGCCTCGCTTGAAGAGGGGCGTATCGCGATCGTCACGAACGTGGAGCGCGGGATGCGGTGGACGCTATATTCGCGCGCTCGACGAACGCGCGAGGAAGCGGACGGCGAAGTCGTGTGGGCCTGATATCCCGACGCTGATATCGTCGTGACGATCCCTGCGGATCGCACGAGGAGACAACAAAGCCCGGTCTCCGGGGCGAGCACGAAGGAAACCGTTAAAACCACTCGCGCAGGGAAGGCCGGATCGTTTCCGGTGAACCTGTGGTGACTAACTCGTATGCTTTCTATCTTTGCATACGAGGCTGCGGGTGCATCGAGCGCCCGGCTTTCCCTGCGCCCTCTCATTTCGGAGGGACAATGTCAATGCATCACTCGGGCGCGTTTGTGCCGCGGGAAGGAAAACGTGCGTCTGCGATAGTTTTTGTCATTCCGGGGCGCGCGTAGGCGCGAACCCGGAATCTATCGAGCCGCAGGAATACCGGGAGGAATGGATTCCGGGCCTGGTCCTTCGGACCATCCCGGAATGACGAAAGTGGCTGTTTGAAATGTGAATGATGAACTCTAACCGCGCAATCGCGGGCAGGGCGCTCAGAGTCGGCGCGCGGGTGCGGCGCGCCTCGGCTTCGACGCTCTCGCTTTGGCAGACGCAAATTGCGCGTCGACCAGCATGTCGGCTGCCCAAACGATCTGATATCCCGGACTGTCCGCACCTGCGCCGAAGGTCTGGCTTAGTCCGTAAGCGCCCTCCAGAAGGAGCAGCAAGCCGTCCGCCAGCTTCGCCGGTTCCGGCGACCGCAACGCCTCAGCCACGTTGAGGAAACGCTTGCGCAACCCCGCCATCGTCGCCTTCGCGATGCGGTGGCCCGGATGTGCCGGATCGGGAAATTCGGCGCAGAAATTGATGAAGGGGCAGCCGCGATATCCCTCTTCCGTCGAGCGCTCGGCGACGTAAGTCATGATCGCGCGAAGCTGCGCCCGCGGATTGTCGCTGTAACGGTCGAACGCCGCGTCCCAATCACGCAGGAATGTGTCGCTGCGCTCCTGAAGGTAGGCGACGATCAGATCGTCCTTGGAGGCAAAATTGCGGTAGAGGCTGATCTTGGCGACGCCGGCTTCGCGCACGATCTCTTCGACACCGACGGTGTTGATGCCCTTGCGATAAAACAGATCGGTGGCGACCGCGAAGATCTTGTCGCGCGCCAGTTTCCCCGCCGGGCGGTTGTCCGCAGTCTCGATCGCACCTTGCCGCATCGCGCTTTGCTCTCCTGAATTTTCGCTTGACATGTAACCGACCGGTTCGTACTTGTCCAGTGTTACGAACCGGTCGGTAACATTCGGGATCATGGGGAAACAAGACAATGAAACATTTCGTGGTCGAGGCGACGTATTCCGCGCCGATCGAACGGGTGCGGGAGGCGACCGCGCGTCACCGTGAGTGGCTCGACAGGGGATACGAGGCGGGGCTGTTCCTGTGCTCGGGGCCGAAGACGAACCCGCCGGTCGGCGGCTATCTCGTCGCGCGCGCGGAGACGATCGAGGTGCTGCAAACGATGTTCGCCGAAGAACCCTTCAACAAGGAGGGCCTCGCGACGTTCACGTTCACCGAATTCAATCCGGTGAAGCGCCAAGGCTGGACCGAGGAATGGTTCGGGGACGCGCCTGCGCTCGCGCCCTTGAAAGCCGGCTGAGGAAGCCGCGCTGTTCGACGACCAAAAGACGACAAACCCGAAGAGAGTGCCGATGATCAAGTTCTATTACCACCACACGCCAAATCCGCGAAAGATCGCCTTGTTTCTCGAAGAAGCGGGGCTGCCATATGAGGTCGTGCCCGTCGACGTGCTCAAGGGCGACCAGCACAAAAGCGAATTCCGCGCGATCAATCCGAACGGCAAGGTCCCGGCGATCGTCGACGATGGCGACGTGGTGTTCGACTCCAGTGCGATCCTGCTTCATCTCGCGGAAAAGACGGGAAAGCTGCTCGGCGCGCCGAAGAATCGTCCGGCGCTGCTGTCGTGGCTGATGTTCGTCGCGAGCGGGCTCGGCCCGTTTTCGGGCCAGGCGTCGCATTTCACGCGAATTCATACCGAAAGTGCGTATGCGACCAACCGCTACAGGCGCGAGCTTGAACGCCATTACGACGTGCTGGACGCGCGGCTTGGCCAGACGCCGTTCGTTGCCGGCGACGCGTACACGATCGCAGATATTGCGGCGTGGGGCTGGATCGATCGCGCCAGCTCCGTTTTCGGCGACGATGGGCCGCTCGACCGCTGGCCCAATATCAAGCGCTGGTTCGCGGAGGTCGACGGCCGGCCGGCCGTGGTTCGCGCCCGCGCAGTCGGTCACGATGCGGGTCTGAAGACGGCGTTCGATGAGGAAACCATGCGAGCGCTGTTCCCGCAGAATTATCCGGCGGTCGCCTGATCGACGCGGTCAAACGCAGGAGGAAGCGTGATGCAATATTTTCTGCTGGAAGGCGAACATCTGGCTCCGTTCGACACATTTCGTCACCTGGAGCCTGCGCATCACGCGTTTCTCAAGAAGGGCTACGAGGACGGGTTCTTCCTGTTCTCGGGCCCGCAAATCCCGCCGCACGGCGGATTCCTCGTGGCGCGGGCGCCGTCCCGTGAGGCGCTCGACGCTTTGCTCGCCGAAGAGCCGTTCGTGAAAGCGAGCAAGATGCGGTTCAGCCGGATCACGGAATTTCATCCCGCGCAGTTTCAGCCCGCCTTGCAGGATTGGTTCGGACACGGTCGATAGCAACGACGATCTGCCGGTTTGACATTGTATGAGACGCCGCGGCGCATCCCCGGGCTTCCCGGTCTACCGCCGCTCCAGAAATCCTCGCCCCTCGAAGATCGCCGGCATCGCCTTCTCGATCCGGGCAACCCTCGTCGCAGACTGCTTCGCGTCGGTGAAGTGATAGAGATATCCGCGTTCAGTCGTAAGCCGTTCGGCCGATCCATTATTGCATCCAGCAAAATTCAAACTTGCGAAAGACAGGCATACACGCGGCTGATGCTAACCCCCAGATGCGCGGTCCCAACCATCAAAAGGATATTCGCATGTCACCTCGCACCTTCCGCACTCTTGCGCTCACCACGGGACTGCTTGCCGTCGCCGCGCTGAACGCCTCCGGCCTGGCCTTTTTGGGCCTGGTCTCATCACCGGCGGCTGCTCAAAGCCAGTCGGCGGCCATCAACGAAACGCACTATCGCACCGCAGCGATCGATGGGGTGGAGCTCGCCTATCGCGAAGCGGGCCCCAAGGACGCCCCGGCGGTGCTCCTGCTGCACGGCTTTCCCACCTCTTCGCGCATGTTCCGCAATCTGATTCCCGCGCTCGCCGACCGCTACCACGTGATCGCGCCGGATTATCCCGGCTTTGGCCGCAGCGCTGCGCCCGACCGCAAGACCTTCCACTACGGCTTTGCGGCTTACGCCAAGCTGGTCGACGGCCTCACGAGCAAGCTCGGTATTGAGCGTTACGCTCTCTATGTGCAGGATTATGGCGCTCCGGTCGGCTTCCGGCTCGCGCTCGCCCATCCCGAGCGCGTGAGCGCGCTCGTGATCCAGAACGGCAACGCCTACGAGGCGGGGCTGAGCCCGTTCTGGAATCCGATCCGTGCCTATTGGGCTGATCCTTCGGACGGCAAACGCAACGCGCTGCGCGTTGGCCTGACGGTGGAAGCGACCCGCTCGCAGTACGTCGATGGAGTCGCGGACGCGAGCCGGATCGATCCAGAGAACTGGCTGGTCGACCAGGCCTTGCTCGATCGTCCCGGCATCGACGCGATCATGCTCGACCTGTTTTACGACTACCGGACCAACGCGGCGCTGTATCCGCAGTTTCAGGCTTTCTTCCGCACGCGCCAGCCGCCGACCCTGATCGTGTGGGGCAAGAACGACGTCATATTTCCGGAAGCCGGCGCGCGAGCCTATCTCAGCGATCTGCCGCGCGCCGAACTGCACCTTCTGGACAGCGGACATTTCGCTCTGGAAGACAAGGGGGCGGAGATCGCCGGCCTGATGCGCGATTTCCTCGATCGGTCATTGCCTCGTTAAGGAGTTGGGCCGGTTCGCCACCGGCCCAATCGCTTTCACCCGTGATACGCAAACAGCTCAACCGGCTCGCTAAAGCCGCGCACCGGAAATTCGCCGACGCGCTCAAGCTCGAATTCGGCTTTGACGAGATCGGCAAAGGCGTGGGACAGCAGAACGTTCTTGCCCACTTGCTTGGTGAGCGTCTCCAGCCGCGAGGCCATGTTGACCGCGGGACCGATCACGGTGAAGTCGAGGCGGGCGCTCGATCCGATATTGCCATACATGACATCGCCGACATGGACGCCGATACCGAAATTGAGCGGCGCGCGGCCAGCCTCGGTATTCTTCTCGTTCAGGGCGCTCATCGCCTGGCGCGCCTCGGCCACGGCGCGCAGCAGATCAGCGCAGGCGCTGGGCTCGCTGAGCGGAAAGATCGCGAGCAAACCGTCACCCATGAATTTCAGGATTTCGCCGCCGTGCCGCGCGATCGGCTCCGACATGGCGTCGAAATAGCCGTTGAGCAGATCGATCACATCGTCGCGCGGCCAGTTGTCCGAGATATGCGTGAAGTCGCGGAGGTCACAGATCATGATGGCGGCGCGCACTGTCGTGCCCGTGCCGCGCCGCGTCGCGCCCGCCAGAATGAGTTCGCCGGCATGCGAGCCGACATAGGTCTCGAGCAGCGTGCGAGCCAGGCGATTCTTGACCCGGATCTCGCTGACCAGCGCCAGGATCGGCAACATTTTCCGCAAGGACGCGATATGCGCCTCGTCGAAACCAGCAGCGCGGTCGGTCGCAAAGGTCACCATGTGGCGCTTGCCGAGCGTGTGGTACAGCGGCCAGGCGATATACTCGGTCAGGCCCATCGCCCGCATCTCGTCATAGATCGCGTGCTTGCGGCGACGTGCGGGATCGCCGGCGAGATTTTCGCGTACTTCGGTGGCGCCCTCGAAGATTTCGGAAGCGGGACTGCCGATGAATTCGGATCGCCCGCGGACATCGTGGTCCACGCGCGTAATCTCGGCGTTGCGCATGCCGTCGGCCCACATGATCTTGGCGCCCAGCCATTGCGGATGCTGGATCAGCACATGGAGCGTCGCGCGCTTGAGCGGAATGCCGGCGCGCTGCAACCGCAGGCACATCTCGGCGAAGATGTTGTCGATGAAGCGCTCCTCGCGCACGTCGTTGGTCAGCCAGTGCAGGACATCTTCGTCGGAATAAGCGGTGGCGGGATCGATTTTGGGCGGCGCGTTCATAACTTGCTCCCCGGCATGGCCAAACAGCGTATGTCGGGTCTCGGTCCGCTGGCGTCAATGGACCCCAGTGATCTGGCCGGGCCGCGTTCCCCGGACACGGAAGTGTTGGCGAAACGCAACGGGCGAGACGCTGCACCGTATCAGGGGCTCCGCGCTTCGACCCGTTGTTTCACCGAGCCGCTTGGTCCTCCGTAGTGAGGCCGACCGAGGCGCCCAGACTCTGGGGCGCGAAACGCGCTCGTTATCGGCCTTCCTGGTTCAAGGTTATCGCAGCGGCCTTCAATTCTGCTGCGGCTTCCCGAAGCAATTCCTTGGCGCGCTCGCCGTGACCGCCCAATTGACCCTGGTTGGCGACCTGTGCGCGAACAGTCAGATTGTAGGCTTCAGCAATTGCTGCCTGCGCGCCGGCGAGGTTGCCGTGACGTGCAGGACTGATGTCTTGCTCCGGCATTTGCGCATACGCGGCGCTCATGCCGACACAACACAATGCAAGCATGATCGATCGTATCATTCTCATTTATTCACCCTTATGAACGCGATGTCGGCCTCTCGGGCGGACCGGCGCGAGCTATCACGGTCGAACTTTCCCGATCAAGCTGCGAGCTCACCGATCAGCAGGTTGTGATCGTGCCATTCATCAATATGAACGTGTGTCGACCAAATTGCAGAATTCATGTCGTCAACATGGTGCGGCTTTGCGTGAGCTCTCACCGTTGTTGCGCGAAAGCCGTTGGATAGCATCTCTCAATGCGCAGGACACGGCTCGCGACGAGCTGCGCTCACGCGGGGGTCCCTGCGTTCGCAGGGACGACAGGAAGTTCCTGTTTGATGCCGTATGATGAAGTGAGGGCCGCGTGGTCTATGACGGGGCGAGGGGACAGCCTTACGGCTGTTTCAAAAAAAATCGGGTCTCGGTGTCGGGTTGGCGACGTGCCGCTCGTCCTCGGAGTGCCAATTCGCAATTCATATGGGAGACGACGATGCCTAACACTGTCCGCTTACACCGCGTTCTTGCGACCGCCCCGGAGAAAGTCTATCGCGCATTCCTCGAAGCAGACGCGCTCGCGAAATGGATGCCGCCGAACGGATTTACCTGCACCGTTCACCATCTGGAACCGAAAGTCGGCGGTTCGTTCAGGATGTCCTTTCGTAACTTCACGACGGGCAACGGCCATTCGTTCGGCGGTGAGTTTCTTGAGCTCATCCCGGGTGAGCGCGTGATCTACACGGACAGGTTTGACGATCCGAACCTGCCCGGCGAGATCAGGGTGACCGTGACGTTGAAAAAGGTCCTTGTCGGCACCGAGGTCGATATCGTGCAGGCGGGCCTGCCGGACGCCATTCCGCCCGAAGCCTGCTATCTGGGCTGGCAGGAGTCGCTGCGAAACCTGGCGCGGCTGGTTGAGCCCGAGATCAATCAATAGCCCGCGCGCCTCTCGCCAGAACCTCGCGCAGCACCACCGCGTCGTTGTGCTCATCGTCGCGGGCGCCGAACAGGAGCGTGACCGTGCGCTCCTTGTTCAGCTTTCGCATATCAGCGAGCAGGTCCTTGTGCTGCCGCAGTTCGTCTTTGTAGCGGCGTTTGAACTCGACCCAGCGGTCGGGATCGTGACCGAACCATTTGCGCAACTCCGGGCTTGGCGCGACGTCCTTTATCCAGTGGTCGACGGCGGCTTTCTTCTTGGTCAGGCCCCGCGGCCAAAGGCGATCCACCAGCACGCGCACGCCGTCGTCGGCCGCGGCCGGCTCGTAGACGCGCTTCAGCCGAAGGCGTTTTGCGGGTGCTGGCTTCTTCATCTCTAGAGCTGTCCGACGCTGGGGAAGAACAGGTAGTACACAACAGCGATGATGATCAACCAGGCGCCCATCACCAGCGTCCAGCCGAAATTGTGCCTGATCACCTCGCCCTCGGAGCGCACGAAGCGCGAGGTCGACACGCCGACGCTCGCGGTCTGCGGCGCCACCGGCTTGCCGATCTCGGCGCCGACGGAATTGACCGCCGGCAGCAAGAGTGGGGGGAAGCCGAGCACCTGGCCGACCAGTGCCTGGAATTTGCCGAACATCGCATTGGTCGAGGTGTTGCTGCCCGACAGAGCCACGCCGATGAAGCCCAAGATTGGCGCCACGACGATGAAGGCCGGTCCGATCTTCGAGAATCCTTCGGCGAGCGAGCCGGCCATGCCGGAGAAATTGAAGACATAAGCGAGGCCGAAGATGAAGATGCCGACGAGGCAAGCGCCCCACATCTGCGACCATGTCTTGGTCCAGGCCTCGCTGAGCTGGCTGCCGTTCACGCGCAGCAGCAGCGCCGAGATGATCCATGACACGAGAATGGCTGTGCCCGCCACGAAGGGCGTCCAGTTGAAGGCCGCGGTGATGGTGGCGCCGGGCGTGATGGACGACGACGTTTCCACGGAGAGCTTCAGCCCGCTGATTTTCGGCAGGTCGGACCACGGGCCGGTCCAGGCGATGACGACCACGACTAGCACGAGGATGGGCATCCATCCCTGCCAGATTTCCTTGCCCGCGAGACCGTGGCCCTCGACGGCAGCCGCGCCCGAGACCGGCACCCCGCCATAGCCGAGAACCTCCGCCGGCTGCCAGAATCTGATCAGGATCAGGACGCAGATGAAGCACACGATCGAGCCGATGACGTCGGGCAGATATGGCCCGAGAAAAAGTCCGACCGGCAGTTGGCCGGCGATGTAACCGAGCGAGCCCACGACGGCGAGCGGCCAGGCGCTCCACATGCCCTTTCGCCCCGACACCAGATAGAGCAGCACCCAGGGCGGCAGCAACGCGAGGACCGCGACAATCTTGCTGATCGTGCCGGACAGCGCCAGCAACGGATAGCCGGTCACGGCCGCAAGCGTAATGATCGGTGCGCCGAGCGCGCCGTAGGACACCGGCGCATTATTGGCGATGGCTGCGACCCGGATGGCATCGAGATCGGGAATGCCGAGCGCGATCAGAATGGGCGCGACGAAGGCCCAAGGATAACCGAAACCAACCAGGCCCTCGAGCAGGGCGCCGAATGCCCAAGCGAACAAAATGGTCTGGACGCGGACATCCGCGGTGCCGTGGGCGAGGAGCCAGCGGCGCAGCTTGTCGAACGCGCCGGTGATTACCATCGTGTTGAACAGCATCACGCCCCAGAACGTGATCCAGTCGACATACCAGATCCCGGTCAGCGAACCGTAGGCATACGCCTTCAAGCCGAGGTCGAGCGGCATTTTCCAGACCCACAGACCGAGCGCCAAAGTAATTAACGAGCCGATCAGCGTGGCGAGCCATGCCGACCACCTCAACACCACAAGCATGAAAAGCAGGACAGCGACGGGAATCAGCGCTACCAGCCACGTTATGAACAGGTTCCCGGTTGGATTGAGAATTTCGGTGAACATGTGGCGTCTCCCTTTTTGGAAGAGTACGGGCTGCCCACGCTGCAGCGCACACCACCACCTGCCGGCGCGGTTGCGTCGCTCCACTTCGGCCATCATATGCCTGTCAATGAGCTTGACCATTACACAGATTACTTAGACGGATCGCTTTGGTTGAATGGCCGTCGGGAAGGATCTGAGTGAGCCAATGCTGGAGTCGAACCAGACGAGCGAGGCCGAGCAACAAATTCGCGCGCTGCTTGCACGCATGTTCGACGCATGGGCGAGGGGAGATGGCGAGGCCTATGCCAGCTGCTTCACCGAGGACTGCGACTACATAACGTTCAACGGCATTCACTTGCGGGGCCGCGCGGAGAATGCCGGTCTGCACGGCGCGCTGTTTCGAACCGTATTGCGCGGGACGCGAATATCGGCAGACGTCGAAAGCATCGTTTTTCTGTCGCCCGATGTCGCGCTGATGCACACGGCGGCCGACGGACGAAAGAAATCCTATCAGACCTATGTCGTTGTAAAGACCCGCGACGCCTGGCTGATCCGCTCGTTCCAGAATACCAAGGTGCAGCCGCTCAGTGTCTCGTTGACGCGGCTGACGGCAAAGCGTCGTCCGAATGGAAGCAAATGATGACGTGGCTCCGGCGCCATCAGAGATGGCGCTTTTCTGCGGGCTCGTGCCACCAGTCGTTATCTTTGCCGTTGCAATACCTGACCGGCGCATTCGCGAGTTCGGCTGGGCCGACGTCGTCCAGTGCCGATAGCCTGACGGAGACATAGTCGCCGCCGATTTCCTTGAGATGACCATGGCCAAAGGCCCGCACACCGCAGGTTCGGCAGAAGGGATGATGGGCGCTGTTGGTGCCGAACTGGTAGTCGGAAAGGGCTTCCTCGCCGGAAAGCAGGCGGAAGGCGTCCGGCTTGATCGCGATCGCCCAGTTGCGCGTTTTCGAGCAGATCGAGCAGTTGCACTTGCCGGCGCCGGCCGAAAGATCAAGATCGGCTTCGAAGCGGACAGCGCCGCAATGGCAACTGCCGGAATAGGTCTTTAGCATCGTGTGTCTCCTTCCTGGTCAACGAGGGACCATAGCGGAGGGCTGCTGCCACCCTGCTGTCAGCATAATGGCAGGCTGTCACGCCAATTCCAATTCGGCCTCGATCTCGACGGGAACGTTGAAGGGCAGGGCGCCGACGCCGATCGCCACGCGTGCGTGGTCGCCGATCTCGGGTCCGAACACCTCCCTGATCAGGGACGACGCGCCGTTCACCAGCGCGGGGAACGCGGTGAAGCCCGGCGCGGGCGCGACCATGCCGTAGAGGCGCAGCCATGCCGCGATCCGATCGAGATCGCCGAGTTTTTCTTTCAGGCTGGCGAGAATGCCGATCAGCGCAACGCGCGCGGCCGCGTAGCCCTGCTCAGGCGAGACTTCGGCGCCGACGCGGCCGAATGGACCAGCAACGGAACCGTCGGCGTTGATCGGCACATGTCCGGAAACCAGCACGCGCTTGCCGCGGACCCGCACAAGGCTTGCCGGAATCGTCAGACCCGGCGGCAGCGTCCAAGGTTTTGGCAGCGTGATGCCGAGTTCAGTCAGGCGGCGATCGATGTTCGACATTGCGGTCTCCTGAAAAACGATGTGGCCTCGCTTTGATGGAGCAAAGCTTAAACGTTTGCTCGGGGCTGACGTTTCAGATAAGGATGAAATATGCGTGGTGAGCCCAATGTCGCGACGGTGGCAGCGCTGATCGGCGATCCCGCGCGCGCGGCCATTCTGGCTGCTCTCGCAGATGGTCGTGCTTTGCCGGCGAGCGAGTTGGCGGCTTCCGCGGGCCTTTCGCCGTCGGCGGCCAGCGCGCATTTGACCAAACTGCTCGACGGCAGCCTGCTCTCGCTCGAGCGCGAGGGCCGCCATCGCTATTACCGGCTTGCCGGACCGCAGGTCGCGGCCGCGCTGGAAAGCCTGTCGCTGATCGTGGCGCAACCGTCCCGCAATGCGATCACGCGCTCGCCACAGGCGAAGGCGTTGCGTTATGCGCGGTCCTGCTACGACCACCTGGCGGGCGAACTGGGTGTGGGGATTGCGGTCGCCCTGGAAGAGCGCGGGCTGATCGCTTCCGCTTCGCAGGGCAAGCGCGTCAATGTCACCCGCGCCGGGGCGGCGTGGTTTGATGCGGTTTTCGATATTGATGTACGTGAACTGAAGCCCGGGCGGCATGGATTAGCATGTCGGTGTCTGGATTGGACGGAACGCCGCCATCACCTCGCCGGGCCGCTTGGCACGCGCTTGTTCCAGCGCTGCTGCGATCTTGGATGGTTGTCGCGAAGCCGCCAGTCGCGTGCGGTGCAGCTCACCCGCAAGGGCGAGCGCAAACTGCGCGACCATCTCGGGATCTGCGCGCGAGTGCCCGCGAGTGAACGCGCGCGATAAATCTTTTTCGCAAATTGTGTGCAGCGTGGCGCGCGAGCTTGCTTCAGCGCAATCCGAATCGCGAGAAATTCGGTAGGATGTTTTCACTCACAATCATCTTCCGGAGGAGACGACCATGCGCAAGACTGTGCCGCTTGCCGTTGCTGCGATCCTGTCGCTGGGAGCACTGCTGCCCAGCGCTGCTCAAGCCGGCTGCTATCGATTGGGTGAAACCGGTTATCACTGGTACCGCTTTTGCCTGGGGCCTTCCTTCATCTACCCGCATCATCGGGTATGCCGGCATGGCCATTGCTGGTATCGCTGATAACAGCTGATTCATAAGACGCCCGCCGCAGCGCCTGGAGAAACGTCGCGGCGGGCTCTCTCCCTCACTTCGCCCCTAGCCGATCGGCATGGCGATGAAGTGGGTGTTGTCGGAAGTCTTCACGCGCATCAGCACGTCGTGCTTGCCGTCTTGTTTGGCTTGCGAGAGCGCCTGGCGAAGCTCGTCGCGGCTGGAAACGCTCTTGCCGCCGACATCGAGAATGACGTCGCCGGACTGCAGGCCGTGCTCGGCGGCCGGGCCGTCGGGATCGATGGCGGTAATCACCACGCCCTTGCTGCCGGCACCCGCAACCTCATCAGCTGGCGCGACTGACACGCCGAGATGCGGTACGCCGCGCGCCGATCCGTTTTCGGAATCGTCAGCCTTGGCCTGCTTCTTGAGCTGATCGGGCATTTTCGCGAGCGTCACCGTGATCGTCTTCGCCTCACCCTTGCGTGTGATGTCGAGTTTGGCGGAACTGTCGGGAGCCAACCCGGAGATCTCGCGCGCGAGCGCGCGTGAATCCTTGATGGCCGTTCCGTTGACCGCCGTGATCACGTCGCCGGGCTGGATTCCGGCTTTGGCGGCTGGTGTATCGGGCTGCGCTTCGTCGACCAGCGCGCCTTCCGCTTTCTTCATGCCGAGGCTTTCGGCAATGCCTGCGGTGACGGGCTGAACCTGGACGCCGAGCCAGGCACGAGTCACGACGCCCTTATCCTTGAGCTGGGCGACGATCATCTTCACCGTCGAGGCCGGAATGTCGAAACCGATGCCGACCGACCCGCCCGACGGCGAATAGATCGCTGTGTTGACGCCGATCACCTTGCCGTTGGTATCGAAGGTCGGACCGCCAGAGTTGCCCTTGTTGATGGGCGCGTCGATCTGGATGTAATCGTCATAAGGGCTTGAGCTGATCGCGCGCCCCTGGGCCGAGACGATGCCGGCCGTGACCGTGCCGCCGAGGCCGTAGGGATTGCCGACCGCGACCACCCAGTCGCCGACGCGCGGCGTTGCCGTCTCGAAGTCGACATAGGCGAAGTCCTGCTTGCCATCGACCTTGATCAGGGCGAGATCCGTCTTCTGATCGGTGCCGATCACCTTGGCGGTGTAGATCTTGCCGTCGTCGGTCGTGACCTGGACCGACTTTGCATGGTCGACCACGTGGTTATTGGTGACGGCATAGCCGTCAGCGGAAATGAAGAACCCGGAGCCGACACCGGTGACCATCTGATGGCGCTGCATGTGGCCTTGCGGGCCGTTCTCGCCAAATTGCCGGAAGAATTTCTCAAAGGGCGAGCCCGGGGCGAATGGGGAAGGTTCCTGATCGTTCGTTCCACCTTGATCCGAATCAGCGCTCTGATCGACCCGAACGCGTACCGAAATCACGGCGGGTTTCACCTTCGCGACGAGATCGGCAAAGCCGGTCTGTCCGGGCGCATTTGTTGTTACCGCTGCAGGCGTCGCGGCAAAGGCTTGTCCGGCGAGCCGTCCGTATCCGAGCGGTCCGCCAACGGCGAGGGCCGAGCCGAGCACCGCTGCGGAACAAAGCAGCGTGAGGCGCCGCGCCGACCAGATCTGGCGGCGGGGCCGTTGATTGGTGTCTGTCATGATTGCATCTCCAAGATTGTTAAGCCGTCTGGCTTGATGATGGAGATAGCGGGCGCGCATTACCGTGCCCTGTCGCGCATATTAATTTTTCCTGTTCGGGGAATTAATTCGCCGTAACGCCGCGTATCCACTTGACTGATCCATAACTCAGCGGTTATACGTAAATCAATAACCAATGAGTTATTGATCGAAATGCCGAACGTCCATGATGTGCTGTTCCGAACGCTGGCCGATCCGACGCGTCGAGCCATTTTCGAGCGATTGTGCCGGGAAGGCGAGCAGACGGTCGCGGCCCTCACGGCGCGTTCCGGCGTTTCGCAACCGGCCGTCTCGAAACATCTCGGGGTGCTGAAGCGGGCAAAGCTCGTGCGTGATCGCCATGAAGGCCGCCAGACGCATTACAGCGCCCAGCTGAATGCTTTGGCCCCGTTGATCGACTGGACGAGCCAAATGACCGGCTTCTGGCAGAACCGGTTCGATCAACTCGAAAGCCTGCTGAAAAGGATGGACCAATGAACCAACCCGCGGTCGAAACACGCTCCGTCGTCGTTGAACGGGATTTTGCGTTTCCGCCAGAAAGACTCTGGCGCGCGCTCACCCAACCCCACCTGATCGAGGAGTGGCTGATGAAGAACGACTTCAAGCTCGACGTCGGCCACCAATTCAAGCTTCGCGGCGATTGGGGCGGCGTGCTGGATTGCGAGGTGCTTGCGATCGAGCCCAACAAGACGCTGTCCTATCGCTGGGACCATGCGCATGCGGATCCCGCGTACAGCTTGAAAAGCGTGGTGACGTTCACACTCACGGCGACCAGCACCGGCACGCATATTCGCATGGAGCAGACGGGTTTTCGCAGCGATCAGCCGCAAGCTTTCGGCGGCGCCAAGTTCGGCTGGCAGAAGTTCCTCGAGAACCTCGATCAGCTACTGGCACGGCAAGCGTGAGGTTCGGACGTCGTTTGAGAAGCCGCGCCGGCGGAACTGCTGCTTGGCGTCGAAAAGAGGGGGATCAATTGCTGAAGGATTCAACAATCCGCGTCATCATTCGCTGGATTCACATCATTTGCGCCATCCCCATCACGGGCTATCTTTATAGCCCGTTCCAGGTGCTGCCGGATTATGCACCGCCGACGCGGTTCGTGTTCTTTCCCGTCATGTTGCTTTCGGGGCTTTGGATGTGGAAAGGTCACCTGGTTCGGCGGATGTTTTCGAAGAAGCTGGCTTGAGCTCGCATGGACGCATCGAAAAAAATCGATCAACTGATCGTCAGCATTGCCGACTGGCGTGGCAAAACCCTAAGCGCCGTCCGCAATGCCATCCTCGCCGCGGACAAGGAGATATCAGAGGAATGGAAATGGATGGGCAGTCCGGTGTGGTCGTGTGACGGCATCATCGCGGTCGGCAACGCCCACAAGGACAAAGTGAAGCTGACCTTTGAGCACGGGGCGCGGTTGCCGGACCCCGAAAAACTCTTCAACGCAGGCCTTGAAGGCAATCAAAGACGCGCGATTGACCTTTTCGAGAGCGACAAGGTCAATGCGCCGGCGCTGAAAAGTCTCGTCCGCGCCGCCATCGACTACAATCGGTCCAGGGCGAAGAACAGGACGAAGAGCAAGCCAACGAAGAAAGCGCTGGCGGCGAAGCCTGCGAAGGCGGTCAAGGCGAAAACGGGAAAATCCGCAAAACGCTGAGGCGAGGGGCCATGTCCGACAAGCCGGTTGCGGAGCGTTTGCAGGTGAAGGGCGATCGGCGGGTTGTGGTGATCGGCGCTTCCGCAGCGCTGGAGAAGACCGTTGGCGCCAGCAAGGCGCGTGGCGATGTGGCAACAGCGGATGTGGTGCTGCTTTTCGCGCCGGATCGCAAAAGCCTCGACGCCAGCCTGCCGAAGCTGCTCAAGACCATCTTGCCTACCGCGATCTTCTGGATCGCCTATCCCAAGCTGTCGTCCAAACTCGCGGCCGATCTCAGCCGGGACATCATCCATGCGCTTGCGCCTGCCTATGGCCTCGACACGGTGAGCCAGATCGCTATCGACGACGACTGGTCGGCACTACGGTTAAAGCGCGTTAAGTGATCGTTGATCTATATCGGGTATCAATCGATCGCCGATTTATATCGTATTACGATATTTTGGTACGATTCGAGATTGGAGCCATGCGCTGGCGCACTTGATCTGCGCCGTGGTGCGGGGTAGGTCAGGCGCACTGATTCCCCTCCCGAAAAGCACTTCCCATGCGTCAAAAGATCGACAAGGCCGGCGGAGCCGCGCGGCATCGTAACAAGCTCGGCGATTTCACCGCCGACCGCCGCGTTCTGCTTTTGATAGGCATGGCGCTCGTCGTCGGCGGCGCGAGCGCAGGCACGGCCTGGGTTCTTCTGAAACTGATTGCGCTGGTCAGCAATCTCGTCTGGTTCGGCCAGCTCAGCGTCGCCAGTCTCCCGATCGCGCAAACCACCCGCAGCGCCACGTGGATGCTGCTGGCGCCTGCAGCCGGCGGCCTCATCATCGGACTGATGGCGCGGTTCGGCTCGGAGAAGATCAGGGGCCACGGCATCCCGGAAGCGATCGAAGCCATTTTGCTCGGTGGCAGCCGCATGCAGCCGAAAGTCGCCGTGCTGAAGCCATTGTCGTCGGCGATCTCGATCGGCTCGGGCGGGCCGTTCGGCGCGGAAGGCCCGATCATCATGACCGGCGGTGCGGTCGGTTCACTGTTTGCCCAGTGCTTTCATCTCACGGCGGCCGAGCGCAAGACGCTTCTGGTCGCCGGCGCTGCCGCCGGCATGACGGCGATTTTCGGCACGCCGATTGCGGCCGTGCTGCTCGCCGTCGAACTCCTGCTGTTCGAGTGGAAGCCGCGGAGTTTTCTGCCGGTTGTCGCCGCGACGATCGTTTCCGCAGTCTGCCGTCCCTTCCTGTTCGGCAGCGGGCCGCTGTTTCCGTTCACGGAACATCCGAGCCTGCCATTGTGGGGCATGGCAGCCGCCATCGGCGTCGGCGTCGTCGCCGGCCTGCAATCCGGGCTGATGACGCGCTTGCTGTACGCGGCCGAAGACATGTTCGATTTTTTGCCGTTGCACTGGATGTGGTGGCCGATGCTCGGGGGTCTCGCCGTCGGAGCCGGCGGCCTGGTTGACCCGCATGCACTCGGCGTCGGTTACGACGTCATCGCCGATCTGCTGTCCGGCCATGCGGCGGCTCACAACGTGGAGCGGTTGCTGCTGGTGAAGTCCGCGATCTGGATCGTGGCGCTGGCCTCCGGCACCTCGGGCGGCGTCCTGGCCCCGCTATTGATCCTCGGCGGTTCGCTGGGCTGGCTCGAGGGCCAGATGCTGCCCGGCGGCCCGTCATTTTGGGCATTGGTCGGGATGGCCGCGATGATGGGCGGCACCATGCGTTCGCCGCTCACCGGCGTGATGTTTGCGATCGAACTGACCGGCAATATCGAGATGCTGCCAGTGCTGCTCGCGGCAACGGGCGCCGCTTACGCCGTAACCGTGCTGCTGCTGAAGCGCTCCATTCTCACCGAGAAGATTGCAAGACGCGGCCAGCACATCACGCGCGAATACTCGATCGACCAGTTCGAGCTGTTGCGCGTTGCCGATGTGATGGTGAAAAACGTCGATACGCTGCCGGTCACGATGCCGGTCGACGATGCCGTCGCTTTCTTCACCGGCGGCGAGGTGAGACACAAATCCTATCCGGTGGTGACGGTGGACGGGATTCTTGCCGGCATGGTGGCGCGGTCGGACGTGCTGCGCTGGCGCACCGAAGGCGCTCATCAGGCCATGACGCTCGATGACCTCGTCTCCGACACCTCGGCGATCTCGGCCTATCCCGACGAGGTGCTGGGGCGCGTGGCCGACCTCATGGTGTCGTCTGATCTTGGGCGCATCCCGATCGTCGATCGCGAGGCGCACCGCGTGGTCGGACTGATCGCCCGCAAGGACCTATTGCGCATCCGCTCGGTGGTCAACGCGGAGGAGCGGGAGCGCGGCGCCTACCTTATGCGGGAACGGGTTGCCTGAACGCGTTTCGTGTTTGCCCGCCTTCAGATGACGCCGAAAAATGAAAGGCCCGGGCACGCCTAGCGCGTGTCCGGGCCTTGTCTCTGAGATCCGCGTCAATGCATCGTCTCTTCCAATGCCGCGATCCAGGCGATCACGGCCTCGGAGAAGCCATCGACGCGCGTCCAGGCGCCGTGGCCGACGCCGTGCTGGTACGAGGCGACGTTGACAATGGTGCCGCGAGCCTTCGGCTCGGGCACCGTGTCGTGGCTCTGCTCGTCGGTGAAGACGATCAGGCGATCGCCCTTGCGGTCGATCTCGCCGACGGCCTTGCCGAGATAGGTCCCGCCATGCGGCTGCGACCCGATCACGGCGTCCCGCAGCGCGAAACCGCGCCGCGGGGGCACCTTCACCACCTGGTTAGAGAAGGTGAAGATCTCGACCTCCTCGCAGACCTCGCGCGCGAGGATGGCGAGGCCGCAGGCCGCCTCCGCCCGGGTCATTTCGGACTGGGCGGAGAGCGAAGCGAACATCGATCCCGACACGTCGATCAACAGCCGCGTGCGGCCACCAAGCCGCGCGTAACCCTTGATCGACTTCAGCATCGCGGTTTCGAGCTCAGGCTCGAAGTCAGGCGCATAGCGCGCCGCGGTGATGAAGCGGTAGGGAAGGATGCGGTCCGTCCGCATCGCCTCGATAGCGTCCGCGATGGTCTTGCGCGGCACCTCCGCCTTCTGCATCAAACGCAGGTTGCGGAGCAGCGCCAGTCCACCGAGCTTCTTCTCGGCCATTAGCCGCTCGAAGGTCTCACGCTTGTCCTTGCCGGACGAGAGCGAAACCTCCCAGGTGTCGGGCGAGGCGAGCTCGCCGTCGACGAGCTCCTTCCACACCTTCTCCTGGTCCTTGTCCTTCGGCTTGGCGTGGACCAGGAACAACACGTCCTTGATCCGCACCGCGCCGTCGCGGTCGTACTTCGCGAGCTGATAGGCGTCGAACTTGGTGAGCGCGCGGGCGAGGCCCTTCTTGACCTGCGCCGAGACGGGCTGACGCTTGCGCTGCTGCTGCGGACCGAGTGCATCGGCCCAGTAGATCGCAAGCAGCTCCGTCATCTCGTCGGGACGCTGGATGACGCGCTCCAGCGTATCGGCGACAAGCACGCGGTGCTTCTCATGCCGCGCCATCTCGCGGATGACGAGCAGGGGCGCATGACGAAGCTTCATGACTTCGCGCGCCTCGATCGCCAGCGCCGCGACCCGCTTGGGCTCGACCTTCGGCACCAGCGCCTTGATGCGCTCGGCGATGGCAACGCCATCCTCGTAGAACTGGCTCTCCCACAGGAGGCAGTTCATCAGCGCGCGCTTCAGCTCCATCTCGGGCGTGAAGCGCTTTCCGCGCGCACCCTCATGCGTGAAGGCGCGAACGATCTTGTTGAGACTGACCATGATGGCCTCCTCTTGGGGTTGATTGTTATCGGAAAAGCACGCCGGGGAACAGGCGAGGCCGTACTGCCCACCGAAGGGCTTCATATGCTCTACCACTGAGCTACGGGCTTTCGCCCGGGAGGATTCGAACCTCCGACACTATGATGAACGAAGTAACGGATCTCTTCACCACCGGCGTTTTGAGAAAACACGATCCGGGAACAGGCGATTGCTGAGACCCCGACCGGCTTGCGCCGATCAGGCAGTGCTCTACCGCTGAGCTACCGGCGCATGGAACGCCGGGCGGGATTCGAACCCGCGACCACTCGTATCGCAAACGAAGTAACAGCGATCTTCACCACGGATCGTGATGGGAGCAGGCGGGGAATAAGCGATGCTGTTGCTGCCCTTTCGGGCGAACCGCCTTTCGGCGTGCGGGCCTCGAACCCGCTCGGCGCTTTCGCGCCTTCCCACGAAGTAACAGGCATCTTCACCACCGCCTTGCCGATGCAGGTTGCATCATGCAGCGCATCGGCTGAAAGGCACGCTGGGGAACAGGCGATATCGGTTTTCAGTGACGGCAGCACAGTCCTCCTTGCGAAGAACTGCGCTGTGGCGCGTGGCAACCCTCGCGAGGCGCCTCCACAGTGCGTGCGTCAAAGGCGGGATTCGAACCCGCTGCACCAGAGCGAAGTATCCGAAATCTTCACCACCAGCGTCGGTGGGCCGCAGCGAGGCGGCAAACCGGATTTTAAAAAGTGATTGTCGTGCGGCGCTATCGACGCGCCGCAAATTGCGAACTCCGAAGAGTCCGCTCTGCCATCGGTGTCCGGCTCATCGCCTCGTTCCCTCCGGCAGGCCCCGCGCGCTTGGGCGCGCGCGTTGCCGCGCGAGCCCCGGGATCCGGGTCTCCCGTTCCGGCATTGCGCCGGGTCGTTGTTCGATCAGCCGTCTCGAGGGGCAACAAAAAACCCTCCGGAGCGGTTGGCTCGGGAGGGTCCACATTCAAGCGGACTATCGACCTCGCTTTCACGCGAGATCGCTCCCATGAGCCGGGCATGCGTTACCGATTGGCCGGAGGCCATTCGATAGCAGCATCGATTTTCCACGTCCTTCGTGCATCGCAAGCTCATGTTGGTTCACGAACGTGATTGTTCGCGAGGGCGCCGCAGATACGCTTTGTGGTTGTCGATGTCAACAGGAAGAGATGAGCAGTGCTGAAAACATTCCGCCCAGCGTGGCTGGGAGGCCACAGCGATCACGGCGTAGCGACCCCAGAGTGGCGGTAATTGGCAGCATTAAAGAAAATGCGGAGTTAAGTTATTTCTGGTGTCGGCTTGAGCGGCGCCCGTTCGTCTTCATTGCAGACAGAGCGCAATGGGAGATCTGGAATGACCAATTCGCACTATCGCTGGGTCATGGTTGCGGCCGGAGGACTGCTCGGCTGCGTCGCCATCGGCGGCATGTTCTCGTTACCCGTTTTGCTTCAGCCGATCGCGCGGGATACCGGCTGGTCCGTCACCGGCGTGTCCAGCGCCATGACCATCGGATTTCTCGCGATGGCCATGACCAGCATGATCTGGGGAACATTGTCCGATCGCTATGGTCCGTTGCCGGTCGTTCTGACCGGCTCGCTGGTGATTGCCGCAAGCCTGGCGCTGGCTAGCCAGGCGACATCGCTGCTCGCGTTCCAATTTCTGTTCGGCCTTATGGTCGGCGCCGGCACGTCCGCGATCTTTGCGCCAATGATGGCAACCGTCACCGGCTGGTTCGACACCCATCGCAGCCTTGCGGTATCGCTGGTGTCGGCCGGCATGGGCATGGCCCCGATGACCATGTCGCCGCTGGTGGCCTGGCTTGTCTCGCACCACGACTGGCGCACCACGATGCTGATCGTCTCGGCCGTCGTTGCTGGCATCATGGTTCCGGTTTCGCTGCTGGTCCGCCGGCCGCCCGCGCTTGCCGCCGCGCCCGCCGCGCCATCCGCAGGTCCCGCGCCGCAAGCGGAGATGTCGCTGGGCGAGGCGTTGCGCTCGCCGCAATTCATCATCCTGCTCGCGACCAATTTCTTCTGCTGCGCGACGCATTCCGGCCCGATCATCCATACCGTCAGCTACGCCGTCTCTTGCGGCATCCCGATGATCACGGCTGTGACGATCTACAGCGTCGAAGGGCTCGCCGGCATGGGCGGCCGTCTCGCCTTCGGGCTGCTCGGCGACCGCTTCGGCGCCAAGCGTGTGCTGGTGACCGGGCTGTTGCTGCAGGCATTCGGCGCGCTGGGTTACGTGTTCGCGCAGCAACTGGCCGCATTCTATGCGGTGGCCGCGCTGTTCGGCTTCATCTATGCCGGCACGATGCCGCTCTATTCGGTGCTGGTGCGCGAGAACTTTCCACTGCGCATGCTCGGCACCGTGATCGGCGGCTTGTCGATGGCAGGCGCTCTTGGCATGGCGACCGGGCCTATCGCCGGCGGCCTGATCTACGATCACTTTGGCAGCTACGCCGGACTCTATATCGGTTCCTGGGCCGTCGGGCTCGGCGCCTTCTTTATCATCCTGACCTTCAGGCCATTTCCGAAGATTGTCGCCCAACCCGCGGCAATGCCGGCATAAACAGCCGGCGGCCCATCGGGAACCCAACGCTCGCCGCCGGCCAAGAAGACCGGCGGCGATTTTTTGTCCGCCCCTGACTCCTTTTCGGCGTCTCAAACGTCTTGGCTTCATCAACAGGAGGATAGCCATGTCACTTGCGATGAAAACCCCGCCGATCGTGTCCGCCCAGGAATGGGAGGCCGCTCGCGAACAGCTGCTCGTGAAGGAGAAAGAGCTGATGCGGGCGAAAGACGCGCTCTCGGCCGAACGCCGGCGCATGCCGTGGATGGCGGTCGAGAAGACCTATGCGTTCGAAGGGCCCAAGGGCAAGATGAGCCTGCTCGACCTGTTCGAAGGCCGTCACCAGCTGATTGTCTACCGCGCCTTCTTCGAGCCCGGCGTGCACGGCTGGCCGGAGCATGCCTGCATCGGCTGTTCGCTGGGCGCCGACCAGGTCTCCAACCTTGCTCACCTCAACGCGCGCGATACCACGCTTGTCTATGCCTCGCGCGCACCGCAGGCGGACATTGCAAGACTCAAGGGGCGCATGGGTTGGGAGCATATCCCGTGGGTCACCATCACCGACAGCTTCGACAAGGACTTCGGCGTCGATGAATGGCACGGCCACAACGCTTTCATCCGCGATGGCGAGCGCATCTATCGCACTTACCTGATCAACAGCCGCGGCGACGAGGCGATGGGCACGGTCTGGAGCTATCTCGACATGACCGCGCTCGGGCGTCAGGAGGTCTGGGAGAAGTCACCTGAGGGGTATCCGCAGGAGCGCCCGTACAAGTGGTGGAACTGGAACGAGAGCTACGTGCCCAATGCTGCGCCCGATCCGAAATGGGTCGCAGTATCTGACGCCGGCGAGGCGGCTTTCCGCAAACGCGACGCGAAGCCATGACCAGGTGGCTCCATCTCGCGGCGGCGCCGGCATTTGCGCTGATGGCGCTTGCCACCGCGGCGTCCGACAGCAGTGCGCCGATGGCGCTCTGCTCAGTCGGAGCTGGCTTCGGCCTCGGCGGCATGACGCCGATGTATATGCTGATGGCCGTTTTTCATTCAGCGCCATGGCTGAAGCTGATTTCACGGCGGGGCGTGACTCTTTTCACGGTGCTCGATCGTCATGGTGATGTCCAAACGATGGAGCAGAAGCCATGAACCTGAAAGAAAAGAATGCAGTCGTCACCGGCGGAAGCCGCGGACTGGGTCTCGGACTGGTTGAAGCACTGGTCGCGCACGGCGCCAAAGTGACGGTCGTCGCGCGCGAGACAGGTGCGCTTGCCGCCGTACGCGAGCGGCTTGGCGTCGCAACGATTTCGGCCGACGTGACCGATGAAGCCGCCGCGCACCGCATCCTCGGCGAGATCCAGCCTGATATCCTGGTGCTGAATGCCGGCGCGAAGCCGCCGACGGGCCGGCTCGACCGGCTCAGCTGGGAAGATTTCAGCACGACGTGGGAGACCGACGTCAAGGGAGGCCTCTACTGGATGCAGGCTGCGCTGAAGACGCCGCTGAAGTCCGGCAGCCGTGTCCTCGTCGGATCGAGCGGCGCGGCACAAAACGGTTCGCCGCTGTCGGGCGGCTATGCCGGCGCCAAGCGGATGCTCTGGCTGATGGCCAAATATGCCAACGGCGTCTCGGAGCAGGGTAATCTCGGCATTCGCTTTCAGGCGATCGTGCCGCAGCAGATCATCGGCGACACAGGTGTGGGCGATGCCGGCGCCAAGGCCTATGCGGGCGCGCTCGGCATTGGTCAGAAGGAATTCCTGGCCCGCTTCGGCGCGCCGATGCCGCCGCGCGAATTCGGCGAAAAAGTCGTTTCCGTGCTCGAAGAGGCGAAATACGCTGACGGCGTGGTCTTTGGGCTCAAGGGCGACACCGGAATTACCATGATTGAGGGAGCGGCGGCTTGAACGCAGGCCCATCCGAAGGCGAACGCGACCGCCGGGCAGAGCTGCTGGCTCTGACCGGCGAGTTGCGCCCCGAACTGCACCGCTACTGTTCGCGGCTGATGGGGTCGGTGATCGACGGCGAGGACGTCGTGCAGGATACGATGGCGCGCGCGCTTGCGGCGCTCGACGAGATCAAGGAGATGCCGCAGCTCCGGCCCTGGCTGTTTCGGATCGCCCATAACCGGGCGCTGGATCTGTTGCGAAGCCGCGCGCGGCGCAAGGCAGAACCGATCGAAGCTGCATCCGATGTCGCCGACGAAGCCAACGCAGATCCCATGGAGGTCCTGATGCGTCAGGAAGCGGTCGAGACCGCCGTGTCGCGCTTTGCCGAGTTGCCGCTCGTTCAGCGCAGCGTCGTGATCTTGAAGGACGTGCTCGACGAGTCCTTGAAGGATATCGCCGAACTGCTCGATCTCAGCATCGATGCGGTGAAGGCGCATCTCGCGCGCGGCCGGGCGCGGCTTCGCGAGATCAATGCGCAGGCTGCCACGCTCGCCGACGCACGTCCGGTGTCGGCTGCCGTCGCGCGTTACGTCGCCCTGTTCAACGCGCAGAACTGGGACGGCTTGCGGGCGCTGCTCGCCGACGACGTGAAACTTCATCAGTCGACTTATCCGCTGCGCGTGGGCTCCGCCGATGTCGGCAGGTTCTTTACGATCTATGCCACGTTCGACGGCGTGCGACTTCAGCCGGCCTGGGTCGAGGGACGGGAGGTGATCGCCGTGTTCGAGAAAGGCGCGGGCACAACGCCTAACTACTTCATGTGGCTCGAATGGCGCGACGGCCGCATCAGCTTCATCCGTGACTATCGGTATTCGCGTTATATTGTGGACGATGCGAAGCTCATGCTGGCTGGCGATGACAGCGCCGCGGGCAACATCGATCCTGCCTGAGCTTTTTTACTGGCGAGGTTGAGCGTCGAGCAGGCGATCCTGCACTAAGCGAACGGCGCCGCGGCTCCATGAATAGTTGGCGCCCATTCGCAGCCCGGTATCGCCTGCGGCGAGGACGGTACCGGCCCGCGCATCGCGTAGCTGAAAGCGGATCGTATATTCGGTCCGGCTGATCCGCCTGACAACGCCGATGAACGATTGATCCGCGCCCAGTTTTTGCGCGATGCCGGCATCGCAGCCGGCGCAGTCATGCAAAGCGGCTGCGTTCGTCGCGACGGCGTCGCCGCCGATCGTGACCACCCGATAGCGTCCGGACCGGCCCAATAATTGTCGGATCGCCTCCGTGGTGTTCGCCAGTTCCTTGGCATCCGATGGGACCTGGGACGTCGCTGCACTCTCGTCTTCAAGCTCGAAGTCGAAGACCGCAAGGTTGACCGGAGCTTGCGCCGCTGCCGGCAGGGTTGGCAGGGACGGTGCGGCCAGCGCCGCGCGGATATCTTGCGACACGAAGGTTTCAGCGCGCTGCCAGGCCTGCTCGTTGTCGCCGCGGAACGTGTAGAGCTTGTCAAAGACCACGCGGCTGGTGCCGGTGTCGACGGCACTCACCTTCGCCCACTGCACGAGCGTGCTCATCTTGTGGATGGCCCCGGTGATCAGGATCGCTGCGCCGTCTGCCTTGGCGGTGCGAAGACGATCCGGCGTCATCGCACTCTGCGTGCAAGGTGAGGTGCAGGCGGAGGTGACGAGCCGATAGGTATGGTCCGCCGCGACATCGCCTCTGAGCGCGGCCATGAATTGCTCCAGGTGTGATCTGTGAGCGGCCGCCTGGTCCGTTAGTTCGCCGGACGTGTCGAGGTAGATGAAATCGTCGATAGCCACGGCGATCGGGTTTGCCGGAGGCGCTTCCGCATCTGCCCGCGTCGGGCTTGCGAAGATTGCCGTCAGGGCGAGGGCGGTCAATGCGGCGAGGTGGCGAGCCATGATGTGTGACCTATGAAAATTCGGCGGAGGAGATCGAGCCAGCCTAGAGTTGCTGCGCAACTCCCGAAGCGGAACGTTTCCCGACCCTATCCGGGAAATTTTCACGACCGCGCTCCGAGCGCCGAAGTGGCGCTTTCCCCCGGATACGTTCTGCCGTTAGATAGGATGACGCCAGCAGCCTCTCGGCCGTTGCAGCCGCTTTTCGCGAAGGCATTCGCCAATGTGGACGTTTTCGAAGAGTGACCTCAAATTTCGTTTGACGGTTCGCGTCATCGCGGTCTCCGCCATCTGTTTCGTCGCCATTGCGGCCTACTTCCTCGTCGATGCCGACCGGTCCGTACACGCAAAGATCGAGGTCATCGCCGACGTCACGGCGCGAACCATGGAGCTGCAGCAAAACATGGGCCGGTGGGTCGGCCAGCCGCGCTCGGCGTTTCCCGATCTGCAGGACGTCGCTGGTTCAGCGGTAATGCCCGGTCTCTGCATTGCCTATCGCGACATCAACGGGGCGACCATCCAGCAGGTGTGCGGCGGCGCGCAAGACCGGAAGTCGGATCCGCCTTATGTCTTCACGGCCTTTTATCGCAAGCTGTTCGATCCCGGCCGCGAGGCGGTCCGGACTGTGTCGCTGCGCGGTGCGAAAATCGGTGAAGCGGTGGTCTGGGCCGATGCGGCGACGCTGACGTCGGAAGCCTGGCGCGGGGCGGGCAGGGTGATTGCGGCGCTGCTGATCGCGTTGCCCGTGCTGAGCGGTCTCGTCTATGCGGCGCTCGCGCGGGCGCTTCGCCCGACGCGATTGATCCGCGCAGGGCTCGAACGCATTGCCGCTAATGACCTCTCCGCCAGGCTGCCGCCGTTTGATCTCGCCGAACTTTCCGCCATCCGCGAGGTCTTTAACCACCTCGCCGCAAGCCTGAGCGAGGCGCTGGCCGAGCGAAGCGAATTGACGCGCAAGCTGATCGCCCTGCAGGACGATGAACGTCGGCACCTCGCGCGCGAACTTCACGACGAGTTCGGACAATCTCTCGCGGCCATCGGCGCGCTCGCCGCATCGGCGCGCCAGAGCGCCGCAACAGGATGTCCCGAGGTCCTGGCTGAATGCGATGCCATCGCGCGAACTGCAGCCGGTATGATGGAGACATTGCGCGGCGCGCTTTTCAGGTTGCGTCCTCCTGACGTTGACGAGCTGGGGCTGGCGGCAAGCCTGGAGGGCTTGATCGCCGGATGGAATGGACGCAGCCAGGGGAAGACCCGCTTCGACATTGAACTGTCCGGCAGTTTTGTGAATTTGCCGGGCGAATTGGCCGGCAATCTCTACCGCATCGCGCAGGAGGCAATCACCAACGCCGCAAAGCATTCGGGCGCGAGCCGGATAGGCCTTCGCGTGGTGATGCGCGAGAAGCCAGTAGCGCCTGGCGATGGCCGCTCCGGGACAATCGAACTCGTCGTCGAAGATGACGGCCAACCAAGCGATCGCCCGGTCAAATCCGGAATGGGCCTGCTTGGCATGCGCGAGCGCGTTGCCGCCATCGGCGGAGTTCTCGACGTCGAGGCTCGGCCGAGCGGAGGATTTGCGCTGCGCGTCGCGATTCCCGCGGCCGCGACCGTTGACGGCGGTCGGCTCGAGACCGTCAGTGAGGAGTGCGCGGCATGAACGGCGCTGCCAGAACGATCATGCTGGTCGACGATCACTCTGTCGTTCGGGAAGGCTACCGCTCCGTTCTGGGCAAACAACCGGGACTGCGCGTTGTCGCCGAGGCCGCTGACGGCGTTGAGGCTTATCGGCTGTTAAAGGAGGTCCGGCCTGATCTCGTGATCATGGACCTGGTCATGCCTGGGATCGGTGGCATCGAAACCATCCGTCGCATTCGCCAATGGGATCGCAACGCCCGGATTCTCGTGTTCACCATGCATCAGAACGCCGCCTTTGCCGTGCAGGCGATCCGAGCGGGCGCCAAGGGCTACGTCACCAAGACGAGTCCGCCCGAGACGCTCATACGAGCTGTCATGGATGTTCTGGCTGACCGGATCGCCATCAGCCCGGACATCGACCATGAACTCGCGCTCAGCCGGCTTGGCGACCTTGGCGATGAAACGAACGCGGCCGATGTGTTGACGCCGAGGGAATTCGAGGTGTTGCAGATGCTGCTGGCTGAAAAGACCAGCGAGGAAATCGCCGAGACACTTCATTTGAGCCCCAAGACGGTCGCGAATCTCCACTCCCTCATCAAGGACAAGCTCGGCGTCGGTTCTGATATCGAGCTTGTCCGGCTTGCGCTTCGGCAGGGAATATTGACCTAGCGGAGATTGGAAACAGGGCATCACGCCGACCAAGCGCGCCCGCCCGCTACCCGATCGCGCCGGTGACTGTGCGACCCACGGCCGCCAACGTCGCGTTGCGGTGTTCGCTGTCCGGCGAGCTTCCGGTCAGATAGGCTGACACGAAGATGGGCGGCCTGCCGGACGAAGGCCAGATGACGGCGACGTCGTTGGTGGTGCCTTTTTCGCCAGACCCGGTCTTGTCGCCGACGCGCCAGTCGCGGGGAAGCCCGGCGCGCAGCCTCGTGTCGCCGGTCTTGTTGCCGATCAGCCAACCGACGAGGTATTCTTGGGAAGCAGGGGACAAGGCCTTGCCGGTCACCAGCGTGCGCAGATTGGCGAGCATCGCGAGAGGCGATGTCGTATCGCGGGGATCGTCCGGCACGGCTTCGTTGAGGGCAGGTTCGTTGCGATCAAGCCGTGTAACCTTGTCGCCCAACGACCGGGCGTAAGCAGTCAGTCCCTGCGGTCCACCCATATTCGCCAGCAACAGATTGGCTGCCGTGTTGTCGCTCACGGTCATCGCCGCCTCGCAGATCTCGGCTAGCGACATTCCATCTCCGCCGACGCGCTCCTTGCTGATGGGCGAGTTGGCTACGACGTCGCCGGCGTCGAACCTGATGCGGCGCTCCAGTCGATCCTTGCCGCTGTCGACCCGCGCCAGCGTCGCGCCGACGGCGAGCAGTTTGAATGTGCTGCACATCGGAAAGCGCTCATCGCCCCGGAATGCCGCGCTTCTGCCGCTGGCGGTATCGATGATAGCCACGCCGAGACGGCCGCTGCGCTCCTTCTCGAGGGTCTCGATGTGGCGTGCGAATTGCTCGGACCAATCATGATTGCCTTGCGCGAATGCGCCCGAGCCGCGCAAAAGGCCCCCGCTTGTCGCTGCAAGAATTCCACAAAGAAATTGACGCCGCTCGATCATTTCTGCTGCCCTCTGTTGCGCTCGCGTCAATGCGCCAAAACGAAACCGATTGACAAGCGATGAAAAATTGGACGAACCATGAGGATAATTTGGGTCTCTAGTGGAGTGGATTTGACATTCGCTAACGGCTTGGCCGCAAACTCTCACAGCGAATGTCAAATCCTAAACTCCACTAGAAAAATATATTTGCTAGTGGTCCTTTGATTATAACATTCGCAAAAGTGACTGCTGAGAAGGGATGCGAATGTTAGAATCGGACCACTAGGAAAATGTTCGGATCGCATCTGCCCTTCAATGCGCTGTGTGCCTTCGAGGCATCCGCCCGCCATCTCAGCTTCACCCGCGCCGGCCTGGAACTGTGCGTGACGCAAAGCGCCGTCAGTCACCAGGTGAAGACGCTCGAAGACATGCTGAAGGTGAAGCTGTTTCGCAGGCTCCCGCGCGGGCTGGCCCTGACCGACGAGGGGTTGGCGCTGATGCCGGTACTCACCGAAACATTCGCGCGCATCCGCGCAACGCTCGACCAATTCGCCGACGGTCAGTTTCGCGAGACGGTTACGGTCGGCGCGGTTGGAACGTTCGCCACGCGGTGGCTGTTGCCCCGGTTACAGGCGTTTCGCAAGACACATCCGAGAATCGACTTGCGCATTTTCACCAACAACAATCGGGTCGATATCGCCGGCGAAGGGCTCGATTTTGCGATCAGGTTCGGCGACGGCTCGTGGCATGGAACCCGGGCTGTGGAGCTCATGGCCGCGCCGCAGTCGCCTCTATGTGCGCCCGACATCGCGGGGAGGTTGCGCCGGCCCGAAAATCTTCGCAGCGAAATTCTTCTTCGTTCCTACCGGACCGACGAATGGGAGCGCTGGTTTGCCGGCGTTGGCGTTCCCTGTCCCAAGGCGCGAGGGCCGGTGTTTGATTCCTCGATCGGCATCGCCGAGGCTGCGGTGCAGGGCGCGGGCGTTGCCTTGTTGCCGGTCGCGATGTTCGCTACCGAGCTCAAGAAGCGGCGTCTGGTCCAACCCTTCAAGAATGAAGTCAGTCTTGGTAGTTACTGGTTGACGAGCCTGAAATCGAAACGGGAGACGTCAGCCATGAAGACATTCCAGGGCTGGCTGCTGGCGCAGCTGTCCAGCAGCGAATCGACATCAAAACAAGGAAGAAAAAGATGACACGTGTGCGCTGTGTGACTGAAATGGGCATGGGCGTTGACGTCCACGGCCGGGACGCGACCAAAGCCGCAAAACGCGCGGTATCGGATGCGATCCGCCATTCGAGCCTCGGCTTCTTTCGCATGCTGGGCAAAACCGCCAACGACATGTTCGTCGATGTCACGATCGCAGTGCCGAACCCGGAAGCCGTCGACACAGAAGCGGTGGCGAAGGAGCTGCCCTACGGCACAAAGAAGGTGACGGCGGTCAAAGGCGGGCTCGAAATTCCCTCCGATATCGGCAACGATCCCATCCTCATTGCGAACGCCGCCGTAATCGTCAGTTTCGACGACGGGAAATAGCCGCTCATGTCCGATCTGTCCGCATTTCCGATCACCAAACGCTGGCCCGCGCAACGTCCCGACCGGCTTCAGCTCTATTCGTTGCCGACGCCGAACGGCGTCAAGGTCTCGATCATGCTTGAGGAGACAGGACTGCCTTACGAGGTGCATCTCGTCGACTTCAACAAGGACGACCAGAAAACGCCGGAGTTTCTGTCGCTCAATCCGAACGGCAAGATTCCGGCGATCATCGATCCGAACGGACCGGGCGGCAAACCGCTTGGCTTGTTTGAGTCCGGCGCGATCCTGCAATATCTCGCCGAGAAAACCGGCAAGCTGCTGCCGGCGGACGCCGCGCGCCGCTGGCAGACCATCCAGTGGGTTCATTTCCAGATGGGTGGCATCGGGCCGATGTTCGGCCAGGTCGGTTTCTTCAATAAATTCGCCGGCAAGGAGATCGCCGACAAACGGCCGCTCGAGCGCTACGTCAATGAATCAAAGCGGCTGCTCGGCGTGATGGAGTCTCGCCTTGCAGGACGGCAATGGATCATGGATGACGAATTCACCATCGCCGACATCTCGATGCTCGGCTGGGTGCGCAACCTGATCGGCTTCTACGAGGCACGCGACCTCGTCGCTTACGATGAGTTCGCTCATGTCCCGGCCTGGCTCGATCGCTGCCTGGCGCGACCGGCGGTCGAACGCGGGCTGAATATTCCGAAGCGGCCGTGAGCAAGCCTGCGTCCGTCGCGGACTTATGATCGCATCATAATTGCGTGTGGCTTGACAGGCGCGCGCGATTGGCTCCAAATTAAGTGGGTCAACTAACTCGGAGACACCATGGCGCTCGCCGACAAGCGATCGCGGCTGGTCGATGCCGCCGTCAACCTCGCCTACCGCAACGGGTTCGGCGCGACCTCGCTTGCGGATATCGCCAGCGAGGCGAAGGTTCCGTTGGGGAACGTCTACTACTACTTCAAGACCAAGGATGAGATCGGCGAAGCCATCGTCGAGCTTCGGCTCGCGCAAATGGCGGCGATGCTGAAGCGATGGGATGGCGAGGCGACGCCCAGAGACCGGCTCTACCGCTGCATCGAAGCCGTTCTCGGCAACCGGGATTTCCTTGCGCAACGCGGCTGTGCGGTCGGCACGTTTTGCTCGGAACTGCACAAGACGGGGGGAGCGGTCGCGGCCAAGGCGACCGGGATATTCTCGCAATATCTGGCATGGCTCGAGGTCCAGTTTCGCGCGCTAGGCCAGGGGAAAGCCTCACGCGGCCTTGCCGTTCATCTGCTCTCGGCCCTGCAAGGTGTCTCGCTTCTGGCCCACACGTTCCATGACCCCGATCTTGTGACAATGGAGACGAGGCGCCTGAAGGCCTGGGTCGATAGCCTCTAGAGGAATCTGGGAGCCGGATACGTCGACTTCGAGACAGACAAGAAAATGCTTCGGCATAAGTTAGGTAACTAACATACAGGTAACCAGAGGCAACCAGATGAAGGTCGATTGGAGCACCGGCGATATTCCTCGTCTCGATGGACGCACGGCCATCGTGACCGGCGGGAGTGGCGGGGTCGGATACGAAGTCGCACGACAACTGGCGGCTCACGGTGCTCACGTCGTGCTGGCGTCGCGCGATGAAGGCCGAACTGGTCAGGCTGCGCGATCCATTCGCGCGACATGCCCCGGAGCCAGCGTCGAGGCGATACGACTTGATCTCGCCGAGCTTGCTTCGGTCGGCAGCTTTGCGCGTGCATTCGCCGATCGCCACGGCCGACTTGATATTCTTGTCAATAATGCCGGCATTTCGGGCGGTCCCCGCCGCGAGACCAGGGATGGCTTCGAAATGCTGTTCCAGGTGAACTACCTCGGGCATTTCGCGCTGACGGGGCTCCTGCTTCCTCTGCTGAACGCGCGGTCCCACGCGCGCGTTGTCACCGTGTCGAGCGATATCGCGGCTGCGGGGCAGATCGATTTCGACGATCTCCAGGCCATCCGTCGTTACGGACTTGTCAGGACTTATGCGCAGTCGAAGCTTGCGGACCTCATTTTCGCAATTGAACTGGAACGTGGTGCTCGAAGCGCGGGCGCCGGTTTGAGCAGTTTTGCGACCAATCCCGGAATCGCGAGGACAGATTTGTTCGCGGCGAAATCCGGCGATTGGGGACGATCCCTGACGTTACAGGAAAGATTGCTCCGGATCGTTCAGATGATGCTGGGCCGGCCGGCCGCCGTCGGAGCGTTGCCGGTCCTTTACCAGGCGGTCGATCCCGTCGCGCGCGCTTCAAGCTATGTGGTTGGAGCGAAATGGCCGAAGCCTCCGCATCCGGTGGTCGAGGCCTTTCCCGCGCGAGCATGCGATCCCGCAGCCGCGGCCCGCCTGTGGGAGATATCGGTCGAACTCACCGGCGTGGACTATGGCGAGATCGCAGGCGCGGGTTTTCGGGGCGTTGCGGCATCACGGGCCTAACGGCGGCCATCGGAAGCTAATGCCGCGTCGGGACGGCAAATGACCTCAAGCAGGGATGGCGCGTGATGAATGGTCAATCTGGACTGAGCAATCGTTTCGGCCCCTGGGCGCTGGTGACCGGCGCGTCCTCCGGCATTGGCGCCGAGTTCGCGCGGCAGTTGGCAGCGGCCAAGCTGAACGTAGTGCTGGCCGCACGGCGCGAAGCGTTGCTCGACCAACTGGGGCACGACCTTCAGCGCAAGTTTGGCATCGAGACGCGCAGCGTTCGCGTGGACCTTTCCGAGCCCGACGCTGTCTCCCGTCTCGATGCGGCGGTCAGCGATCTCGACATCGGTCTTGTGGTTTCCAATGCGGGCACCGGCAATCCGGGCAGCTTTCTTCATGAAGATCGCGATGAAATGTTGCGGCGATTTCGCCTCAACGCGCTCTCGCATCTCGACCTGGCCCATCATTTCAGCCCCAAGCTTGCGGTGCGGGGGTGCGGCGGGCTCCTTCTCGGCGGAGCGATGGGCGCGGCCCACGGAATTCCGTTCATGGCCAACGACGCCGGCAGCAAGGCGTTCGTCCAAAGCCTTGGCGAGTCGCTTCACATCGAACTGAAGCGAAAAGGCGTGCACGTCACGGTGCTGGTCGTGCCGCCGACCGACACAGCGATCCTTGCCAAATTTGGTCTCGATCCCAACACCATGCCGATCAAGCCAATGAGCCCCCGCCAGTGCGTTGAGGAGGCCATCCGCGCGATCGAGCGAAACCAGTCGCTCTGTCTGCCCGGAACAACCAACCGCCTGATGAGCGCGCTTATTCCGGCCGGTGTGGCGCGAACCATGATGGGCAGGATGATTGAACAGATGCTGGCCAAGCAAATTCCGGCTTGAAGCGAGGAGGAAACATGCAAGACCGTGGAAATGGGATCGTGATCGCCTATTGGGCATCGACTGCCCTCACGGCGCTGTTGTTTGCGGCGCCAGGGCTCGCACTCGTGCTGCGCGACCCGCACTTCGTCGCGGAGATGACGCGGCTCGGTTACCCCGGATACTTCCTGCCGTTTCTCGGTATCTGGAAGGTTTTGGGTGCGGTCGTCGTTCTCATTCCCGGCGCGCGGTATCTCAAGGAATGGGCCTATGCCGGAATGATTTTCGACATCACCGGCGCCATCGTCTCGCGCGCCGCAGCCGGCGATCACGGCCCCGAGCTTTTTCTCCCGTTTGCGATCGCGGGCCTCGTTGCGCTGTCATGGGCATTGCGGCCGCAAGACCGCCGGCTTTCGGGCTCATCTCCAGCGCCGGCGACTTCCTAACGGATAGGGCTTCGGCGAGCCTGGTGTCCCGATTCCGAAGTTCGTAGAATTTTCGGAGCCACGTTTCGAACTTCGGAATCGAAAGGACACTAGCAAACGTATTTTTCAAGTGCGGCTTTGGTTCGGAAGTCCACATGACGGGTTCGCGGCACAATCGATGCGGACTTCCGAACCGCCACACTAGGTGAGCTTGTTGTTTGCCACGTGCACCGTTGCCTTGTCGCAACTCGGATCGATGACGACCGCGGCCCGGGTCACTTTGCCGGAGGCAACGCTGTTGTTACTGACGTCCACATGCGCTGACTTTCCGACCAAGATCGCGCTGTTGGGTTTGACATTGTAGATGCCGCCGGCATCGAACGCAGTACCACGAATAAAGGTCTGACCAATGGTGTTGCCGATGATTTTGAGGCCGTCGGTGTTGCTGACAAAAATTGCGTAAGTGTAGGTGTCGTCGATGTGGTTGCCTTCGATGGTGACATTGCGGTTCTGAAGGTTGTTCTGAAAACCCCTGACCCCCACAGGGGCAACCGTGCCGACATAAATGGCCCCGAGCGCCCCATTGCCGTCGGTCAGTTCATTGGCGCCGGTGACGCTGTGGGTGAATCGGTTATTTCGAAAGGTGAGGTTCTCGGCAAAGCCGGATTCCGACCAGAAGCCGATATCGCTGCCGGCCTGTAGCGCTACCCCTGATGAATAGGTGAATTGGCAGTCTTCGACCGTCGCGTTCGTCGCCTTGACGAGAACACGGCCGCAAGCGTGAAACGAAGAGCGCCGGATCGCCGTGCCGTTGCCAATCCGGCTCAAGGAGGTGACGGAATCTCCGACCTTGAGCGGAAGGTCCTGTTGCAGGGTCATGTCATAAATGAGATCGGGCAGTGTGGTCGGGCTCCTGCCTTTCCAGATGGCTGCAATCTGACCCTTCAGATCTGGCCTGTGCGATTTGACGAGCTTGTCGATCTTGCCTCGTCCGAGCGAACGGAAGGTTGCGTGTTCGCAGCTCTCGATAGCATCGCCCGCAGCAAGCCCTATGTCCCATTTGGGCGAGAGTAAGTAGCGCCGCGGCGCGGGCTTTTGCACGACATAATAATAAAAGCCGTGCACGTTCACCGCATCGTCCGACGTGTTGGCGTAGGTGCAATCCTCGATGGTCGGTCCCCGCTCGACCGCGGTGAAGTGCGAGCCATCCTGATTGGTCGCTATCAACCGGTCCGTCGTTGCTCCCTTGGGCCGAGGTCCGGGAACAACCGATACCTTCTTGAACAGCGTCGAACCGGGGCCGCCATTTTCAAGGATTCCCATCCCTGGCGAGGCGAACAGCTTGACGTCGATCAGGCTCGTCGCCTCGCTGCCCTCGATCGTGATCGCCTCTGGGCCGTTGCTGTTCATCGTGACGGTATCGCCGACGGCAATGGGGAGCTCACTTGGGAAGCGATCTTTGTCGCTCCAGCCCAACCGGACCTTGACCAGCCCCGGCGAAATCCGCTCGACCTTGGCCGGAGATAAGAAATCGCGTGCGCCCGCCTTTAGCGCCTTGGTGCCGCGATCCATGACCTTGAAAAAGCTGTCGCTAATGCTGGCGAGAAGAGGGGGATCGTCGGGATAACCTGCATCGACCTTGACAGTGATCTGGATGGCGGCCTTGTCGATCGCCGCGATGGTTCCCTGGACGAATGGCAGGGGATCATAGTCGACGGTGAGATCGCGTACAGTCACGCGGCTGCAGCCGCTGATTGTCAGCGATGATGCCCGCGCGGTGTTGATCAATTGGGCGCCGTTGCCGTTCAGCTCAAAGCCATGAAGCGCCTTGAAGGCGAGGGGACGGCTGATGCGATAGACGGCGTTCTTGCCGAGATTGAAGACGATATGGAAAGGTCCCGTGCTGGCTTTGGCCGCATCGCTGGCTGCTTTCGAAATTGCGACGAGCGCCTTGGCAAAAGCTGTGTCCGCATCGGTCCCAGCCGTCAGGAAACTCGCCATGTCGAAAACGGCCTCGCCCGCAGGCGGGGTAGTCTGCGCCTGGCCCGCCTCGCTGAGGAACGGCGATGCGGTGAGGAAAGACGAGGCAAGCGTCAACACACGCCGCCGGCTGAGGGACTGCATACCAGGCTCCGTCGCTCGATATGAGATGCTAGCTTTGGCTGGCTGAACGTTAGCGAACGGATTTTGCATCTCGCGAAGATTTGACCCGTGTGGGCCGCAAGGACGCGCTTCTGGCGAACGGAACGCTGCTCTCTGCCTTCGGGTTAATACCCAAACAGTGGAACGCGGCAGCGCCTGCCGAACTTCGGAGCAGAATCAATGCAGAGCTGGAAAGGCACGTGGCGCAATCAATATGGTTCTACCGTCAGGATCGATGACGACTCGAACGGCGTGATCCGCGGCGTGTTCAGGACGGTCTTGCAGGACAGCAACTTTTCCGGGCTTGAGGTGGCAGTACACGGCATGGCGCATGGCGACGTCATCGGCTTCACGTCGGCAGCGCGTGGAAAGGCGGGGCCCGCCGCGGTCAGTTACACCGGCATTCTGCGCGACGGAAAAATCGAGATGCTCTGGCACACCGTCGCGGGTCACACGCTCACGGCGCCGAAAGAAGGGGAGCCTGCTGAAATCACCGAGGTCGGAACCTGGCGCGCCTTCGGGACCAGTCTCGACACGTTCGAGCGCATCGGCTGATCGTCATTGCGTCTCCCAAATTCTACCCGACGGGCAAATCACGCGGGCGATCGTCAGCCTGAGCGGCTGCCAGACTGGCCGACACCCGTCTCGCAGACTTCGCGAACGCAAGAGCGCAACCAGCGATGGGCAGGATCGGCATCAAATCTAGGATGCCAAATGAGCGAAACGGTGATGTCCGTTGTGCGGACAGGAAGAGCGAAACTATGCATGCCGATGCGCAGGTTGCCCGTGTGCCGCGCGGGAACTGTTGCGATCAGGTCGGAGCCGCGCGCCATGCCAAGCGCTGTTGCAAACCCGCCAACGATCGTCACGATCTTCCGTTCAAGCCCGAGCGTCTTTAGGCCATCGTCAATCGGGCCATTGCCGATTTCGTGTCTCGAATCCAGCACATGGCGCCCTCCGGCATAGCGTGCCGGCGTGATCTTACCCCGGCTCAGCGAGTGGCCTTTCCGTACGACGCCGATAAAGTGGTCGCGAAAAAGTGCCCGCGAACGCAGTTCAGGATCCATCGACTTTGCGATGACGCCAGTCTCCAGATCGACGCTTCCGTCGCGAAGTGGAGTCGTGTCGCTGTCCGTCTTCGGAATGAAACGAAGTCTCACACCGGGCGCTTCGTCTCCGATGCGCGCAATGAGCTTCGGTCCGAAGTTTTCGACGAAGCCATCACCGGTTCTCAGCGTGAACGTCCTGGCGAGCCGGCCGAGATCGAGCTTTTCGGCCGGGCGCAGGATCGCTTCTCCATCCTGCACGACTTGACCAACCCGCTCGCGGAGTTCGAGCGCGCGCGGTGTCGGGACCAATCCACGTCCGGCCCGGACGAGTAGAGGATCGCCTGTCGTTGCACGCAACCGGGACAGGGCCCGGCTCATCGCGGACGGGCTGAGGCGCAGCCGTCGCGCGGCGCGGGCGACGCTGCCTTCGGCAAGTAGAACGTCAAGGGTGACCAGCAGATTCAGGTCGGGTTTGGACATCCAACCATCCTAGCACATTTTGGCCCAGGTATAGCGTCGCATGCACTATTTAGCTGCAAATGATGCGTGTTCCGCCATGTCAGGCGAGGGGCTATCTCTGCCTTCAAAGACGCTGGAGAGAGAACATGACCGGTCAATCGCTGAGGGCCTTTATCGAAGACATCAACGCGGGATGGGGGCCTCTGACTTCAGAGCTGATTACCTACTGCCGCGGCCGGATCGAACAGCTGCTGCTTGCGCCGGCCACCGAGCCATGGCTGGCCGACCTGCAGCGGGACCTTCCCGAAACCGCTGAGCTGTATCGCGATCCCTCGCACGATTTCCTGCTGCTCGCTCACGCCGAGCCGATGGGTCATTTCAGAGCACCGCACGATCACGGCCGCGGATGGGTGATCTACGGCGTCCAACAGGGAGAAATTGAGGTTAGGACCTATATGCGTTTACAGGACCCGGCCGGGCGCGTGAGGCTGGTCCAAAGAGAGAACTACCGGGTGCGTCCCGGCGAGACAAAGGCCTATCTGCCAGGCGATATTCACGACACACGCTGCACGGCAGGCCCGGTTCTCTATTATCGTTTCACTGATCGCGACCTCAGGAAGGAGGAGAGTGAAGGCTATCCCGTGACGCGCTACGTCGATCGTGGCGGCGTTTGGACGGTCCCCTCATGAGCGCTGCGTTGAAGAACCCGCGCCGCGCGCTTGCGATTGCCGCGGTGCTCCTGGCGATGGCGCTTGTGGTTCTCGATGCGGCCATTGCTAATGTGGCGCTGCCGACGATCGCGGTTTCATTGCAGGTGACCCCGGCGATGTCGGTCTGGATCGTGACGGCCTATCAGGCCGCGCTGGTCATGGCGTTGCTTCCATGCGCTTCGATCGGAGAGAGTTTTGGCTATCGGCGAACCTTCGTGCTCGGCATTGCTGTGTTCACGGTGGCCTCAGTGGCGTGCGCCCTGTCGCCTTCGCTGCCATGGCTTCTCGCGGCGCGCATTGTCCAAGGCCTGGGTGGAGCATCGATCATGGCGCTCGGTGTTGCGCTGCTGCGCTTTGCCGTTCCGCATCACCAACTCGGTGCCGCGATCGGTTGGAACGCTGTCACGGTGGCAGCATCATCCGCGGCAGGGCCGGCGATTGGTGCCGCGATTCTGTCGATTTCAAGCTGGCCCGCTCTTTTCGCCGTGAACCTTCCGTTAGGCGGCGCCGCACTGTTCGCCTGCCAAGCCCTCCCGCGCGTGAAGGGTATCGGACGGCGACCGGACGTCGTGAGTATTGGGCTGAATGTCGCGACTTTCGCCAGCCTGGTCGTTGGCGCTGAGCTCCTGGCCGCGATACCTCTGCCGGCGGTGGTTCTGTTTGTCGTCGCAACCTTTTGCCTCATCATCCTTGTTCAACGTGAGGCGCCGAAGAGCGCACCATTGATCCCCTTCGATTTGTTGCGGGCGCCAGCGTTCCGCATTTCGGTTATCGCCTCGGTTTGTTGCTTTGCCGGTCAAGCGGCTGGCCTGTTGGCATTGTCTTTCTATCTACAGCGCGACCTCGGACAGACTACGCTGGTGACTGGATTCTACATGACGTTCTGGCCGGTGGCTGTTGCGATCACGGCTCCACTCGCTGGTCATTTGGCTGATCGTTTATCCACAGCATGGCTTTGCGCGGTCGGCGGTCTGGTGCTTTCGATCGGTCTCGCCGCGGCCAGCCTCTGCCCGTTGCAAGGCGATCCTTGGCCGCTCGTTCCAATCACTTTACTCTGCGGCTTCGGCTTCGGCCTCTTTAACGTGTCGAACAACCGTAACATGTTCCTGTCGGCGCCCCGCGATCGCAGCAGCGCCGCGGGCGGCATGCAAGGGACCGCCCGGCTTGTGGGCCAGAGCACCGGCGCAGTCATCGTGACCTTGCTCTTCGTTCTGACGCCTATGGGAGCGGCGCCAAGGGTCGCTCTCGGGATCGGGGCGGTGCTGACCTTGGCGGCAGGATGCGTAAGCGCGCTGCGGGCAGGGAAAGTCGAATGCTCGACGCGATGAAGCAACAGGAGCCGCGTGTGACCTCAAATTATGTTCGCGAGCACTATTCCAATCTTCTGGCCGAGCACTACGACTGGATGTTCGGAATGCCGTTCGAGACGAAAGTCGCTGAACAAAAGCATTTTCTCGAAAGCCTCGTCGGTCTCGGCGAACCCGGCTCGCTTGCGATCGATCTCGGCTGCGGCTCCGGCTTTCAATCCCTTGCCTTGGCTGATCTGGGGTATCGCGTCCTCGCGATCGATACAAATGAATGGCTGCTTCGTACGCTCAAGGAGCGATCGGCCTCGCATCCCATCAACGCCACTTGCGGCGATATTCTCGAAATCGAGACGCTCGCCGGACCTGCCAGCGCCGATGTGGTTGTCTGCATGGGGGACACCATCACGCATCTGCCAAGCTTTGGTGCGGTGAGCGAACTCGTTGGGGCCGTCGCCCGCATTCTGAGGCCGCGCGGCCAATTTGTCGTTACCTATCGAGACCTCGCCGCCGTCGAATTGGAGGGACTTGACCGATTCATTCCGGTGCGCAGCGATGATCAGCGCATCATGACTTGCTTTCTTGAATGCACTTCTGCCGAGACCGTTGTCGTGAACGATTTGATTCATGTTCGCGATGATCACGGATGGACATTGCACAAGAGCCGTTACCAAAAACTTCGTCTGCCAGCCGAGTGGCTTCTCGGACAAATGAGGGCTTCCGCTCTGTCAGCGACCAGACAGCCGCACGCAGCAATGATCGCAATCTCGGCAATGAAGCTGCGCACTTAACGCTAGAATATCCGCAGACTGAGCGGCCGGCGTCGTTTGGCCGAAGCCATCTCGATGGTTTACCCGACGGGCAAATCACGCGGCAGGTGACAATCCCCGGAGTCCAGTAGCTTTCTGGAAAAATATTCGCTTGTGCCGTCGGGCAAATCAGTGGTTCCTCTTCGCGCGTCCCGCGCTCTTGAAGAGGGGCGTTTCGCGATCGTCACGAACGTTGAGTGCGGGATGCGGTGGACGTAGTTGGCATCGGACGACGAACGATGCCGGCCGCGGACGGCGAAGCCGTGTGGTTCTGATATCTCGACGCTGATATCAACTCGCGACAATGCTTCGCATTGCGCGGGGATGGTGGCAAGAAAGCCCGATCACCAGGAAGAGCGCGGAGTAGCCGTTAAAACCAATCGCGCAGGGAAGGCCGGACTGCTTCGGTGTACCTGTAGTGACTAACTCGTATGCTTTTTGATTTGCATACGAGGCTGCGGGTGCGTCCAGCGCCCGGCTTTCCCTGCGCCCTCTCATTTCCGGAGGGTAGGACCGCCGCCAAACTCGGGCGTCTTGCGCCGCGGGAACGAATGCGCATACTCGCACGCGGGAGGGCTCGGATGACGCTCGCCGTCCTGAGCGCGTTCGCTTCGCGAAGAGCAAATAGACCGAGAGTCGCCGAGAATTCGTCGCATGTCGTCCTCCAACTCGCCAATCCATCCGCTCGATCACCCGATCTGGCTTGCGCTGACATCGACGCAAAGCGGGCTCGCGCAGGGCGGCGCGCTGGCGCGGCGTTATCCTCCTGCTATAGCTCCGTTTGCGGCGCTATCTGAATCGTCGCAGGAATGCTTCAGCGCGTTACGTGAGCTGATGTTGCCGTCCGAGCAGGCCGTGCTTTTTACGCTGGAGCCGGTGACCGCCTCGGCAGGTTTCAAAATCGCATTGGCGGCGACCGGTGAACAAATGATCGGAATGCCGGCGGAAGCGGCGACAAGCGCCGAAATTGTCAGACTGGGGCCCGCTGACGCTCCGGCGATGGTCGAACTGGCGGAATTGACGAAGCCGGGCCCCTTCACCTTGCGCACACACGAGCTAGGTACATTTTTTGGTATCAGGGCAGACGGCCGGTTGGTAGCAATGACCGGTGAGCGCATGAAGCCAGCCCGGTATACGGAAATTACTGCCGTGTGCGTGCACCCGGACTACCGCGGTCGCGGTTACGCGCAAATGCTGCTGAGTGCGGTCTCCCGGCAAATTGCAGCGCGCGGAGAAATTCCGTTCCTGCATGTCTTTTCGGACAACAATGCCGCCATCGCGTTATACCGGCGCCAAGGCATGGACATCCGGCGCCGTATCCACGTGACGGTGTTGATCCGCACCGATGCGAGCGAAACGCCACAATCGAAGTGAATCCGGAAGCGAGCAAATGACCAAAGCCATCACGATCTACGGCATCAAGAACTGCGACACCATGAAGAAGGCGCGGGCCTGGCTCGACAGCCACGGCGTCGCCTACGATTTTCACGACTACAAGGCCGCAGGAGCGCCCAAGGACAAGCTGAAGGCCTGGGCGAGCGAGCTCGGCTGGGAAACCCTGCTCAATCGCGCCGGGACCACGTTTCGCAAGTTGCCTGACGCCGAGAAGCAAGGTTTGAACGAACGCAAGGCGTTGGCGCTGATGCTGGAACAGCCATCGATGATCAAGCGGCCGGTGCTCGATGTCGGCGGCAAGCTCCTGGTCGGCTTCAAGCCGGACGTCTATGCGAAGGAAGTAGGCGCTTCCAGCAAGCGCGCACGCGCGTGAGCTCGACCCAATCTAGCTGAACTCGATCTGATCGGCGGCTGGAATGCGACCTGGCGCGCGGTGGAAGAGTTCGCGGTCGATCACTGCGCGGATCATCGGCGTCGGCAATATGTCGCTTGCGCGCATGAGATTGCGGATCTCGAAGCTGCCGTCCTCGCTGATCGTTTTCAGGGAAGCGATCAAATGTGTGACGCCCTCGGAAGCCGAGAACGGCAACAGCAGGCGCTCATAGGCGACAATGCGGCCTGTGGCGTCGTCGACATGGGAGACGGTGTAAACGGGCAGCGCGCGGTCGAGGCAGTGCTGGTAGATCGGCATCACGAGCGGCGCCAGCCGAGCCCCGAGATATTCGTCGAGATAGCGGCCGCGTCCGGTATGGCCATAAGCCATGGACATGCGACTGCCGTCGCTGTCGATGATCACGCGCGCCGGGTTTGCCATTTCGATCGTCATAAAAACCAGGTCGGGAAGCTCGTCTTCGATCCGGGCCGGCTGAAAATTCTCCGTGCGCGGCAGGCGCTGCGCAGGGGCATAAAGCCGCAGCCACGTGTTCAAGAGATCACGTTGCTTGATCGATTTGACGATCGACGGGTTGGCGCTCTGGAAATCCAAGGTCTCAAATTCCGATTTCTAAAAACAAAAACGTCGAACCTTCGGCCCAAGCGGGAAAGACTTGGCGAAGGTAAGTTTGAGGGTGACCGAACAACGTTAACGACTGCTTTCCAAATGTGCAGCCGCGGCGCGCATGATCCGGGGCTCCAAGCGGCGCCCCTACGACTAAGGGCGAAGGGCCGGCCGGTGCAGCTTTCCGCCTTGCACAAGCCGGGGCGATGACGGCATATTCCGGCCCGGAGGCGGCGGGCCCAGGGTGCGAATTTAAACACGCGAAACCAGCGCGGTATTTTCAGGCCCTCGGGAGGAACCCGCTGTAAAAGGAAAGATTAGTCACCCGCGATCAGGACGTCGCGGCGATGGCTTTCGGGGGAATTTGATTGTCGGATGAGTTCATTCTCGAAACCCACGGATTGACCAAGGAATTCGCGGGTTTCTTTGCCGTACGTGACGTTTCCCTCAAGATACGGCGCGGCAGTATTCATGCGTTGATTGGCCCGAATGGGGCCGGCAAGACGACCTGCTTCAACCTGCTCACCAAGTTTCTCAGTCCGTCGGCCGGCCAGATCCAATACAAGGGACAGGACATCACGGCGATGGCCCCGGCCGATGTGGCCCGGCTTGGTCTTGTACGTTCGTTTCAGATCTCGGCGGTATTTCCGCATCTGACTGCGCTCGAGAATGTGCGGGTCGCGCTGCAGCGTCAGCACGGGCACTCCTTCGATTTCTGGCGCTCCAAGAGCGTGCTCGACCGCTTCAATGCCCGCGCGCTTGAATTGCTGGACGACGTCGGCTTGAGCGAGTTCGCCAAAACGCCCGCGGTCGAAATGCCCTATGGCCGCAAGCGCGCGCTGGAAATTGCAACCACGCTCGCGCTCGATCCGGAAATGATGCTGCTCGACGAGCCGATGGCAGGCATGGGCCACGAGGACATCGACAAGATCGCAGCGCTGATCAAGCGCATCTCGGCGAAATACACCATCCTGATGGTCGAGCACAATCTCAGTGTTGTCGCCAACCTGTCCGACATCATTACCGTGCTGACGCGCGGCCACGTGCTCGCGGAAGGCAACTACGCCGATCTCTCCAAGGACGAGCGTGTGAAGGAAGCTTATCTGGGGGCTGGCCATGGCTAATCCGAACATGGCTAATCCGAACATGCCGAACGCGGCATTGGCCTCCGGCGCCTCGATACCGTCGGCGTCGAGCGCGCCGATCCTGGCAGTACAGAACCTCGAGGCGTGGTACGGCGAATCCCACATCCTGCACGGCATCAATTTCCAGGTGAGCCCGGGCGAGGTCGTCACGCTGCTTGGCCGCAACGGCGCCGGCAAGACCACCACCTTGAAATCGGTAATGGGGATCATCGGCAAACGCTCAGGCTCGGTGCGCTTCGACGGCAGGGAAATCATCCGCGCCTCGTCGGATCGTATCGCGCGTTCGGGGATTGCCTTTTGCCCGGAAGAACGAGGGATCTTCGCGAGCCTCGACGTTCGCGAAAATCTTTTGCTGCCGCCAACGGTCCGCAACGGCGGACTCTCGATGGATCAGATTTTCGAGCTGTTCCCGAACCTCAAGGAGAGGCTCGCCAGCCAGGGCACCAAGCTGTCGGGCGGCGAACAGCAGATGCTCGCGATCGCGCGCATCCTGCGCACCGGCGCGCGCTTCCTGATGCTGGATGAACCGACCGAGGGGCTTGCTCCCGTCATCATCCAGCAAATCGGCCAAACCATCAAACGCCTCAAGAACGAGGGTTTTACCATCCTGCTTGTCGAGCAGAATTTCCGCTTCGCCGCGACAGTGGCGGATCGCTATTACATCGTCGAACACGGCAAGATCATCGACGGCTTCGCCAATGCGGAGCTGCAAGCCAATATGGACAAGCTGCACACCTATCTCGGCGTCTAAGAACAACGGGAATATCCAAAAGAGGACCACGCCATGAAGAAGAAAATGTTCGCCAGTCTCCTGCTCGGCACGGCGCTCAGCCTTTCGGCCGCGGGTATAGCCAGCGCCCAGGACAAGACCGTCAAGATCGGCTCGCTGTCCGACCAGTCGGGTCTCTACGCCGACCTCGGCGGCCCCGGCTCGACGCTGGCTGCGCAGATGGCTGTGGAAGACTCCGGGATGGTCGCCAAGGGCTGGAAGATCGACATCATTTCGGGCGATCACCAGAACAAGCCGGACATCGGCGTCAATATCGTGCGCCAGTGGTTCGACGTCGACAAGGTCGACGTCGTTGTCGACGTGCCCAATTCCGGTGTTGCGCTGGCCGTCTCCAACCTCATCAAGGAGAAAAACGGGGTTTTTCTCAATTCCGGAGCCGGCACATCGGATCTGACCAACAAGCAGTGCACGCCGAACACCATTCACTGGGTATACGACACCTACACGCTCGCGCACGGTACCGGGACGGCGCTGACCAAGAGCGGTGGCGATACCTGGTTTTTCGTGACCGCGGACTACGCCTTCGGTGCAGCGCTGGAACGCGATACCACTGCGGCGGTCCAGGCATCCGGCGGCAAGGTTCTCGGCGGCGTCAAGGCTCCGCTTTCGACGGCTGATTTCTCCTCGTTCCTGCTGCAGGCCCAGGCGTCGAAAGCCAAGATTATCGGCCTCGCCAATGCCGGCGCCGATACCACCAACTCGATCAAGCAGGCGGCCGAATTCGGCATCACCGCTGGCGGCCAGAAGCTCGCGGGGTTGCTGCTGTTCATCACTGACATCCATGCGCTCGGTTTGAAAACGGCGCAGGGGCTCAACTTCACCGAGACATTCTACTGGGACATGAATGACGGCACGCGGGCCTTCTCCAAGCGCTTCCAGGAGCGCATCAAGAACCACAACATGCCGACAATGGTTCAGGCCGGCGTGTATTCGAGCCTGCTGCATTATTTCAAGGCGCTGGAGGCTCTCGGCGGCAACCCGCATGACGGAGCGAAGGTTGTCGCAAAGATGAAGGAAATGCCGACCGACGATCCGTTGTTCGGCAAGGGCAGCATCGAGCCGAATGGCCGCACGATTCATCCAGCCTATCTCTTCGAGGCCAAGAAGCCTTCGGAGTCCAAGGGGCCGTGGGACTACTACAAGCTGGTGGCGACGATTTCCGCGGACGACGCCTTTACGCCGCTGGACAAGAGCACCTGTCCCTTGCTGAAGAAATGATCCGTTTTGCAGTCTCGGGCGGCGGTGCCGCCCGGGACATTTGAATTGCGACGTACCGGACGCCGAGAGAACCGATGCAAGCGCTTTACGCACAGCTACTGGTGGGATTGATCAACGGCTCGTTCTATGCGCTGCTCAGCCTTGGGCTCGCCGTGATCTTCGGCATGCTCAACATCATCAATTTCGCGCATGGCGCGCTTTATATGATGGGAGCGTTCTGCGCTTACTTCCTGCTCAACATCTGGGGCATCGGATATTGGTGGGCGCTGATCATCGCGCCGATCGTGGTCGGCATCTTCGGCATGGTGCTCGAGCGCACCATGCTGAAATGGCTCGCTGGTCTCGATCACCTGTACGGGCTGTTGTTGACCTTCGGCCTAGCGCTGATCATTCAAGGCGTGTTTCAGAACTATTTTGGCTCGTCGGGGCTGCCCTATGCCATCCCCGACGAATTGCGCGGCGGCACCAATCTCGGCTTCATGTTCCTGCCGATCTATCGCGGCTGGGTCGTCGTCTTCTCGCTGATCGTGTGTCTGGCGACCTGGTACCTGATCGAACGAACGCGGCTTGGCGCTTACCTGCGTGCGGCGACCGAGAACCCGACGCTGGTGCGCGCCTTCGGCATCAATGTGCCGCGAATGATCACGCTGACCTACGGCCTCGGTGTCGGCCTTGCCGCGTTGGCCGGCGTGCTGTCGGCGCCGATCAATCAGGTCCGGCCGCTGATGGGCGAGAACATCATCATCGTGGTGTTTGCGGTGGTGGTCATCGGCGGCATGGGATCGATCATGGGATCGATCATCACCGGCTTTGCGCTCGGCGTGATTGAGGGATTGACGAAGTACTTCTACCCGGAAGCATCGAACACCGTCGTCTTCGTGTTGATGGTGCTGGTGCTTCTGGTCAAACCGGCGGGATTAACGGGGCGGGCGGCATAACAAATGACGGCGATGACTGACGATACCTTGCCGGTAACCGCGGGCGCGATCCGCGACGAAATGATTGCGTTCGTGGTCATGGCCGTGCTGCTGGCGCTCGTGCCGCTCACCGGCCTCTACCCGTTCTTCGTGATGCAGGCGCTGTGTTTTGCGCTGCTTGCCTGTGCCTTCAATCTCCTGATCGGCTACGGCGGCCTGTTGTCATTCGGCCATGCGATGTTCTTGGGGACGGGCGGTTATGTCACAGCTCATGCTGTCAAAGTGTGGGGCGTCCCGCCAGAGCTCGGCATTCTGATTGGTGTTGCCGCATCGGCGGCGCTTGGTGTTGTGACCGGAATCGTCGCGATCCGCCGCCAGGGCATCTATTTCGCCATGATCACGCTGGCGCTGTCGCAGCTAATGTATTTCATCTATCTGCAAGCGCCATTCACACACGGCGAAGATGGCATCCAGGGCATTCCGCAAGGGCACTTGTTCGGCATCCTCGATCTCTCGAAGTCGACGGTGCTGTACTACGTCGTTGTCGCAAACTTCCTGTTCGGCTTTCTGGTGATCTTCCGCGCCATCAACTCGCCGTTCGGCGAAGTGTTGAAATCCATCCGCGAGAACGAGCAGCGCGCGATTTCGCTCGGCTACAAGACCGACCAATACAAGCTGCTCGCCTTCATCCTCTCGGGGACGCTGGCGGGATTTGCCGGTTCGCTGAAGGTGTTCGTCGTCCAGAATGCCTCGCTGTCGGATGTCGAGGTCGGCATGTCCGGCCTGATCGTGCTGATGACGCTGGTTGGTGGCCTCGGCACGGTCTTCGGTCCCGTGATCGGCGCCTTCATCATCGTGGCGACCCAGCAATATCTGGCCGGGTTCGGCTCGTGGGTCACGGTGATCCAGGGCTCTATTTTCGTGGCCTGCGTGCTGTTGTTCCGCCGCGGCATTGTCGGCGAAATCGCCCATTTTTTCCGACGTTCGCTGTAGAGGACGGCGGCCCTCGATCGGGTGCCCGCGCCACAAAGCCGTGGATGAATCCCGGATTGCCTACCGCGCAAACTTGCCGAAAATCGTATATGACATATTTGTGACGGGCCATTCCGGCCTGCGATTTTGGACATATCGATGTTGATGCGGTGGTTTCGCGCCCTCCTTCCCAAAGAGGAGCGCTTTTTCGAACTCTTCGCCAAACACTCCCAGGCCGTGCAACAAGGCGCGCTCGCGCTGCAAGGCATGCTTCAAGGCGGGGAGGAAACGCCGGTCTTCTGCCAGCGCGTCAACCAGTTCGAGAATGATGCGGACAATATCACGCGCGAAGTCCTCACTGCCGTGAGGCGCACGTTCATCACACCGTTCGATCGCGGCGACATCAAGAACCTGATCACGGCGATGGACGACGCCATCGACCAGATGCAGCAAACCGCGAAAGCAGTGATGTTGTTCGAGGTCCGCACCTTCGAGCCTCCGATGCGCGAGATAGGGACGCTTCTCGTCGAGTGCGCCAACCTTACCGGCCGCGCGTTGCCGTTGCTGCAGTCGATCGGCAGCAATGTTTCGATGCTGACCTCGATCACCGAGGAACTGACCAAACTGGAAGGGAGGGTCGACGACCTCCACGACATCGGTCTGAAAGAACTCTTCCTCAAACATCGCGAGGCCAACGCGATGGATTTCATTGTCGGCGTCGAAATCTACGACCACCTCGAAAAGGTGGCCGATCGCTTCGACGACGTGGCGAACGAAATCTCTAGCATCGTGATCGAACAGGTATAGGGCAGGGCCATCAGGTGGATGCTGCGCTTGGTCTTCCGGTTCTCGTCGTTCTGATTGCCGTCGCGCTTTTGTTCGACTTTCTCAACGGACTGCATGATGCGGCCAATTCGATCGCAACGATCGTATCGACGCGGGTGCTGCGGCCGCAATATGCGGTGTTTTGGGCCGCATTCTTCAACTTCGTCGCCTTCGCGGTGTTTGGGCTCCATGTGGCCCAGACCATCGGCACCGGCATTATCGACCCCAACGTGATCGACGTGGCAGTGATCTTTGCGGCACTCGTTGGCGCGATCGTCTGGAACCTGATCACGTGGGCTCTCGGCATTCCATCCTCCAGTTCGCATGCGCTGATTGGCGGGCTCGTTGGCGGCGGGATGGCGAAAGCGGGTATTTCGGCTGCGGTCTGGAGCGGCTTGACCAAAACGCTGCTTGCGATCGTGTTGTCGCCATTGATCGGATTTTTGCTCGCGCTTGCGCTGGTTGCGATCGTGTCATGGGCTTCGGTCCGTTCAACACCGTTTGCGGTCGATCGGGCTTTCCGGATCCTGCAATTTGCCTCCGCCTCGCTTTATTCGCTCGGCCATGGCGGCAACGATGCGCAAAAAACCATGGGCATCATCGCGGTGCTGCTGTTCTCGCAAGGCAAGTTGGGCGCCGAATTTTATATCCCGTTCTGGGTCGTGCTGTCCTGTCAGGCGGCGATGGCGCTGGGAACGCTGATGGGCGGCTGGCGGATCGTCCGCACCATGGGTTTGAGAATTACCAAGCTGACGCCAATGCAGGGCTTTTGCGCCGAAACGGGCGGCGCAGCGACGCTGTTCCTTGCCACTTTCCTCGGGGTTCCCGTGTCGACCACCCACACCATCACCGGCGCCATCGTCGGCGTCGGCGCCGCGCGACGGGTCTCGGCGGTGCGATGGAACGTGGCAAGCTCGATCGTTTATGCCTGGGTTATTACCATCCCGGCCGCGGCCGGCGTCGCTGCCCTGGCTTACTGGTCGGTAGTGCTGCTGCGCTAGCGTGCCTCGCCGGCTGGAGTTGGTCCGCGGGCTCCCTATATGGGATGTATCATCCTTGATCCGGGCCGCTTTCCCTGCCAAACGCTTCGCTCCATGTCCGACCTTGCGTTCAGCTCTGATTCGTCATCTCCGTCGCCGTTCGCCAGCGAAGTGGCGCGACGGCGCACCTTTGCGATCATTTCCCACCCGGACGCCGGCAAGACCACGCTGACCGAAAAGCTGCTGCTGTTTGGCGGTGCGATCAATCTGGCAGGGCAGGTCAAGGCCAAGGGCGAGCGGCGTAACACCCGTTCCGACTGGATGAAGATCGAGCGCGAGCGCGGGATTTCGGTGGTCACCTCGGTGATGACCTTCGAATTCGACGGTCTCGTCTTCAACCTCCTGGATACGCCGGGCCACGAAGACTTTTCGGAAGATACCTACCGCACGCTGACCGCGGTCGATTCCGCGGTCATGGTGATCGACGCCGCCAAGGGCATCGAGGCGCGCACACGCAAGCTGTTTGAGGTGTGCCGTCTTCGCGACATTCCGATCATCACCTTCATCAACAAGATGGACCGCGAAAGTCGCGACACGTTCGAGCTTCTGGACGAGATCGAAAAGACGCTGGCGCTCGATACCACGCCGATGACGTGGCCGGTCGGGCGCGGCCGCGATTTTCTCGGGACCTACGATCTCGCGACCGGCGGCGTGCGGCTCCTGGAAGGCGGCGGCGCCAAGACCGGCGCGGCGCTTAAGATCGACATTGCCGATCTCGCTGGACGCAACGCCAATCTCGATGTCGCCGAAGTCAAGGACGAACTCGCGCTGGTCTCCGAAGCCTGCAAGCCGTTCGAACTCGAAGCGTTTCGCGAAGGCCATCTGACGCCGGTCTATTTCGGCAGCGCGCTGCGCAATTTTGGCGTCGGCGATCTGCTCGAGGGCCTTGGCCGCTTTGCGCCGCCCCCGCGGGCGCAGGAAGGCAACTTACGCAAGGTCGAGGCGGCCGAGCCGCGCATGAGCGCCTTCGTGTTCAAGATCCAGGCCAATATGGATCCCAATCACCGCGACCGTATCGCGTTTGCGCGGCTGTGCTCGGGCAAACTGACTCGCGGCATGAAGGCGAAGCTGGTGCGCACCGGCAAGACGATGCCGCTGTCGAGTCCGCAATTCTTTTTTGCCCAGGATCGCTCGGTGGCGGACGAAGCCTTTGCCGGCGACGTCGTCGGCATTCCCAATCACGGGTCGCTCCGCATCGGCGATACGCTGACAGAAGGCGAGGACATCACCTTTGTTGGCGTGCCGAGCTTTGCGCCGGAAATCGTCCGCCGCGTGCGCCTCACCGACGCGATGAAGGCCAAGAAACTCAAGGAAGCCCTGCAACAGATGTCGGAGGAGGGCGTCGTCCAGGTCTTCCGTCCGCGCGACGGTGCGCCGGCGCTGGTCGGCGTGGTCGGGCCGCTGCAACTCGACGTCCTCAAGGCCCGGCTGGACGCGGAATACGCATTGCCCGTGGAATTCGAAGTGTCCGAGTTCCAGCTCGCGCGCTGGGTTTCGTCCGACGACCGCAAGAAGCTCGACGCGTTCATCGCTGCGAACGGCTCCGGAATAGCCGACGATGTCGACGGCGATCCCGTGTTCATGGCCAAGAACGAATTCTATCTCGGCTACACCAAAGAGCGCGCCGAAGGCATCGTCTTCGCAAACGTCAAGGACGTGAAGAAGAAATCATAAAGTGGCGCGATGCCGCTCCACGCGAGGATGTGAACTTCTTTCAGCTCAATTTGGCGCTATATTCTAGCGGTGCTGCTTTCGAGGGCCGTACATGCTCGGTCGCATCGCTGTCGTTTTGATCGTTTCCGTTGCAGGATTGGCCGTCACGGCAAGCGCTGACGCGAGACGGTGGCACCGGATCAATGCCATCCCGTTCTCGCACGAGCCTTGCAGTGTTCTGTCCCATCATCCGTGCACGCCATCTTTTTGCAGCGTGTTCAATCGCGGTCCCTGCATTCCCGAGATCTATTATCCTTATGGTGAGAACCTCCAACTGACGGTCGAAAGCAAGCCTGCGGAAGAGGACGCGTCGAAATATCAGAAGCCTGATCACGACCTCGACAATATCGGCGACCTCTTTGCGGCGCTCCGTTCCTGCTGGACGCCGCCGCCGGCGGGCGACGCGAAAGAGGGCATGCAGATGACCGTGCGTTTCAGCTTCAAGCGGTCTGGCGATCTTATCGGTCCCCCGCGCCTGACCTTTGCGACGCAGGGCACGCCGGCCGACGTCCGCAGTACCTACCTCAAGGCGATCAACGACTCCATCGACGCCTGTGTGCCGCTGAAGTTCACCGGCAATCTCGGCGGAGCCCTGGCGGGCCGGCCAATCGCCATCCGCTATGTCGACAACCGCGAGTTCGACAAGAAGGCGACACCGTAGCTGCTAGCTCCTGGTGCAGCCTAGGCGCCCGCGCGCCGGCCATTTCACGCATTGCCGCGGCGCCCGCGAACGTGTACCCGAGAGCCGCAACGTGGTCCGAAGGAGGCGATGCGATGGGACTAGCCGTGATGATCCTGGGCCTTGTGCTGTTCCTCGGCATTCATGTGTTGCCGGCCTGGCGCGGACTACGCGGGCGCATCGTCGGTGCCATGGGCGAAGGCAGCTACAAGCTCGTTTACGCGTTGGTCTCCCTGCTGGGTATCGTGCTGATCGCCTGGGGCTTTGGACACTACCGTGCGGTGGGGATGATTGACGTCTGGGAGGGGGCGGTATCTCCGAGGACCCTCGTCATTCTCAAGCACATTACGATTGCGCTGATGCTGCCGGCGGTCATTCTGGTGGTGGCGGCTTATTTGCGCGGACACATCTACAAGGCGCTGAAGCACCCGATGCTGGCCGGAGTTAAATTATGGGCGGCGGCGCATTTGCTCGCCAATGGCGATCTCGGCTCGATCATCCTGTTTGGCTCGTTCCTCGGCTGGGCCGTCTTCGACCGGATATCGCTCAAACGGCGAGCTGACGCCGGCAGCCCGCCTATTCCCGTCGGTGGTTGGGGTAACGATATGATTGCGATTGCGGTCGGTATCGTTGCCTATCTGGCGCTGGCTTTCGCATTCCATCCCGTGGTGATCGGCGTTCCCGTCGTAGGAGTTTAAGAGATGTCAGTTCAGGCCGCGATCAAGCGCAAGACCGCACCCGATATCCGCGCGCGCAAGAATGGCGAGCCGATCGTGATGCTGACCTCCTATCACGCACACACGGCGGCTCTGGTTGACCGCTACTGCGACGTCATCCTGGTCGGCGATTCCCTCGGCAACGTCATGCATGGTTTTGAGACCACCGTGCCGGTGACGCTCGACATGATGATCCTTCAGGGCCATGCGGTGATGCGCGGCTCGCAGCATGCGCTTGTTGTCGTCGACATGCCCTTCGGCTCCTACGAGGCCTCGAAAGAACAAGCCTTTCATTCGGCCGTGAGAGTGCTGAAGGAAACCCATTGCGGCGCGATCAAGCTCGAAGGCGGCGCACGGATGGCGGAGACTATCGCCTTTCTGGTCGAGCGCGGCATCCCCGTGATGGGCCATATCGGCCTGACGCCGCAGTCGATCAATACGCTGGGTTCGTTCCGCGCCCAGGGGCGCGAGGAGGCAGACTGGGCGCCGATTGAAAACGATGCGCTTGCGGTGGCGCAAGCCGGCGCGTTCTCGGTTGTGGTCGAAGCGGTCGCCGAACCCTTGGCCCGCAAGATCACCGGGACGATCGATATTCCGACCATCGGCATCGGCGCCAGCGCGGCCTGCGACGGCCAGGTGCTGGTGCTGGAGGATATGCTGGGGCTATCGCCGCGGGCGCCGAAATTTGTCCGCCGTTACGGCAATCTCGGTCCCATGATCGAGGCCGCTATCCAGGGCTATGCGGCCGACGTCCGCTCCCGTGCTTTCCCGGGACCCGAACATGTTTACGGCATGAAGGCGAAGGCGTAAGCGTACCCGGATCCGTCCCGCCGAAGGGTTTGGGATAATCCTCGAAAGCGGGCCGTTAACGCCTTGACCGGCCTCGCTTTGCCTTGCCAGCGCCATATCGCTAGGGTAACGCGGCCGCTTCAAGGGACAGATTCATGGCTTCGGTTGGTTCCGGATATGGTCAGCCGGGGATAAGGTGCACTTAAGTGTCTGAATTATTTGACGAAGTCGATGAGGAAGTCCGCCGGGAGCAGCTCAAGAAGCTGTGGGATCGATATTCGATCTTTATCATCGCCGCCGCGCTTCTGGTTATTGCCGCCGTCGGTGCATGGCGTGGCTATCAGTACCTTGAAGCGCAGAAGGCCGCCGAGGCCGGTGCAGCCTTTGACGCGGCAATCGACCTTTCCGAGCAGGGTAAGCATTCCGAGGCCGAGGCAGCGTTCGACAAGCTGGCGACGTCAGCACCGTCGGGATATCGCACGCTGGCGCGGCTGCGCGCGGCGGGCGAGGTCGCAACCCGTGACCCGAAGGCTGGCGCCAAACTGTACGACGAAATTGCTGCCGATCGCAGCATCGGCACCGTGCAGCAGGACCTCGCGCGGGTCCGCGCTGCGGCGCTGCTGCTGGATACCGAATCTTATCCGAACATGCTGCAACGGCTGGAAGCGGCCGCCAAGCCGGACGCGACTTTCCGTCATACGGCGCGTGAATTGCTGGCCTTGTCGGCTTGGCGCGCCAATGACACCACGGCGGCGCGGCAATGGCTCGACATGATCGCCAATGACGGCGAGACGCCTTCGGCAATGCGTCAACGCGCCGAGGCGCTCCAGGCGCTGCTTCCGCCGGTCGCCAAGAGTTGACGGCAAGACTTGACGAACAGGAAAACGGGTTGAACGAGAAATCGATCATGGGTCGCCTGCAACGTCTGATCGCCGCTACCGTTCTTGTTACGCTGTGCGGCGCGCTCGTCGGCTGTTCGAGCAACGTCAACAGTTTTGACCCGATGGATTGGCTCGACTGGATCGACACCAAGAAGAAGCTGCAAGGCGAGCGCAAGCCGGTATTTCCGGACGGCGTGCCCGGCCTCGAACAAGGTGTCCCGAAGTCGCTCTATAAAGGCGCCCAGGAACAGGCCGATGCCAACGCGGCAGCGGCCGCTGCTGCTCCGCCACCGCCGCCACCCGAAGAAACCAAGCCGAAAAAGTCCGCCAGGAAGAAACAGCCTGCGGCGACCGCCAGCACCGACCCTGCGGCGGCACCGGAAGAAGATGCAACGGCGGCGGCACCGCCAGCTCCCAAGAAGAAAATCGTCCGTCAGCGCACCACCGCGCCGCCGCCCAATCAGGCAGCCCAGCAGCAGGGTGCGCAGCCAGCGCAATCAGCACCGCAGGTCCAGCAATCGGCCGCGCCATTCCCGGCGCCGCTACCGGGCGGTACGGTTACGCGCTAAAGCTGGATACGGCAGGCTAACGGGCTCTGCCACATGCTCTCGTTCGGTCCTCCCGCGGCGTCGAATCCATCATGCCTTTTACGATTGCGATTATCGGCCGGCCCAATGTCGGGAAGTCGACGCTGTTCAACCGCCTGGTTGGACAGAAACTGGCGCTGGTCGACGACGCGCCGGGCGTGACGCGTGACCGGCGCGAGGGCGACGCGCAACTTGGCGACCTCCGCTTCACGGTGATCGATACTGCAGGGCTCGACGAGGGCACGAAGGGATCGCTCACGGCCCGGATGCAGGAGCAGACCGAGACCGCGATCGGGCTCGCGGACGCGCTGATGTTCGTGATCGACGCCCGGGCGGGGCTAACGCCTACCGACCGCGCCTTTGCCGATTATGCGCGGCGCGCCGACAAGCCGGTGATTCTTCTCGCCAACAAGAGCGAGGGCAAGCACGGCGAAATCGGTGCCATGGAATCCTATGCTTTGGGGCTCGGTGACCCCGTGCAGATCTCCGCCGAACACGGCGAGGGCATGGGCGAGCTGTACGACGCGCTGCGCATGTTGATGCCGGAAGCTGCGGAAGATCATGACAACGACGATGACGATGATGTGGCCGAGACGGACGAGGAGTTGGCGCGGCGGCCAATCCGGGTTGCCGTCATTGGCCGTCCCAACGCAGGCAAGTCGACGCTGATCAACCGCTTGCTTGGCGAAGAGCGGCTGCTCACGAGCTCAGAAGCTGGCACCACGCGCGACTCGATCGCCGTCGAGATCAACTGGAACGGCCGGGACTTCCGCGTGTTCGATACCGCAGGCCTCCGCCGTCGTTCCCGGATCGAGGAAAAGCTGGAAAAGCTTTCGGTGGCGGATGCTTTGCGCGCGGTGCGCTTCGCCGAGGTTGTTGTGTTGATGACGGATGCGCAAAACAAATTCGAAGAGCAGGACCTGCGTATCGCCGACCTGATCGAGCGCGAGGGCCGGGCGCTTGTGATCGCGGTCAACAAATGGGATCTGGTCGATGCGAAGCCCGGCGCGATCTCGGCACTTCGCACGGAAGCCGATCACTGGCTGCCGCAGGTGAAGGGCGCGCCGCTGGTTGCCGTGTCCGGCCTGATGGGCGAGGGCATCGACCGCCTGATGCGCGCAATCGAAGACGCATACGCCGTGTGGAACAGGCGGGTGCCCACGGCGGCGCTCAATCGCTGGTTCGAGCAGGCGGTGAACGCCAACCCGCCACCGGCCGTTTCCGGCCGAAGGTTGAAGCTGAATTACATCACGCAAGCCAAGGCGCGGCCGCCGAGCTTCGTGCTGTTCTGCTCGCGCGCCGACGCCGTGCCGGAATCCTATTTGCGATATCTCGTCAATTCGATGCGCGAGCAGTTCGAATTGCCGGGCACGCCGGTGCGGATCGCGCTGCGCGAGAAGGCCAATCCTTTCGCGCATAAGCGAAAGCGGCCGTCATGAGTGAAACGAGCGCGGTCGGCGCGCCGTCAGCATCGTCGTCCGCGCGTGGCGCGGCGGTCGCCTTCATCTTTGTCACCATCCTGCTCGACATGCTGGCGCTCGGCCTGATCATGCCGATCCTGCCGAAGCTCGTCGAAAGTTTCGTCGATAATGACACCGCACGCGCCGCACGCATTTTCGGCGTGTTCGGCACGGCATGGGCGTTGATGCAGTTTCTGTTTTCGCCGCTGCTTGGCAGCCTGTCCGATCGATTTGGCCGCCGGCCGGTGGTGCTGTTGTCGAATTTCGGGCTGGCGCTGGATTATGTGCTGATGGCGCTTGCGCCTTCATTGATCTGGCTGTTTATCGGCCGGGTGATTTCCGGCATCACGTCGGCAAGTATCTCCACCGCCTTTGCCTATATTTCCGATATCACGCCCGCGGAACGCCGAGCCGCGGTGTTCGGCAAAGTGGGAGCGGCCTTCGGTGCCGGCTTCATCATCGGTCCTGCCATCGGCGGCTTGCTCGGCGATGCCGATCCCCGGCTGCCGTTCTGGGTCGCGGCGGGCTTGAGTTTTGCCAACACGATGTATGGCCTCCTGATCTTGCCGGAGTCGTTGGCGCGCGATCGGCGCGCGCCGTTCCGATGGAAGAGCGCCAACCCTGTCGGCGCGCTGCACCTGCTCCGTTCCGATCGGATCCTGGCGGGCCTGTCGGTGGTGACCTTCTTCACCCAACTTGCACACGCCGTGCTGCCATCGACCTTCGTGCTGTATGCGACCTATCGATATGGCTGGGATTCCAAGACGGTCGGCGTGACGCTGGCGATGGTCGGCATCTGCGCCATGCTGGTGCAGGGGGCCGGCATCGGGCCGATCATCCGGCTTTTCGGCGAGCGCCGGGCGCTGCTTCTCGGATTAGTCTGCGGCGCTGCGGGTTTTTTCATCTTCGCCATAGCGCCGACAGGGCCACTGTCGTGGCTTGGCATTCCCGTGATGTCGCTCTGGGGCGTGTCAGGCGCGGCGATCCAATCGTTCATGACCAAGCGTGTGGCGCCGGACCAGCAAGGCCAGTTGCAGGGCGCGAATACGAGCGTGCAGAGCATTTCTCAATTGCTGGGGCCGTTCGTATTTACGCTGACCTTTGCCTATTTCATCGGCGCGCAGACGCCGCTGCATCTGCCGGGCGCGCCGTTCTACCTGGCCTCAGTGCTGGTCGTACTGGCGCTCGGTATTGCCGCACGCACGTTGGCAGGTAGCCGCAAATGACAGTTATCGCAGCGCGTCCGAAGTCAGTTTGAACTTCTGGATGCGCTTGGCGTTGTCGACCTCGGCTGTATAGACGTTGCCCTTGGGGTCAACGGCGATCGCGTGCACCCAGTGAAACTGTCCGGCGTTGCGGCCGCTTCGCCCAAAACTGCCGACGACGGTGCCATCCGCGCGATTGATGATGCGGATCTCATTGTTCTCGCCGTCCGCATTGAGCAGATAACTCTGCTTCGGATCAGGCCAGATCGCGATATCCCAGACCGCGCCGTTGCCCAGCGTGTTCTTCTCGAAGAACCACTCCTTCACGAAGGTGCCGTCCTTGCGGAAGACCTGGATGCGATTGTTGATGCGGTCGCAGACGTAGACGAGTCCGTCATTGGCGATCTTCACGCAGTGAACGGGACTCGCAAATTGTTGCGAAACCGGCGTCTTGGGATCGTAGGGCGGCTGCTTGTCATCAGCAGGCACATTGCCGTAAGCGCCCCAGTGCCGCTTGTAGGCGCCTGTGGTGGCGTCGAACACGATGACGCGGTGGTTGCCGTAGCCGTCGGCGACATAGATCTCGTTCGCCTCCTTGTCGATGGCGGTCTCGGCCGGCTTGCCGAGCTGCGTGGTGTCGTTGCTGCCTTTGCTCGGCGCGATCTTGCCGATCTGCATCACGAATTTGCCGTCGAGTGTGAACTTCAGGATGGCATTGTCGTTCTCGGCGTTGCCGCCGATCCAGACGAAACCGCGCTCATCGACTTCAATGCCGTGTTCGCGCCCGACCCATTCGTAACCCTCGCCGGGGCCGCCCCAGGCGCGCAAGAGATTGCCGTCGGCATCGAATTCCAGCACCGGCGGCGCCGGCACGCAGCATTTCGAGCGCGGCGGGGTTAAAGTTGCGCCCTTTTCGTCGTCGGTGAGCGAGCGAGGACGATGGATCAGCCAGATATACCCTTCGGAATCGACGGTGATGCCACCGACCTGACCGAGGATCCAGTTGTTGGGCAGCGGCTTTGGCCAGGCCGCATCGACCGCAAAGGTCGGAATCTCGCTGGCTTGTAAGAGATGAGGCGCCACGAGCAGCATCACGGAGGTGATTAACGCCGTGCCGGTGCTTGCGCAAATAGTGCGCATCAAACGGGTCCCGGTCCGCATCGTCACCCTCCCGTCGTTTGTTCTTCTGGCTCCGCTGCCTTCCGGCGCTCACTGCGGCGCGCGAAAGCTCATCAGCGTGCGCGTCGGGTAGTCGTAAAACTTGCCGCTCTCGTTCCACGATGGCAAGCACATCGGCACGATCAATTCAGCTGCCTGTTCGGGCGTATCGAGCGTCATGGGGTCCTCGCCCGGAAAGACCGTGGCGCGCATGTGGGTGCGGATGGGCCCCGGATTGAACAGATTGACCCGCAGCGGCGTCGAGGCCGTCTCGTGGGCCCAGACCCGCGCCAGCGCTTCCAACGCCGCCTTGGAGGCAGCATAAGGGCCGAGATAGCCGGTCGCCTTGTTGGCTACGCCCGAGGTGATGAAAACCGCGCGGCCGGCATCCGACTTCTTGAGCAGCGGCTCCATGCAGCGGATCAATTGAAAATTGGCCGTGACGTTGACTGCGAGCACATCGTTCCACGGTTTCAGGTCGATATGGCCGAGCGGCGAGGAGGGGCCGGCGACGCCAGCGTTGCCGACGAGGATGTCGATCTTGCCGTGGCGCTCATTCAGCGCTGCGCCAAGCCGGGCGATGCCGTCGAAATCGGTCAGACTGAGCGGCACCAGCGTAGCGCTGCCGCCACCTTTGCGGATCTCGTCGTCGAGCTCCTCGAGCCCGCCCTGGGTGCGCGCCACTGCGATGATTTGCGCGCCGGCGCCTGCCAGTGCGCGCGCGGTGGCATAGCCGATGCCGCGCGAGGCGCCGGTGACGAGAGCGATGCGGCCAGTAAGGGGTTTGGTCATGTTTCAATCCACGTTTGCGGCGGGTTTTACAGACGTGGATGGCCGGGACAAGCCCGGCCATGACAGAAAGTTCAGGGTCTGACGCGTCGCGTCAGCTTGCTTCGGCGAGCAACGACAGCTGCCGCGGCTGCGGCTCGACCTGGTCGTGGTCGGTGAGGTTGGTCGGATAGACCCCCGTGAAGCAGTGGTCCGAGAATTTCGGATTGGCGGGATCGCGGCCCGGATAGCCCATGGCGCGATACATGCCGTCGACCGACAGGAACGCGAGCGTGTCGGCGCCGATCAGTTCGCGCATTTCTTCCAGATTGTGGGTTGCAGCCAAGAGGCCGCCGCGATCCGGCAGGTCGATGCCGTAATAGTCGGGATAGATGATCGGCGGCGAGGCGAGGCGGAAGTGAACCTCGCGTGCACCGGCGTCGCGCATCATGCGCACGATCTTCTTCGACGTGGTGCCTCGTACCAGCGAGTCGTCGATCAGGATGATGCGCTTGCCTTCGATCGCGGCGCGATTGGCGTTGTGCTTCATCTTCACGCCGGATTCGCGAATGCTCTGGGTCGGCTGAATGAAGGTGCGGCCGACATAGTGGTTGCGGATGATGCCAAGCTCGAACGGCACCCCGGAATATTGGCTGTAGCCGACCGCGGCGGGAACGCCGGAGTCGGGCACCGGCACCACGACATCGACGTCAACGTGGCTCTCGCGCGCAAGCTGGGCGCCGAAGGCCTTGCGCACGTCATAGACCGAGCGGCCGCCGACGATCGAATCCGGCCGCGAGAAATAGATGTATTCGAAGATGCAGGGGCGGGGCGGCTTGGGCGGAAACGGCTTGTGGCTTTGCGCGCCGCGTTCGTCGAATACGACGATCTCGCCCGGTTCGACGTCGCGGACATATTTGGCGCCGATGATGTCGAGCGCGCAGGTCTCGGATGCGAGGATCGGACAGCCTTCGAATTCGCCGAGCACCAGCGGGCGGATGCCAAGGGGGTCGCGCGCGCCGAGCAATTTCTTGTTGGTCAGCGAGACCAGCGAATAGGCGCCCTCGATCGTCCGCAGCGCCTCGATGAAGCGCTCGATGAAATGATTACGCTTGGACTGGGCGACGAGGTGCAGGATGACCTCGGTATCGGTCGTGGACTGCATCATCGCGCCGCCCCGCACGAGCTCGCGCCGCAGCGTCAGACCGTTGGTCAGGTTGCCATTATGGCCGACCGCAAATCCGCCGGCATTGAGCTCGGCAAACAGCGGCTGCACGTTGCGCAGGATGGTCTCGCCTGTCGTGGAATAGCGGACATGGCCGATGGCGGTATTGCCGGGCAGGCGATCGATCACCTCGCGGCGGGAAAAGGTATCGCCGACGAGGCCCAGGCGCCGTTCGGAATGGAACCGGGTTCCATCGAAGGAGACGATGCCGGCGGCTTCCTGGCCGCGATGTTGAAGGGCGTGAAGGCCGAGGGCGGTGATGGCGGCGGCCTCTGGGTGGCCGAAAATGCCGAACACGCCGCATTCCTCGCGTAGCGTGTCGCCTTCCAGATCGGAGTTTTCCAGGTAGAGGGAGCCGGTATTCGGCTCCTGGGCTTTGGCGTCGTCGGAAGGGCTCTTTTGGCTGTCCATCGCGCCTCTCTTTTGACCTGCTATCACCGGGCCGCGGGCTTTTCGATCAGCTTTTTAAGGCTGTCTCGGGCCGGTTTACTATATCCGTCGCCTGACGGCGTGGCCGCCGGGTCGGCGTCAGTCTGCTCATCTTCGGGTTTATTCTTCTTGAATCTCTTCAAAATGGTGTTCTCGGGGTCATCCGGCAAGAGCGCCATCAGCCAATCCCCGGTTCCTTGCAGGACCACCCGGGATTTCGCCGCCGTCACCCAGTCCGGCCGTTGCTTGTCGGGAACCAGCCAGGTGAAGAACAGGAAGGCCACCACGACGATCAACAAGCCGCGCGCCAGCCCGAACAGGAAGCCGAGGGTGCGGTCGAGCGCCCCGATCCGGGAATCCAGGATCATGTCTGAAATCCGCACGGTGATGACCGAAACAACGATCAGGGTGGCGACGAAAACACCGGCGACCACGACGATGCTCGCGACGGTGTCGTTGTTGAAATAGGTCTTGGCGGTCGGCAGCAGCTTGGAGAAGGAATAGAGCGTCACAAGCGCGGCGGTGCCCCAGGCAGCGATGGAGAGGATTTCGCGCATGAAGCCGCGCACCATCGCTAGCAGGCCGGAGATCAGCATCACGGCGAGCAAAACGAGATCGAGAATTGTAACAGGCATCGGCTGGTCAGGTCCGCATCAAGGTTCAAACCGAATCGGTTTGTCGGCACCGCCATAAGCTGACGGCCCGATGGGGCGCTCGGCAAGCCCGGAAAAGTGTCCAGGCTTGCGCGCCGGATGTATAGCGGCGGGGGCGAGTAAGGTCACGCCCACCTAGCCTTCCTGACGACGGAATCTCGCAGGTGTGGCATTTTTTTCGTTTGCCGCGTCCCTGTTCCCTCGAGGGGATCCGCGCGCGGCGATTTCTGCAACCAGGCTGGTTAGCCCTCCAACCGACGTGAGCGCCAGGCCGGAATCGCTGCCGGCCTCGCCGCGGGCCGATTCGGGCAATACAGCGCGCTTGAAGCCGAGCTTGGCGGCTTCCTTGAGCCGCGCCGAGGTCTGCGCAACCGGGCGAATCGCGCCCGACAGCGAAATCTCGCCGAAATAGACCGCATCCGCCGGTAGCGGCGCATTGACGAGCGACGAGACCAGAGCGGCGGCCGCGGCGAGGTCGGCGGCTGGTTCCTGGATGCGAAGCCCACCGGCGACGTTGAGGTAAACATCGTGGCCCGACAATTTGACCCCGCAATGAGCCTCCAGCACGGCCAGCACCATCGACAGCCGGCTGGGGTCCCAGCCCACGACGGCGCGGCGCGGCGTGCCAAGCGAAGTCGGCGCCACCAGCGCCTGCAATTCCACCAGCACCGGGCGGGTGCCTTCGATGCCGGCGAACACGGCGGTGCCCGGGCTGCCGAGATCGCGCTCGGATAAAAACAGCTCGGAAGGGTTGGAGACTTCGCGCAGGCCAAGGCCTGTCATTTCGAACACGCCGATCTCATCGGTCGGGCCGAAGCGGTTTTTCACCGCGCGCAGGATGCGGAACTGCTGCGAGCCTTCGCCCTCGAACGACAGCACCGCGTCCACCATGTGTTCGACCACGCGAGGGCCGGCGATCTGGCCGTCCTTGGTGACATGGCCGACGAGAATGATCGCCGCACCGGATTTCTTGGCAAAACGAATGAGCGCCTGCGCCGAGGCGCGGACCTGGGTCACCGTGCCGGGCGCGGATTCAACCGTATCGGTCCACATCGTCTGGATCGAATCGATCACGATCAGGCGCGGAGTTGCGCCTTCGGAAAGCGTTGAAACGATATCCTCAACCGAAGTCTCAGCCGCGAGCTGTACCGGCGCGTCGGCGAGCCCCAGGCGCTCCGCGCGGAGCCGCACCTGCGCCACGGCTTCCTCACCGGAAATATAGACGGCGCGGTGGCCGGCGCGCGCGAGTTGGCTCGTCGCCTGCGTCAGCAGCGTCGATTTGCCAATGCCGGGATCGCCGCCGACCAGAAGCACGGAGCCGCGGACAAAACCACCGCCGGTGACGCGGTCGAGCTCGGCCATGCCGGAGGAGAGGCGTGGGGCGTCCTGGCTTTTGCCGGAAAGGCTTTCCAGCGCAAACTGCCGGCCCTTGCGTTTGGAGCGGATCGAGACTGGCATTGTGGTGGCGCCGGTCGTGTCCTCCTCGACCAGCGTATTCCACTCGCCGCAGGAATCGCATTTGCCCTGCCAGCGGTTATAGGCCGCGCCGCAGTTCTGGCAGACGAAGGAAAGGCTGGATTTGGCCATGCGGAAATCGGGCACAGATTCGAGGGTTAGGTCCCACCCATAGCATGGAATGACGGCCGCGCCGCAGGCCAAGGGGGATTTACGACAATCCCGTCCAAACCATGGAAAGGCCGGACGCGATCATGATGCCGTCCATGACGTGATGGAACACGTCCGGCTTCATGTGCAACACAAACCGCTTGGCGATGAACGCGCCAAACATCAGCGACGAGCCCGCAATCAGGCCCTGCAAAGCGACTTCGCCTGTCAACGCGCCGAAGCGCTGGAAGGTGACGGATTTGCTCACGTACATGCCAAGCGAACTCGCCGCCTCCGTGGCAAGGAAGGCGCCCTTGGTGAGACCGTAAAACAAAAACAGCGGCACGCTTAAGGGACCGGTCGAGACGACAATGCCGGTGAGGTAGCCGATCGCGGCTCCGCCGATGGCGAGATGCCAGAGCGAAAGCTTCAGTTGGTGACTGGCGAGCCAATGCCGCATCGGCACCATCGCGATCAGAAACAGGCCGATGGAAATATCCGCGATGTGCGATGGCAGCACGAGCAAGGTGCGCGCGCCGAGCGCGGCGGCCGGAATCGCGGGGACGGAATAGGCCGCGCAGGCGCGCCAGTCGACATCGCGGTACCAGGCGAGGATACGTGAGAGGTTGGCCATCACAGCTGCGATCGCCATGATCGGAACGGCCTGTTTGGGACCGTACTCATAAATCAGGACCGGCATCAGCATGATCGATGAGCCGGTGCCGACGATGCCCGAAATGGTGCCCGCGATCAGCCCGACGGCGAGGATGAAGAGAAAGCTCAACCGTCTGTGCTCCTGCCGACTGTTTCGATTTGGCGATGACGCCGTTTTGTATAGCGCTATGAGCGAGCGGATATAGACGGCAACACGGCCAAGGGCTAGCGTATTGGCCAAGCGGTGAATGGTTGAAAAAGCTCATCGCACAGGGAGGGCTGTGATGGACAAGTCCGCCGACGGCATCGCGCCGAAGCGCGATGCGTATAGCCACGATTTGCCGGTCGTTGCCGGCAATGGATTGATCGACCGCCGCGCGCTGCTCGGACGCGGCGTGGCGCTCGCAGGAGCGATGGGGGCGGGCATTAGCTCTTCCATCGCAGCCGGCGCCGAGCCGCTCACTGAAGATCCATGGAGCCTGGAGATCGGCGAAGCGACGCCGCCTTATCAGACGCCCTCGAAATTCGAGGCCAAGGTGATCCGCACGCGGAGCAACCCCAACAACGAGCCGCGCAATTCGCATGCGCGCACGCCGCATCATTTGCTTCAGGGAACGACCACCCCGAATGGGCTGCACTTCTCCATCAATCACGGCGGCATTCCGGTCATCGATCCGGACAGGCATCGCCTCGTGATCCATGGTCTCGTGAAGCAGCCGCTCGAGTTTTCGCTCGAGACGCTGTCGCGCTATCCGCAAGTCTCGCGCGTCACCTTCCTCGAATGCGGCGGCAACAGCGCGCCGATGTTTGCGCCCGAGCCGATGCAGGAAACCGTGCAGGCGCTGCACGGGCTCGTCTCCTGCGCCGAGTGGACCGGTGTCATGCTCTCGACGCTGCTCGAGGAAACCGGCATTGATCCGAAGGCGAAATGGATAGTCGCCGAAGGCGCCGACTCACCGCGCCTCAGCCGCAGCGTGCCGGTGAAGAAGGCGCTGGATGACGCGATGATCGCGCTCTACCAGAACGGCGAGCGCCTGATGCCCGGCAACGGTTATCCGATGCGCCTGCTGTTGCCCGGCTACGAGGGCAATATGAACGTCAAGTTCCTGCGCCGCATCAAGCTCGTCGAGCAACCCGCGATGAGCATGTACGAATCGCGGACCTATTCGCAGATCCTGCCCGACGGCAAAGCCTATCGGTTCTACTTCCTGCAGGAGGTCAAATCCTTCATCACCAATCCGTCCCACGGCATGGCGTTGAAGGGGCCCGGTCTCTACGAGATTTCCGGCGTCGCCTATTCCGGCACCGGGCGGATCGAGAAGGTGATGATTTCGGCTGACGGCGGAAAAAGCTGGGCGCAGGCGGCGCTTCAGGAGCCGGTCTTGAGCAAGGCCTTCACGCGCTTTCGCATGCCGTGGCGCTGGGATGGTGGTCCGGCGACGCTGCAAAGCCGCGCATGGGACGAAGCGGGGAATGTGCAGCCGACCCGCGCCGAGTTCGTCGCGGTGCGCGGCGAACTGACAAAACAACCGCCGATATTGAGCTTCCCCAACCAGCATTACAACTCGATCACAAGCTGGGGTGTTGGAACGAGCGGCGAGGTTAAGCATGTCTACGCTTAGGCCCGTTGTCTTTTCCGCAGCCCTGCTGCTTGCGGCAACCGCAAGCGTCTCGCTGGCCGAGACGCCGCATCTTGGCAAGCCGATCGATGAGGCCTCGATCGCCAACTGGGATATCAGCATCCTGCCCGATGGAACGGGCTTGCCGAAGGGCAGTGGTACGGCAGCGCAAGGCGCGCCGATCTTTGCCGAGAAATGCTCGGCCTGCCACGGCGATAATGGCAAGGGCGGCATTGCGAACGCACTCGTCGAAGAGGACAAGAAGATTGTCGGCATCTCGGCGTCGCAGAAGACCATCAAGAACTTCTGGCCCTACGCCACGACGATCTTCGATTTCATCCGCCGCGCGATGCCGTACAACGCGCCGCGCTCGCTGAGCGACGACGAGGTCTACGCGCTCACCGCCTATATTCTGGCTGGAAACAAGCTGATCGACTCTGGCGACACGATGAATGCGGAAACCCTGCCGAAGGTGAAGATGCCCAATCGCGACAACTTCATCATCCGCTTTCCGGATCGGATCTAGACCAAAAAAGCGTTTAGGCAACCATCGCGACGTCGCGAAACGCTTTCACGAGCGGCGTTTCAAGCTTGCCGTCCATGTCGCACAGGATCTTGTAGGCGTCCTGACGTGACAGCGGTTGGCGGTATGGCCGCGATTCGATCAGCGCAGCGAAAATATCCGAGATGGTCAGCAGCCTCACCAGATCGGAAATCTGTCCACCCGGGAGATGATCTGGATAGCCCGAGCCGTCGAGATATTCGTGGTGGTGTTTGACGGCGTCGAGCGTCTCTGCGCTGATGTTGGGAATGTCCTTGAGCAGATCGTATCCGATCACCGGATGCTGCTTCATGATATCTTCTTCGTCGGGGTCAAGACGCCCTGGCTTGTCGAGGATCGCAAGCGGGATCCGAGCCTTGCCGATGTCATGCAGAGTGGCCGCCATGCCAAGTCGCTTCACGTCCTGGGGCGGGAAGTTCATGTCCAGCGCAAATGCCACCGCAATGCCGGTCACCAATAGACAGTGCTGGAAGGTTCCTTCGTGATACTTCCGGACGTTATCGAGCCATCCGTTCAAACCGTTCTGATCGATGCTCGCGATGATCTGACTGGTGACGGTTTCGGCATCGGCGAGGTGGATCGTCTTGCCGTTTCCGATTGCCGAGAACATCGCGGCGAAGGCTTTCCCGCAATCGGTCATCCAGGCCGGTCCGGCCTCGCGGCCGCTTTCGGCAGCACGCATCGCGGCCTCGACCTGCGTCAGCTTCGAAGCCGCCTGCTTGGCGCTGTGAACCACTCCGGTTGCTCCGAGCGCATAGGCTTGAGCAACCAGGTGATGCAGGTGCCGGTGGACGACGAACAGCCTTTCGCCGATCGCATCCAGGTCCTTCATCACATGCTTGATCTGGTCGACGCGTTCGCCTTGGCGCAGGTCGGCGTCCACCATGAGCACGCCGCTTGGAGCGAAAATCGGTTCTTGCCCGAGGATGCGGGGGACGACCGGGTACTGCGGCTCCAGCGCCGCGCGAATGGCGGGGATCTTCCCAGGCTCATCGGTCAGGTAACAAACGAGCATTGCAGGCCAATCGAAAATGGTTCAGGCCGTCGGTCGTGAGATAGTAGGATCGTAATAAAATTGCCGATTAGTTTATGATGGCTTCTCTTAAGCAAGAGCTAACTGGTTGCACTGCTGGATGCACAACCGCCTTGGTGGCACACAATCCGGACTTAAATACCTATTTCAGCTCGATCCAGGCCGGGGCGTGATCGCTTGCGCCGTCCTCGCCCCGCACCGGGCGATCGACGCCCGCCTTCTTCAGCCGCGGGGCAAGGACCGGGCTGAGCAGGAGATGGTCGAGCCGCAGCCCTGCGTCGCGCGGCCAGCGGTTGCGCTTGTAGTCCCAGAAAGTGAACATCGGCTTTGACGGGTGCAGCGTCCGGATTGCGTCGGTCCAGCCTTGCGCGAGGAGCGATTTGAATGCCGCGCGGCTCTTCGGCTGGATCAGCGCATCCTTGTCCCACGATTTCGTCGGATAGATATCGAGTGCGGTCGGCGCGACGTTGTAGTCGCCGGCGAGCACCACGGGCACGTCCTGTTTGATGAATGTGGCTGCGTGTGTCCGGAGTTTTCTGAACCAGTCGAGCTTGTAATCGAATTTCGGTCCCGGCTGCGGATTGCCATTCGGCAAATAGATGCTCGTCACAATAACGCCCCTGACCGCGGCTTCGATGTAACGCGCTTGGTCATCCTTGCTGCCGGGCACAGAGTTGCGGATCAATATCGGGTCGGCGTTTCGCGCCAGGATAGCGACGCCATTCCAGGTCTTCTGTCCGCGCCACACCGCACCGTAACCGGCCTTCGCGATTGCCCCTTGCGGGAAGTCGCCGTCGGTCGATTTCAACTCCTGCAGGGCGACGATGTCAGGCTTGGCTCGGCTGAGCCATGCCAGAAGATTGGGCAGGCGGCGGTTGATATTATTGATGTTGAAGGTCGCGACTTTCATCGCGGCGTCGAACCTGACTTCGAGGCCGCGCTCTTATCCGTCAACGGCTTCGCCTTTGTAGACCCGCGCGTAACGCGAGCCGAGGCTGGTGAGAACTTCATAGCCGATGGTGCCGAAGTGGTGGGCGAGCTCGTCGATGGTGATGCCCTCGCCAATCAGGGTGACGAGGTGGCCACGGCGCACGGCGTTCCTTTCGAGGTCGGTGACGTCGACGGCCATCAGGTCCATCGAGATGCGCCCGGCAACCGGGCAGCGCTTGCCAGCGACGATGACTTCGGCGCCGCGCGTGCCGTCATTGCTGCTGCCGGCACGGAAATAGCCGTCGGCATAACCTGCAGAGACGATCGCCAGGCGAGTCGGACGGCGCGCGGTCCAGTTGCCGCCGTAGCCGACGCTGTCGCCGCGTTCGACATCGCGGATTTGCACGACGCGCGCCTTCAATTCGACGACCGGCTGCATTGGATTGTCGGCCTCCGGTGTCGGGTTGACGCCGTAGAGGGCGGCGCCCGGCCGCACCATGTCGAATTGAAATGCGCCTCCGAGAAAAATGCCGGACGAGTTCGACAGTGAAGCGGGCACGCCGGAAAACGCGCTGGCAATCTCGCGGAAGGCCGCGAGCTGCCTGGCGTTCATCGGATGATTGAGGCTTTCGGCGCAGGCGAGGTGACTCATGACCAGCGATATGCCGTGATCGCCGGCGTTGATCCTGGGAATGAGACCTTGCGCTTCGGCGATGGTGAGGCCGAGCCGCTGCATGCCGGTATCGATGTGGATGGCCGCGCCGCCCGCCCAGCCGGTGCGGCGGCAAAACACGTCCCATTCGGCGAGTTCGTTGAGGTCGCCGATGACGGGCCGCACGTCAATTGCGGCGTAGGCATCGCCGTTATTCTGGATCAGTCCGTTGAGGACATAGATGACAGCGGAGGGCAGCGCTGCCCGCGCCGCGGCGGCTTCCTCGGCGGTCGCCACGAAAAAGGTCTTGCAGCCGGCCTTGGCGAGCGCCCGCGCGACCGGCGCTACCCCGCAGCCGTAGGCGTTGGCCTTGATAACAGCCGAACACTCGGCGGGCACGGCGGTTTTCTCGAGTTTGCGCCAGTTGGCGACCAGCGCATCGAGGTCGACGGTCAGAATGCCGGTGACGGCAGCCAGCGCCGCCGCCTTGTTGGCTTCCGGCGAGAGGATGGAATCGGCCGGCAGCGATTTTGGATCGGGGGCAATGTTCATGCCGCATTTTAGGCACGCAGGCGCGGCCGTTCAACCCGAGAGAGTTCCGCTTTAATAAGCCCGGGCAGGTAAATGACTGTCAGGGGTCAGGTTGCCGAAACGAGTTACGCTGGATTCGAACTGGAGTTCGACCGTGCCGGTCGGACCGTGGCGCTGCTTGCCGATGATGACCTCGGCTTTGCCCAGCGCGCGATCCATCTCGGTCTGCCATTTGATGTGGTCATCCGTGCCGGGAACCGGTTGCTTCATGGCAAGATAGTATTCCTCGCGGAACACGAACATCACGACGTCAGCGTCCTGCTCGATCGAACCGGATTCACGCAGGTCCGACAGCTGCGGTCGCTTGTCGTCGCGGCTTTCGACCTGACGCGACAATTGCGACAACGCGATAATGGGGACCGCAAGCTCCTTGGCGAGCGCTTTCAGGCTGGTAGTGATTTCCGTCACTTCCTGCACGCGATTGTCGGAGCGCTTGGACGATCCCTGGAGCAGTTGAATGTAGTCGACGACCAGAAGGTCCAGCCCTTTCTGCCGTTTCAACCTTCTTGCGCGTGCCATCAGCTGCGCAATCGAGAGGCCGCCGGTCTCGTCGACATAAAACGGCAGCGACTGCATTTCGATCGAGGCGTCGCGGATCTTCTCGAAATCGCTTTCGGCAATGCCGCCGCGGCGAATGTTGCTTGAGGGAATGCCGGTGCGTTCGGCGATGATACGCGTGGCGAGCTGCTCGGCCGACATTTCGCAGGAGAAGAAACCGACGATGCCGCCGTTGACCGTCTTCCGGGTTCCGTCCGCCTGCAGTTCGTCCTGGTGTGCCTTCGCGATGTTATAGGCGATGTTGGTGGCGAGCGCCGTTTTGCCCATGCCCGGGCGACCTGCAAGAACGATCAAGTCGGAAGGCTGCAAGCCGCCCATCTTGATGTCGAGATCGCGCAGGCCGGTGGCGATGCCGGACAACTTGCCGTCGCGCTGGAACGCCTTGGCGGCCATGTCGACGGCCACTGTGAGCGCTTGGGAGAATTTCTGGAACCCGCCGTCATAGCGGCCGGACTCCGCCAGTTCGTAGAGCCTGCGCTCGGCATCCTCGATCTGGTTACGCGGCGCAAAGTCGACCGGTGCGTCGAAGGCGACGTTGACCATGTCTTCGCCGATCCGGATCAGATCGCGGCGTAGCGACAATTCATAGATGGTACGCCCGTAATCCTGCGCGTTGATGATGGTGGTGGCTTCCGCGGCCAGCCGCGCCAGATATTGGCCGACGGTCACGCCGCCGAGGTCGGTGTCGGCCGGCAAAAAGGTCTTGAGCGTCACCGGGGTCGCCACTTTGCCCATCCGGATCAGGCTAGCGGATGTTTCAAAGATGGTCTGATGGATCGGTTCGAAGAAATGCTTCGGCTCGAGGAAGTCCGAAACCCGGTAGAACGCGTCGTTGTTGACCAGAATCGCGCCCAAGAGGCTCTGCTCCGCCTCGATGTTGTGGGGTGCAGTGCGGAAAGCGGGAGTTCCCACCTCAGGGGCGAGTTTCAGAACGTTCGAATCAAGCGAGGGCATGAGATCCAGTGTTCGCGGAAGTTTGGCAGATAAGGGGCAGCGATAAAGCGCCTCTCTTGCGGCAAGTGAAAGCCGCAAACAGCCTTATGCCCGATTCTCACACTGGAGTTGGGGGACAACAAAGAGTGTCGCTGAAGCGCTTGACGCGACTTGCCGTCGCGGACGGCCCGCTCCGGCAAAAATGTGCGATGCGAATGAACCTTTCGCCGAGCGGACGCACTCAATATCCGGGAGCCGCTGCATCTGGCTGCCGGGGATAAAGTGTCAGATCAGGATGAGATAGAGCAGCGCGAAGAGGGCGGCGCCGGCGGCGATCGCGATCAGCGCATAGTCGGTACGGACGTCCGAATGCACAGGTTGCGAGGATGGCGAGGTTTTCTGAGCCATTTCGCTGATTTAGGGAAGGGCGCCAGAGTCATTTGTGAACCAGATCACAGGTTGCGATTTTCTTTTCGGGCAGTTTTGTGCGGAACGAGCCGACGGCGATGGAATTATCGGTAAGCGGGTTTCGAGGGGCTGGCAGGATGGAGCGGCTATGAGCCAACAACTCCCGTCATGGCGGACCGAAAAGGGTCAGTCCTTGTGGCTTTCCAGGCTGATCGAGGCGATGGAAAAGTTTTCCCGTCCCGAATGGCGCGCGCGTCCGGTCGACCGGCGTGACCGCCTTGCCCTGTATTCCCGGCTGGCCCAGCCCGCAATCGCGCATCACGCCTATGCGTCGCGGTTCAGTTTGCGGAACTGACGGCGAGGTTTGGCCTATCTGCCGGCCACCTGAAGACGCGGCTTCTTCCCGATCTCAAACCGCCGCAACTTGGCTTCCTCGTGCGTGATGTAGTCGCGCGTCATCGGCACGATGCCTTGGCGCTTGGTGAGCTGAATCTGAATGTTCATCAGGTTCTGCTTGCGGAACGCCATCTCCGAGGAGGCGAGATAGAATTCCCACATCCGTGCAAAGCGCTCGTCATAGAGCTGGATCGCCTCTTCCCGATGCGCCATGAAGCGCTCGCGCCACGCCTTCAGCGTCTCTGCATAATGTAGCCGCAGGATCTCGATGTCGCAGACGAGCAACCCGGCGTGCTCGATCGAAGGCATGACCTCGGACAGCGCCGGGATATAGCCGCCCGGAAAGATGTACTTGGCAATCCAAGGATTGGTGGCATCGGGGCCCTCGGAACGCCCGCACGAGTGCAAGAGCATCACGCCGTCGTCGGTCAGCAGTTCGGCGCAGCGTTTGAAATAGGTGTCGTAGAAGTCGACGCCGACATGTTCGAACATGCCGACGGACACGATCCGCTCAAACGGGCCCGGAATGTCGCGGTAGTCCTCGAGCAGAAATCTCGCGGAGTGGCCGAGATTTTTTTCCGCTGCGCGCGCATTCGAGACCTGCAGTTGCTCGGTCGACAGCGTTACGCCTGTGACGTTGGCGCCTGCCGTTTCCGCCAGATAAAGCCCAAGACCGCCCCAGCCGGAGCCGATGTCGAGGACACGATCGTTTGGCCGGACCAGGAGCTTGGCCGCGATATGGCGCTTCTTGGCGAGCTGGGCATCGTCCAGCGTCATATCAGGGTGTTCGAAGTAGGCGCAGCTATACTGCTGGTCGGCATCCAGAAAGAGCGAATAGAGCTTGCCGTCCAGATCGTAGTGATGGGCGACATTGTTTTTGGCGCGGCCGCGCAGGTTGAACTGGCGCAGGTGCCTTGCCATGTAGCGCAGCCACCATTGCGGTCGGGCCCAGTGCGGCACGACTTGCGGCTGATCCATCACGATCGCGAGCACATCGGCAATCGAGCCGTTTTCGACGATGAAATCGCCCTCGGTGTAGATTTCGCCGAGCGTAAGCTCCGGGTTGCGGAGCACCCTTTTTTCGGCGTCGGTAGTGAGGAAGCGAGCGAAGACAGGCGGTCCGCTGCCGTCGCCGCAGGTGAATTTGTCTCCATTCGCGAGCGTGAAGGTTATCGCGCCGCGGCGAATGAACTTCTGAAGGAAGTAACGCAACAAACGGTCCATCGAAATCACCTGAGGGAGCGATCCCGCAAAAAAACTCGGTCGTCACATCCGACGTACCTGGAACCCGATAGTTCCTGTACGTCTTCGTGAAATCATAAAAGCGCCACGGGCCCTTTTGCTACTGCGTTGTATACAAAGCAGATATTCCCGGAATTCAGGTTCTGATGCTTTCGTCGCAAGCCTGCTTCCATTCGTGGGATAATTGGATAATAAGGTGGCGCCGCCGGGGGCTTCGCGAGGGGCGCTGGACGCGTTTTCCGCATCTGGAGAATAGGGAATGATGAGCCGAGCGCGCATTTTTGCGGCGGTCATGCTTCTGATCAGTTGTCTTGTCGGCCCGTCCGCGTGGGGGCAGGCTACAAATCTCGAAGCTGGCAAAAGTCCATCCCAGCTCTTTACCGGTACTTGTAACGCTTGCCACAAATCGCCGCGTGGTCTCTTGAAAACGGTCTCGCCCGGCTCGCTGCCGGGGTTCCTGCGCGAGCACTACACGACGAGCGGCGATATGGCCTCGCAGCTGGCAACGTACCTGATCTCCAACGGTGCGGGCGACAAGTCCAAGCAGGGCGCTGATAAACCGGGGCAGGGCGGCACTGATCAGGCCGACCGTCAGGGCCGCAAGAACAGGAATGCGCCCGCCCAGGAAGCTGCAAGGCCGGACGATACGACACCTCTAGGAGACGGCGGACGGCAGGGTCGTAAACGGCAAGCACGTCCCGGTGAAGCGCCAGAGGAGGGCAGGCCTGCCGCCAACGCGCCTGGTCAGGCGGACACCGAGCAGCGCGGCCCTGATGGCCGCAAGCTTTCGGCCAAACAGCGGAACAGGCAAGGCAAGCCGCCCGGCGCCGAGGAGCCCTCGATGGCCAATGAGCCGCCCAAGGCTGATTCCGGAACTGACGACAAAGCGAGAGGCGAGCCGCGTCAGGAAATGGGCAATGCGGGTACGAGGCCAGATGCCGACACCAAGCCGGCGGAGCCGGCGACGTCCGAGCCTGTTAAGTCCGAACCTGTTAAGTCGGAAGCCGCCAAAACCGAACCGCCTAAAATCGATGCGGCCAAGGACGGCGCGCCAGGCGACAAGTCGATGGTTCGTCGCGATCCGGTACCTGCCGTAACGCCTGCGCCGCCGGCCGCTGCTGTTTCCGCGCCTGTATCTCCGGCAATTGCATCCGGTGCACCGTCCGAGTCTGCTGCACCTCGGCCGCCAACTCCTTCGGCTCCGGAATCGCCGGCCGTCACCGCCGCTTCCGCGCCGCCGCCAGCGCCGTCAACGGGACCGCCGGCGCCCCCGATGTCGCAATAGTCGTTCAGCATTCACGCTAGCTCGTTCGCAAATAAAAGCCCGGCCAATCGGCCGGGCTTTTCGCATCCATCCACGACGCCGAACGGCTTACTGCTGCTCGGGCTCGGCGCTCGGCTGCGGCGCCAGTTCGGTCGGCAGGGCTTCCGGATCGAAGAATTCGCCTGCGGCCGCGATGGCCTCGGCGGCGGCGTCCCGATCTTCCTGACGCGTCGAAATATCCTCGCCGCGCTTGATGCGCTCGGCTTCGTCGGCATTGCGCGCGACCGTGACCGTGATGGTGGCTTCCACCTCGGGGTGCACGGCAATCGTCACCTTCTGCTGGCCGACCATCTTGATCGGCGCATCGAGCCAGACTTGTGGCCGGGAGATGGTGATGCCGTCGGTGGCGAGCGCCTCGACAATGTCACGCACCGTGACCGAGCCGAACAGCTGGCCGGACTCGGAAGCCTGACGGATAACGACGATGTCGCGGCCCTCGATCTTCTCGGCGACTTTGTTCGCTTCGCCCTTGGCCTGGATGTTATTGGCCTCGAGTTCGGCTTTCATGCCGTCGTACTTGGCGCGATTGTCCGCGGTGGCCCGCAGGGCCTTGCCGCGCTTGAGCAGAAAATTGCGGGCATATCCGTCCTTGACGCGAACGACCTCGCCCATCTGGCCTAGTTTGGCGACGCGTTCCAACAAGATGACTTCCATTTTCGTTTTCCTTTCAGATCGTTCGAGATTTGCAGTTTCAGTTTTCAGGATTGGGTAGCGGCGGAGGCCTGTCACGCAAGTAGCGCGCGCGGAGCCCGAAGACGGCGTCAGCCAGCCCAAGCAGAGCGACGGCGAGCAGCGCCCACGCGAAGCCCACGACCACGGCATAGGCGCAGCCCAGCCATAACGCGCGGCTCTTCAGGGCAAGCGTCAGTGTGTGCAGCACCGCAAAGCCTGTCATGGCATAGGCGATCGACAGACCAGCGGTCACCACCTGCGCGAAGATCGCCAAAAGGCCACCGGAAAAACATCCAGCGATAGCCGCAGCAAGGGCGGCGATCGTCATTGTCGGCAGCGCGGTGCTTCTCAGATCCGGCCAGGGACGGCGCAGTCGCCGCGATGTCGCGGCGATCTTGGCGGCAAGCCACAGGTTGAGGGTCAGCATCACCACGGTGGCCATTTCGGCTCCGACCGGCGCGATCACGACCAGCGCATCGAGCGTGGAATCGTTCAGCGCCAGGCCCGACGATTCGAAAAGGTCACCCCAGCCTCTGCGAAGGGTGCTGTGAATCGCCGCAGCATCAGAGCCCATCATGAGAAGCGTGGCCGCCGTGATGATCGTCGCAAAAATCACGATCCACAGCAGGATCCGTCCGACCGGATACCATTCCATCGCGCCATCTGCGTTGGCGGCGGCATCTTTCTGCAGTGGCCGCGCCAGCAGGACGAGATGCGCCAGCCACCAGGCCGGCAATGCATTCACCACAGCGAACACACCGGCGTAGGGAAGGCCGAACAGCGAGGCGACGGCAACGGTTGCGAAAGTCCCGCCGATCGCCGCACCGAACGGGCCCCATACCAGCGCCACCACCATCAGCGGCAATGGTGCGAGATAGATCAATAGCAGCGAGATCGCCGCGCCCGAGGTGATCGAGGCGAACATCAGTGCCGACGCGAGGCCGGCGACCAGCGCTATTGCTATGGTCGCAATCATCAGCTGTCCCGCCCCCTTCGAGCGGTTAGAGGTCTTTATCGACCCCAACCATCGGCGACCGGACGACCCGGAAGCCTTATGAGTAATTCGATCCGCGGCGTTTTGCGCCGCGGATCAAGATCGTCTTAGCGAATGACGTAAGGCAGCAGACCGAGGAAACGCGAGCGCTTGATGGCGCGCGCGAGTTCGCGCTGCTTCTTGGCGGACACGGCCGTGATGCGGCTCGGCACGATCTTGCCGCGCTCGGAGACGTAACGCATCAGCAGCTTGGAATCCTTGAAGTCGATCTTCGGCGCATTCGGACCCGTGAACGGGCAGGTCTTGCGGCGACGGAAAAACGGACGACGTGCACCAGCTTCAGCCATTGTTCTTACTCCTCATCCGCCGGCGCTGCGTCGGCATCATCACGAGGGCGGCGCGGGCCGCGGTCGCCACGGAAGCCACCATCACGGTCGCCACGGAATCCACCACCGTCGCGGTCGCCACGGAAACCGCCGCGATCACCGAAGCCGCCGCCACGATCGTCGCGCTCACGGTCGCGATCGGCCTTGCGCATCATCGCCGACGGACCTTCCTCGAGCTCCTCGACGCGAACGGTGAGGTAACGGATCACGTCTTCGCTGATCCGCTCCTGCCGCTCGATTTCCGAAACGGCGGCCGACGGCGCGTCGATGTTGAGCAGCACGAAATGCGCCTTGCGATTCTTGTTCATGCGATAGGTCAGGGACCGCACGCCCCAGTTCTCGGTCTTGGTGACCTTGCCGCCCGCCTGTTCGACGATGCCGGTCATCTGGGCGGTTAGTTCTTCGACCTGTTGGGTGCTCGCGTCCTGACGCGCGAGAAACACATGCTCGTAGAGAGGCATGGATGTCCTTTCCTTGCGTTAGCGCGGTTCCCGGCGGCAAGCCCTTCGAGACCTTCGGAAAGGACTCGGGATAAGCTCAGAAGGCGGAAGCACGGGACGACGGGCCGACTGGCCCTGCCACATCAAAACACCAGAGGTGAAATTGCTGAGACCGTCCGTTCAGCTCCCGGCAGGGATCCACGGATGTGGCGCGTTATAAGCATTTTGGGCGCCCTTGCAAGCGAAAGCCCGGGGGGTCGAAGGGGCCGATGGAGCCGGCGCAGCGCCTCTCGGCTTGACATGGAAGGCTCCTGCGGTGTCTTTCGGCGCGGCTTGCGGCGCGATGAGTGATTTGGCGCGCTTTCCTGGTTTCGGAAATTCTCGCAAGATATTGAAAAATAAGCATAATCAAGTTGTCTTCCGCAGCGGGGCAGCAGAAGACGGATCTCCGAGGACGCTCATGACGGCAGCATTCACCTTTCCGGGTCAGGGTTCCCAGGCCGTAGGCATGGGCAAGGCGCTGGCGGAAGCTTTCCCGGCGGCGCGCGCCGTTTTCGACGAGGTCGATGCGGCGCTCGGTGAAAAGCTGACGGCCATCATCTGGGATGGCCCGGGCGAGACGTTGCAACTCACCGAAAACGCCCAGCCGGCGCTGATGGCCGTCTCGCTGGCGACCATGCGGGTGCTGGAGAGCGAGGCTGGCTTCTCCGTTGCCAAGCATGCTGCCTTCGTTGCTGGGCATTCGCTCGGTGAATATTCCGCTCTGGCTGCGGCCGGCAGCCTTGCCGTCAGCGATACTGCGCGTCTGCTTCGCGTTCGCGGCCTCGCCATGCAGAAGGCGGTACCGGTAGGTGTCGGCGCGATGGCCGCGCTGCTCGGCCTCGATTATGAGACTGCGGTCGCGGTTGCGAATGAGGCTGCGCAAGGACAGGTTTGTCAGGCCGCCAACGACAACGGCGGCGGCCAGGTGGTTGTTTCCGGCGACAAGGCCGCGGTCGAGCGTGCGGTCGAGATTGCGAAGACCAAAGGCGCCAAGCGCGCGATGCTGCTGCCGGTCTCTGCGCCGTTTCATTGCCGGTTGATGCAACCCGCGGCGGACGCGATGGCTGAAGCACTCGCCTGCGTGACGATCAAGCCGCCAGCCGCGCCCGTGGTGTCGAACGTGTTGGCAGCGCCGATTACCGAGCCCGATGAAATCCGCCGCCGGTTGATCGAACAGGTGACAGGCACAGTGCGCTGGCGCGAGTCGGTAGCCTATATGGCTGGGCACGGCGTCACGCGCTTTTTCGAAATCGGCGCCGGCAAGGTGCTCAGCGGATTGGTCAAGCGGATCGCCGAAGGCGCTGTCGGTGTTTCAGTTGGCGGGCCGAATGATATTGTCTCGGCGAAGGACGCGCTCGCGCAGTCATCCTGAGTTTCAAGGGAAGAAAAGATGTTCGATCTCACAGGCAGGACGGCGTTGGTCACAGGCGCAAGCGGGGGCATTGGTGGCGCGATCGCGCAAGCCCTGCACCGGCAAGGCGCTACGGTGGCGATTTCCGGCACGCGGCGCGAGGCGTTGGACACACTCGCCGCCTCGCTGAACGAGCGCGTCCATGTGCTACCCTGCAATCTCTCCGACTCAGCCGAGGTTGAGGCGCTCGTGCCGTCTGCCGAAAAGGCGATGGGGCAGGTCGATATTCTCGTCGCCAACGCCGGCATTACGCGCGACAATCTTTTTGTGCAGTTGCGTGATGAAGACTGGGAGCAGGTGATCAACGTCAACCTGACCGCGACCTTCCGTCTCGCCCGCGCCGCAACCAAGCTGATGATGCGCAAGCGCTTCGGCCGGATCATTGCGGTGACGTCGGTGGTCGGCGTCACCGGCAATCCCGGTCAGGCCAATTACACCGCCTCGAAGGCCGGTCTGATCGGCCTGATCAAGACGCTTGGCGCCGAATATGCCCGGCGCAATGTCACCGCCAACTGTATCGCGCCAGGCTTCATCGCCACGGCCATGACCGACGCATTGAACGAAAAGCAGCGTGAAGCCATTCTATCAAAGGTTCCAGCCGCGCGGCTGGGGACACCAGACGACATCGCTGCTGCGGCGGTCTATCTCGCCTCGAACGAAGCGGCCTATGTGACCGGCCAGACCATTCACGTGAACGGCGGAATGGCTATGATTTAGAGGCTTGATCTGAGGCGTCCATGGCGGGGCGAAACGCCGCCCGGACGGAGGTTGAGGCTTGTAGTCAAGGCTTTGGAAGTATGGTAACCGAACGCCAATGAGGGGCAAAGAACACCATTGCAGGATGAGGAAACCCTGTATATTGGCGATGCGGAGCCTGTCATCGTGCGCCGGGTCCGTATCGGCCGTGACGGGCCCAAAGACTGTGCGCGACTAGCGAATGAAATTCACGACCACGATGGCTCGTACGTCTTGGGTCGGTCCAATGGAACAGCACGAGGTTGAGCGATGAGTGAGATTGGCGAGCGGGTTAAGAAGATCGTGGTCGAACACCTTGGTGTCGAGCCCGAAAAGGTTGTCGACAACGCGAGCTTTATTGACGACCTCGGCGCCGACAGTCTCGACACGGTCGAGCTCGTGATGGCTTTTGAAGAAGAATTCGGTTGTGAGATTCCTGATGACGCCGCCGAGACGATCTTGACCGTCGGCGATGCGACCAAATTTCTGGAAAAGAACGCGAAGAGCTGACGCCCCCGCGCGGCCTGAGAAAGCGGCAGGGACCGTGGCCTCACGGTCCCGCTGTTTGTTATCGGGGACCGCGTGCAGCTGGCCGGAGTGATCTGAATGAGGCGGGTTGTTGTCACAGGCCTTGGCATGGTTTCGCCGCTTGGCTGTGGCATAGAGCCGACCTGGAAGCGTATCCTGAACGGCGAGAGTGGCGCGCAGAAGATCGCGACATTCGACGTCTCTGATCTCGCCAGCCAGATTGCCTGTGTGGTGCCTCGCGGCGATGGCTCTGGCGGCACCTTCAATCCCGACCAGTGGATGGAGCCGAAAGACCAGCGCAAGGTCGACGACTTCATCATCTTTGCGATGGCGGCGGCGCGTCAGGCGCTCGATGACGCCAACTGGCATCCCGAAAGCGAAGAAGACAAGTGCGCCACCGGCACCATGATCGGTTCCGGAATCGGCGGTCTGTCGGGGATTGCCGATACCTCGATTCTTCTGAAGGAGCGCGGACCGCGCAAGGTGTCGCCGTTCTTCATTCCCGGCCGTCTGATCAATCTGGCCTCCGGCTATGTATCGATCGAACACGGCTTGAAAGGTCCCAATCATTCTGTCGTCACCGCCTGCTCGACAGGCGCGCATGCGATCGGCGATGCTACCAGGTTGATCGCGCTGAACGATGCGGACGTCATGGTGGCCGGCGGCACCGAATCGCCGATTTGCCGAATCGGGATGGCGGGCTTCTGCGCCGCACGCGCGCTGTCGACCGGCTTCAACGAAACGCCGGAAAAGGCCTCGCGCCCCTACGACAAGGATCGCGATGGTTTCGTGATGGGAGAGGGAGCCGGCATCGTTGTGCTCGAGGAACTGGAGCACGCGAGAAAGCGAGGCGCCAGGATATACGCCGAGGTGGTCGGTTATGGATTGTCCGGCGATGCCTATCACATCACCTCGCCGTCGCCGGATGGCGATGGAGGCTTCCGCAGCATGAGCGCCGCGCTGAAACGCGCGGAAATCTCAGCCTCAGATCTCGACTACATCAATGCTCACGGCACATCGACGCAGGTCGGCGACGAAATCGAACTTGGCGCCGTGGAGCGGCTCCTGGGCAACGCGGCATCGAGAGTTTCGATGTCCTCGACCAAATCTTGCACGGGGCATCTCCTGGGCGCGGCCGGCGCGATCGAAGCGATTTTCAGTATTCTTGCGATTCGCGATAACATCGCCCCGCCGACGATCAATCTCGACAATCCATCGGTGGAAACCGCGATCGACCTCGTGCCGAAAACGCCGCGTGAACGCGAAATCAATGTAGTGTTGTCGAATTCGTTCGGTTTCGGAGGTACAAACGCATCCGTGATTCTGCGGCGCGTGGCCGGCTAGTAGTTCCTTTCAAAGTGGCTATCCTTCAAAAGGCGCGAGTTGCGAACGTTAGAATCAGCCCAGCGGCGCGCGCGTCATCGCGCAAAGCATCACCGTTTCGCCGTATTCGGTGATGATTCCTAGATGCGGGCGAGACCACCGGCCAAGTTGAGTTTTCAAGGCCACGATTGAACCGACAGGATTCAGGTTGCATCGATGAGTGAAAGGCCGCCCATTTCGCCGAGGAGTCCGCGCGCCGCGTTGGAGCCTGAGCAGGTTCCGCCGCCGCCCAGGCGCTCGGAGCGAGCCCGTAACCCGTTCATCGTGGTCGGCAACGCCATCATCACCTTCATCCTGCTGGTGATGATCGCCGTTGGCGGGACCTACATCTACGGCAAGCAGAAGATCGAGGCGCCCGGTCCGTTGCAGGAGGACAAGATCGTCAATATTCCGACGCGCGCCGGGATGAGCGATATTGCCGATATCCTGCAGCGCGAAGGCGTGATCGACAACAATCGCTGGGCCTTTATCGGCGCCGTGTTTGCTCTTCGGGCGCGCTCCGATCTCAAGCCCGGCGAATATCAGTTTCAGAAGACGGCAAGCCTGCGAGATGTGATCAGCACCATCGTCGATGGCAAGGTGGTGCAGCATTCCATCACCATCCCCGAAGGGCTGACCTCCGAGCAAATCGTCGCGCGGCTTTCCGAGAACGATATTTTCTCGGGCTCGGTGCGGGAGATCCCGCGCGAAGGAACGCTGCTGCCTGAAACCTACAAATTTCCCCGCGGCACCCCCAGAGAGCAGGTGATCGCGCGCATGCAGCAGGCGCAGAAACGCGTGCTTGGCGAGATCTGGGATCGCCGAAATCCGGATGTTCCGCTCAAATCGCCCGAGCAGTTGGTGACGTTGGCGTCGATCATCGAAAAGGAGACCGGCAAGGCGGACGAGCGCAGCCGCGTCGCTGCGGTGTTCGTCAATCGGCTGCGGCAGAAGATCAAGCTGCAGTCCGATCCAACGATCATCTATGGGCTGGTTGGCGGCAAGGGGACGCTCGGCCGGCCGATCAAACGCAGCGAAATCCTTCAGCCGTCGCCGTACAATACTTATGTCGTGGACGGATTGCCGCCCGGGCCGATCGCCAATCCGGGCCGCGCATCACTCGAGGCTGCCGCCAATCCGGCGCGGACGCGTGATTTGTTCTTTGTCGCCGATGGCACCGGCGGCCACGCCTTCAGCGACACCTATGACCAGCATGCGAAAAACGTCGCCAAGCTGAGGGCGATGGAAAAGCAGATCCAGAACGATACGGTCGAGCCGGCTGACGATCCGCCGCCGGCGGCGGCCAATGCCTCGGCGGATTCCCCGCCGGCCGCGCCGGCAAGGCCAGCCCCGGCCAGGAAGCCGGCGCGCCCGGCGCCTGCCGCCCGGCAAGCCACGCCGCAATCGTCCGCATCCGCTCCGGCCGTCCAGCAATAGCACCACGGGCGTGTCACGAAGCCGAGCCGTCATGATCGGAGGCGGCGGCCGCAAATTCCACTTTTGCGCCAGACGCGCTAAACTCGCGCGTGTTTTGGCCAGCGAATCCGTAAGGCCTTAAGGTTTCCGTTTTCGGAGAATTCCACGCGATGGTCTTGTCGAGCATGACCGGCTTTGCCCGCAGCCACGGCGCCAGCGGGCCCTATGTGTTCGAATGGGAACTGAAGTCGGTCAATGCCAAGGGGCTGGACCTGCGCCTGCGTCTTCCGCCCGGATGGGACGAGCTGGAGGCCTTCGCCAAAAAGCGAGCGGCGGAGGTGCTGTCGCGCGGCACGATATACGCCAGTTTCAACGTGAAGCGTGCCAACGCGCAGTCGACGGTACGCGTCAATGAAGACGTTCTGGCCTCGGTGGTGCGTGTCGCCGGAGCGCTCGCCAGCAAGATCGACGCCGTGGCTCCCAGCATTGACGGATTGCTCGCGATCAAGGGCGTGATCGAGGTGGTCGAGCCGGAAGCCGATGAAGCCGAAGACAAAGCCGCGAAGGATGCCGCCAGCGCCGCCTTCGATTCTGCGCTCGCCCATCTCCTCGACATGCGCCGGCGCGAGGGCACTGCGCTCGGTCAGATCCTGTTGCAGCGCATGGACGAGATCGAGCAGTTGGCGAAGAAGGCGGAAGCATCGCCAGGACGCAAACCGGAAGCGATCCGCGCGCGCTTGGCTGAGCAGGTTGCGGCATTGCTGGAAACATCCGACCGGTTCGATCCCGATCGCCTCAATCAGGAAGCGCTTCTGATTGCGGCGAAGGCCGATATCCGGGAGGAACTCGATCGGATCGCCTCCCATGTGGCGCAGGCACGTGAAATGATCGCCAAGGGCGGACCGGTTGGTCGGCGTCTCGATTTCCTCGCACAGGAGTTCAATCGCGAGGTCAACACCTGCTGCTCCAAGTCGAACGATATCGAATTGACCAATATCGGCCTTGAAATGAAAAACGTCGTGGAGCAATTCCGCGAACAGGTGCAAAATCTGGAGTGACGCATGACTGATCGAGGGCAGGGCGATGTCGGTTGAACGGCGCGGATTGATGTTCGTACTGTCTTCGCCCTCGGGCGCGGGCAAGACGACACTCTCGCGCATGTTGATCGAAAAGATGCCTGGCCTGAAGATGTCGGTATCGGCGACGACCCGGCCGATGCGGCCCGGAGAAGTTGACGGCCGCGATTATCTGTTCGTCGCTCAGTCGCGCTTCAAGGAGATGGTTCATCACAACGAACTGCTGGAATGGGCGACCGTATTCGACAACAGCTATGGCACTCCGCGGGCTCCGGTCGAGGCAGCTTTGTCGGCGGGGCAGGATGTCTTGTTCGACATCGACTGGCAGGGCACGCAACAGCTACGCGAGAAGGCCCGGGCTGATGTGGTGAGCGTGTTCATTCTGCCGCCATCGGCTGCCGATCTGGAAAAGCGACTGCACAGCCGCGCACAGGACAGCGCCGCGGTCATCCGCTCCCGCATGAGCAGAGCCACGCATGAGCTCAGCCACTGGGCGGAGTACGACTACATCGTCATCAATCACGACGTCGATGAAGCTTTCGCGGAAGTTCAGTCGATCCTGAAGGCGGAACGGCTCAAGCGTGAACGCCGGACTGGTTTGACGACATTCGTTCGGGAATTGCAGCGGCAGCTGGAGAAGTAGCTGATCTCATCTCGTCGCGTGTCGAGGCGGGCGCCGGGCCAGTTCACGCGCGCGACGGGTAGAGGCGACGCTGGGAACGCCACGGGCAAATCGAAAACCCCGGCCATCCGGATTGGGATGATGATCCGATAGGACGATGCGGTCGTCATCCGTCGTTTCCCAAAGCGGGCCACGTCTGGACCTTGCGACGCGGCGGCGAATAAGCCGGATACCTCGCCGTTTGGCGAGGAGTGCGGCGAACGCAAGCGCAACGAGTGCGGCTGCGATCAGACCCGCGATCGTTCCAGACCGGATCGGCACGGATAAACGGGTGAAGGGGATCGAGGGAAGGATCGCCTGAGATGGATCGACCGATGGTTGCGGGGCATCGTTGACGACGGTCGTCGTCGCGGGAGCGGTGCTGGGCACCGGGCTTGTGGCAGGCGGGTTCGGCCAACGTGTCGCGACTGCCGCGGTGGCGTTCCAGACCGAAGCATTTGCAGGACCGGCTTCGTTGCCAGCGGCGGTGGAAGGGTTGCCAGCCGCATTGGCGGGCGCGCTGGCCGCGGAATTGTCCTGCGGCCTGAATTCGGCACGGGCGTCGGCAACCGACGGTTTTGCTGGAGGAGGGGGCAGCGCGGCTGGTGGTGGAGGCGCGATCTCTTGCGGTGCCGCCGTGTTGTTTTGCGGCGAAGCCTGGGACAGTGCGCCACCTCCGTCGCGGCGAAGAAACCAGCACTTGCTCTTGTTGACGTGATCGATGTGGTAACGCCAATGGCTACCGGCCGGCGCATCGCCCCACGGAGCCGAAAGACATCCCTCGGTCGTCACCGGCTCGCTGCTGGCCACAGTTGTTAGCAGGAGGCCCGCGAGAATGTTAACAAAAATGACGGATACGAATTTCGCGGTTCGGCCTGACATACGCACTTCCGGTGAACGCAATACTTTTCACACGGCAAACCTTCTTTAAAAAATTGGGTCACAATGCGTCGCAAATTCGGACAGCGTTGGGCTTAATTCGGGCTCGTCCCCGTCACCTCCGCGACAGGAAAAAACGGCAAATTTCGCTAATTTTTCAGCACGATCCGGCCGACAACCTGACCTGCGCGCAGCGCATCGATCCATGTCTGAACATCGGCCATCGGTTCTTCCCGCATTGGCGTCGGCTTGATCTTGCCGGCGCGCGCCAGCGACATCAGTTCGTGCGCCTCGGCAAGCGTGCCAACCATGAAGCCCTCGATCGTCATCCGCTTGTAGACCCATTGCACCATGGGCAGGCTGAAATTGCCGCCCATGAGGCCGGAGACCACGATCTTGCCGCCGCGGGCAAGAACCGAGACTGCAAAGGCCATCGACTTTTCGTTGCCGGCAAAATCGACGATTTCGTCGAAGCCGCCCTCGGTCTCCTTGAGGATGCGCCTTGCGATTTCCGGCTCCGACGGATCATAGGCGATGGCCGCGCCGTTCTTGAGTGCGGTTTCGCGCGCCGCGGCGCTGAGGTCCGCCACCGTGATCGGCTGCTTGAACATGGCTCGCGCAAATGCGAGCCCCATCATGCCGACGCCGCCAAGACCGATCAGCAGCAGGTTGCGCTGTCGCGGGCGATCGACCAGCCGCTTCAGCGCGCCATAGGCGGTGACGCCGGAGCACATCAACGTGGCCGCCTGATTGACCGGCAGCGGATCGTATTCGAGGAGATACTTCGCATCCGGCACCAGCACGTGAGTGGCAAAGCCGCCGTCGATCGTGACGCCAAGGAAGCGTTGCTTGGCGCAGAGATTTTCATCACCCGCCAGGCACTCACGGCATTGGCCGCAGCCGATCCAGGGAAATACTGCGCGCTTTGCGCCGATCAGATCCTTTGAAATATCGGGGCCAACCTCTTCGACGACGCCGGCGATCTCGTGGCCGAGCGTGAAGGGCAGCGTCATGCCGCGGGTGGTGTCGAGCTTCTTGCCGCCGCCAAGATCTGCATAGCCATCCTGGATGTGAAGGTCGGAATGGCAAAGCCCGCAGCGCTCGATCCGAACCAGAACCTCCCGGCCCGCAGGTTTCGGCGCCTCGATAACAGTTTCGCACAGCGGAGCATCAAACTTGACCAGGGATTGGCGACGCATCAGCGGCATAGACAGTCTCCGGGGAAATGTTCAGGTGGTGTTGCGTATATGGGTCAATTCCCTCGCCATGGCAACAAAGCCGCCGACCGGAACGGTTTCGGGCCGCCGTGTCTCATCGATCCGGGCCGCGGCGACGAGCCGGGCCGGGTCGATGGCCAATGATTTCAGGCTTTGTCGCAACATTTTGCGGCGCTGACCGAAGGCAGCAGCGGCCACCTGCTCGAGCGCGCGGCGATCGCACGCTTCGGGGACGGGGCGCGGCAGCAATCGCACGACAGAGGAGGTTACCTTGGGCTGCGGCACGAAAGCTGCCGGCGAAATATCGAACAGGATTTTCGTCTCGGCGCGCCAATTCGCGAGCACGCCGAGGCGTCCATAGGCTTCGTCGTTCTCGTGCGCCACGATGCGCTCGGCGACCTCGCGCTGAAACATCAGCACCATCGTGTCGTACCACGGCGGCCATGGCTCGATCGACAGCCAGTCGATCAGAAGCGCGGTCGCGATGTTGTAGGGCAGGTTGGCGACGATCTTGGCGCGGGCAGATCCAAGCCACGGACGCGGGTCGAAGGCTTGCGCGTCGGCATTGACGATTTCGAGCCGTCCCGGATATCGCGTTGAAATTTCCTCGAGCGCAGGCAAAGCGCGCTCGTCGCGTTCGACCGCGATCACGTGGCGCGCGCCCATTGCGAGCAACGCGCGTGTCAGTCCGCCGGGACCGGGGCCGATCTCGATCACGGTCGCATCTTCGAGCGGGCCCGCGGCACGCGCGATCCTGGCGGTGAGGTTGAGATCGAGGAGGAAATTCTGTCCGAGGGATTTGCGGGCCGACAGCGAATGCCGGCGAATGACCTCGCGCAGCGGCGGAAGGTCGTCGATCGCGCTCATGCGGGTTTGGTTTCGGCCATCCGGGCGGCGAGTCGCAAGGCCGCGATCAGGCTTGCCGGATTGGCCTTGCCCGTTCCGGCAATGTCGAACGCCGTGCCGTGATCGGGCGAGGTGCGGATGAACGGCAACCCCAATGTGACGTTGACGGCCTCTTCGAACGCGAGCGTCTTGATCGGGATCAGTGCCTGGTCGTGGTACATGCAGATCGCGCAGTCATAGGTTTGCCGCGCCGCTTCGTGGAACATCGTGTCGGCCGGGACCGGCCCTCGGACGTCGAAACCTTCTTTGCGCAGCATGTCGACAGCAGGCGCGACGATGGTCTGCTCCTCGGTGCCCAATGACCCGTCCTCGCCGGCATGCGGATTGAGACCGGATACGGCAAGACGCGGACGTGCGATGTCGAAATGCGATTTCAGCCCGGCCACCACAATTCGCGCTGTCGTGACGATCAGTTCGCTGGAGAGCTGTGCCAGCGCTTCTCGCACCGAGACGTGAATTGTCACGGGCACGACGGCAAGCGTGGGCGACCACAGCATCATGACAGGCTGTGGCGTGGAATTATTCGTTGCGGCGAGCTCGGCGAGATATTCGGTATGGCCGGGGTGGCGAAATCCGGCGCGGTAAAGCACGTTCTTTGCGATCGGATTGGTGACGACCGCGCCGGCGCGGCCCGCCGTCACGTCTGCGACGGCCTGGCGAATCGAAGCCATGGCGGCGCCGGCACTGCTGTCATCGGGGTGGCCAGGCCGGGCCGTGGCGGCGTGACCGGTGGGAACGACTGGCAAGGCCTCTGCGAATACGTCGCCCGCCTCCTCGGGGCGCATCTCGGCGATCTTGATATTCAAGCCAAGCTGATTTGCCCGGCGCTGGAGCGAGGCGGCATCGCCGAGCCAGTAGAAAGCGGGCAGGTTGAGCTCATCACGGCGAAGCCACGCCTTGAGCGTGATGTCGGGGCCGATTCCGGCGGGCTCGCCCGATGTCAGCGCAAGAGGCTTTGCCATGCGTCAATGACATTCAATCATTGACGCCTTGCGGGATTCCGCCAGATACGATTTCGACTTCGCCTCGTATTTCTGGGCAAACATCTTTTCCCGGATTTCTTTCTTTTTGGGCGTGTCGACCTTGGTCGGATCCTTACCACAGAGCGCGACCATTTCGATGCCCTGCCTGGTGACTTCCGGCGGCGTGAGATGGCCGACCGGCGTGTTGTCGAGGATTTCGCGAAGCGAAGGCGGCATGTCGGCCGAGGTCTTGGTCACGGTTTCACGGATGGCCGCGTTCTGCATCGTCTTGAAGAATGCGTTTGCCTCGGTGCAAGTCTGAATGCGCGCACGCAAGGCCTCGGCCTCTTTCTTGCGGCCCTCGAGGACTTCCGGCGCAGACCCGTGCGGCACCACCAGCACGACCGGCTGCATCTTGTATTCGAAGCCCTGGGTTTGGGCTTGTTGGTCGCCGCTCTCCTGGGCTGCCGCGTTGACTTCTTTCTCGCCGATCTGCAGGCTTTCCTTGTATCGGCCGCGAACCAGATTGGTCCAGACCATGTCGGCCTTGATGCGCGACTTGAGCGTGTCGGCGCGAATGCCCTGGGACTCGAGTTGCTTCGTCAGTTGATCCGCCGTCAGTCGCATCCGTCCGCTCATGGCGGAATAGGATTGATCGACTTCGCTGGCCGAAGGATCGATACTGAATTTTTTTCCTTCCCTCAACTTCACCTTTTCGTCGATCAACTCGTTAATCACGTCCTGGCGTTCCGGCATTTTGTGAGTGCTCAGCATCATCAGTTTGGAGCGCTGCTCGATGTCGAAATTGGTGATGGGCTCGCCATTGACCATGCAGGCAACTTGCGCGCTTGCCGACGACACCGACGCGGCCATTAAAACGAGGGCCAAGCTACAACCAGGAACGAGCGTCGAAAGCCTTTTGAGGAATGATGCGGTCAGGGTCATGTTGCTACGTTAGCTCAAGTCGGATGAAGCAGATTTGACATCATGTCGCGTCTCGCCAGTTTGCAAGACGATCATTAGTCTAAACTCCCACCAGTGTCGTTCATTCGAAGCTCCTGCAGTACAAGCGCAAATACCGGTTCAGGACTTCAAACGAAGATACGTCACGCCCGCGCTTAGTGGGCCTGCGTCGTATTAGCAAGAGTGCGCAGGCCGAGCTGCAACATGAACGCGTGGCCGAGGATGGGCGGCGAGGTCGTTGTCGCATAGGAGAAGGAGGTGACATAGTTGGCGGCGAGCACGAAACAGTCGTCCACATAGCCCGCGCCGACGACGTACTGGTTGATCTGGTTGGCGACCAGATCCCAGCGCGCGGCGCCGGTGGCGACCCAGTTGGTCGCGACCTTGACCGAGCCTGAGACCAGGATGCCTTCGCGGCGTGTCAGGTAGCCGATGTCGGGCTGCGCCGCGTAGTCGCCGTACAGCAAGCTGACCGACCAGCGATCGAAGTTGGCAGCCGCTTCAGCCTCGAAGCGTTCGACGTTGCCGGTCGCCTGGTCGAACCGCGCCCGCGTCGCGATCGTGTAGGTGCGGTTCGGCGAGTAGCTCAGGCTCGCGACATAGTCCGACTTCGGCGTCTGCAGTCCCGAATCGACGCCCGTATTGGTCATGTCCTGC
>NZ_DASREO010000015.1:0-196772 GCF_035652035.1 Bradyrhizobium sp.
GAGGAAGACACACCGGATCTGTCCCTAGCTCCCCGTCAGGCTCTTGCGGCCTTTGAGCACGTACGGGCTCAGATCCAGCGACGGGCGGTTGGTTAGAACCGCCCGTTCGCACATTCTGGCAGATTTTGCAGACACAAGAGCTCGGAGTAAGCCGTAAACCACTGCGCAGGGAAGGCCGGTGTGATTCCGCCTGTACCTGTGGACTTCGCGCCTTTCGCGCAACCTTTTGCGCGAGGGCCCACGGGTGCAGCGCTCACCCGGCCTTCCCTGCGCCCTCCTATTTTCTCGAGAGGGTGACAAACGATGCAAAGCTCGGGCGAATCCCGTCGCGAGGATGCGAAGTCATGCCCATGCCAGGATTGATGGAAGCCCCAGGCGCGCGCGAGCCCGTTCGCCTCGCCTCGCCTGCCGGGCGAGGTGGGAAGGACCCAACCAGGTCAGCCATTCTGACGCTCTTTTGGCGTTGCAGCTCCTGGCCATTCTCGTTTAGAAGATTGTTGCGGGGCGGGCGTTGGCAACCAAGCGTCAACCGTTTTGGCCGACGATTTGGCCGCTCCGAAGGGTCTGGCAATGCTGATTCGCAGCGAAATCGAGGAAATCGACGGGAAGGCGGCGCAAAGCGTCGGTCCCCGCACGATTTCGGCTGCGTCCCTGCCCACCCTCCTTCTTGGGCTCCTTCTTATCTGCCCCTGAGGGCCGACTGGGCGCGTGCGCCTGGGCGCTCAGGGGTTTTCGAGGACAAAAGAACCCTTCAGCGCCCCAGCCAAAGCGCGCGAACCACCCAAAAGGAATTTTGAAATGACCTCCGTACCCAAGTCCGAGAAGGACCGCGTCATCATTTTCGACACCACCCTGCGCGACGGCGAGCAATGCCCCGGCGCCACCATGACCTTCGAGGAGAAGCTCGAGGTCGCCGAGATGCTGGACGACATGGGCGTCGACGTCATCGAGGCGGGCTTTCCCATCACCTCCGAAGGCGACTTCCAGGCGGTCAGCGAGATCGCCCGCCGCTCCAAGAATGCCGTCATCGCCGGCCTGTCCCGCGCCCACCCCGACGACATCGACCGCTGCGCAGCCGCGGTGAAATTCGCCAAGCGCGGCCGGGTGCACACGGTGATTGCGACCTCGCCCCTGCATATGAAGGTCAAGCTGAACAAGACGCCGGAGCAGGTGCTGGAGACCTCGGTTGCCATGGTGGCCCGCGCCCGCAACCACATCGACGACGTCGAATGGTCGGCCGAGGACGGCACCCGGTCCGAGATGGACTTCCTGTGCCGCATTGTGGAAGCCGTGATCAAGGCGGGCGCCACCACGGTGAACATTCCCGACACCGTCGGCTACACCGTGCCGGAGGAATACACTTATTTCATGCGCACCCTGATCGAGCGCGTGCCGAACTCCGACAAGGCGATCTTCTCGGTTCATTGCCACAACGACCTCGGCATGGCCGTCGCCAATTCGCTGGCCGGCGTGGTCGGCGGCGCGCGCCAGGTCGAGTGCACCATCAACGGCATTGGCGAGCGCGCCGGCAATGCCGCGCTGGAAGAGGTCGTGATGGCCATGCGGGTGCGGAACGACAAGTTCCCCTATTGGAACAAGATCGACACCACCAAGCTGACGAGCGCCTCAAAGCTGGTGTCGGCGGCGACCTCGTTCCCGGTGCAGTATAACAAGGCGATCGTCGGCCGGAATGCGTTCGCGCATGAGAGTGGCATCCACCAGGACGGCGTGCTGAAGGACGCCTCGACCTACGAAATCATGAAGCCCGAGATGGTCGGCCTGAAGCAGTCCTCGCTGGTGCTGGGCAAGCATTCGGGGCGCCATGCCTTCATCCACAAGCTGGAGGAGATGGGCTACAAGCTGGGTTCGAACCAGATCGAGGATGCCTTTGTGCGGATGAAGGCGCTGGCCGACCGCAAGAAGGACATTTACGACGAGGACATCGAGGCGCTGCTCGACGAGGAGATCGCGGCTGCGTACGACCGCATCAAGCTGACCTCGCTGACCGTGATTGCCGGGACCCACGGCCCGCAGCGCGCCACCATGAAGCTCGATGTCGACGGCCAGACCAGGATCGAGGAGGCCGAAGGCAACGGCCCGGTCGATGCGGTCTTCAACTGCATCAAGCGTCTGGTGCCGCATGACGCCAAGCTCGAGCTGTACCAGGTGCATGCGGTGACCGAGGGCACCGACGCGCAGGCGGAAGTCTCCGTGCGCCTGTCGCAGGACGGCCGCTCGATGACCGCCCGTGCCGCCGATCCGGACACGCTGGTCGCGTCCGCCAAAGCCTATCTCGGCGCGCTGAACAAGATCGTGATGAAGCGCCAGCGCGACATGCCGGCGGTGGCGGCGAGCTGACGGCTCGGGCCGTCATTCCGGGGCGCGCGAAGCTGTTCCGTCATCCTGAGGCGCCTTCGCAAAGCGAAGGCCTCGAAGGATGAACGGCCCGGCTGCCGCAGCGGGGCCGTCGCCCTTCGAGGCTCGCTCCGCGAGCACCTCAGGGTGACGGTTCTACATTGCCAGCGCCGCAAGAGCTGAGACGGCCAACACGGGAGGTTGCAAGCACGACGGCTAATGCTCGCGCCGCGTTTTGCGTTGCAGCAAGGGTTTCATGGACATCCTGCTAACGAGCAATGGCATTTGCGCTTTCTTCTCTGTAATGCTGCCCCGGACTTGGAAAGTGGCAGGGGCGGGCGCGCATCGGCGCCGCGCTCAAGAAGACTGCGCGGGAGGACAGATGCGTAAACTGGTTTTGGCCGCCATATCGATAGCGGCCCTCATTTCGGTCGGGCCGGCTTCAGCCGCTGACAACCCGATCGTTCTGAAATTCAGCCATGTGGTGGCGTCCGATACGCCCAAGGGCAAGGCGGCGGACAAGTTCAAGGAGCTTGCCGAGAAATACACCGACGGCAAGGTGAAGGTTGAAGTCTATCCGAACTCGACCCTCTACAAGGACAAGGAAGAGCTGGAAGCCCTGCAGCTTGGCGCGGTGCAGATGCTGGCGCCCTCGAACTCGAAGTTCGGCCCGATCGGGATCAAGGAATTCGAAGTCTTCGACCTGCCTTACATCCTTCCCGACCTGAATGCGCTGCGCAAAGTCACGGACGGCCCGCTGGGCTCCAAGCTGCTCCAGCGGCTCGACTCCAAGGGCATGACCGGGCTCGCCTATTGGGATAACGGCTTCAAGCAGATGAGCGCCAACAAGAAGCTGGTGGCGCCTTCCGACTACAAGGGCCTGAAATTCCGCATCCAGTCCTCCAAGGTGCTGGAAGCGCAGTTCCGCGCGCTCGGTGCGATCCCGCAGGTGATGGCGTTCTCCGACGTCTACCAGGCGCTGCAGACCGGCGTGGTCGATGGCCAGGAGAACACCTGGTCGAACATCTACACCCAGAAGATGCATGAGGTGCAGAAATACGCGACCGTCACCAACCACGGCTATATCGGCTATGTCGTGGTCGTGAACAAGAAGTTCTGGGACGGCCTGCCCGCCGACATCCGCGACCAGCTCAGTAAGGCGATGAAGGAAGCGACCGAGTATGGCAACAGCCTCTCGGTCAAGGAGAACGAGGACGCGCTGGAGCAGATCAAAAAGGCCGGCAAGACCGAGATCATCACGCTGACGCCCGAGCAGAACGAGGCGATGCGCCAGGCGATGATGCCGGTCTACAAGGAAGTCGCCTCCCGCGTCGGCCAGCCGCTGATCGACGAATTCCTCAAGGAAACCGGCCGCGGGCCGATCAACTAACCGGCGCGCCGGGCAGCATTTGAGTGATCGGGCGGGCATCGGCCCGCCCGATCATTGTTACAGGGGGACCGGATCTGCATGTTCTTACGCATTCTCGACCGGCTGGAAGAGATCATCATCGCGAGCTTGATGGGCGCGGCGACGCTCGTCACCTTCATCACCGTCGCCCATCGCTTCCTGGTCGATATACCCGTCCTCTACCCTTATTTGTTCTGGATCGATCTCTCCTGGTCGCAGGAACTCTGCATCTACATGTTCATCTGGATGGCGAAGTTCGGCGCGGCCTATGGCGTGCGCACCGGCATCCATGTCGGCGTTGATGTGCTGATCAACCGCCTGCACGACAACTGGCGCAAATGGGTCATCCTGTTCGGCCTGTTCGGCGGCGCGCTGTTCACCGGAATCGTCGGCACCATGGGCGCGAAGTTCGTCATCGAGCTGATGCAAACCGATCAGGTCTCGCCCGACATGGAGATTCCGAGCTGGATCGTCTACGCCTGCATCCCGCTCGGCTCGTATTTGATGTGCTTCCGCTTCCTGCAGGTGATGTGGAGCTATTACCGCACCGGCGAGCTGCCGCATCATGATGCGACCCATGTCGACGACATCGAGGTCAGCCCGAAGGCGCCGATCGCGCTCGGAGAAGCCTGATGAGCGCGGCACTCATCTTCGGACTGCTGTTTGCCCTGATGCTGACGGGCATGCCGATCTCGATTTCGCTCGGCCTGACCGTGCTCACCTTCCTGTTCACCATGACGGAGGTGCCGATCGAGAGCGTCGGCCTGAAATTGTTCTCCGGGCTCGACAATTTCGGCATCATGGCGATCCCCTTCTTCATTCTCGCCGGCACCTTCCTGACCCGCGGCGGCGTGGCCCGGAGGATGATAGCCTTCACAACGTCGCTAGTGGGACATCTGCCGGGCGGGCTTGGCCTTGCCGGCGTCGCGGCCTGTGCGATGTTTGCGGCGATCTCGGGCTCGAGCGTTGCCACCGTGGTTGCGATCGGCTCGATCATGATGCCGGCGATGGTCGACTACGGCTATCCGCGCCGCTTCGGCGTCGGCGTGATCTCGACCTCGGGCGCGCTCGGCATCCTGGTCCCGCCCTCGATCATCCTGGTGCTGTACGGCGTCTCCACCAACACCTCCATCGGCGCGCTGTTCATGGCCGGCATCGTGCCGGGCATCCTGCTTGCGCTGATGCTGGCCGCGGTGACCTGGTTCGTCGCCTACCGCAACGGCTATCCGAAGATGAAGCGGGCGACGCTCGGCCAGCAGGTCAAGGCCTTCGTCGACAGCTTCTGGGGCCTATTGCTGATCGCGATCGTGCTCGGCGGCATCTATGGCGGCATCTTCACGCCGACCGAAGCTGCGGCCGTCGCCGCCGTCTATGCCTTCTTCATCACCGTGTTCGTCTACAAGGAGCTCAAGCTCACCGACGTGCCGAAGGTGCTGCTGCAGGCGGCGAGCATGAGCTCGATGCTGCTCTACATCATCACCAATGCGGTGCTGTTCTCCTTCCTGATGACCCATGAGCAGATTCCGCAGGCGATGGCGGCCTGGATCATCGACAAGAATCTCTCGATCTGGATGTTCCTGCTGGTGGTGAACGTGATCCTGCTCGCGGCGGGCAACGTCATGGACCCATCGTCGATCCTGTTGATCATGGCACCGATTCTCTATCCGCTGGCGACCAAGCTCGGCGTCAATCCCGTGCACCTCGGTGTGCTAATGATTGTCAATACCGAAGTCGGGCTGTGTCATCCGCCGGTCGGGCTCAATCTCTATATCGCCTCGAGTATCGCCAAGATGGGGATCAGCGAGATCACCGTCGCGGTGCTGCCATGGCTGTGCGCGATGCCGGTGTTTCTGGGACTGATCACGTATGTGCCGGAGATTTCGCTATGGCTTCCCAGGCTGCTCGGCATGATCTAGCGCCGTTCAGTGCCGGTTAATCTTGATTAAATCGAAGTAGGGCTGTGCTGTCTGTCCAAAGTGTAAGTTGAAAGCATGCGGCGTTCCGACCATCCTGAAGCCAGGCCTAGCCTTTCGGAGGAGGTTCGTATGAGAAGGTTTGCAATCGCCGGAATGGCCGCGCTCGCGATCGCCGCCTCGACCGCGGTTTACGCTCACCATGGCTGGTTTCGCGAGCACCTGCAGCATATGCGGCTGAGCCCCGAGGATCGCGCCGCGATGCTGGATGCGCGGATTGCGGCGGTTCATGCCGGGCTGAAGCTGACGCCCGACCAGGACAAGCTGTGGCCGCCGGTGGAGAGTGCGGTGCGGGATTTTGCCAAGCTTCGGATGGACCGGGCCAATGCGCGCATGAAGGCCCGCGAGGACGCGCAGAACAGGGACGAGGATACGCCGGATGATCCGGTGGCGCGGCTGCGCCAGCGCGCCGACGACATGGCGGCGACCTCGGCGGCGCTGAAGAAGATCGCGGACGCAGCTGACCCGCTCTACAAGACGCTCGACGACGGCCAGAAGCGGCGCCTCGCGCTGCTCACCCACCGTGGCCGGATGGGCGGCGAGGGCGGCTGGCGGCATCGCTGGATGGAGCATGAAGGCGGCCCGCGGCCAGACCACGACGGCGGCTCGGATCGGCTCTGAGGCGGGCGGATCCCATGGGATCGCCAGATCCGGGAGGCCGCCGGATTCCGGCGGCTTTTCCGTGTCTTAACCTCCTGAACAAGGCTTGGAAAAGTTGCGCCAGCTTGCTGGACATCGCCGGGCCGCTTTGCTAAACGACGGCCGCTTGCAAAGGCTTTCCGGTCCCAAGCGCCGGGCGCATAGCTCAGTTGGTAGAGCAGCTGACTCTTAATCAGCGGGTCCCAGGTTCGAGCCCTGGTGCGCCCACCAAAGGAAAGATCCCTGGTTTCCAATAGCTTCGCCAATTGTCGGTTGAGAACAAACCGCGTCCCCTGCGACGTTTTTGTGGTCGGAGTTCGCGTCGGGCGGATAGCTGTGCGACTTTTCCGTTCTTTCTGTATCTTCACCCCATTCGATACAGTGCGCAGAACCGATGGTACAGGTCGACTACGTGCTCGTCGTAGGATAGGAAATTAGAGCGAGCAAAACGGACCATCTCAGAGTCGGTAGGCGCCGCGTTCGGCTACCGCATCTTCGGCTTTCGGTCGTCCAGAGGAGCGACCTCGACAGTCAAGCCCTCTTGCGCGTGATCTTGCTCAACGATCATCTGGACATGTTGCCCGACCGGAGTAAGGCCAATCAAGTTGCGCAATTGGGTTGCGCTCCCGGATCGGGAGATCATTTGCCTTCAGGATGACATCGCCCTTGCGCAGACCGGCGCTTTCGGCCGGAGAACCTGGGCTAATTTCCCTGATCCTCGCGCCTTTGAGGCGCCGGCCGCCGCCGAATTAATATCTTCGAGCACAATCCCGATCCGTCCGCGCTCGACATGGTCGGTCGCAATCAACTGGCTCATCACCTTCTTCGCCACTTCGCCATGTTGATCGGCACCGCGAAGCCGATGCCGACATTTGCCGCCGCCCGGCGATATGATTGCGGTGTTAATGCCGACGAGTTCGCCCTTGAGATTGACCAAACCGCCGCGGAATTGCCGGGGTTGATCGCCGCATCAGTCTGGATGAAATCCTCATAACCCTGCTTGACGAGGCCTGTGCGCCCCAAAGCGCTGACAAGGCCGGAGGTGACCGTCTGCCCAAGGCCGAATGGATTGCCGACTGCAATGACGAAGTCGCCAACCTCAAGCGCATCGCTGTTTCCGAGCGCGATCGCCTTAAGACCGTTTGGATCCCTGATCTGCAGGAGTGCCACATCGGTGGCAGCGTTCGCGGCCCACCAGCTTCGCTGCGAATTTTCCTCTGTCCTTGGTTCTGATCTGCATTTGCGAGGCTTGCGCGACGACGCGGTTTGCCGTGAGAACGTAACCCTTCTGGGCATCCACGATCACGCCGGAGCCCGCCGCGTTGATCTCCTTCTCGAGTTGCTTCGGAACGTCGAAGAATTCGCGGAAGAAGGGACCATGATAGAGTGGGTTGGACGATGAAGACGAGCCGGTTCACCGTGAGCTCGGGCATATCGTCACTGTTGTCGACCATTGGACGGACTCAAGTTCGATCGTCGCCATTGATCGCACGTATGTAGGGGGTCCACTTCCATGCCTGGCTTCGATGGAAGCAGAGTCTTAGAGGCGGCGCTCAGCCGTCGAGCATCGCGGGCTGGTCATGCCGATTTTAATTTGAGAAGGCGATCTGCATTGCGATAGCAGATCTTTTCTCGAATTTCGTCGTTCAAGGGGGCGTGCTCGATGAAATCGGCCGCGACAGTTGCCGACTCGTAAGGGTAGTCGACCGAAAACATCACAGAGTCAGCACCGACCTCCTCTATGGCTCCCAGAAGGGCTGCCGGGGAGCAGACGCCAGTCGTTGTGATCAGAATATTGCTGCCAATGTATTCGGACGGTCGCCGCTTGAGATTGATGCCATGCGAATAGACGGCGAATCGACTGTCGAACCGCCATCTCAGGAATGGCAAACCTTCCCCCATATGGCCGAGCACAATCTTCACGCTTGGATAACGATCGAACACACCGCCGAACAGAAGCCGGAGAGCGTGGGTGCCAGTCTCTACGCCCCAGCCCCAAGCCGCAGCCGTCAACTCCGGATGGCCTTGAAAAGTCTTGGGAAGTTCAGGAAAATCGGTTGGATGCAAATATAGTGGCACATCTAGCGCTTCCAGACGCTCCCACAGGACATCGTAGGAAGCGTCGTCATAGTAGCGGCCATTGGTGTGTCCGTGAACAAGGGCTCCCTTGAAGCCGAGTTCGAGGATCGCTCTTCCTAATTCAGTCGCAGCCTCTCTCGGCGAATGCATGGCCAAGGTTGCGAAGCCGGCGTAGCGCGTTGGCCGACGTTGTATTTGCTTCGCCAGAAAATCGTTGTTCTCCCGTGCCCGCTTTATTGCAATAGTTGCATCAGGCTCAGCTTGTACGGCGGGCCCGGTCTGAGACAGGACCATGATCTCGATACCGGCTTCGTCCATTGCGGCTAGGTGCCGCGTCCTGCGGAGCGGAACGAGCGTGCTCGTTCAGTACCGTCCGGATGACCGTATCGAGGCGACATTCGGGCGCTTTCCCGGACTGGACGTCGCCGACGAGCGCGCGCTTGGCTTCGTCGACGACGGTTCGGTCGCGATGTTGATCAGGAGTGCGCTCGCACAAACAAACTAGACCCCTGGGTAAGAGTGGGAGACATACATGAAAGAGTCGCCGCAGCGCAAAGGGACCTTGAACAGGCTTTTGCCGGCGGCCGAAATTTCCATTTCGGCCCGTGGCTCAAATGGTGGGTTTTGGCCTGGGAATGCCGAAAATGCTTTGTGTTTCAATAGGGATTGACTGACACTCTCTCCGCCATTTGCACGATTTTGTACGCCAAACTACGATTTCCTGCGACATCGCGCGCGATAGCATTCACTGCCTGACGATCGCGTTGCGCGCAGAAATGCAAGAGTTCATCGCGCACGGCTGAGGCCCTGCCTGTATTGCAGCCACTCGGTTAGTGCGGCCGGATCATTTCGGTGTCGTGTACCTCGGTAAAAACGCGCGCCGGCTGGTGCCATCGCGCCCTGCTCGGCAAAAGTTGAATCAGGCGGCGTAGCGCTTGCACTTCGGTAAGGACCGCCCGCCTGGACGAAGCCTTCCTCGGTGTGGAGCTACTACGACCCCCTGCGTTGTCCTCGAAATCACTGGCCGCGTTTCCGGATTTTTCGGTCGGGCGGGTCACTGAGTTGCGTGGGCGGGCTTACTGCGAAACAGCTTAAATCGCTCCAGCGACCAACCTGTTTCTTTGCAAGCTCTTTTTCGCGGATCGCCGGCTGGGGCTTCTACCAGCGCTAGGAATAACGTAGGAGATTGCGAGGAAAGAGGGTTCGAGATGGCTAAGCAAAGCAAGAAGGAGCCAGGCGCGCTCAAGGGGGTATCGGCCGCCGAACGCGCTTTGGCGGTATTGACGGCGTTCCGTCGGGGCGACGGCGCCTTGAGCCTGGCCGAACTGGCCGAGCGGACAGGTTTGGTCAAGAGCACGATCTTGCGGCTCGCTCTGTCACTGCAGCAGTATCGGCTGATTGCGCGGCTGCCGGACGGCTCCTATCGCCTCGATGCGGAGACGTTGCGGCTTGGGACAGCCTATCAGCAGGCGTTTCGCCTTTCCGACCACGTCATGCCCGTGCTCGAGCAACTTGCGGCGAAGACGGGTGAGACCACCTCCTTCTATGTTCGAAATGGCGAAGAGCGGCTTTGCCTGTTCCGCGTGGAGAGCACCAACCGCATCAGGATGACCGTGCAACCGGGCGATACCAGGCCCATGGACAAGTCCGCAATCGCCCGGACGCTGCTGCGCTACGAGGCAGGCCCACCCGGTCCTGACGATGAACTCCCGCTCTTCACGTCCGGCGTCACCGATCCGCACGCCGCTGCGCTCGCCATGCCGGTCTTCGGCATTGCGGACACTCTGGTCGGTGCGTTGGCCATTTCTGGCCCGATCAGCCGGCTCACCGAGGCGCGGGCCGAGCAGGTCAAGGGACCGCTGGTCGAGGCTGCGCACAAACTGACCTTGGCATGCGGGGGCACACCGCCCGCTGCGGGGAAAAGCCCGCGCAAACGCAGCGCCGCCCGCCCGGTAAACGTCCCGACGTAAAACGAAACGTCGTTTCATTTCATCTTGCCGGCCCACCGCGACGGGCTTATAAGCCTGCTCATAACAAGCCATCGGGAGGACGAACGTCGTGGCATTAGCGTCGCTCACGCGAAGGACAGTGCTAGCCGGTCTCGCTGCATCCGCGCTTGCGCCCATCTCGGCAGCGCGGGCAGAGGAAGTGCGTTGGTCGAGTGGCTCCGAGAAGCCGCGCTTTGTTGCGCCGCCGGGTGCCACGGATTGCCATTTCCACACCTATGACAAGACCTATCCGGTGATGAAGGGCGCAACCTTGCTGCCCGAAGACGCCTTGCCTGACGACTATCGGGCATTGCAGTGCCGGATCGGCACCACGCGCGGCGTCATCATCCAGCCCTCCACCTACGGAACGGACAATCGGTTGCAGATCGCATCGCGCAATGCGCTCGGCGCTGAGAATTTTCGCGTGATCGCCGTCGTCGCCGAGGATGTCTCGGATCGGGAATTGCGGCAACTCGACCAGCAGGGTGTCCGCGGCGTCCGTTTCAATCTCGGCTTTCCCGGCGTGCTATCGATCGGTTCGCTCAAGCTGCTTGCCCCGCGGCTGGCCGATCTCGGCTGGCACTGCCAGATCAACATGCGTCCGAAGCAGATCGAGGACAACGCGGACCTGCTTGCGGCGCTGCCCGGGCGACTCGTGTTCGACCATCTCGCGCAGGTACCACAGCCGGACGGTCTGGCAAGTGCGCCCTACAAGGTCATTCGCGGGCTGCTCGATCGCGGCAAGACCTGGGTCAAGCTGTCCGGCCCCTACGTGTCGAGCAAGCTGGGCGCCCCCGACTATGCCGATGCCGGCGCCGTTGCGGTTGCATACGTCAAGGCGGCGCCCGAGCGACTGGTCTGGGGCAGCGACTGGCCGCATCCCTCCGAGAGAGAGAATAAGCCAGACGATGCGCGGCTGTTCGATCTCTTCAGCCAATGGGCGGGAGAGGCCGCATTCACGCGCATTCTCGTCGACAACCCGGCTGAGCTTTACGGCTTTCCGCGAGGTGTCCAATGACATTCTTCAATCCGCCACGCCGCATCGAGACGACCGTCTTCACGCGGCTTCCGGACCAATTCCGGAAATCGCGTCGCACGGCCTGGGCAGACGCCAACCAGGGTGGCCGCCAGATCGACTCCTTCCTTGAAGGTCCGTCCTTCGATCGTCAGGGACGGCTCTACGTCACGGACATTCCGTATGGGCGCATCTTCCGCGTCAGCGGGGAAGGCGCGTGGGAGCTCGTCACCGAATATGACGGCTGGCCGAACGGGCTGAAGATCCACCGCGACGGCCGCATCTTCATCACCGACTACAAGCGTGGGATCATGCTGCTCGATCCAGCGAGTGGCGCAGTGACGCCGTTCCTGGAGACGGCGGCGAGCGAGAGCTTCAAGGGCGTGAACGATCTCGTCTTCGCGCCGTCGGGCAATCTCTATTTCACCGACCAGGGCCAGACCGGGATGCACGATCCAACGGGGCGGGTCTGGAAGCTGATGCCCGATGGCCGGCTGACGTGCCTGATCAACACGATCCCGAGTCCGAACGGCATCGTAGTCGATCAGGAGGAGAGCTTTCTGCTCGTCGCGGTGACGCGCGCCAACCAGATCTGGCGTGTGCCGCTGCCTGCCAGCGGCCTGACGACCAAGGTCGGCATCTTCTCGCATCTGCATGGCGGTCCCGGTGGACCCGACGGGCTGGCGCTGGACAGCGGCGGCAATCTGCTAGTCTGCCACACCGGCTTCGGCTCGGTGTGGCGGTTGTCACCTCTAGCAGAGCCGCTCGATCGCATCGTGTCCTGCGCCGGCGTCGGCAACACCAATCTCGCCTTCGGTGGGCCGGAGCGAAAAAGCCTCTTCATCACCGAAAGCCGCACGGGAACGTTGATCCGCGCCGAGCTCGAGACGCCGGGCCTGCCGATGTTCTCGCACGCCGACTAAGTCAGCCCGCGCGCAAGCACGCCAACAGCGCCTGTGCCGGGTGGGGCAGGGCCTGCCCGTCCACGATCTTGACCTGCGATCGGCAGGAATAGCCGGTAGCGAGAAGGCGGCCGCTCTGCGCCCATCGGGCCACCTGTTTGCTCCAGCTCATCGCATAGATTTGCTCCGACGTGGCACGGTGCTCAGCCTCGTGGCCATAGGTCCCCGCCATCCCGCAACAGCCTGACGGCAGCACGCGCAGTGCCGCGCCCACTGCTGCGAATGCCGCTTGCCAATCCTTCTGGCTGGGCGCAGCCAGCGACCGCTCCGAGCAGTGCGGCAGCAGCAGATATTCCTCGCCGGCATTCAGTGATCTCGGAATCGCGTCGCGGTGACGGGTGAGCCATTCCTGAAGCAGCAGCACCGGCGGCGGACGGTCCGCCTCCGCCAGCATGGTGTAGTCCGAGCGATAGGTCAGCGTCATCGAGGCGTCGACGCCGACCAGCTCGACGCCCGTGGTGGCCAGATCGCGCAGCATGGCGGCGTTACGCAATGCGGCGCGCTCGAAGGCACCTAGGAAGCCGTGCACGTGCAGCGGCTTTCCGTTCGGCAGGAATGGCGCGACGAACGGCTTGAAGCCAACCGCCTGCATCAGATCGAGCACCGCCACCACGATAGGCGTTTCGTACCAGCTCGTGAAAGCGTCCTGCACCAGCACCACGCTGCGTGTGCGCTCTTCGGCCGACAGCGCGGCCAGCGCCGCCGGCGTTGCAATTGCAATCTCGCGCGCCGCTAATTCTCGTTGCAGTGAAACGTCGGAGAATCTTGGCGTATGCACCAGGCCGATCACCCGCATCGCTGCGCGACCCGCCAGGTTATCGACAAGCAAATTATACAGCCCACCGACTTTGCCGAGTGCTGGCAGCATCGCTTCCAGCGAAGCGACCATGTGATGGCGCAGCGGCCGCAGGTAGCGGCCGTAATAGAGTTCGAGGAATTTCGCCCGGAACGTGGGGACATCGACCTTGATCGGGCACTGCCCGCTGCAGGATTTGCAGGCGAGGCAGCCGTCCATCGCCTCCTTCACCGCATGCGAGAAATCCGGCGCGCGACTCCAGCTGTTGCGCAGTCTTGCGGGCAATTCCTGCCAGAGCGGGCGTTTGCGCAGCTTGTCGGCTTCGGCGAGGGGATCGACGCCGAGCGCGGACAGCTGGCGCAACCATTCGCGGGTCAGCGAAGCCCGGCCTTTCGGCGAATGCCGGCGATCGCGCGTCGCCTTATAGGACGGACACATCGCCTCATCCGCGTCCCAGGTGAAGCACGCGCCATTGCCGTTGCAGTGGAGGGCTTCGTCATAGGCGGCACGGATGGAGCGGGCGATGGTCCGGTCGAGTTGGCCGCGCGTGGTCAGCCCGTCGATCTCAAGCAGTTTTCCATCCGCGGGCGCGGCGATCTTGCCCGGATTGAGCTGATTGCGGGGGTCGAACGCGGCCTTGATGGATTGCAGGGTCGGGTAGAGCGGGCCGAAGAAGCGCGGTGAGAATTCGGAGCGGACGCCCTTGCCGTGCTCACCCCATAGCAGGCCGCCATACTTCTTGGTGATCCGGACCACGTCTTCCGTGATCTCCCGGATCAGCAGCTCCTGTGTCGGATCCTTCATGTCGATCGCGGGGCGCACGTGGAGCACGCCAGCATCGACGTGACCGAACATGCCGTAAGTGAGGTTGCGAGCGTCGAGGGCGGCGCGGAATTCGGCGATGTAGTCGGCGAGGTGTTCCGGCGGCACGGCAGTGTCTTCGACAAAGGGAATCGGACGCTTGTCGCCTTGCATGTTGCCGAGCAGGCCGACCGATTTCTTCCGCATGTCCCAGATGGCGCCGACGTCGGCTTCGCCGCGCGTCACGGTGAAGCCGCGGCGGCCGCGCGATGTCCCGACGGACGCGAGCGCGTCAGTCACCTTGCGCACGGACGTTTCGACATCAGCCTCGACGTCGCCGACGAATTCGACGAGGTTCACGCCCGTGGCGCGCTGTCCGTCGTCCTCCGGAAAGTATTGTTGAACGGACTCCCAGATCACATCGCTCTGCGCGAGGCCGAGTACCCTGGAATCCACGGTCTCGATCGAGGCGGCGCCAAACCGGATCAATTCCTGCGCATCGCGCAGGGCGGCATCGAAGCTGCCATAGCGCACATTGACCAGCGCGCTGTGCTTCGGGATCGGCACCAAATTGAGCTTGGCTTCGGCGATCAGCGCCAGCGTGCCTTCGCTGCCGCAGAGGATCGAGTTGAGGTTGAAGCGTCCTCGATCGTCGCGGATATGTGCGAGGTCGTAGCCGGTCAGGCAGCGGTTCAGTTTCGGGAAGTGGGCGGCGATCAGGTCCGCCTTCTCGCGCTGGATCGCGTCGACCAGCCGATGAACCGCGCCAACACGGTCGCTGCGCTGCTTGACCTGCTGCAGTTCCTCGTCCTCGATCACACGCGAGGTCCAGATCGTGCCGTCCAACAGCACGGTGGTCAGCTCCAGCACGTGGTCACGCGTCTTGCCATAGAGGCAGGAGCCCTGGCCGCTGGCGTCGGTGCTGATCATGCCGGCGATCGTGGCGCGATTGGAGGTGGAGAGTTCCGGCGGAAAGAACAGGCCGTGTTCGGCGAGTGCGGCGTTGAGCTGATCCTTCACCACGCCGGCCTGCACCCGTACCCAGCGCTCCCCCGGATTGATTTCGAGGATGCGGTTCATGTGACGGGAGACATCCACGACGAGGCCTTCGGTCAGCGATTGGCCGTTGGTACCGGTTCCGCCGCCGCGCGGAGCGAACACGATGTCCTTGAAACGATCTTCGGCCGTAACGCGTGCAAGGCGCACCAAGTCGTCGACGGTCCGCGGAAATACGATGACTTGCGGGAGGAGTTGGTAAATTGAGTTGTCAGTCGCTGAGACGATCCGGTCGGAATAGGCCGGTGCCAGATCGCCCTCGAACCCGCGCAGCCGGAGTTCCGCGATGAGGTCGGCATGCAATGCGGCAGGGGCCGGCATATCGGCAATGCGTGGCAGCATGGTCTCTCCCTGGGCCCGCTGATCGCCCTAACCGGCGGCCGGCGCTGCACTTTTCAAGTGAAACGCCTCTGTTTGGCGGGATGCAAGCGCCTTGATGCGCTCGATCAAAAATGAAACACCGTTTCAAAATAAATTGCAACGGCGTTCTGTTTTTGCTATCGCGCGCCATGGCCGGGGTACATCGGCCGATCCGGAGGAACCCATGGCAACGTCCCGCGCCGCCTCGGCCGACACAGGCTTCGCACCCGAAGAGGAGCGCATCCTCTCGAAGGTGATGTGGCGCATCGTCCCCTTCCTGCTGCTCTGCTACATCATTGCGTATCTCGACCGAGTGAATGTTGGCGTCGCAAGCCTCACGATGAACCAGGATCTCGGCATCTCGCCGTCCGAATTCGGCTGGAGCGCCGGCCTGTTCTTCCTCGGTTACTTCCTGGCCGAAGTTCCCAGTAATCTTGCCCTGCAGGCGGTCGGTGCGCGCAAATGGATAGCCCGCATTCTGATCACCTGGGGTTTGCTGTCGGCCGCCACCGCTTTCGCCGTTGGTCCAGTGAGCTTCGGCGCGATGCGCTTCCTGCTCGGCCTCGGCGAGGCGGGGTTCACGCCCGGCGTATTTCTCTACTTCACCTACTGGTTTCCGGCCCGCATCCGCGGCCGCGCGACCGCAGCGTTCCTGCTCGGCATTCCAATTGCAAACATCCTCGGCGCGCCGCTTTCGAGCTCGCTGCTCACCCTGAATGGCGCGGCTGGCCTTCACGGCTGGCAGTGGCTGCTGATCCTCGAAGGCCTGCCCGCCAGCATCCTCGGCTTCGTCTGCCTGTTCACGTTGACCGATAAGCCCGAGCAGGCCAAGTGGCTGAGCACTGAAGAACGAGCCTGGCTTGCCGAGACGCTTGCAAGCGAGCGCCAGGCGATCGCCGCGATGCATTCCTCATCACTGAAGGATGCGTTCACCAATTGGCGCGTTCTCGTGTGTGCGGCCGTCAACTTCTGCGCCATCATCGGCTCGGTCGGGCTCGGATTGTGGATGCCGCAAATCCTCAAAGGGTTCGGCTTCTCCATCGTGACCGTCGGATTTCTCGCCGCGATCCCCTACATCTGCGGCGCTGTAACCATGATGCGGTGGGCGCGACTGTCCGACCGCGGCGGTGAGCGAAGCTGGTTCGTCGCCTCCGCGCTGCTGGTGGGTGCCGCCTCGCTGATCGTGTGCGGCTATGCGACTTCGTCGGCGCTGATCTCGATCATCGCGCTGTGCGGCGCCGTCGTCGGGATCATGTGCTACCAATCGACGATCTGGCCGATCCCGTCGAGCTTCCTCACCGGCAGCGCTGCCGCCGGCGGGCTGGCACTGATCGTTTCGATCGGCAACCTCGGCGGCTTCGTCGGCCCTTATCTGATCGGCGAAATCCGGCAGGCGACCGGGAGCTTCTCCTGGGCGCTGATCTCGGTTGCCGCATTCCTCATCCTTGCTGCCATCCTCATCCGGATCGTCGGCCTCAGCCTGCAGGGGCGCGCATCCGCCCTGCCAAAAACCGCGCGCGCGTGACCCGCAACTCATCGAAGGAGAACACAATGAGCCAGAAGCAACAATTCCGTCTCGGCCTGGTCGGCTATGGCGAGATCGGCAGTACCCTTGGCAAGGGCCTGCGCGAAGCCGGCCTGCAGCAGATATTCTGCTATGACAAATACGCGTTCGACGGCCCTTATGCCGATTTGATCCAGAGCCGGGCCAAGGCGGCCGGGGTGATGCTGGTCAAGTCCAATAAGGAATTGGCTGACGCCGCGGAATTGATCTTCAGCGTGACGCCGGGCTCCGCATCATTGCAAAGCGCGGACGCGTTCGCGTCTGTGCTCGACGGCCGCCACACCTTCCTCGACTTCGCCTCTGCCACCCCCAAGGTGAAATACGGCGTCGCGGAGCGCCTGGCCAGGACGGGCGCCACGCTCGGCGACGGCTCGATCATGGGTACGCCGAAGAACGGCTATTCGATGCACATGATGTCGAGCGGCCCGGCCGGACAGCGCGTCGTTGATCTGCTGGTGCCCTGGGGCATGAGCATCGAATATGTCGGCGAGAAGCTCGGCACGGCTTCGGGAATCAAAATCCTCCGCTCTGTCCTGATCAAGGGCATCGAAGCGCTGATCGATGAGACGCTGCTGGCGGCGCGGGCCTATGGCCTTGACGAAACCGTGCTGGCTTCCGCTTCCAAGACTTTGACCCGGCCGTTCATGGACACGGTCGAGAGTCTGACGCCCTCCGGCGTTATTCACGCCAAGCGTCGCACCGAAGAGGTCGAGATGGCCGCCGAAGCCGTGGCAGATGCCGGGATCGAGCCGCTGATGGCAAACGCAACGGCGGCGCGGCTGCGCTGGAAGAACAGCCTCGGCCTGAAGGAGCACTTCAACGCCGTCGTGCCGGAAAACTACAAGATCGCGATCGACGCGATCGTGGCGAAGATGCCCAAGGCGAAAGCTGCCGAATAAACAGACACGGTCAGGGAGACAGATGTGACGACCATTCGGACAGACCTCGATCAGATCGAAAAAGTGACGATGCGCCGGGTGCTGCTGCGCCTCGTTCCGTTCCTGATGATCTGCTACTTCTTCGCGCTGCTTGATCGCGTGAACGTCGGCTTCGCTGCCTTGCAAATGAACAAGGATCTGGGCTTGACGCCAGCGATGTTCGGCTTTGCCGCCAGTCTCTTCTTCGTCTCCTACTTTCTGGTCGAAGTGCCGAGCAATCTGGCGCTACAGAAATACGGCGCGAGGCGCTGGATCGCCCGCATCATGATCACCTGGGGCCTGGTGACCATGTGCATGGCGTTCGTGGTCGGGCCGAATTCGCTCTATGCGATGCGATTCCTCCTCGGCGCTGCCGAAGCGGGCTTCTTTCCAGGCGCCATCCTGTACCTGACCTACTGGCTGCCGTCGCAATATCGGGCGCGCATCCTGGCGACGTTCACGGTGTCGATCCCGCTCGCCACGTTTCTTGGCTCGCCGCTCTCGGTCGGCCTGCTCGAACTCGACGGCGCGCTCGGCTTGCGCGGCTGGCAGTGGCTCTTCATTCTGGAGGGGGTGCCCACCATCCTGCTGGGCCTCGCGTGCCTGTTCGTTCTGACCGACAAGCCGGCGCAGGCATCCTGGCTGACCAACGAGCAGCGCGAATGGTTGACCGGGCGAATGGAGGCAGATGCGGCCGCGCGCAAGCCTGTCGGGCATCTCTCGCTCTGGCAACTCGCCACCAACAAGTACTTTCTGGTGATGGCGCTGGTTTGCTCGGGTGCGTCCGCAACCGGCAGTGTCCTGTCGGTCTGGCAACCGCAGCTTCTGAAGTCATTCGGCCTCTCGAACCTACAGACCGGGTTCGTTAACGCGATTCCCTACGGCATCGCGACCGTGGTCATGGTTTTGTGGGGCCGCCACTCCGACCAGACGGGTGAGCGCCGCTGGCACACGGCACTGACGCTCTTGCTTGCGGCTGGCGGCTTCACGGCCTTGGGCCTGACGGGCACCGCGGTCGTCCCGACGGTCATCATGGTCACCTGCTGTCTAGTGGGCGCTTATGCCTTTAAGGGGCCGTTCTGGGCACTCTCGGCAAGCTGGCTCTCGGCGAGCACGCTCGCGGCGGGTCTCGCCGGCATCAACGCGATCTCTAATCTGATCGGCGGCGGCCTCATGGTGAACGTGGTGGGCTTGGTCAAACAGTCGACCGGCAGCTTCGTGATCGGGATGTTGCCGTTGGCGCTGCTCTGTGCGGTGGCGGCAGTCTGCGTCCTCGTGCTGGGTCGTAGTGCCGCGCGTGCGGCGGAAATGGTTGCGGTGAAGCCATGAGTGTACGCACAACTGCCAGCCGCCGTGGCGTGCTCGCCGGCATGCTCGCCTGCAGCACCGGCGCTTGGGCGGCGGGGATCGAGCAAGCCGTACCAAACAGTACCGGCTCTGCCGCGCCGAAACTCGATGTACCGACGAACGCATGCGACTGCCATCATCACATCTATGACGGCCGGTTCCCCGTGTCACCACACTGGCGGCAGGGCTTTCCGGTCGGCGCAACCGTCGCGGACTATCGCTTGCTGCAGCGGCGGCTCGGCACGACCCGGAGCGTGGTGGTGCAGCCGTCGACCTACGGCATCGACAATCGGTGTCTCGTCGATGCGCTGAGCCAGCTCGGGACTGCCGCACGCGGCGTTGCCGTCGTTGACACCGAGGTGAAGGATGCGGAACTGCGTGCACTCAACGATGCCGGCGTGCGGGCCATCCGCGTCAATTTCGTATCTGCCCAGACGTGGGGCACGACGACGCCGGAGATGTTGACCACGCTCGCAGGCCGCGTGCACCCCTTCGGCTGGCACGTCCAGATCCTGATGACGGGTGATCAGGTCGCGGCCCATGAAGCCGTGCTTCGGGCCCTGCCGACCAAAGTGGTCATTGATCACCTTGGCCGCATTCCACAGCCGGACGGCGTTCGGCACCCAGCCTTCGCGGCGGTGAGCCGCATGCTGAGCAGAGGCCGGACCTGGGTGAAGGTGACCGAGCCCTACGAGGACAGCAAGCTTGGCCCGCCTTACGCAGACTCCAGCGAAGTTGCGCGTGCCTATGTGAATGACGCGCCGGAGCGCATCCTGTGGGGCACCGATTGGCCGCACCCGACCCAGCGCGGCACCAAGCCGGATGACGCGCTACTCGTCGATCTGTTGGCCGATTGGGCGCCGGATGAGGCGACTCGCCGGCGAATCCTGATTGAAAATCCAGCCGAACTGTTCGGCTTCTCGTAAAACGGAAACGTCTTTCTCACTGCAATGTGAAGTTAGTTAGGAGATATAGATGTCTGTGGGATTCAGAATCCTGAAACGGCAACGCAAGGTCGACACCGGCGCGGTCGAACGTTTCGCGCGGCTGCCGGTAGCAAATGTCAGCGACAGCATGTTGCGCATGACGGGCGGCGGGGCGCGCCTTCGTCCAATGCACCGGGCTGGCGGCCTTGCGGGCCCAGCCTTGACCGTGAAGGCACCGCCCGGCGACAATTTGATGGTTCACAAGGCCATCGCGCTTGCCGAGGCCGGAGACATCATCGTGGTCGATGCCGGAGGCGATCTGACGAACGCTATCACTGGCGAGTTGATGCTAATGCAGATGATCAAGCGCGGGGTCGCAGGCCTGATCATCAATGGCGCGATCCGTGATGCCGGCTACATCCGAAGCCAAGACTTTCCGGTATTTGCCGCTGGCATCACGCATCGTGGCCCCTACAAGAATGGCCCCGGCGAAATCAATGTCCCGATCGCGATCGACGGCATGGTCATTGAGCCCGGCGACCTCGTCATCGGCGACGATGACGGATTGCTCTGCGTTCCCTTCGATCAAACCGACGTGGTGTTCGAGGCTGCGACGGCGAAGTTCGAAGCCGAGCAGAAGCAGATCGCCAACATCCACGCCGGCACGCACGACGCGTCATGGGTCGACAAGCAGCTCCGCGGCTTGAAGTGCGAAGGACTTGATTGAAGCTGCTCATCGCGGCTCGAGTGCGTACTAGAACCGATCTGCCGGGATAACCGCTACCGCACGCTTTGACGGCTTGCTCGTCGCTTTTTGCGAATTCTTTCCGGCTCGGTGCGTGACGCTTCGCTATTTTTAGACGTGAGCGTTGCGCGAACGTGCTCGGCAAGCTTCAACGCGCTATCGGCGTTCGAAGCCAGGCGCGACAGCAACTGTGACAGCATTTTGAACTCCTCGCGCGTCAGCATCCCGAACAACGCGTCGTTGACCGGTCGCTGCAAGGCGGCAAGGCGGATCAATAGGCTCATTCCGCCCTGGGTGAGGGTGAGTTGCACTCGCCGTCCGTCTCCGGGGTGGGGGCTCTTCTCGAGCAGGCCGTCGGAAACCAGCTTGTTGATCTCGTTGGTGACGAAGGCGCCGCTTAAGTACAGCCGTTCGGCCACCTGATTCACGCCCATCGGCCCTTCCGCCGTCGAACTCTTGATCGCGATCAGGATCAGATACTGGGTAGGCGACAGGCCGACAAAGCCTGCAAATATTCCCCGGCAGGCCTCCAGACTACGTCCGAAAGCGAAATAATCGTAGAGGAGGCCGCGAAGCGTGCGGTCTCCTTCCTTGTCGAGCAACTCGGGTTTCGACGCCGTCAACAGCGCATCGGTCACGGTTATTCTCTCCGCGAAATCATAGCCTTGCGAGCTTACTTAAAAAGCACGCATGCGCTCGTCCAGCAAGGGGCTTGACATTCTCAGATAGCTTTGCCAAAAAGCTATTTGAGAATTATAATTCTAAGCCAGTGCGGCGAGGCGGGTGTCCCATGGAGGACCGTGCATTCAGGCAGGTGTTGGGGGAATTCGCGACCGGCGTTGCCGTGGTGACCGCGCGCGGCAAGGGCGACGAGCTCATCGGCATGACCATGAGCTCATTCAATTCCGTATCGTTGGATCCCCCGCTGGTCCTGTTCAGCGTCGATCGCAAGGCGCGTAGCCTGCCCGCGATGCTCGAAGCCAAGGGCTTCGCCGTCAACATCCTGGCTCGTGATCAGGAGCAGATTTCCAACCAGTTCGCGCGCGCTCTTTCCAACAAGTGGGATCAGGTCAAGACGTCGGTCGGCCATGCCGAGGCCCCGCTGATATCAGGGGCCCTGGCCCATTTCGAATGCGCGCCGTTCGGAAACTACGATGGCGGCGATCACGTGATCTTCGTGGTCCGCGTTATCAGGCACGCCGCCCGCGGCGAGGCGGCGGCCCCATTGATCTTCTTTCGGGGGCGTTACCGCGACCTCGTCGACGAAGCCGAGCGCGAGCCGACCTGGCCGCTTCCCATCCATTACTAGCTTCGAACCGGAGAACCGCGATGCGCAGCGCAAAGGAATATCTGTCAGGCCTGAAGGACGGCCGGACCATCTACATCAACGGCACCTCGGTCGGCGACGTGACGACGCACCATGCCTTCCGCAATCTGGCCGGCTCCATGGCGGGCCTGTTCGACTTTGCGAGCGCGCGGGAGAATGCGGATCTGATGACGTTCGATACGGGCGCTGGTCGTGCCAATCGCATCTGGCAGCTTCCGGCCTCTTACGCTGACCTCCTGAAGCGGCGGAAGGCGCTGGAAGCATGGGCTTCGCTGCATGCAGGCTTCATGGGCCGTGCGCCAGACCACGTCGCATCGTGCATTTCCGGCCTGTACATGGGGCTCGACGTGTTCAAGGCCTACGATCCGGCCCGCGCCGGCGCACTCGAGGGCTACTACCGCTACGCCCGCGACAAGGACCTCTATCTCACCTACGTCATCATCAATCCGCAGGCCGATCGTTCCAAGGGCGCAGCCGAACAGGCCGATCCATTCCTCACCGCCGGCGTCGTCGACCGCGACGCTGAAGGGATTGCGATTCGCGGCGCCAAGATGCTCGCCACCGGAGGTGTGGTGGCTGACGAGGTGTTCGTCACGACCATCCAGCCGATGCGTCCCGGCGAGGAGCGTTATGCGATGTCCTTCGCGATTCCGATGAAGACGAAGGGCCTCAAGATGCTGTCGCGCAGGTCCTACGAGGAGGCTGCCGGCGCGGTGTTCGACAATCCCCTGTCGAGCCGCTTCGACGAGAACGACTCAGTTCTCTACTTCGACGACGTGAAGGTACCCTGGGATCGAGTCTTCATCGAGGGCAACGTCGAGATGTGTCAGAAGCAGTTTCACGACACGCCCTGTCACGTCTATCAGAACTACCAGGCGATGGTGCGTCTCAGCGTGAAGCTCAAGTTCCTGACCGGCCTTGCGCATCGGACCGCGGAAATGAACGGCGTCACGCAGTTCCCGCAGGTGCGTGAAATGCTCGGTCAGCTCGCGGCCGAGACCGGCATGGTCGATGCCCTGGTGGCTGCGATGGAGGCAAAGGGCACGCAGGTCGGTCCCTATTTCATTCCGGACCGGCACACGCTTTATTCCGCGCAGGTCCTCACGCAGCAGCTCTACGCCCACGTCATCAACACGCTGCGCGAGCTCGCCGGCGGAGGCATGATCATGCTGCCCTCGTCGGTGGCGGACTTCGGCAACCCGGAGATCGCGCCCTTGATCGGCAAGACACAGCAGTCTCCGAAGGCCAATTCGCACGACCGCGTGAAGTTCTACAAGCTCGCGTGGGACGCGGTCGGCTCCGAGTTCGGGTCGCGGCATCAGCAATACGAGATGTTCTACGCCGGCGCGACCTTCGTCACCAAGGGCCATTCCTATCGCACCTACGACTGGGCCGGCGCCGATCGGTTGGTGCAGACCATGCTCGATTCCTACGACCTCAACGGCGTTTCGTCCGCCAGCAAAGCCGCCTGAACCAGGGAGATGACATATGCCAGTCAACAAGAAGCACGACGAGTTCTACACGCTCGACATGGCCAGCGGCTGGGAAACGCCGGTGGGCTATCCGGCCGGCATCCAGCAGAAGATCATCGCGGGCGGGCTAGATGAGCAGAACAGGCGCGGGACGCGAACGCGGCTGCTCCGTTTCGCGCCCGGCGTCTACACGACCGCGCCGTTTTCGCATGAGTACTGGGAAGAGGTATATCTCGTTTCGGGCGACCTGATCGTCGGCAACGATGACAAGGGCGAGGGCGGCAAGAGCTTCCCGCCGAACACCTATGCCTGCCGGCCGCCGCACGCGCCGCATGGGCCGTTTAAGTCCGTGGGCGGCTGCCTGCTGTTGGAAATGCACTACTTCGATCCGGTCTGATGCCGGATCGCAACCACTCGCAACATCATTGACCAGCCAAGGGGAAGAGGAATATGGCGCTCAAAGGTATTTCCATCGTAGCGGCGCGTTGCCTGTCGTCACTTGATCTGCTCTTCAGGCTGGATCGCGGGTTACCGCAATCCAATCTTCGGTTGGTGGTCGATGGTCTCGTGGGAGCTCTCGCGATCGGGGTCGTGGCGACGACGCCGGTCGCGGCACAGGAAAAGCCTAGCTCGCTGGGACTGGGTATCTTCACCTTCACGTCCGGTCCCGCCGCGGCCTATGGCATGCCTGGCAAGAATGCCGCCGACCTGATGATCGACGAGATGAATGCCAAGGGTGGCATCGAGGGCGTGCCGGTCAAGGCAACCTACGTTGACGAAGCGCAAGGCGCCCAAGGCGTGATCGCGGAATACCGCCGCCTGGCGGCAGACGCGCAGAACCAAGTGATGGTCGCCGCCTTATCCAGCGCGAACTGCCTGGCGTTGGCGCCGCTCGCCGAGCAATTGGAGGTCCCGACCGTAGGCTGGAATTGCGATACCCACCAACTGCTCATGGACGGCAAGAGCAAGTACGTCTTCCGCCCCAACGGCAACACGGTGCCCGAATTCATCGCCTATGCGATCTACCTGTTGGATCGCAAACCGGGAGTGAAGACCGTTGCAATCATCAACCCGGACTATGCGTTCGGTCACGACGCAGCCAAGATCTTCACCGCGGCGCTGAAGGCGTTGAAGCCGGACGTGGAGATCGTTGCCGAGCTCTATCCGAAGCTCGGCGCGCCAAACTACCAGACCGAGATTTCGCGCCTTGCCACCGCGCGTCCGGATGTCGTCTTCTCAAATCTCTGGGGAGCCGACCTCGAGAACTTCGTTCGTCAGGCTGCGCCGCGTGGAATCTTCACCTCTAGCCAGGTGATCCTCGCACTCGGCGAGACGGTGCTGCAACGCGTGCCGTTGCCCGACGGCGTGATCGTCGGCGTCCTTGGCGACGGATGGTGGATGTCGCCGGACGCCAAAGCCAACCCCGAGACGGTGAAGTTTGCCGAGGCGTACAAGACCCGCTTTGGGGAGTACCCCGTGTTCCCCTCGATCAAGATGGCCAACACGCTGATCTACGTGAAGGCCGCCTACAAAGCGGCGATGCTGAAGAACGGCGGGAAATGGCCGACGCGTGCCGAACTCGCGGATGCGATGAAGGATAGCAAGGTCACGACACTGACCGGGACCGTGCAAACGCGCGCAGACAATGACGGCGTTGTCGACCAGATTGTCGGCGTGACGGTGAAGGCACCGGCGCAGCAGTTTCCCGTCATCGGCGACATGGTTCGCTATAAGGGCAGCAGCCTGATGCCGCAGGTGGGTCAGGATCCGCTTGCGTGGATAGCGACGCTCAAGCCCGAGTTCGCCAAGAGCCTGCCGAAGCCGGGAAGCTACAAATAGGCGCGACGAGGTTCGTCCGATTCCAATCACGCAGGGCTCAAGCCGATGTTGAATGCAATCATCCCCTTGTTGCTGGACAGTCTGGCGAGCGCTGCGTTAATATTCTTCGCGGCGGTGGGCATGACGCTGGTCTTCAGCGTGCTGCGCGTGCTCAATGTGGCGCATGGCAGCCTCTATTCGATCGGCGGCTATGTCGCGGCATCGATTTGCCTGTTCATTGCGAGCCGGCAACTCAGCCCCTATCTGTCCTTTGCAGCGCTGCTGTTCAGCGCCGTCTTCGTGGCGGCCATCTTCGGGCCGCTGATCGAGCGCGGCCTGGTTCGTTGGACATACGGCAAGTCCGAAGCCGTGCAGATCCTGATCACTTTCGGACTGTTCCTCGTCCTAGAAGACCTTCAGCGTCTGATCTTCGGCGTCCAGTCCTTCTACGAAGATACGCCGATGCGATTGCTCGGCACGACGAGCATTGGTGGGGTCGTCTATCTCAACTACCAGATATTTCTGATCGGGATGGCGGTGCTCGTCGTCGTCGGCCTTCGGCTTCTGATCAACCATACCCGGCTTGGGCGGTTGATCACGGCCGTCGTGACCGACCGCGAGATGGCGCAGTCGATTGGCATCGATACCAATCGCATCTTCATTCTGGCGTTTTCACTTGGCGTGTTTCTCGCGGCCCTCGGAGGCGCTCTGGCGACGCCGACGTCCGGCATCGCGCCGGGATTGGGGGCCGACACGATGGTGCTTGCCTTCGCGGTGGCGGCGATTGGAGGACTCGGACAGATCGAGGGGGCGGCCGTGGCCTCGCTGATCGTTGGACTTGCGCGCGTGCTGGCGATCTATCTGGCGCCATCGCTTGATGCCGTCGCGCCCTACGCTGCCATGCTTGTGGTTCTCCTGATCCGTCCCTACGGCCTGTTCGGGTCGGTGACGGCGCGGAGGATATGATGCGAACGATTGCTGCTGCCGCCATTGCGGTCCTCGGGCTGGCTGTGCTGCCGATCGCCGCGCCCTGGCTGCAATTCGTCCTGACGCTTGCCATCGCCAAGGGATTTGCCGCGCTCGGGGTCGCAGTGCTGCTTCGCGCCGGTTTGATCTCGATCGGGCATGCGATGTTCTTTGCCGCCAGTGCCTACTCCGTCGCGTTCCTGGCGCGCGTCGGCATCCACGATCTCGGCCTGCTCCTGATCCTCTCGGTGCTCGCCGGAGGGATCGTCGGCGCCGTGGTCGGATCGTTTCTCGTGCGATATCGGGCGATCTTCTTCGCGATGCTGAATCTTGCGGTGTCCATGGTATGCTACGCGTTATGCGCGAAACTCTACGGGCTCACCGGCGGTACCGACGGCATGCCCGTTCCTGTGCCGACGGTTTTCGGCGTCGAGCTTGCCGAACCTGCCTTCAAGAGCGTCCTGTTCTATCTCAGCCTGGCGCTGATGGTGCTCGTAGGCCTGTCGATCCAGCGCTACCTGAACAGTCCGCTCGGCCACGCGCTCTCGGCCGTCCACACCAATGAAATCCGACTGGAATATCTCGGCATCCCGGTCTGGGCAATTCTGTTGATTGCATATGTCATCTCGGCGGCGCTTGCGGGCCTTGGCGGGGCGATCGCCGGCTTTGCGATCGGACGGGTGGTTCCCGATTTCGCGTTCTGGACCGCATCCGGCCACCTCGTCCTCATCGCCGTGCTCGGCGGAATCGGCGGTGTGCCGGGCGCGTTCATTGGCGCCCTGTTCCTGGAGCTCCTGCACAGCGCAGCGGTGACCGTCACGGATTCCTGGAATCTAATCGTGGGCATGACGTTGATTATCGTGATCATGTTCATGCCTCAGGGGATCTACGGGTTGTTCACGCGCAAGGAAGCGTCGAGCCTATGACCCGCCCCATTCTGGAAGCCAGGAACCTCCACGTCGCATTCAACGGGATCAAGGCCGCCGACGGCGTGAGCATCGCGATCCAGGACGGTGAGTTTCTGGCGATCATCGGTCCGAACGGATCTGGCAAGACGACGCTGCTGAACATCTGCACCGGGTATATTCGTCCGGGATCGGGCAGCGTGCTGCTCGACGGCCAGGACATCACGCGCCTGTCGCCGCGCGCTATCGCACGACGCGGCGTCGCCCGCGCGTTCCAGATTCCACAGCTGTTTTCCGCACAGCGTGTGATCGACAACATGATGTTGGCGCTCGCCGCAACCGACGGTCTATGGAATGCGATCCGGCCGCTGGAGACGGCAAAGCGATGCGACGAGGCAAAGGCACTGCTCGAGTTGGTCGGGCTCGCGGACGATTCGAACCGTATCAGCAGCACCCTGCCGGAGGGGCATCGCAAGCTGTTGGATATCGCGGTCGCGCTGGCGCTGAAGCCACGGCTGCTGCTCTTGGACGAACCGACAAGCGGCGTGAGCGCCCTGGAACGCTTTCTCCTGATGGAGGCGTTGATGAGCGCGTTGCGGCAGCGCCGCATCGCAGCGCTGTTCGTCGAACACGACATGGACGTGGTCGCACGCTATGCGACTCGGGTTCTGGTGTGGAACGCCGGCAACATCATGGCTGAGGGGCGGCCCGACGAGGTCTTCAGCAATGCGCAGGTTCTCCAGCGTGTCGTGGGAGTGGCCTGATGCTCAGTCTCGACAAGGTCAGCGTCTCGATCGAGGGCGTCCGCGTGCTGCGCGGTATCAGTTGCGACATCGTCGAGCGAATGACGACGGTGTTGATCGGACGCAACGGCGCCGGCAAGACCACGACGCTGCGTGCGATCATGGGCCTTATCGCGCATGAGGAGGGCACGATCCGCCTCGATGCCGATGATCTCGGTGGCAGCCCTGCTTACACCCGCGCGCGGGCCGGCATCGGCTACGCGCCGGAGGACCGCCGGCTGATTCCAGAGTTGAGCGTCGAGGAGAACATCCGTCTCCCGGCGCTGGCGCTGAAGCTCGACCGTGCCGAGATCGCGCGCCGGCTCGAGGAGGTTTACCAGCTTTTGCCCGAGTTGCACGTCATGCGCTCGAGGGCCGCCGGGGCCGTGTCCGGAGGGCAGGGCAAGATGGTCGCGCTGGGCCGCGCGCTGACGGTGGCGCGCAAGGTCCTGCTGCTCGACGAACCCTTCCAGGGCTTGGCGCCCGCCCTCGCGCTGGACTATGCGCGCACGCTCGGCGAGTTGCGCAAGCGAAGGCCGGAGCTGGCGATGCTGATCACCGAATCGTCACCGGCGCTCCTCGACCGGATCGCCGACAGGACGCTTCAGATCGAGCGCGGCGAAGTCCTGGCCATATCGACCAAGGAGAGGGAATTTCATGTTGCTGCAATTTGACCGCCTCGCAAGCGACCGCGCAGACCGCGTCGGCGTCGCGATCAACTCTCTCATTATTGCAGGTTGGGCGGGTAGGGACGCCGCGGCCATCGAGCACCATGTCGAGGAACTCGCCGCGCTCGGCATTCCACGACCCTCGACCACACCGCTCTTCTACCGCGTCGCGGCCCAAACACTGATCCAGGAAGGCCGCCTCACCGTGCTGGGCCCGGACAGTTCCGGTGAGGTCGAGCCGGTCATCGTCGCCATGGCTGATGGACTCTGGGTCGGTATCGGATCCGACCACACCGATCGCAAGGCGGAAGCGTCGGGCATCGCCCTTTCGAAGCAGCTGTGCGGCAAGCCGGTCGGCCCGCAGCTTTGGTCATATGCCGACGTCGAGGGACACTGGGATGAACTGGTCCTTCGCTCGTGGGCGACGATCGACGGTGAGCGTGTCCTCTATCAGAACAGCCCGGTGGCTTCGCTGAGGACGCCGCGGGATCTCATCCGGCGCCACACCGGCTCGGGCATGCTGCCGCCCGGGACTTTGATGTTCTGCGGCACGCCCGGTGCAATCGGCGGCATCCGGCCGGGGACGCGCTTTGAAATCGAGCTGACCGATCCCGTGCTCGGCCGCAAGCTGACGCATGCTTACGACGTCGACGTGCTGCCCGTCGTTTTCTGATCCAGCCTCGCAACAACTGCGTCCATGACAGCAATGAACGGTCGACCCAACCCATCTGCCGTTGCACGCCTCGAGACCGCTCTGGCACGGGTCCGGCTGCCGGAAGCGGAGAACGTCTTCACGGCTGTCTTCGCGGACAGCGCGCGGTGGGAGGCCGAAGCGGCAGATCGCCGCGCCGCCGCGGGCAGTTCTCGCGGCCCGCTCGATGGCCGCATCGTCTCAGTGAAGGCCTTGTTCGACGTCGCCGGTACGGTCACGAGCTCCGGATCTGCAGTCCTGCGCCGCCTGCCGCCGGCCGTTGAAGATGCCGAGGTCGTCAAACGGTTGCGTGCCGCTGGCGCCATCATCATCGGCAAGACGCAGATGACCGAGTTTGCCTTTTCTGCGCTCGGGACCAACCCGCATGACGGCACACCCGGCAATCCACGCGACCGCCAGCGCGTTCCAGGCGGCTCGTCTTCTGGGGCGGTGGTCTCTGTGATTGGTGGCCTGGCCGACCTTGCCATCGGCAGCGATACCGGCGGCTCCATCCGAATCCCGGCTGCGCTGTCGGGTGCGGTAGGCTTCAAGCCAACCAGCGGTTTCGTGCCGACCTCCGGCACGTTCTCGTTGTCATCGAGCCTCGATACGATCGGTCCGATCGCCTTGAACGTTGCCGACTGCGTCGTGGCCGATCAGGTGCTTTCGGGAGAGGGCGAGCCGTCGCGCCTGCGCAGTGCTTCTGCCGGCACGTTCCGGCTGATCGTCGCCCGTGGGCGCCTGTTCGATTGCTGCGAGCCCGAGGTGGTCAATGCGTTCGCGAGTGCCTTGGAGCGGCTTCGGTCGGCCGGTTTACAGATCGAGGACGGCTCGATCGAAGCTGCTCTCGATCGTGTCGCGGCGATCGACCGGATCGGCACGTTTCCCTCCATCGAGGTCGGCGCGACGCTACGTGATCTTGGCGTGTCGAGCCTGGACGGGGTTGATCCGAAAACCCAAGTCCGCATCGAAGCCGGTGCGAGGATCCTGGGCATCGACTATGTGCGCATGGTGCGGCTCCGGCAAGCCGCGATCCGTTCTTTCGAACAGTCGTTCGGAAACAATGCGGTGTTCATTCTTCCCACGACGCCGATCTGCGCACCGCTAATGTCGTCGGTCGAAGAGGACGGTGCATTCCATCGGGCCAACGGTCTGGTGCTGCGCAATCCTCGTATCGCCAATATCCTCGATTGTCCGTCGATCTCGCTGCCGGTACCAGTCGATAGTTTGCCCGTCGGTCTGATGCTGATCGGCCGCTGGAACGCCGACCGGCAATTGCTCGAGATTGCATCCTGTGTGGAAACGATGCTGCGAGGCTACCGGCATGCCGTTCAGCCTTGCCGCGGGAAGGGGCAATGTCTGCGGACGCTTGGGAACTCCCTGCCGACGCTGCAGATGAAGTGTGGCTTGCCGGGGTTAACGGCCACCATGTCGGCGGTCCCTAGTGTATCGATCCCCATTTTTCAGAATAACGATGGTCTGCTCTCGAGATGGTGGAAGCCTCGACGGCCGCATCTAAAGGGGCGCGCGCCGAAAGCAAACATGCGCGGACGCTTGTCTTGGGTATGAGCAACGCAATTGTCTCCTCGTGGGCCACGGCCTCGTGGATCCCCGGCCCATCATCCAGTATTCCGATCATGTTGAACAATTGTCCGCCCTCGCCATAGCGCAACACATGACGTCGTCCGCTTTCCGTCGTCATGCTGATCTCGATGCTGCCGTTGACGATGACACATAGCGCCGTGATCTGACCTCCCCGGCGGCTGATCGACTCTCCTTCGCGATCGCGCGCGCTGCTCGGGTCGTCAACTCACGCGTGTCGCCGATAGATACTCTGATCGAAGACGCCCGCCTTCCTCCCTGCCGGAGATCGCCCTGGACGGTGAAGGTTCTTTTCCTCTTCCCAACGACGACGAAAAACCCCTTCAACTCGGTGTCGCGGGCTAGATACCAGCCGTCCTTCGGGGTGGGTAACTGAGCGACGCTCTTATCGCTCAGGGGAATGCGGATGTCGTTCATTGGGGGAGGGACCAGTCAACTAAAACGGTTTTCAAACGGTGTTGGCGAACCGGGGTGTTTGGATGTTTGGGTTCGACGTACTGCGAAGCTATGCGACGAAACCCGTAAAACAAAGGACTTCTGAAGGTTCGTCGTAGCGTAGAGCAGATTTAGAAATCTCAGCGAAGCGCTGGTTTTGAACTCTTAATCAGCGGGTCCCAGGTTCGAGCCCTGGTGCGCCCACCAAAGAAATCCTTTGGTTTCCAATGGCTTCGCCAGATGCCTCTTGAGGATAAAAGCGAGTTTCGTGCGACGTCTTCTATAATAGGACGTCGCACGGCAAGCTTACCGCGACCTTCCTCTTTGTTTCTGCATCTTCTCCTTGCTTATGTATCTTCACGCCATTCGTTACAGAGCGCGGATCGGATGGTACAGGGCAATTACTTGCTCGTCGTAGAATAGGATACTGCGGCGAGCAAAGCGGACATTCTGTCATGCTCGTCGCCGCAGGGTACCGCGTGTCGTAGGACTAGAAGCGGATCGTTTGTGGCAGGCGAGTCCCTCCTCCGGTGCCACGTATGACCCACCACTATGGTGGGCTTCTGGAAAGAGCCTCCGCCGACGGTGCGGCCAGCTTTCCCTTCCATCGACATTGAGCCTCCCCAGCGACCTTTCCGGTGAACAACAATGACGCTGCGCGTGCACAGGTCACCTGAAATCGGCGACCAACGGGCCGCGGTCAAATGTGGATGGAAGCGGTAGCCAAAACCCACTCGGGTCCGTTCGCGGTTCGAGCTGCGCTCTGACTTAACGGCCGGGTATTCAACGTCTCTGAGAGAACTCAGTCATTCCCCCTGTGAGCTTGCGCGCCGAACGAAACTTGTCATGTTGTGCTTCCAAATTCCAGGCTCGGATCCATTGAATGACAAACTCGGCGAAGGCTTCGGCCGCCGGCGGAATCGAGCGCCGTGAAGGTCGATAGAGACAAACCTCACGCACGGTCTCCGGCTTTGTGATGCGGCGCATCGTGAGCCCCAGCGGCCGAGCCACGACTCCGACATAGGCCGGAGCAGGCGTGGCGGCGAGCCCCTGCGCCGCTATGCCAAGGGCTGTGGTGATGTTGTCGACGATCTGCGGTGGAGCGATCGGACTTGTATTTGGAGCGGAGCTCCGCATCTGCGCAACGCTGACCTCGTGATCTCGGCTCGCGGCGACGAGAGGGACGTTGCGAAGGTCGTCCCAGCTCAGCACCTTCCTGGCCGCCAACGGGTGTTCTGACGCAAACCATAGCACCCAGGGGCTGCGAAAGATCGCCTCCCGGATGACGGCTGGATCGGGGGGGCGGTCGGGCCCTACCGCCAGGTCGACGTCTCCCGCGGCGACCCGATCCACGGTTAGATCGACGGGTACGTCTCGAATATGAATGGCAATATTCGGACGCTCTCGCCTGAATTCGCGCACGGCCGCCGGCAATACGGCGCTCGCCAGGATCAATGGGGCGCCAATCCGGACCACGCCTGCAGCGCGATTGCGAACGTCTGCTGCGGCAGTTTCGGCGAGCTGTACGTGCCGAAGTACAGTCTGGGCAATGCCCAGGAATTCGCGGCCGGCGCTCGATAGTGCAACGCGTCTCGTGCTGCGGTCGAACACGCGAAACCCCGTAATGGCCTCGAGCTCACTTACGAGTTGGCTGACGGCCGACGAAGTCAGGCCCAGTCGGTCGCCAGCGGCCGAGAAACTGAGAGTATCAGCGACAGCAACGAACGCTTCGAACTGCCGGATCGTGGTGCGGGTGAGAGACATACCCCATTATTAAGCATTCCTGATCAATTGAAAAGAATCCATCGTTTGTCCTGGAGTGCTCTCCCGCGCAAGACTTGCCGTGCTGATCCACGACATCGGTCGTGGCGGCTCTCAGTCACAATGATGAAGAGCGGAGCTCACCGGATGTGAAGCTGCGCCGTGGCATCCGGAGGGAACTGTGCTCAATCCTCGGACGGCGCCTATGCCGCCCTCGCTCTTTGGCCGATCATCGGCGGGATGCCTTTGGCCGCCCTTCTGGCCCACTGCTCAAGCATTCCGTACACGGACGAGCATCGGAAATGATTGAGCACGAAACGACCGGCGAGAAGATCGCTCGTTCTCTGATCGCGCACGGGGTGGATACGGTTTTCGGTATCCCCGGCGCGCACATGTATGACTTCAACGACGCTCTCTTTGGCCGCCGTGCCGAGCTGCGCTTCATCCATACCAGGCACGAGCAAGGCGCTGGTTATATGGCCTACGGCTACGCCAAATCGACCGGAAAGCCTGGGGTCTACTCGGTCGTGCCCGGCCCCGGAGTGCTTAACTCCGGCGCCGCGCTTTGCACCGCCTACGGCGCAAATGCTCCCGTTCTCTGCGTCACCGGCAACATCATGTCGCACTTGATCGGGCAGGGGCGCGGCCAGCTCCACGAGTTGCCCGATCAGCTTGCGACATTGCGGAGTTTTATCAAGGGCGCAGAGCGCATCACCCATCCAAGCGGCGTCTCCGACACCATGGCGAATCTGTTTACGCGCATGCTGTCGGGGCGCCCCGGACCGGTTGCTGTCGAGGCGCCATGGGACGTTTTCGGAGCGAAAGGTCCTGTCGGCGCACTCGCAGTCGGCGTTCCCAATCTTCCTCCGGCCATCGATCCTGATGCAATCGCCGGGGCCGCGGCACTAATTGCAAAGGCCAGGAATCCGATCATCATGGTCGGCGGCGGCGCGGCGGATGCAGGCCCCGAAGTCGCCGAACTGGCCTCGCGTCTTCAGGCACCCGTCACGGCGCACCGCTCGGGCAAGGGGATCCTGCCTGATGACGATCCTCTGGCGTTCAATTCTGTCGCAGCCTTCGAGCACTGGAAGCGGGTCGACCTCCTGATCGGCATCGGCAGTCGCCTTGAGCTGCAATACATGCGCTGGCGGTGGCTTCCGCCGGGGCTCAGGGTCATCCGCATCGACATCGACCCGACCGAGATGGTCCGTCTGAAGCCAGATGTTGCGATTGTGGCTGATGCAGCGGCAGGGACCAGGGCTTTGACTGCCGCGATCAGCGGAGCATCATCGGCGTCGCGCCACGGCGAATTCCTCGAGATCAAGGCCAAGGCGCAGAGCGCCTTCTCGGAGGTGCAGCCTCAGATGGGCTATCTCGAGGCTATTCGCGCCGTGCTGCCTCGCGACGGCTTTTTCGTCGAGGAAGTGAGCCAGATGGGCTTTACCGCGCGATTTGGTTTTCCCGTCTACGGACCTCGGCAGTACGTTACTTGTGGATACCAGGACAATCTTGGCTTCGGTTATGACACAGCGCTCGGTGTCAAGGTCGCGCATCCGGACAAACCCGTGGTTTCCGTCTCCGGGGACGGCGGGTTTCTGTTCGGACTCCAGGAGATGGCTACCGCGGTCCATCACCGCATCAACGTCATTGCCATCGTCTTCAACAATTCATCATACGGCAATGTTCTGCGGGATCAGCGGCAGTCCTATCAGGGCCGTTTCATCGGGTCTGACTTGACCAATCCGGATTTCGTCAAGCTCGCCGCATCCTTCGGCATGCCTGCTTATCGTGCCGCATCCCCGGAAGCCCTGAAGCGCGCGCTCGGAAAAGCTCTCGATATTGACCCGCCTGCGCTCATCGAAGTGCCAATCGAAAAAGGCTCCGAAATGAGCCCCTGGCCATTCATTCACCCGGCCGAGCCCAGCGCAGCCGATCGTCGCCGGACATGACCAAGGAGTGAGCATGACAATCCAAACCCGCATTGCAGCTCTGCCCGTAAGCGAGGCCACCAGGGCCTTCCTTTCGAGGAAGCATAGCCTCCTGATCGGCGCGCAGGACGTCGGAACGCGGAGTGGCTCAGAAATTCCAGTGCATGATCCGGCGTCCGGCGCAGTCATTGCGGCGGTGCCGGCCGGAAGCAAAGTGGAGATCGATGCGGCGGTGGCCGCAGCCCGCGCGGCCCTCGAAGGCTCGTGGTCAAAGCATCGTCCCGCCGATCGCGAACGACTGCTGCTCAAGCTGGCGGATGCTGTCGAGGCCGACGGTCAACTGCTTGCAGAAGTGGAAACGGCCAACAACGGCCAATCGATCGGCATTGCGCAGGCGCTCGAGGTGGGGGCCTCCGCCGAACACCTGCGCTACATGGCGGGGTGGGCGACCAAGATCTACGGTCAAACGCTCGACGTTTCGATTCCAATTCCGCCCGGCACCCGCTATCGCGCGATGACGCGGAAGGAGCCCGTCGGCGTCGTCGGCGCCATCGTTCCGTGGAACTTCCCGCTCCTGATGGCCGTCTGGAAGATTGCGCCGGCGCTGGCTGCCGGGTGCACTGTCGTCCTGAAACCGGCAGAGGAGACGCCGCTGACGGCGCTGAGGCTTGGGCAGCTGATCCGGGAGGTCGGTTTTCCCGAAGGCGTCGTCAATGTCGTGACTGGCTATGGTCACGAGGCCGGTGCGGCGTTGTGCTCCCACCCAGGCGTTGACAAGGTCGCCTTCACCGGCTCGACCGAGGTCGGGAAACTCATCGGACATGCCGCGATCGACAATATGACGCGCTTCTCGCTTGAGCTCGGCGGGAAATCGCCGATGGTGATGTTCGATGACATGAATCCCGAGCTGTTCGGGCTCGCCGCCAATCTCGGCGTCTATTTCAATCAAGGTCAGGTTTGCACGTGCGGTTCGCGCGTCTACATCCAGAAATCGATTTTCGACAAGGTGGTTGAGAGCTTTGTCGGCGTCGCCAACGGCTTGAAGATCGGCTCTGGTTTCGATCCCGCCAACCAGATCAATCCGCTTGTTTCGGCCAAGCAGCAGTCGCGTGTTCTTTCTCTGATTGAAAGAGGCACGACCGAGGGCGCCACGATTGCAGCAGGTGGAACTTCAGCGGGTGATGCAGGCTACTTCGTCAAGCCGACCGTTATTGTCGGCGCCAGGAAGACAAACACGCTGGTGCGCGAGGAAATTTTCGGGCCGGTGGTTACTCTGCTTCCATTCACCGATATGGCCGACGCCATCGCTCAGGCGAACGACACGGAGTACGGGCTCTCTGCCTCGGTGTGGTCGCGCGATATCGATCGCTGCTTCACGTTTGCGGATGCCGTGAAGGCGGGCACGGTGTGGGTCAACACGCACAATGTGGTCGACCCGAATATGCCGTTCGGTGGCTACAAGCAATCAGGTCTCGGTCGCGAACACGGAGCCGTTGCGGTCGAGAACTACCTCGAAACCAAGGCGATCTGCATGGCGCTCTAGCTGCCACCGAAGCGAATCGGCCCAGTCAAGACGCGTCGTCCACCGGGAGAAGAATGATGAACGAGCCCAAGACGCTTGCGGCCAACCAGAAGAGGGCGGAAGCGTTCCTCGACAGGTTCGCGCGAGCCACCGTGCCGCATTTCATCAATGGCGAACGCACATTGTCAGTCTCCAGAGAGACCTTCGACACGCTTGACCCGACCACGAACACGAAACAATGCACGGTTGCATCCGGTCACGCAGCGGATGTCGCCAAGGCTGCACAGGCAGCGGCCGATGCTTTCCGGATCTGGCGGGATATCTCGGGCACGAAGCGCCGGGCGATCCTCCATGCCATTGCCGATGCCATCGAGGCTCGTTCCGACGAGATCGCTTTGGTCGAATCATCGGATACGGGACAGCCGATCCGTTATATGGCGAAGGCGGCGCTGCGAGGCGCTGAAAATTTCCGCTTTTATGCGGACCGCGCCCCTGGCGCTGCCGACGGGTTGTCGCTGCCGGACGACGACCATCTCAATTACACCATGCGTCAGCCGATCGGGCCGGTGGGGGTTATCACGCCCTGGAACACCCCGTTCATGCTGTCGACCTGGAAGATCGCGCCGGCGCTCGCCGCGGGATGCACTGTCGTTCACAAGCCGGCCGAGTGGAGTCCGCTCTCGGCGGTAATCCTTACCGAGATCATGGACACGGTCATTCGCGCGAATGGCGGTCCGGCTGGCGTCGTAAATCTCGTTCACGGACTAGGAGAGAGCGCGGGGAAGGCACTTACCGAGCACGACGCCATCAAGGCTGTTGCCTTCGTCGGCGAAACCACAACGGGCTCGCACATCATGCGGCAAGGCGCTGCGACATTGAAGCGCGTCCATTTCGAGCTGGGCGGAAAGAACCCAGTCATCGTATTCGATGATGCCGATCTGAAGCGTGCGCTCGATGCGGTGCTCTTCATGATCTACTCGCTGAACGGGGAGCGTTGCACGTCCTCGTCGCGGGCGCTTGTGCAGAAGTCGATTTACACGGAATTCGCTGCGAAGGCCGCGGATCGTGTCGCTGCAATCAAGGTTGGGCATCCCCTTGATCCGGCGACCGAGATCGGCCCGCTCATTCATCCGCGACATGCCGAGAAGGTCCTGAGCTATCCGCAGTTGGCGCGAGATGCTGGAGCTACCATCGCCGTCGGCGGCGGTCGTGCTTGCGGGGGAGCGGGCAACTATGTGGAGCCAACCCTGTTCACGAATGCGGCCAACGACATGCGGATCGCGCAGGAGGAGATATTTGGGCCGGTCCTCACCATGATCCCGTTTGCAGACGAGGCTGAGGCAACCAAGATCGCCAACGATGTGCGCTACGGGCTCACCGGCTACATCTGGACACGCGACGTGGGCCGGGCGCATCGGGTCGCCCGCGATCTCGAGGCCGGAATGATCTGGGTCAATTCGGAGAACGTGCGCCATCTGCCGACGCCGTTTGGCGGCGTGAAGCAGTCGGGCATCGGCCGCGATGGTGGAGACTATTCCTTCGACTTCTACATGGAGACGAAGAACATCGCGATTGCCTACGACAGTCACAAAATTCCACGCGTTGGGGCGTGAGAGGAAGAACAATGGCGATTCCTGCGAGTGTCTTGTATCCGCCTTTCAACATCGTTCGGCTAAGCCATATCGTGCTGACGGTGACCGATCTGGGAGCTGCGCGCGCCTTCTACGCCGATACGCTCGGTCTCCAGGTCACAGCTGAGGACAACAGCCGTATCTACCTGCGCGCCCTCGAGGAGCGCGGTCACCATTGCATCATTCTTGAAAAGGGATCTGCCGGCGTTGCCAACGAGCTCGGCTTCAAGGTGTATGATGAAGATCATCTAGATCGCGCAAAAGCGTTCTTCGAGGGGATGGGGTTACCGACAGAATGGGTCGATGTGCCCTATCAGGGTCGAACTTTCCGAACGCGGGATCCGCTCGGCATTCCGCTCGAATTCTATGCGCAGATGGATCGGCTACCGCCGATTCATCAGAAGTACTCACTCTACAAGGGCGTGAGGCCACTGCGAATCGATCACTTCAATTGCTTCTCGCCGGATGTACGGGCTTCAGTTGGGTTCTACAACTCGATCGGTTTTCGGGTGACCGAATATACCGATACCGAGGATGGGTCCGAGCTCTGGGCGGCCTGGATGCACCGCAAAGGCGGGGTTCACGACATTGCTTTCACAAATGGCCTCGGACCAAGACTCCATCACGTCGCGTTTTGGGTGCCGACGCCGCTGAATATCATCGACTTGCTCGATGTGATGTCGACGACCGGCTACGTCGGAAATATCGAGCGGGGTCCGGGCCGGCACGGTATCTCGAACGCCTTCTTTCTTTACATCCGCGATCGCGACGGCCATCGGACCGAGATCTATTGCTCGGACTATCAGACCGTTGATCCGGATCTCGAGCCGATCCGGTGGGACTTGAAGGATCCGCAGCGGCAGACCTTGTGGGGTGCTCCCGCGCCGCGCTCCTGGTTCGAAGAGGGCAGCATCTTTCGCGACGTCAATCCCGCGGCGTCGAAGCTCAAAGCGACCCCGATTGTAGCCCCCTGAAACCTCAAGGCTCTGCACATGAAACTCAGGGATCAATCGGGCGTCGGACGTGAGGGTTCGCGCTACGGCATCGAGGACTTCACCGAGATCAAATACGTCTGCCTGGGCGGCCTCTGAGCAACTCGGCATTTGAGGAGAAACTAATGAAACGGATTGTTTTTGCGGCCGCGGCAGTCTTCGCGCTCCTGCCGCTCAGCGCCAGGGCGGGAGATGAAGGCAAGGAGGTCGTGATCGGCATCACGCTGTCGACCACGGGACCGGCGGCGGCACTTGGCATTCCTGAGCGCAACGCATTGGACTTCGTTCCCAAGGAGATCGGCGGCGTCAAGTTGAAGGTCATGGCCCTGGACGACGGCGGTGATCCTACCAACGCGACAAACAACGCCCGGCGTTTCGTAACGGAGGCCAACGCCGACATCATTATGGGCTCCTCGGTGACGCCGCCGACGATTGCAGTATCGACGGTAGCGAACGAAGCCGGCGTTCCGCATTTTGGCTTTGCGCCGATGCCATTTACTGCGGCAAGACTGAAATGGTCCGTCGACTTGCCTCAGCCGATCCCCGTTGTCGGGAGGGTGCTCTATGATCACATGAAGAAGAACGGTGTCAAAACCGTAGGGTTCATCGGCTATTCCGATTCCTACGGCGATCTCTGGATGAACGATCTGAAGGCCCAAGCGCCAGCGATGGGAATTCAGATCGTTGCGGACGAACGTTACGCCCGGGCCGATACCTCCGTCACGGGACAGGTTCTGAAACTGGTGGCCGCCAATCCCGACGCGATCCTGGTCGGTGCATCCGGCACTGCAGCTGCGCTACCGCAGGTCGAGCTCCGCGAGCGCGGCTACAAGGGGCCAATCTACCAGTCTCATGGGGCTGCCAGCATGGACTTTATCCGAATTGCGGGAAAGGCGGCCGAAGGGGTCTTCATGGCCGCGGGTCCCGTCATGGTACCGGAGGGCCAGGATGACGAGGCTCTAACCAAAAAGCCTGGCCTCGCCCTCGACACCGCTTATGAGACGAAATACGGCCCAAACAGCCGGAGTCAGTTTGCCGCGCATTCCTACGACGCGTTCGAGATCCTCAAGCGCGTTCTTCCCGTTGCCTTGAAGCAAGCGAGCCCCGGAACGCCGGAATTTCGTGAAGCGATCCGCAAGGCGCTGCTGAGTGAAAGGGAGATTGCAGCAAGTCAGGGCGTCTACAATTTTACCGAACAGGATCGCAACGGCGTCGACGAGCGCTCCCGCATTCTGCTGACGGTGAAGCACGGCAAGTACCAGGTCGTAAATTGATACTGCGGATGTCATTCGGTGACCGCAAAGCTCGCAACGCTCGGAGAGCAAGATCGTGAACACGACAATCCTGCTGCTTCTGGCCCAGGACGGCATCACGAACGGCGCCATCTATGCTCTGCTCGGGTTTGGACTGGTGCTGGTCTTCGCGGTTACGCGTGTGATCCTCATTCCGCAGGGCGAATTCATCACCTTCGGCGCGTTGACCTATGCCGCTCTGTCCTCAGGGAAGCTTCCGGGTACCGCCGAGCTTGCCTGCGCCCTTGGCTTCGTCGCATTCTGCATGGAGATGTTCAGCATCCGCCATCAGTTCACGACGGGACGAATCGTTCGTGCGGCTGCTCTCTATATCCTAGCGTCGGCTCTCGCTCTTGTACTCGCGCAGTTTGCAGGCGGGGATACGAGCAGCGCGACAATCAATATAGCGCTGTCCTTGATGATCGTCAGCCCGATCGGCCTTTATCTCTATCGCATTGCATATCAACCGATCGCTCATGCCTCCGTGTTGGTCCTGCTGATTGCCTCGGTCGGTGTACATCTCGCGTTGCAGGGTTTGGCTTTGCTTTTCTTTGGGGCCGAAGGCATGCGGGCGCCTACGATTACAGATGTCGCCGCATCGATCGGCCCGTTGCGCGTAACCGGCCAGACTTTGGCAGTCTACATCATCACCGTATCTCTGATCGTCGCACTCTGGCTGTTCTTCGGCCACACGGTCTACGGGAAGGCGTTACGCGCGACGGCTGTCAATCGCATCGGCGCTCGGCTGGTCGGGATCCGCACCGTCCTGTCCGGTCAGATCGCGTTTATGCTTGCCGCGGGCATTGGTGCGATCTCGGGCATCCTCATCGTACCGATGACGACCATCTACTACGATAGCGGGTTTCTCATAGGGCTGAAGGGATTCATCGCCGCGATCGTCGGCGGCCTCGCCAGCTATCCGCTAACGGCCGCTGCCGCGGTCGCCGTCGGCGTTGTCGAGGCCTTCTCGTCGTTCTATGCAAGCAACTTCAAGGAAGTGATCGTCTTTGCCCTGATCTTGCCGGTGCTTCTGGCGCGCTCCTTGTCAGCGCCAACTATTGAAGAAGAGAAGGACTGACGGCGATGTCGCAGCGCTGGTCGATTGCGCTTTTTGCATTGGTGATGGCACTGTTCCCTGTGCTTCCGGGTGTTCCGCCGTTCTGGATGGTACTGCTGGATAATATTGGACTCGCGGCGTTGGTCGCTCTTGGTCTGGTCCTGCTGACCGGAGTGGGCGGCCTTACGTCGTTCGGTCAAGCGGCCTTCTGCGGCTTCGGCGCCTACACAACGGCGGTGCTGACCACGTCCTTCGGCTTGTCTCCCTGGCTGACTCTTCCGGCTTCGTTGCTGGTCACCGGCTTGCTCGCGGTGGTGCTCGGGCTCGTAACCGTTCGCCTCTCTGGCCACTACCTTCCGCTTGGGACCATCGCCTGGGGACTCAGCCTTTACTATCTCTTCAGCAAGCTCGAATTCCTCGGACGAAACGACGGCATCTCCGGCATTCCGCCGATATCGATCGGTTCGCTGAAGATGATGAGTGCCGGCTCGATCTATTATGTGATCTGGAGCGCGGTCTTCATCAGCTCTATCTTGACGCTGAATCTCCTGGACTCTCGGCTCGGGCGAGCGATTCGTGCGTTGCGTCGCGGGCATCTCGCCGCGGAAGCTTTCGGCGTGGAGACTGCACGAGCGAAGCTCCTGGTTTTCATCTATGCCGCAATCCTCGCCGGGCTTTCGGGCTGGCTCTACGCGCATTTTCTGCGAGCGGTGAACCCGACCCCGTTCGGAGCACAAGCGGGTATCGAATATCTGTTCATCGCCGTGGTCGGTGGCGCAGGCCACGTTTGGGGAGCCGTGCTCGGCTCCGGGATAGTCGTGATTCTCCAGGAAATCCTGAAGAGCGAGATGTTTGCCACATTAGGCGAAGGGCAACTCGAAATCGTCGTCTTTGGTGTGCTGCTCGTGATCCTGCTGCAGGTAGCTCCCGGGGGCGTCTGGCCGCGCGTCGCCGCATTCTGGCCGTTCGAACGTCGCTTAGACAAATTGCCTGCGGGAGAGCCCCTGGCCGCGCGTCCTAAGGTCGATATCGCCGGAAAGACGCTGCTTGAGGTGCAAGGTGCACGAAAGCAGTTCGGAGGCGTCGTCGCCGTCAACAATGTCAGCTTCAAAATCTCGCCGCGCCAGATTGTTGCACTGATCGGCCCCAACGGCGCAGGCAAGAGCACCACGTTCAACTTGATCACGGGAGTGCTGGCGGCGACCTCTGGGAAAATTTCTATGCTGGGGCGACCTATTACCGGCTTAGCTCCGCAGGAGATCGTCCGGCGCGGTATCGCCCGCACCTTCCAGCATGTAAAGCTGGTGCCCGACATGACCGTGCTGGAGAATGTCGCGATCGGCACGCATTTGCGCGGTCACGCAGGCGCGATCGCAAGCATGTTGCGGCTTGACCGCCGAGACGAAACGAGACTGCTGGCGGAAGCGGCGCGGCAGATCAGGCGGGTCGGGCTCGAGCCGCAGATGCACCAGCTCGCGGGCAACCTGGCCCTGGGGCAACAGCGCATCGTCGAGATTGCGCGGGCTCTATGTGCAGACCCGATCCTGCTCCTGCTCGACGAGCCGGCCGCCGGCCTGCGTCACAACGAGAAGCAGCAGCTTGCGGCGTTGCTTCGTCAGCTCAAAGACGAGGGAATGTCGATATTGCTGGTCGAGCATGACATGGGTTTCGTCATGAACCTCGCAGAACAGGTCGTGGTTCTCGATTTCGGAACGAAGATCGCTGAAGGCGCGCCGTCCGAGATCAAATCCAACCCTGACGTAGTTCGCGCTTATCTAGGAGTTGCGGCATGACCGAGATGCTGCTGTCGGTGAAGAATGCCTCGGTATCGTACGGCAAGGTAGAGGCCGTTCGGGAGGTTTCGCTCGACGTCGCCCCGGGCGAGATCGTCACAATCGTTGGAGCGAATGGTGCCGGCAAGACCACTCTTCTGAACTCGATCATGGGAATTTTGCCCTTTCGGGGCCAAGTGCGGATCGATGGGTGCGGGTTCGAGCGGCTGGACATCGAGGACCGGGTTGCTGCCGGTCTATTTTTGGTGCCGGAACATCGTGAATTGTTTACCAGCATGACCGTCGCAGACAATCTAGTGCTCGGCGGGTTTCGGACGAATCGGTCCAGCGCCACTGCAGCGCTGGAGCGGGTCTATGCGATGTTTCCTCGCCTTAAGGAGCGGCGCCTTCAGCTCGCCGGGACACTGTCCGGAGGTGAGCAGCAGATGTTGGCGATGGGCCGCGCGCTCATGGGAGAGCCGAAATTCCTGATGCTTGACGAGCCCAGTCTTGGCCTCGCGCCTCGCATCGTTGCTGACATTTTCGCTATCATCGGAGATCTGAGAGCCGCCGGAATTGCTGTGTTGCTCGTCGAGCAGAACGCTCAAGCGGCGCTCCGGATAGCTGACCGCGCCTACGTTATGGAGCTTGGTAGCTTTGTGCTGAGTGGGGCCGCGTCGAAGATTGCAGGGAATCCGCAAGTGATGGCGAGCTATCTCGGATTTGAGAACACAGCCGAGGCGGCGGATTTGTCCGAGTGCAGAGTTCCATGAACCATGAGAGCCAAACAACGTCGGTCGACATCGAGCAGGAAGGGCAGTGGGAGAAATGCTTGAAGCGTTGAAGAGCCCACTGTCCCTGCTGGACGCGACCTGGTCCGTTGCCGCGCCCCGTGTGTCGGTGGAACGAGTGGAGTCTCTGATCATGGAAGCGCGGAGCTTCCTCGGCGACCGGCTGTCGACAAGCATGACGTTGCGCGAGCAGCACGCGCACGGCGAAGGCCCCGCCTTGCCTCATTTGCCGGATGCAGTCGCCTTCGTCGAGACGGTGAACGAGATTAGGCAAATTCTTGCGCTCTGTCACCGAGAGGGGGTGCCAATCGTTCCATTCGGCGCAGGCTCGAGTCTCGAGGGGCAGGTGAATGCCGTCTGCGGAGGAGTGAGCGTTGATCTCACGCGGCTGAACTCGATCATCGAAGTCAATCGGGAGGACATGGATTGTTTGGTCGAGCCGGGCGTCACGCGCGAGCAGCTCAACAGCTTCATCCGCGACGCAGGCCTATTCTTTCCGGTCGATCCCGGTGCAGAGTGCACGATTGGCGGAATGTGTGCGACTCGCGCAAGCGGTACGAACGCGGTGCGGTATGGGACCATTCGGGAAAATGTGCTTGGGCTGGAAGTCGTTCTGGCCGATGGCCGGCTCATTTCGACCGGCGGTCGCGTGCGTAAGGCCGCCAACGGATACGATCTGACCCACCTCTTCGTCGGTTCGGAGGGAACGCTGGGAATCATCACAAAGATCCGTTTGCGCCTTCACGGCATACCCGAGGCAACCAGCGCTGCCGTGGCCCAATTCCCAACTCTGGCCGCGGCGGTGGAGACAGTCTTCATGACGATGCAACTCGGTATTCCGATTGCGCGCGTCGAGCTTCTGGATGACGTGCAAATGGGAGCGAGCATCGCTTATTCCAGGCTCGAGGGCTACGAGGCGGTCCCGACCCTGTTCTTTGAATTCAACGGCAGTAGTTCCAGCGTGAAAGAGCAGGCCGAACTCGTGGAGACCCTGGCGAATGACGCTGGAGCAGTTCGCTTCGTGTGGTCCAGCGGGACGGAGGCACGCAATCGGCTGTGGACAGCCCGCCACCGGGCGTATCCGGCCGCCGTCGCGCTGCGTCCGGGGGCGAAAGGCATTGCCACCGACGTCTGCGTCCCGATCTCGCGGCTTGCCGAAGCTGTTCTCGGAGCGAGAGAGGATATTGCAGCGTCCGGATTGATAGCACCAATCGCCGGCCACGTTGGAGACGGCAATTTTCACTGCTGCATCCTGGTCGATCCGGACGATCCCGTTGAAGTCGAGCGCGCGCTCACGCTGGATCACAAGATCGTGGCGCGCGGTCTTGCCCTGGGCGGGACGTGCTCCGGCGAGCACGGGGTCGGTCTGGGAAAGCGCGGTTTTCTGGAGCAGGAGCACGGAGCTCAGGCTTTGGAGGTGATGCGATCGCTCAAGATGGCGCTTGATCCGAAAGGAATTCTCAATCCAGGCAAGCTTTTCCCAGGGCCGCCGTTAGCATCCGCGTGATTCGCTCACCTGTTAGCATCGAAAGGAACATGCCATGAATTGCCAGTCTTGCCTTGCCCCACGAACGTTGGCGACTTTCCAGTCCTTGTGGAGGAAAGCCGGATCAAGTCGGTATCTTGGTCTTCTCGCAGGCGCGATTATAACCCTGACATCGTCTCTTGGCACGGCAGCCCTTGCGCAGCCGTTCGAGGGGTGTCCGTCGAAGGAAATCCTGGCGCAGTTCGAGGAGTTTGGCCGCACCAAGAAGATGCCGCCCGAGCTAGGTGCCTGGCTGAACAATCCCAAGGCTCAGTACATCGAGCCGTGGAAGGCTTTTGATAACGTCTACTATGTCGGCGTTTGCTGGGTTTCGTCCTGGGCGATACGCACCAGTGATGGCGTGGTGTTGATCGACACGTTGCATGAGCCTCATGTAGACCAGCTCATCGCCAATTTGCGCAAGGTCGGCGTCGACCTTGCCGACATAAAATACGTGCTGATGACGCATGGGCACTTCGATCATGTCGGCGGGGCCGCCAAACTCAAGCCTCTGCTGCCGAATGCGAAGTTCGTGATGACCAAGATCGGCTGGAGCGAGGCGATCGCGGGAGCGAAGCAGTCCGAAGGAACGCCGCATCCGTGGTCAATGATCGATCAGGATGTCGTCGTCAGGGACGGCGACGTCATCCGTTTAGGCGACAACACGTTTGGCGTATTGGAGACCCCTGGTCATACCCAGGGCACGGCGTCGTACACCTACGACGTGAAGGATGGCACAAAAGCTTATCGCGCCATCACGGTCGGCGGACTCGGGCTCAATGCGATCGAAAATTCGAAACAGGTCGAAGGGTACATTGCAAGCCTCGACAAGATTAAGAAGCTGGTCGAGCAACCCGTCAATCCCGTAATGGTGCATCTCACGACGCATCCGTTCTCGAACGGATTGACCGAGCTCCGCGAGAAAGTCATTTCGCGGGCACCAAACGAGCTGAACCCTCTTGTCGACCCACAGGGTTTGCTCGATCAGCTGGCGCATCTGCGCAAGGGAGCGGAAGAGCGGCTGGAGATCGAACGCAAGGCGGGACGCTAGTCATGTGTCGTCTGGTGCGCCGATCAATCATTGCCGAGGAGGCGTCATCGTGCGGTTGCTGAGCTACTTGCAACACGGCGAAGAACGGTATGGCTCCGCATCGAGCGACGGAGTGATCGATCTGACTTCGCGGATGGGCGGCGAATTTCCAAATTTGAAGACGCTGATAGCGGCGGACGCGCTCTCGGTCGCGCAACAAGCGGTGGCTGGCCGGGTCCCGGATTACCGGTTCGACCAGTTGACGCTTCTGCCGCCAATCACGAATCCTGAGAAGCTCTGGTGTATTGGCGTGAACTACAACGATCGTGACGAGGAGTACAAGGACAGCTCTGACCTGCCGAAGTACCCCAGCTTGTTCGTCCGCGCTCCGTCTTCAGTGGTTGGCTCTTGCCAGCCGCTTGAAAAGCCGCGCGTGTCCGATGAGTTCGACTACGAGGGCGAGCTCGTGATCGTGATAGGCAAGGCCGGTCGTCACATTCCGCGTGAGCAGGCTTGGTCGCATATCTTTGGAATGACGCTGTGCAATGAGGGCAGTGTGCGGGACTGGCTTCGGCATGGAAAGTTCAACGTAACGCAGGGAAAGAATTTCGATCGATCGGGAAGCATCGGACCATGGGTCGTGACGGCTGACGAATGCGATCCACGTGGGCCGCACGATATCATTACTCGCGTTAATGGAGAGGAGAGACAGCACGACTCGACGGAGCGAATGATGTTTCCATTCGATTATCTCATTAGCTATCTCTCCACCTTCGCGACCCTCAAGCCTTGCGATATGATCGCTACGGGCACGCCGACCGGTGCTGGAGCGCGGTTCAATCCGCCGCGTTGGCTGAAGCCGGGCGATGTCGTCGAGGTGGAATCCACTCGCCGGCGTTCTGCGCAATACCGTCGTCGCCGAGGAGCGGTAGGCTTCAAGCGGAACCAGAGTGACACCGAGGCCGGTCTGGCCAGCCTCAGTGTGCTCGTTCGTCCTCTTCAAAGATGATGCTCGGCGATGATCTGGCCGCTGCCCGATGACGGGAAGTATGGGCAGAGCAGCTCGGTCTCGCCCTTATAGGCGTCCCATCCCAACAGGCCAAAGATCATATGCGTGTCGGCCATCAGGGCCTCGCCGTTGCACTTGGTCGAATACTCAGGAAGCATACGGACGAATTCGGCATAGCGGCGCTCCTTCCAGAGGTCGAGCACGCGCAAATCCATCTGGCGGTTGAACTCGCTGCCGACCTGTTCCCATTGATTGTCGCCGACCTGCTCGTTGGCGACGAGCCTGTGCGACAGCGAGCCGGACGCGAGCACCGCGACCTTGCGGTCTGAGTCGGCGATCGCGCGGGCGCAGGCTGCGCCGAACTTGCGGTTCTCTTCGACGCTGGCGAAGATGGGAGCGGCTACCGACAGCACGCGTGCCCAGCCGTCCTCGTTCATGTAGTGCATCGGCACGATCGTCCCGTATTCCAGCGGCAGCGTCTCGACCTTGTGCGCCAGCACCGAGAGGCCGTCCTTGGCGGCCTCCGCCGCGATCGCGTCGCCGAGGGCGGGATCGCCTGGATAATCGTAGTGCATGTTCTGGATCATGTGCGGCGCCTCGTGGCTGGTATAGGTGCCGCGGTGCCGGGCATTAGCGTTCATGTGGCAACCGAAATTGGAGATCCAGTGCGTGTCGAACACCAGGAAGGTGTCGGCGCCACGGTCACGGGCGCGCTTGCCGATTTCGCGCAAGGCCGAAATCGCCTCGGCGCGCTTGCCTTTCAAGGGGCCTTCTCGTTCTGAAATCAGTATCGAGGGAACGTGCGCGATCTTGGCGGCCAGCACGATTTTACCCATGGACATCTCTCCCATTGCTGAATGTTATGATCTTAATGATTATGATCGTCACGATCATTGATTCAGATCAAACAGCCAGTTGAGCGCACGCGCCATGTACGTCTCGAATAGTCGAGGAGGGGGTGTAATGAGGTCCGCAGGCGGGATCGTAGGACGAGAGAATCTTCCGCTCATGCTGTTGCAGGCGAGGGAAGTGCTGCTCCAGCATTTTCGCCCGATCTTCCAGGCCCATGGTCTGACTGAACAGCAATGGCGCATTTTGCGAGTAGTCAGCGATTACGATCGGCTGGAGCAGCACGAGATTGCATCGCTTTGCCAGATCTCCGCACCGAGTTTGTCAAATATCCTCTCTTACCTGGAGGAAGCCAGATATGTTGCGCGCGAGCGGAGCAGAGACGATCAAAGAAAGGTCTTTGTGACGCTCGCCAAACGTGGGCAAACACTGGTCAAAGAGATCATGCCGGATGTCAACGCACGCTACCAGGAGCTTGAAAGGGCTCTGGGAATGGAGCTGATGTGTTCGCTGTTTTCAGTGCTCGATCGGCTATTGAGCCTGCCGCGCGATGTTGTCGATTCGTCCACGAAGAGTTCCAAGCGAGGCCCCAATTGATTGCGGCCCTGTCGTGACTTCTCTAGTCGCAGCCTGTCAGCGCTGGCCATCATGTACAGAAATGTCCGACACCGCCAACCCGCCGATGCGCGCGTGTGGTCGCCCGCCGGTCGCCATAACGAGACCAAACGCAATCTCATCGCGCCGCGGCGCATCCCAGAGCGTCATCTCCGCCGTGCCGAAATGACTGCGCACATAACACGCGTGGATGTGGCCCAGTGGGACCATGAGGCGCGTGCCCGGGCCTCCGATGGTCTTGGCCGCCGGCACAATCGCCTTGGGTTGACCGAGCACCTCACGCATGCCCTGGCCGCCGGCTTCGTGCCAGACGGCGCCGTGTTCGAGTTCCCCGTCTTCACCGACGATGATGCCCTTGCCGTAGGCTTCGATGTGTGAGGCGCCGCCAAGTTGCGCGATCAGGCGCGTTGCGAGCTCGTGTCCAAGCTCACGCAAGGCCGCTTGGAACGGCATCAGATTGGGTTCGTAGCGACCGGCGAAGGGATTGCGGATGACCGCAACGGCCGTTCCGACCAACAGCGGCTTCTCCAGGCGAGGCCCGCGCTCATGCCAGATCTCCTCGACACTGAGCGCGGTCTTGCGAACATCGTAGGACATGCGCGCCTCTATGCTTCGTCGACGACAGGATTGCGCAGCACGCCGATGTTCTCGATCTCGACTTCGACCACGTCGCCGGGCTTGAGGAAGATCGGCGGCTTGCGGGTGAAGCCGACGCCGGCCGGCGTGCCGGTGGCGATGACGTCGCCGGGAACGAGGTCGAAAATGGTCGAGCAGTATTCGATTAGCCTCGGGATCGAGAAGATCAGCATCGAAGTGTTCGAGGACTGCACCGTTTCGCCGTTGACGCGCGTTTCCAGCTTTAGCTTGGCGGGATCGCCGATTCCGTCCGGCGTAACGAGCCACGGTCCGAACGGACCGGTGCCGACGAAGTTCTTGCCGGAGGCAATTTGCCCGGCATGGCGCTGCCAGTCGCGCACGCTGACGTCGTTGTAGATCGAATAGCCCGCCACGTGATTCCAGGCGTCGGCCTGGCTGATGTGGCGACCGCCCTTGCCGATGACGACGGCGAGCTCGCCCTCCCAGTCGAAATTGTCCGAGACCTTCGGCCGGATCACCGGCGCGTTGTGGCCGACCTGGGAGCGCCAAACCCGCAGGAAGATCGGCGGAAACTCAGTGATCTCGCGCTTCATGCCGAACGCCACCGCCTCGTTGTGGTGGTCGAGATAATTGCGCACGGCGCAGACGATCTTTTCGGGACGCGGGATCACGGGAAGGTATTTGACGTCAGCCAGCGCCATCGTCGGCTTGTGTTCGGCGACAATGGCCTCGCGGCGCGCGTAGTCGTCGCTGCCGAGGAAGTCGGCGAGCGTCGGATATTGGGGAAGGGCGCGGCAGAGATCGACCACGCCATTTTCGACAACGGCTCCCCAGCTTTCCCGACTTCCATCCAAGAACGACAGCAGCTTCATGGATTTAACCCAAAATTTCGCATTTTTCGATATTTGGCATTATTTTCGAAAATCGCCGAAGATGCAAGCCTGGCGCCGGTGAAAAATGCCGACGCCGCTCTATTCGGTCTCGAGCAGGTGCCCGGCGTATTTCGCGACATTGTCCGCAGTGGTGCGGATATGGGTCTCGATCAGCTGCACGGCGAGATCGGCATTGCGTGATATGGCGGCTTGCATGATCGCCTGGTGCTCGCCGGCCTTGTCGCGGGGGCGCGGTCGGAAATTGGCCGACAGATGCCGGTAGCGCTCGGCGCGGTCGAACAGCTCGGCGCGGATCCCGAGCAGGGTCGCAGAGCCGCAGGCGGAGACTAGCGCCTGGTGGAACTGCCTGTGGGCGATCTTCCATTCGGGATCGCGCAGCGGATGCTCCGGATCCCGTTGTTCGATGCGCTTTAGCCTGTGCAGAGTGGAGATGACGGCAATCTCCCAGTCGTCATCGCCCTTCTGGATCGCGCGGCGGATCAATTCCACTTCGATGAGGACCCGGGCGTCGGTGACCTCCACAAGATCCTGCCGGCTGACCGGCGCAACGCGAAATCCGCGCTGCTCCTGGGCGTCGACCAGGCCCTCGGCGGCGAGGGCGGTCAGCGCCTCGCGCAAAGTGGTGAAGCTCGCGCCGAAACGCTCGCGCAAGACGTCGAACCTCAACGGCTCGCCGGGGGGCAGGCCGCAGGTCACGATCTCCTCGCGCAGCCGATGGGTGATGTCGGCGGCGATGGTCTTGCCGAATTCCTTGCGTGGGCGAATGGCGCTCTCAGGCATGGTCCTGCCCATGAATCGATGCCTCAAGATGCCGCGCCAATGAGCATCTTGCAATAATTTTCGCAACAGATAGTATTTTCGAAAATTCGGTGATGAAGGGGAAGCGACGTCGATGAAGGCAGTCTTAGTGCATCAGCCGGGGGGGCCGGAGGCCCTGGAAGTAGTTGAGCTCCCCCTGCCTACACCCGGTCATGGCCAAGTGCAGATCCGGGCCGAGGCGTTCGGAGTTGGGCAGCCGGACGTGCTGATCCGTCGGGGCGTGTACAAATGGATGCCGCCGCTGCCGGCTAATCCTGGGAATGACGTTGCGGGTCGCATTTCTGCCTTCGGGGCCGGCGTCGAGGGTTTCGCCATTGGCCAGAAAGTCCTGCTGAGTGCGCGAGACCTGCCCCACCGCGGCGGTTGCTACGCCGAGTATGTCGTCGCTCCGGCCGACGCCGTCCATACGCTTCCTGACGACGCCGATCTGGAAGCTGCAGTGTGCCTTTCGAACTACCAGGTGGCCTACGCGCTCCTGCACGAGTGCCGTCATCACCGCGCGCCGGCCAGCGTGCTGGTGATTGGCGCCGCAGGCGGAGTCGGCACCGCGCTGGTACAACTCGCCAAACTTGCGCAGATGACGGTGATCGGCACCGTCTCGACCGAAGAGAAGGCCTCCTTCGCGCGCCGCAACGGCGCCGATCACCTGATCTTCTACCGCAGCGAAGATGTCGTGGCTCGGACTCGCGAATTGACCAGCGGCGAGGGCGTCGGCGTGGTGCTGGACCACGTCTGTGGGCCTGAATTCACCGGCTATCTCGGCGCGCTCGGCAGATGGGGCACGCTCCTCTCATACAATGCCTTCGCCGGATTGCCGGAAGAGAACCTGATGGCGGCGATGCGCAATCATCTCGACATATGCCCGGCCGTTCGCTGCTTCTCCTTCCACATCTACGACCAAGATCGCGATGGGCATCGCGCGCTCATGCGCAACGTGATCGACGCACTAAGCCGGGGCGCGATCAGGCCGGCGATTTCGGCGCGATTGAAGCTCGAAGACGTCAGGAAGGCTCATGCGCTGCTCGAAAAGGGCTCCGCACTGGGCAAGATCGTCATGACGACATAGCGCGTATTGCAATGAAGAAACTGTCGCTCCGATGCGGCCAAGAAGCAAACTGAGGGAGGGCGTGCCGATGCGCATCACAACACGTCTTACTGCAGCAATTCTTTTCGTTCTCAGCGGTTTATTTAGCGTCTCCGAGGCGTATGCGGACAATTATCCTTCGCGCCCGATACGCTTGCTGCATGGATTTGCCGCCGGCGGCGCAGCTGACACTTTGTCGCGCATCATCGCGGACGGGCTATCGAAGAGGCTTGGGCAACCCGTCGTGGTCGAGGCTAAACCAGGCGCTGGCGGCAACATTGCAGCTGACGCCGTCGCCAAGTCCGAGCCCGACGGATACACGATAGGGCTTGTCACAGGTGCCCATGCGATCTCCGCCGCGACCTATAAGCAGTTGAACTATCAGCCGGTCGAGAGCTTCGACATGATCTCAACGGTTGTCTACTACGCGCTCGTGGTCGCGGTGCGAAGCGACTCCCCCGCCAAGACACTGGGTGAGCTGATCGCGATCGCCAAGGAAAAGCCGGGCGCTCTCAGCTTCGGCTCGGTTGGCTTCGGAAGCACGCATCACCTCGCGGGCGAATTGCTGAATTCGATGGCCGGAATCGATATCGTTCATGTGCCCTACCGCGGCGACGCTCAAACCGTAACTGCTCTGCTCGGTGGCGAGGTGCCGGTCATCATTGCCACGCCTGTCCTGATTGCCTCGCAAATCCAGAGCGGTGCTATGCGCGGGCTTGCGGTGACTGCGCCATCGCGGATCGCGTTGTTGCCGAACGTACCGACCATCGATGAGGCGGGCGTGAAGGGTTATGACGTTCGTACGTGGGCGGGATTGCTGGCTCCAAAGGGCACGCCCCCCGCCATCATCAACGCGCTCAACGCTGCAACGCTGGACGCCCTCAAGGATCCGGAAGTCAAGCAGCGACTGGAAACGGCCACCGGCGGAGAGGTTCGCGGAAGTTCGCCGGAGGAGATGAAGAAGCTCATCGAAACGGAGATTGTGAAATGGAAGGGGGTCGTTGAACGGACGAAGTTGCCACGAATCTGACCTCAAGGCTCTCTCACAACGTCAACGAAGCAATATCAGGGGCAACACTATGGATCGCCGCTCGTTTGTGAAAGCTCTTCTCGCTTGCTCTGCCGCCTCGACTATCGGTGGCATCCAGCGCAGTTCAGGTGCCGAATTCATTCTTGATGCCCGAAAGGTTCCGCAAACGGACAGAGTGCTCATCAAGGGTGGGTCTCTGGTCACGATGAACTCCGCGTTGCCCGATTTTGTGGGCGACCTGCTGATCGAAGGCGGAAAGATCGCGGCCATCGATCGCACGATCGAAGCCGGAAATGCAGAGGTGGTCGACGCGAGCCGTCTAATTGTAGCCCCCGGTTTCGTCGAAACCCATCGGCACACCTGGCAATCCTGCCTCAGGCACCTCGGCGCCAACTGGAGTGCGGCCCAGTACTTCGCGAACAATTTCTTCAAGTTCGGCGTGGTGATGCGTCCGGAAGACGTCTATGCCGCCAATCTGATCGGCCGACTCGCTGCATTGGATGACGGCATCACCACGCTGGTCGACTGGTCGCACATCATGAACAGTCCGGCCCATGCGGACGCCGCGGTGCAAGGCTTGCGCGACGTTCCCGCGCGGTCGGTCTTTGCGATGGGATGGCCCCAGGCGCCCGATCCGTCAAAGTGGATCGTCAAAAGCACTCAGGGCATCCCTGACGATATCAGGCGAGTGCGCAAACAGCACTTCAGCGCCGACGGCGGGCTTGTCACGATGGCGATGGCGGGCAGGGGGCCCGATTTTGCCGTGATTCCCCAAGTCGCGCGCGATCTGTCGATCGCACGTGAACTCGGTATACCCACGACGATCCACATAGGCTTTGCGAGTCCCGGCGGGATAAAGGCCATGAAAGAGGCGGGATTGCTTGGCCCCGACATCACTCACGTGCATGTCAAAGACAGTACAGATGAGGAGCTCCAGTTTATCCGTGACTCAGGCGGGACCGTCTCGATTTCTCCGCTCGACGAAATGCTCCGGGTTCGGTGGCGCCGAGGTTTGCCTCCGGTCGTGCGGACATTGGAACGCGGCCTTGTCACCAGTTTGAGCTGCGACGGCGAGTCGACATCTTCCGGTGATATGTTCTCGATCATGAAGAACACGCTTGCGGTCGGACGATTCCAAGCAAGCAACCCGGCAGACGATCGATCGGAGCCGGCCAATTGGAACGCGGCAAGCGTCATATCGACGCGGCAGGTCTTTCAGATGGCGACACTCGAGGGCGCGAAGACAGCGGGGCTCGAGAAGGTCGCCGGCTCTCTCGCGGTCGGAAAGAGCGCTGACCTTCTGCTGCTCCAGGCGGACAATCTAGCTTACTATCCCCTGCAGAATCCGGTCGATGCCATGGTTGGGGCGGCAGACGCTGGATGTATTGAGGCGGTCTTTGTCGCGGGCAAGCCCGTCAAGTTTGGTGGAAAGCTCATTGACGACGCCCTCGTCGCCAAGGCCCGCCGGCTGGCTTCGGAATCGCGGGACTATTTGTTCCAGAGGGTCGGATTTGCCCGCGGCTGATGAAGGACCAGCCGCGGCCGGCACTGGCAACCACCTCGCTCGACGTTCTTGTCGAGCAAGAACTGTTTATCTGGGAGATCAACATGACTGAAGCCACATCGAAGGCTGAATCCTCGCTGCAATCACGTCCGAACCTCAGCCACGTAGGTATCTATGTCTGGGACATCAAGAAGATTGAGGACTTCTACTGCAGGACCCTCGACCTGGTGGTTACGGATCGCGGTGTCGGCAGCCGCTTCCAAAACCAACTCGTTTTCATGAGCTCGCAACCGAACATGCATCATCAGCTGGCGCTTGCCTCGGGCAGAGCGCAAAACGCTCCTAGCACTGTGATGCAGCTGTCCTTCAAAGTCACAAATTTGGATCAGCTTCGTTCCGCACGCACCAAAGCCTTGGCAAACGGCGCAACCGAGATGTTCGGTCTGAACCACGGCAATGCCTGGTCGATCTACTTCAACGACCCCGAGGGCAATCTGGTCGAAGTCTATGTGGATACGCCGTTCTATGTGCCGCAACCGCACGGCGATCCGCTTGAACTTGAAAAGACCGATGAGCAGCTGTTGCGTGAGACCGAGGAAGCCTGCCGAAAGGACCCCGGCTTCATGCTCGTTTCCGAGTGGGAGGCACTGATGTCGCAGCGTTTGGAAAATGACAAGGCTCACTGATCCAAGCCGTCGTAAGCGAGTTGGTGTGTGGTGATCACCAAAATGCGCTGCGAAGGAGGTACCCGCCGGTTTTGGCAACGGCGGACAAATCTAACCGATGGCCTCCTTCACGACCTTGCTCTTGAGCGCGATGGCGGCGCTGACCTCTTATGCTTCTTAACACGTGCGGGTAAGGCGTCACCTTTTTGCGTGATCATTCGGCGCTGATCGCTAAAGCATGAGGACAATAGGGTCGGGGTTCGAGTCGCTCCCGGCTACGCGGCGCCTCGATATGCTGCCCTGAGCTATGATCTTGCGGGATTTCGCGCGGACAGTAGCGACCCCCGAAGGCTGCTCAGGGCGCGGCCTCCGATCTCTAAACTCGTCTTCGTGCAATAAGTGCGGCTCGGACTGAAGATCTACTGAAAGCGCGCTCGTGATCCGCGGACATCAGATTTGCTGGACGCGGCGTCCTCTATCAGCCCAACAAGAAGCGTCTGATCTCGTTGGCAACCGTGCCGCCTTCCGTCTCAAGCGCAAAGTGACGGGTGTCCAGAAAAACGATGCGCGTGTCTGGACCGTTCGTGCTGATGCACTCAATTATCTAGCCTGCGACGCCCATTGGGCGGCTGGAAATTGATCGCCGGAATGTGACCCTCCGCCTGTAACCGAGCTGGCTGCGTCGCCGAATAATGGGAGGTCTGGTACGCGTGAACCCGAGGGTGAGGGCAGTTTCTTCATGACGCAAAGGGGACAGCTCCGGATGGCGTTTGACCGTGTGCATGGCTATCAGGAACGTGCAAAAGAACATGATTTATTGATTTTGCTGCATGTTTGACGGAAAATTATGGGGTTACCTTTGCCTGCTGGCGCGATCTCTCCGCTGCGAAACTGGCGCAATGGCCCTGGGGACCGAGGATTCATGCATGCGGATCAACGCGAACGTTGAACTCGACGCCGGCACCAAGACCTTTGCCTCGGGCCTGCTGCCGGAGTTGATCGCAGCATTGCGCCGCAGTGATAAGGGCGATCTCGTGGCCGTGATCAGCGATGATCCGAGCATTGGCCGCGAGCTCGAATCCTGGTGCCGCTTCACCCGCAACAGCTTGATCGATACGGCAGTCGAAGAGGGGCGTACGCGCTGCGTTTTCCGGTACGGCGAGCCTCCTGAGAACGTCGGAGAAGATCGGCCTGTCGGCTCTCGCCTGTGGCTCTACACCAACTTTGACTGCAACCTGGCCTGCGACTATTGCTGCGTGCGCTCGTCACCCAAAGCGCAGCGGCGGGAACTCGGCATCGAGCGGGTGCGGCGGATCGCCATGGAGGCAACAGAGCTCGGCGTGAGCGAGATCTTTGTGACCGGTGGCGAGCCATTCATGCTGCCGGACATTGGCGAGATCCTTGTCGCGTGTGCGGCAGCGGCGCCGACCACGGTCCTCACCAACGGCATGCTGTTTGCCGGCAGCAGGCTTGAAACCTTGCGCGCGTTGCCGCGCGACCGCATCACCTTCCAGATCAGCCTCGACAGTCCGACGCCGGAGCGCCACGATAGTCATCGTGGTAAGGGGACATGGGCGCGCGCCTGGAATGGAATCCAGAGGGCCCGCGCCGAAGGATTCCGAGTGCGCTTGGCGGCGACAGTGTCGAGCGATGCCGAGGCACAGGAGTTTCGCAGCTTCCTTGCCGCCCATGACGTCAGAGAGGAAGACCGGGTGATCAGGCGAATTGCGCTGCGCGGCACCGCCATGGAGGGCGTCGCCCTGGCAAGAGCGGACCTGGTCCCCGAGGTGACGATTACGGCGGACGGCGTGTTCTGGCATCCGGTCGGGGCCGAGGATAGCGACCTCTTGGTCAGCCACGACATCTTTCCGCTGGCCCAATCTTTTGCGGCCGTACGCCGCGCGTTCGATCGCGAATCCGACCACCAGCGCCGGTTGGCGAGGATCTTCAATTGCGCCTGAAGCGGTGGAAGCTGCGCTGAGGGCGGAGTGAGCCGTCGGCCCGGCCCCTAAACCGAAGGCCGCGTTAAAAATCCCTGTTGCAAGGAGGCCTCCCGCAACTCGGCATAGGCCTCAAGCTGCGGCGCGATCCATTGGCGTAGCCCTTCCGCTTCGAGCACCGCCCGATGCGCTGGATTATCGAAGCTCATGCCGAATAGGGCTTTGGCAAACTGTTGCTCCAGCGCCGGATCCAGATCGGATCGAGCGGTGAACATGCAGTGATTATAAGGCTGCGATGTCCAGATTTCAGTGAGCGCGCCTTCCGGCACCAGACGCTCGCTGCGCACGGCATTCCAGAACGGGCTGCCGATTGCACCGGCATCGGCGCGACCGTCGAGGACTGCGCGAACGACGTCGGACTCGCTGGTCCCAGTGTCGCCATGCTTGCCGAGATCGGTGTTGAAGCGGAGCGTTTGGTAGTCTTTCCCTTCAGCCAGCCCCTCGCGCTGGAGAAAATAAACCGGGAGAATTGCCGCATGGCCGCTGTCGCGGCTGCCGAGTGCAAGGGTACGATTCTTGAGATCGGCAAGGGCCGCCACCGGTCCGCCAGTTACTGCGACAATCTTGGTCATCCAGCCGACATCGGTATCGCGCATCGCGATGGGTCGACAACGCTTGTCGCTCCAGGCATCGGCCTGGATAAAAGCGAGATTTGTATTCCAGGCGATGTCGATCCTTGGCAGCTGCTCACCAGACGAGGCGAGCAGTGCGGCGACCTGCGTCTCGTAGCTCTGAAACAGCACCACTTCGACCGGCACACGGGCTTCCTCGTGAAAATAGCGTCGCATGCCCTCCCAGATACTGACCACCTTCGGGTCATAGGCGACGGCACCCACCCAGATCGTCCGGCTCATGACGGCTCCTCGCTTGCCAAGCTCAACGTCCAAATGCGATCGATTGCGATACGACCGTTGCCAAGCGGCGCGGCCGCTTCACGTTCAGAACAGCGGTATCCCTAGCACGGCCTTGCCGATGAACTCGCGCAGGACATCGCCCGTCGGCGCCATGACTGCGCCAGCATGGGCATCGCGGAACAATCGCTCGATAGCCAAATGCTTGGAGAACGCAGCGCCTCCGCACACCCGCATCGCTGCCGAGGTGACGGAAATGGCAACATCGCCGGCCGCGGCCTTGCTCTCGAGCACACGCAGCATGGTCGTCTCTCGGGGGCGCTCGAGGTGATCGATCAGGTCGTCGATCCGCCCGGCAAGTCCATCGGTGTCGATCTGCATCGTCGCAAGTTGCGCCCGGAGGGTCGGCAGGCTCTCGCCGAGGGTCTGGCCCAAATGCTCGAAGCGTGCACTGTTGAGATGGGTTGCGGTCCCGGCCACTGCGGCCCGGCAAAGACCCAGTGCGACCGAGGACGTGCCGAGGTTGAACAAGGGTAGCACGACCTCCAGCATCGCCTTGAAGCCGGCACCGTCGTCGGTCAGTTGCAGGCCGGGCTCGAGCTCGCAATCCTCAAGCATCATCGGCGCAGACGCGTTGGCGCGCATTCCGAGGCCATCCCAGGCGCCGGCCACCGACAACCCAGGCGTGGCGCTGGGAAGCAGGTAAAGGGTGGTATCGGTTGGGCCACTTCCATCGGGAGCCAGGGCCGAGACAACGTAGCTTTGCGCCTGGCCGGCGCTGGTTACCCATGATTTCTTGGCGGAGAGACGCAAATTGGCACCATTGCGCTTGGCTCGCGAGACAGGCGCCCAGAAGTGGCTGCGCGATCCCGCCTCGCTGAATGCCAGCGTGGTGAGGTGGCGACCCGCGGCGATGTCTTCCAGCGTCTGTGCCGTTGTCGCACCCGAGCGGGCCGCCGCGATGGTCGCGGTCGCACACAGGTGCATCAAATACACCATCGCAGCGGACGCGTCCGCTTCTGCCAGCGCCGTGACGACAGCAGCGAAGGTTCGCGGTCCCAGCGCCGAGCCGCCCACCTCCGTCGGCAACATGATTCCCAGCAATCCGGCCGAGCCGAGCGCCGCGACCGCCTCGGACGAAAATCGAGCATCCTTGTCGTTTTGCCTGGCTGCCGGCGCAAGAATGCGATCGGCGATGTCCTTTGCCTTCGAAACTGCGATCTCGTGATTCATGTTGGTCCTCGATATCAAGGAGCTACGACGATCGGAGAGGGGCCTTGCACCATGACGGTCCTTCGCATGATGAAGACAGGAACTGGCCTTCTTTATGACTGATGCTAAGCGATCGTCTGTCCTGGATCAACACGAACGAGTGGTGGATCGCAAGGCGCTCGCCGCGTGAGCCGCGAGGGGTAGCAAGTACGCTATAGAAGCTCGCTTCGTTACTTCAACCCATGCCATTTTTGTGACAGCTCCCGCATTTCCGGCCGCGACCTGCGCAGCCGCGGCCGGCTGGTCGCGCTTGCCCGTGGTCGGCGAGAAGGCTACCAATGAGCGACCACGGCGAGACGAGGTTATCCGGAGATGGCGCGCAATGACGGCGGCGTTCCGCCCATTCTGGCGCAAAAACATTATGCCCAACCGTCCGCATTCACGCCGGAGAATCTGCTGCGCGAGGCACGCCGGCAAAAGCGCATCACGGCCTCGCACGTCCCCGAGATCTGCGTGCTCGACCCGGACGGCGATATTGTGCGCAGCCTGCTGGCGCGCGGCGAGGCCAGGCTCGAACCAGGATGGGCCTGCTATCATACCCAGCTCTACTCGTTCAGCCGCGGCGGCATTGATTTCGGAATTGTCGGCTGTGCAGTCGGCGCGTCATACGCTGTGCTGGTCGCCGAGGAAATGTTTGCGTCGGGCTGCAAACTGCTGATCAGCGTCACGTCCTCAGGGCAGATCGTGCCGATACGCAAACCGCCTTATTTCATTGTCATTGAGCGGGCGCTGCGTGACGAAGGGACCAGCTATCACTACATGGCCCCTTCCGATTATTCGCATGCCGATCGCGGGTTGATGGCGGCGTTAGACGGCGCGTTCGCCGCGTTTTCCGTGCCCGTGCTCACGGGCGCGACCTGGACGACGGACGCGCCGTTTCGCGAAACCCAGCCGGCGATCGACGCCATGGTTGAAAGAAATCTGATGGCCGTCGAAATGGAGGCTGCTGCGCTCTACGCCTTCGCACAAGCTCGACAAAAGCCGGTGCTGTGTTTTGCCCATGTGACAAATCAAATGGGGCGCGTCGACGGGGATTTTGAGAAGGGCGAAGGGGACGGCAGTCACGACGCGCTGCAATTGATCGCGATCTCCGCTGATCGTCTGCGCTCCAGGTTCCTGCCATGAGCGCGGCGATCGGGATCATATGCAAGGCGCCGCAGCCCGGCCACTCAAAGACGCGGCTTGCCGCCGCCATAGGCACGGTTGCTGCGTCCGAGCTCTCCGCCTGCTTTTTGCGAGATGTCGCCGCAAGCATCGAGGCCGTACCAGAGGCGCTCGGCAGGCGCGGCTACGGAGTCTATGCGCCGGCCGGGACCGAAGACATTATGCGACGGCTGCTTCCAGCCGGTTTCGGATTGTTGCTGCAGGCCGGCAATGACTTGGGACACGTCTTGCATGGCGCGACGCGTGCACTGCTGGACGCCGGACATGACGGTGTCCTGCTCGTCAATGGCGACAGCCCAACCCTGCCATCCCGCTTGCTGATACAGGCCATCGAAGCCTTGCGCGAACCCGGCGACCGGATGGTGCTTGGGCCGGCGAGCGACGGCGGCTATTACCTCATCGGCTTGAAGCAGGCGCACCGGCACTTGTTCACGCAGATCGCGTGGGGAACGGAAACCGTGGCCCATGCGACACGCGAGCGCGCTGCAGAAATCGGGCTTGCCACGACATTGCTGCCGGAATGGTACGATGTCGACGATATCGAAACCTTGGGTTGGCTCCAGGAAGAGCTGGCCGGGCGTTCGAGCCGCTTTCACGGCGGCGGAGTTGCTCCGGCGAGCAGGGCCTTTCTCAAGGCCGCGCCACAGATAAGCCCGTGAAACGCATGCCAGAGGCTGCCGCAAGTCAATCCTCTCGACTGGCGCGATTGGTCGACAATGTCCCATCACTTCATCTGTTGGCCGGCACGGGTCTTCTCCTGGCTGGTCTGACCGTGATCACTCCCTTTGCTTTCGAGACTTTTGGTGACAACGCCTTTATCGCTCTCGCCATCACCGCAGGTCTCCTGACGTTCGTCGCGACTGGCCTCGCCGAGCGCGCGCCGGCCGATCGTGCCCTATGGGTCATCTTCGCGGTTGGGATCGCGCTGCGAGCGTACGTCCTATTGTTCGATCCACTGCTGTCCAGCGACATCTATCGCTATGTCTGGGATGGCAGGGTGCAGGCCGCCGGCATCAATCCCTATCGCTATGTCCCGGCCGATCAGGCTCTGGCGTTTCTGCGCGACGGCGCGATCTTTCCTCACATCAACCGGGCCGCTACCGCCGTCACGATCTATCCCCCGGTGGCGCAGTTCTTCTTTCTCATCGTGACGCGTGTCGGTGAGAATGTGACTGTGATGCGGCTGGCACTGCTGGGGTGCGAGGCCGTTAGCGTGACACTGATCGTGCTCCTGCTGCGCCGGATCAATCGCCCGGTGGCGCGCGTGGTCGCCTATTTCTGGCATCCGCTTCCGGTGTGGGAGATTGCCAATAGCGGCCATGTCGACGCGCTGCTGGTCGCACTGATGCTGCTGGGCGTGTGGATTGCCCTGACTGGCCATGCTCTCAAGGGGGCGGTCGTGATCGCATTCTCGATGCTGGTCAAGCCGTATACGGCACCGGTGCTGGCCGAAATCTGGCGACCTTGGGACCTCAAGATGCCCCTCGTCGTGATGGCCACTGTCGCGCTTTGTTATGTTCCCTATTTGTCGGTCGGCTGGGGCGTTCTCGGCTTCCTGACCAGAGGATATCTGAACGAAGAGGGGATCATTGCGGGCAATGATCTGTGGCCGCTGGCAGTCTGGCGGCTTGTGTTTGGCGAGCATCGCGGCGATGTTGTTGGCTATGGAGTAGTGGCTGCACTGCTTCTCCTGGTCGTGGGGCTCGCAATGGCCCGCAGCTCTGACCGCGCCATCGCCTCGCGCATTGCTGCAATCAACACACTGTTACTCGTGACCCTGCTGTTGTTGTCGCCGAATTATCCCTGGTATTTTCTGGTGATAACGCCCTTTGTCGCTCTGTGTGGTTCCGCGCCTACCTGGGTGGTATCAATCGGAGCGCTCTTGTTGTCCGAGCAACTCGATTGGGATTTCTACATCCCAAGAATCGTGACAAAATCGCTTCTGTTCGGAGGTCTCTTGCTCGCATGGGGCTTGATGACGTGGAGGACCCACATGCAGCGAACCGCAGAGGCAGGGGTATCGTAATGAGCCTTTCCGATACAGCGGCCCGCGCTCCCGCGTCGTTCGATCCGCGCCGCTATCACGAGTCTGTCTCGGGCGCGCGCACCGAGGTCGCGCAGCGCCCTCCGGTCTGCCTTTATCTGGAGGTGACCAACCGCTGCAATCTGTTGTGCACCACCTGTCCCCGCACCTACGAGGAGCTTGAGCCGCCGGCGGACATGAGTTGGGAGCTGTTCACGTCCATTGTCGACCAGGCTCCTGACCTTGCGCGAGCTGTGTTGCATGGCGTCGGCGAGCCCATGCTGGTCGCGAACCTGCCCCGGATGGTCAGATACCTGAAGGACCGCGGCATCTATGTCCTGTTCAACACCAATGGAACGGTTCTCGGCGAGCGCAACGGCCGCGCGCTGATCGACGCTGGGCTCGACGAACTGCGCGTGTCGCTCGACGCATCAAGCCGTGAAAGCTTCAAGGCGATCCGTGGCAGGGATTACTTCGGCCGGATCATCCGCAACATTCGTGCGTTTCGCGAGCTGCAGGAACGGGAGGGGCATTTGAAGCCGCAGGTTTCCGTGTGGCTCACCGGCCTGAGGGAGACTGTCGAGGAACTCCCGGCATTCGTGAAAGTCGCAGCGGAGATCGGCGTCAAGGAGGTCTATCTGCAGCGGCTGGTATTTTTCGCCGAGAACGCGATTGGCAAGGCAAAGCCGGATCAGGCCCTGTTCGAGCAGCTCACCGAGGGCGAGGCGGTCTATCTGAAACAGGCCGAGGATCTGGCGCGGTCCCTCGGCGTGACCTTCAGCGCATCGGGCGCCGCGAGCGAGCCGGGATTAAGCCTGAAGGGCAGCGGTGACGGTTCGCCCTGGTCGCTCTGCCGGCGACCATGGTCGCTGATGTATTTCACGGCCAACGGCCGCGCTTTGCCGTGCTGTATCGCGCCGTTTTCGCAGCATGGCTATGACAACTACACCCTTGGCCATGCGGGTCAGCAGTCGTTGCAAGAGATCTGGAACGGGCCCGCATACCGAGACTTTCGTGCGGCGCTGCTGTCGGACCAGCCGCCGAAAGCCTGTGCCAATTGCGGCCTGCGCTGGAGCCTGTGAACAAGGTGCCCGTCGTCTCGGCGATCATTCCGTGTCTCGATGAGGAGGCGGCGATTGGCCAGGTCGTGACGGCGGTGCTGGCGCAAAATGTAAATGAGGTCGTCGTCGTCGACGGCGGCTCACGGGACCGCACCGCACAGCGGGCAGAGGCCGCCGGAGCCCGCGTGATCGTCGAACCACGACGCGGCTACGGCCGCGCGATCCAGGCTGGCATCGCCAAATTGCGCGACGACACCGACATTGTCGTCTTTCTCGACGGTGACGGCAGTGATCCCGCCGAATTCGTCTCCGAGCTGGTGAGGCTGATCGCCACAGGCCAGGCTGTCTTCGTGCTCGGCTCGCGCGTTCGCGGTTCACGCGAGCCCGGCAGCCTGGCGCCACAGCAGCTCATCGCGGCCCGCGTCGGCGGACTTCTGCTGCGGCTTGCCTATGGCGCAAGATTCACCGACCTGTCGCCATTTCGTGCCATCCGCCGGGACGAACTCGGCCGTCTCGGCATGAAGGAGGAGACCTATGGCTGGAATTTGGAAATGCTGATGCGGGTCGCAGCCGCGCGGCTGCCGGCAATGGAAATCGCCGTTGGACAGCGATGTCGGATCGGCGGCGTATCGAAGGTCTCCGGCAATCTCGGCGCTGGCGTAAAGGCCGCCTGGTCCATTTCGACGACGTTCGTTCGCCTTGCGCTTGAACTGCGAGCTTCTCAAAGACAGTAGCAATCAGGATCGGTCATCAGCGCGTGCCGGCACGGTCGCCACACGCAACGATGTCGTGCGGGGACTTTCGGCTGGCTTCGTCGGGTGGAGAAAATACGGCCAGGTACCCGCCATCGCCCGCGAGCTGGTAAGTGGCCATCTCGCGATAGCCGACCGCGCAAAGCTCGCAACGCAAGAGCTCTATCGGCGTGCCATGCTCCGATGTTGGGCGTTCGAGGTCGACAATTCCGATGCGCGCACCCGGCTTCAAGGCAGGCGCGAGATTGTAGAGGAAGGCATAGGGCTGGGTGATCTCGTGATACATGTGCACGAGGACGGCGGCATCCAGCACGGACGCGGGCAGGCGAGGGTCGTGCGGTTCGCCCAGCGCGAATTTGACGTTTGTCAGCTTGAGGCGTTCCGTTCGCCTGGCGAGTGCGACGAGGTAATCCCGCGTGACGTCCTCGGCGATGACTGAACCAGTGGGGCCGACGCGAGGCGAGAGCCGGACTGTATGGTAGCCACTGCCTGCACCGATATCGCCGACCGTCATGCCTGGCTTTATTTCAAGAAGACGGGCGATCTCACCGGATTCGTCGAGCGAGTCACGATGCTCCTCAGTTGAGCGGCTCGGGGCGACGATCTGTGCAACCGGGCGCTGCGGCGAGGGGAAATTCTTTGCTGAGAGGCCAGGCGGGGCCAGATAACCGATATCAGAGGCGTATGCGCAAGTTGCGCCCAGCGCCACAACAAGCGTCACTGCGCGGGCCAAGGCCATCATGTGTCCGTCAATCAAGAGAAACTATGACTAGCCCGCGAGGTTGAAGAACCAGCCGACAAGGCCCTTCCCCTCGCGCACGGCGGGGATGTTGCGGCGCAGCCAGGCATCGAGGCCAAGACTTCGTCCGGCGCCTTCCAGCGCAAACAGGAACATCAAGAGGGCGAGAAACATGTACGTCCAAGGCCACTCAGACGAATTGCCGTAAAGGCCAAGCCAGAGTTGCAGCGTATAGGCCAATGCCAGCACGCTCACGAACCGCACCGCAAGCCCAAGGAGCATAGATCCGGCGAAAACCAGCTCGGCAAGAAACACGATCGGTCCAAAGATCGTCATGTGAGGCAACACAACGTCCTTTAGGAAGGTTCGATGAAACTCGAAGGCAGCGCTGGTCGATTCCTGTTCGGTCCAGTATTGCAGGCCGTCGGAGACGGGCAGCGGCAGCTTCCACAGCATGCCCTGGAACCACATGCAGCCGATGAGAACGCGGACCAGCCAGATTCCGAGATGTTGGCCAGTACGTTGTGTCGAATCCTCCTGCCAGTTTCGCACCGCTACGGCGATGCTCGCCAGGAGGAGAGCCCAGAACAGGGCCAGGATCAGATAGCGCCAGCTTCCCTGATGGAGATAATCATTCGTCGTTGCAGTCAGGAAATGCCAGATATCGGTGAAGGGATTGCTGGGCATAGGCGTCTGCTCCGGAAAGTCGAACAATCACTCTACGAGCCGGCTGATCGAAGCGTTACTTTGCGTATCGGGCACACCGGGCGAGTAAATGTAGCGGATTGCCTCGATTTGCCCAAGCGAATCGATGCTGCCGCTGCGCGAATTGATCGGACCAAAGCCTTCGTCACTGACCGGCGTTGCCGGAGAGCGAACGCAATAATCCGGAGGTGCGCGAACTCGCTGGTTACGGCTGTCAGACGCGCATGCATGTGGTTCGCCTGCTCGCGCCACAGCTTGATCGCGAGACCCATACCAAGGACATCGATTTCAGCCCGCGCGGCATCGCGCAGCGCTGGGATGCAGGCTATTCGCACACAAGGGCCGTGCTCGAGCGCGCGCCATGGGCCGGCGAGTTTGATCCGCTGTCAGGGGTCATCCTGCACGAGCAGATGGAAGTGATGCCGGTCGCCGCCAATTGAGGCGTGGCCGGAACGTGGGGTCCGGACAAAACATGCCCGACGCTACGGCGCACCGCTGCGCGGTGAATCGGGCGATGCACCTGAACGTCTGACGATCGCACGCTTTGCGATCAGTCCTCCAGGACGACTGTCCCGCGCTTCATTGCGCGTCGATCCATTTGTCGGACCCCGTCAATTTCACCGACACATCCGTAATGGTAATTCGGAAGGGCTTGCCGTCGATGATCCCGGGGTGGTCTGTTGAGATCAGGAGCGGGCCAGCCTTCTTGTAGTCCGCATATTTGCCCGTAACGAGGTGAGGCGGGTTGGCAGCGCCTCGGTGGTAGGTGATCGCCTCGATGCGTTTGTCCGCACCGACGTAAAGGTCCCAGGTGTCGCCGGGCTGGTAGCCGCCCTCTGACGGGTATTTCATCACGACCTTCCGGGCGGTTCCGTCACCGATTGGCAGCTTCTGCTGGCCTTCATCGGTCGCAACCGCGCCATCCCATAGCAAGTGGAACGGGAGCAGCGTCCAATACTGATCGTTGACGAATGTCGGATCGACATCCTTCTTGACGACATCGCTTTGGCTGTCGAGCTGCGAGCGCTGATAGGTCACTTTGACCGGGTTTCCCTGCTTGTCCTTCCCCTCATAGGACACCGTGTTGGTCTTCGGGCTCCATTCCCATTTGTTGGAGAGTTGATGACCACCCGGCAATTCAGCATTCCAGGTGTATCGCATAGCCTCGATCTGCCCGAATGAATTGAGGCCGAAGGTCTCGGCGATTTGTTGGGCAATCGGCTGATCCTCTGCGCTGGAAGCTGCAGGGACGGCCAACGGAAGGCCGAGGACCACAAGGAATATCAGATTGAGGCGGCTTTTCTTGCTGCGCGTCCGATTGAGGGTTCTGCTCATGTCGAGCTCCTGATTTGGATGCAGATGCGCCGAGCGAGCTGAGGCTCGGTGGTCGAGAGCAAGGTCGGTCCGTCCAGCCGGAACCGGAGTTGAAGAGGCAGCAGGAGCGTTTCGTGTCGCGCACGAAGAGCGCTTCAGCAGGTGCGTCGCACTTGAAGACTGCCCGAACATTCGCCCAAATGCATGGAAATTTCCAGTTGTGTATTGCTGGAGGCCGTTGTCAGTTGCGAGCCGCGGCAATTCATTTGCATGCGGGTGAGATCTGCACGCGCTAGATTTCCTTGAAATACAAAAGGGCGTCTCTTAATCAGCGGGTTCCAGGTTCGAGCCCTGGTGCGCCCACCAACGGAAATCCTTTTTTGCCAATGGCTTCCCGGGATGACGGCCGAGAACAGAAGGGGTCTCGTGCGACGTTTTTTTGGTCGGACCTCGCAGGCCCAGCTTGCCGCGCGCCTTTTCCCTTGGTTCCGGATCTTCACCACATTCACTACAGCGCGCGCATCCGGCGCATAGATCCCGCGCCGAGTGACATTCTTTTGATCACTGAACCCGTCACGCTGCACGCGGTCACAAATCTTTAACATCATGCCATAGGCAGAGGCCGGCGGAACGCCTGCCGTGCGATGTTATGGGATGATCAACTGCGATTGCCGCGAGGAGATGGCCAATCAGGACATGGCGAGCGTAGCGTATCAAGAGTCTTTCTTCGCGCGCAGGCCCCTCAGGACCGAAAGCGCTGCCGGGACGAGCAGCTTTTCCGCCGCGACGTCGAGTGGATTGTGTGCAAACGCGGTTACACTCTGCTTCACATTCCTGATTTCCTGGCCCATCGCGTCGATCGTCAGCTTGAGACCGCGCGCATCCTCCTGAATGGAGTCGAGCGCGGTCTTGCGGACTTCCAGCGCAAGCTCGATTTCAGGTCCTGGACGGGATCTCAGAGCCAGAACAAGCACGATCGCGGCAATCGCGAAATCCGCAAGTGCGACGGCAGCGGCCGCCCAGACGACGCCGATCGGGCCTTGCAGAGCGTTGTAGCCGGCGACATTTGCCATGCCGAGGCCGAACACGCCGATCAGGGCGGCAAAGATGGATAACCCAAGCCGGCGCGCGAGCACGTTGAGCCAGATTTTCCCAATCAGCATGTCGGCCTTGCGCAGCACCTGCAGGTCGCGCAGAAGATGATCGATCATGTATCCCAGCTCCTCATCGCCTTCCCAGCAAGCGCCCGATCAAGATGCCCAAGAGCAATGCACCGGCTACACTCTGCGCCGGATGGGCCGATATGCTCGTCTCGGCCTTCCCGAACAGCTCCGTGATCTCGTCGGCGAGTTGGCGCAGATAATCCTGCCGTTCGATCTCCTCGAGCGGCTTTTGCGGCGCATCCGCGGAGGCTGTCGAACCGACGGCGGGTGATACTACGGGGTCAGTTCTCGCGGCGCGGTCGGCTTTGCCGGCCGCGAGTTCGTCCTGCAGCGATTTCAGTTCACTCGAAACCAGCGCATCGGTTGCCACGTGCTTCTCCTCAGCTGGACGATGCGAGCAGAACGGCGCGCTCAGCTCTTTGAGCTCGCGCCCCGAAGTGCGTTCCACGCGGCCTGATTGGCCTCGTCAAACGCCTTGCGTGATTCCGCCAGTGCCGCGCTCAGGACCGACCAGGACTCGCTTCCTGCCTGCTTAACCTTCTGCAGGCGTGCTTCGGCTTCGGATGCATCTGACTTCATCTGCTTGAGCGCCGCGTCGAGATCGACGAGCCGGGTTGCCGTCACTTTGCCCGCGGCCTCGCGGAACTTGTCGGCCGCCTCGCGCCATGCCTTTGCCTGCGCGGCGGCGATCTCCTTGAAAGTGACGTGCTGCTGTTCGATTTGCTTGCCGGCACCTTCGAAATAGGTTTGCATCCGGGCTTCGAAGCCGCTCCATTGCTGGTCCAGCTCCGTCTTGGCGCGGGCCCAGGCTGCTTCACCTGCTTCGGCTTGCGTCTTCAGCAGCGCCTGAAATTCGTCGCGGCGCTTTTTGAGATCTGTGATCAGCTCGTCCGCCTTCACCTTCGACTCGGCCTTGGCCTGGTCGGCCTTGACCTCAAGCGACGCCAAGGCCGCATCCATCTCGTCGATCCGCTCCTTGGCCCAATTCAGGTATAGATGCATGCTGCTGTGCTCTGGCATGACCGTCTCCGCTGATTGACCTTTGTTGATCTATCCGAGCTCTATTTGTGCGAACGCGGGCTTGATCATGTTGACCTGGGTCAAGCGTCGGGCGAATTCGCTCGCGAAAAATGGCGCGCAGGGCTGCACGTTCCGCCCGCTGGGAACAATCGGCATTAGCACCGTCATCCTTTGAAGGTCTCTACGCTGGGTGACGTTATCACTGGTGCCTATGAGACAATAAAGATCGGCACGGCCCCGGCTGATTGATTCACATCAAACCCGCGCGGCCGGACGCGCTAATCTTGGTGGCGGATTCTTGCGATCGCGCGCAGCAACATTTGGTGCTGCCGATCCTTGCGAGGATGGCAAATGAGATGAATCCAGCCTACATTTCTGCGCTTTCCGCCTTGCTTGGATCCGCGATCGGCGCATTTGCGTCGCTTGCGACGACCTGGTTGACCCAGCGCCGTCAAGAAGAGGCCAGGCAGCGCGCCCAGGAGGTCGCCCGGCGAGAACGACTCTTTGTCGAGTTCATTGATCTGGTCTCCAGAGCATTCATTGATGCCCTGCAGCGAACCGAGATCGATCCATCGCAGATCATCCCGCTCTACGCGACCATGGGGAAGTTGCGTCTGTTTGCATCGAAGAGAACGGTCGAAGCCGCCGAGCAGGTGATGGAGCGCATCGTGGGAACGTACTATGCGCCGCAGTTTGACCTCAAAAAGCGTCCGACCGTCGATGAGAAACTGGATATCCTCCGCGAGTTCACTGAAACCTGCCGCGCCGAGCTTGGTGGCTACGGGAAATAGCTCGACGGCATTTGGACGGGGGAACGCAGGCCGTTCGTCCGCCCAGCCACGCCTGACCTTGACTGAGATCAATAGATCGCCCGCGCGATTTGCCATCAATCATTACGCTGCTCGAGAGCAGTCGAACCGAGCTCCGCGACACATGATCGGATTCATCGCACGATCTTGGCACTGGGCGTCCTCGCTCGATTGGTGGGAGCGGGGCGTGGTTGGGGCCCTCATCGGGGCGCTTTCGTTCGTGCTGGTCCCCCCAGCGGTTTCGTATCTATCCACGAGCTTTGTCGCCTATTTGTGGAGGTTGTTCTCTTCCCTTGATTGGTCGGAGCGGGCAGCCGTTGGGGCGCTCGTCGGAGCTGTCCTGTTGATCCTGGTTCCCGCCTACGCACTTACCAGCAAGGCGTGAGACCTTGGCGGAAAGCGCACAGGCGAGACGGTCGTGGATGAGGGGGGTCGCGGTTGCCTGAACGCGTCGCGGGAATTTCAGCGCCGCAGCTTGCGCCTTAGGAGAGGAGCCTCGCCATGCTTGAACAAGACATTCGCGATCGCATACAGAAGCTTGTCCATCCGTTTTGCATCACCAAAGGCGAGAGGTTTCGGCTCAAGGACTTCGATCCGGGTGATACCGGCGGCATGACGTTGGACAAGGCGCAGGGGGCGGAGCTCGTCCAGCTCGGCACCAAATGGCTGGCCGAAGAACAGGACATGCTCTACGCCCAGGATCGCTGGTCCTTGCTCATCATCTTTCAAGCAATGGACGCAGCCGGCAAAGATAGCACGATCAAGCACGTGATGTCGGGCGTCAATCCTCAGGGCTGTCAGGTCTTCTCGTTCAAGCAGCCGTCCTCGGAGGAACTCGATCACGACTTCATGTGGCGTTACGTCATCAGGCTGCCCGAGCGCGGCCGAATCGGCATCTTCAACCGATCCTACTACGAAGAAGTTCTCGTTGTGCGCGTTCATCCGGAGGCCCTGAAGCGAGAAAAGCTGCCGTCCCAGCTCGTCGGCGAGGAGATATGGGACGAGCGGCTGGCCGACATCGCGCGTTTTGAGGACTATGTCTCCCGACAGGGGACGAAGATCCTGAAGTTCTTCCTGAACGTGTCTCGCAAAGAGCAGAAGAGGCGCTTCGAGGAGCGTCTTGAGCAGCCGGAGAAGAACTGGAAATTCTCCCCGTCCGACGTCATGGAGCGCAAGTTCTGGGACGACTACATGGAGGCCTTCGAGAAAGCGATCCAAGCGACAGCTTCAAAACATGCCCCTTGGTTCGTCGTGCCTGCCGACAACAAATGGTTCACGAGGCTCGTTGTCGAGGCGGCGATTGTGGATGCTGTTGGAAGTCTGGGCCTGTCATACCCCAAGCTCGACGCCGCCAAGCAGAAAGAGCTTGTCGCGGCCCGGACGGCTCTTGCCCACGAGCGGTCATGACAGCAAGCATCTACACGCTTGACGCCCGAGACTACCAGGCCCGCTGGGCTGTCCAGGATCCAGTGCAGCGCTGGTCGCCGGAATAGCCGATCCAGGTCCCTCGGCCGACAACGCCAGTTAGCTTGCCAGACCCTGATGCATGCTTTTCCTGCACGGCAACGGATGCACGGACTGCTCCCGAACTCGTGACGTTGCCCCTGAAGGTGTCCACGTTGGGTGACGTTATCACTCCATTCTCTATGTTGACCGAGTAGTTGTAGGTCGGATTGCAATCACCGCTTTGCGTAACAAACGTGATGTTCCACGAGCCGTCATACGAGGAGCGCGCGTCAGCACCGAGCGGAAGCAGCAGAGTAGTGCAGCAAAATAATATCGCGAGCAGGTGCCTGTCCATTGTCAAGCCTCCGTTGAGCATCCTTCCCAGTGATCGTGGTCGTTCGTCAGACAATAAAGACCGCTCCGGTCCCGGCTAATTGACTCACCTCAAACCTTGGCCGCAGGACGGGCTATTTTGGGAGCGGATTTCGATCGATGGCCTGCAGAAAACGTTTGGTGTTGCGGAGCTTTACGAGCACGGCAACGAGATGAATCCGGCCTGCATATCTTCGTTTTCGGCCTTGCTCGGGTCCGCGATCGGCGCATTGCATCGCTTGCGACGACATGGTTGACGCAGCGGCATCAAGAGTCCGTCACGGATCACCTATGATGTGGGCTTCGATCGGTATTTCGTCGGAGGAAGCGCAACGGTGCTCACCAGCCGGTGTTGAACCATCCGGGCTGCGCACGCCGCGCACGCTCGGTTCGCGTCCAGGCAGCCTCAGCTTTCGTACTGCGTTGTCTCTGCTGAGGGGGCACCATCTGCGCGAAGCTTTCGCGGAAGCGTGCGTCCTGCTGGTAAAATGTTGAGCGGCCATCGAACGGTCCCACGTCGGGGCGCTGGGCATAGGACGTCGGCCGCCGCTTGGTGCGAGCCCTGCCAACGTTGCTGCGCGATTGCAGCTGGGGCCCTACCTTGCTCTGCTCTTTTGCGTCGGCTTGTTTCAAGGCGGGGGAGACCGGTTGGTCGACATTCTCGGCTGCCTGCGGATCCGGCGGGGCGACGGCCTTTGCCATGTCATTCTGTGTGAGGGGTATCGGCCCCACGATGGGCCGGCTTGTGTCAATGACAACAACTTCCGGTCCCTTCAGTTCGGAGTGGATGCGGATCATGGGAAGCAGGGGGCCGGAATTGTCGCTCTCAATCGCGGGCTGTCGCCCAATTATGGCATCGGCGGCAAAGAGCAGCGTGAGCAATGCTGCGCCCGCAAGGACGAAATACCGCATCAGCGGAATTTGATTGCTGATCAATGCATCGTGGTGCATCGACCGACCGAAGATCTTACTCATTCTACTCGGCTCCCAGCGCCGGAACGGCGTAGTTGCCTCTCGGAATTCTTCGCGACGGTTTGCCTGCTTACGACTGCCTTCTTCGGCTTATGCCGGTCTTTGCAACCTTGCGCGACCGACCTCGCACCTTGAAGCAGCAGAACAATTATTTATCCTACCCATCCTACGTCAAGTTGGGTTGACCTGAATCAACAAGGGCGCCGTGCTTAGCCGCTGAAGATGACGCGGCGGAAACGATACAGCGCGATCGCAAAAAAGACACTCCCAATGGCGGCTGTGGCAAGGATCTCTGGCCACACAATGGAAGCACCGGCTCCGCGGTAGACAACATCCTGCGAAAAGACCACGAAATGTGGTGTCGGGCTGATGACCAACATGAGGTCTTTCAACCAAACCGGCATGCTTTCCAGCGGCGTCGACGAGCCGGAAAGCAGCATCATGACCAGAAGTACCGGGATCGACAACAATCCGAACTGGGCCATCGTGGAAGCAACCGTGCCCAGGGCAATGCCAAGTGCTGCAACCGTGAACACGTAGAAGCATGCGCCGCCAAGGAAAAGCAGGCGCGATCCTGTGACCGGTACCTGCAGCCACCATTCGACGACGAGAAGCAGCGACAATGCCGCTGAAACCACGATGACAATGCCATTGGCGAAGATCTTCGAGAGCATGATCTCGCTGGGAACCACCGGCATCACAAGCAGGTGCTCGACCGTACCCTGCTCACGCTCGCGGATCAGGGCAGCCCCGGTGAGGGTGACGGTGATCATGGTGAGATTGCTGATGATCTGCATCACCGAGGTGAACCAGCTCGACGTCAAATTTGGATTGAACTTGACCGGGGTGACCACCGTGACCGGCTCAGGCACTGCGCCTTCGCGGTGCGCGACGAAGTCTGTCACATAACTGACGATGACGTTCTGGATATAGGTCATGCCATTGAAAGCCTGCGCGGCCGCGGTCGCGTCGACATCGATCTGGACGGTCGGCTGTCGCCCCGCAAGAATATCCGCTTCAAACTTCGGCGGGATCTCGATCACGAAGATCACACGCTGCGCGTTCATCGCCGCGTCGATATCGGTGGATGCGAGCGCGACCGCGGGCTTGAAAGTAGGTGGGGTGAGGCCATCCGCCAGGCTGCGTGACAGACTTGAACGGTCTTCATCGACGATTCCGACCGAGAGATGTTTTGCTTCGGTCGATGCGCCGGTCGCAGCGGCGTAGATCGCAATGGTGAAGGAATAAGCGACCAGCAGGAGCATGATGGGGTCGGAGCGGATGCTTCGAAGCTCCTTGATCGTCAGCCGATAAATGTTGGCCAGATGCCGCCGCAGCGCGGCGAACCAGCTTTTCCTGGGTCGGGATGCGATAGCATCAGGCATCGCCTGCTTGCGTGAATCTGCCGCCTGGCCTGTCGACATCTCACTTCTCCTGCTTCTGCAGCAATATGTGAGCGGCTATGAAGAAGCCGACCGCGAAGGCCGCCACCACGAGCGCGTTGAGCCCGAGGTCGGAATAGCTGAGCCCCTTGGTGAAGGTGCCGACGCTGATCGGCTGAAACCAGGCGGCAGGAAACGCCAGGCCGATCGCCCGTCCCGTGCCGGTTAGCGAGGACACGGGCACAAGCAGACCGGAAAAATTTGCAACGGGAATGATGCAGAGCACCGTGGTCGCGAACACCGCCGCGACCTGGGTCCGGGTGAACGTCGACACCATTTGACCGAAAGAGCAGGTCGAGAAGACGTACACCAAAGCTCCGAGCGCAAGCGCCCCGAAGGATCCCTTGACCGGAACGTGGAAGACGACAAGGGCCATCAGCACCAGCAGAACGAACGTCAGCATCCCGACGACGACATACGGGAACTGCTTGCCCAGCAGAAATTCGAGTTTGCTGATGGGCGTCGACCGGAAGTTGGCGATCGAGCCGCTCTCCACCTCTCGGACAACACCGATCGTCGACATGATGGCCGGGATCAGAACCAGCATGATCACGATAACGCTGGGAACCATGCTGAAGACGCTCTTGAACGCCTGGTTGTAGCGGAACCGGTTCTCAATGTTGACGCTGCCCAGATAGACGTTGGACGCCCCGTTGGGGCCGACACGCTCCGTGATGAGATCTTGCGCATAGCGCAACACGAGGCCAGTCACGTAACCTTTGGTGGTTTCACCCCGAAACGGCATGGCGCCGTCGATCCAAAAAGCGACTTCGGGCGAATGCAGGCCCGCAAGATCGCGGCCAAAGCCGGATGGAATTTCGACCGCGACAGCGAGTTCGCCGCTTCGCATGCGTTGCTGCAGCTCGGCTGCCGAGCTGATTGGAGGCTGTTCGGAGAAATAATGCGAGCCGGAGAAGCTTTCGAGCAACCTGCGGCTCTCCGGCGTCTTATCCTGGTCGAAGGCTGCATATTTCAGGTTCTCGACGTCGAACGTGATGCCATAGCCCATGGCAAACATCAAAATGACGGGGCCGATGAAGGCGAACGCCAACCGGAACGGATCGCGCAGCAGCTCCATCGTTTCGCGCCGCGCGTAGGCCCACAGCCGTCCTGGATCGAAACGCCTGGACGAGCGCGAAGCCATCGTAGTCGGGACCACTGCAGTCGGGGCCGGTGCGACTGCGTCAGGAGGCTCGAGCTTGGCCGGCGCTGCCGCCGGTGGCTCGGATGGCTTATCCTTGCCGGATCCGCCCGCCTCCTCGAGATACGAGATGAAGGCGTCCTCGAGCGAGACGCTGTTGCGCGCCTTGACCAGTTCCTTCGGCGCATCGACGGCAAGCACCCGGCCTTGATGCATCAACGAGATGCGATCGCAGCGCTCCGCTTCGTTCATGAAATGGGTCGATAGAAAGATGGTGACGCCATCATTGCGAGACAGATCGATCAGCGTGCGCCAGAACGCATCGCGGGCGACCGGATCGACACCCGATGTGGGCTCGTCCAGAATAAGCATGAGCGGCCGGTGGAGCACGGCCACCGCGAGCTGCAGCCGCTGCTTGACGCCAAGCGGCAGACTCTCTGGCTTGGCGTCGGCCACATCCCTCAGATCGTATTTTTCCAACAGCTCCGTGATCCGGCCTTCGACCTCGTTTGCGGGTAGATGGTAAAGGTGCGCATGCAGTTCGAGATTCTGCCGCACCGTCAGCTCGCTGTAGAGCGAGAAGGCCTGCGACATGTAGCCGACGTTCTGACGCGCCTCCATGTCGTCTGCGGTCATCGGCTTGCCGAACAGCTTGGCCGAGCCTTCGGTCACCGGCAGCAGCCCCGTCATCATTTTCATGGTCGTGGTCTTGCCGCAGCCGTTCGAGCCGAGGAAACCGAATATCTCGCCGCGTCCAATGCTCACGCTCACATGATCGACCGCGACGAAATCGCCGAAGCGGCGCGTCAGCCCTTCCGTCTCGATCGCCGGCGTCTTGTCATCGCTTTCAGTCCGCGGCGGCACGATGACGTCCTGGTGCTGGCCGCGCTTCTCGGGTGGCAGCAGCGCAATGAAGGCGTCGTCGAGCGTGCTCTTGTTCGCCTTGGCCAGGATCTCCTTCGGCGCGCCATGAGCGATCACCTTGCCGTCATCCATTGCGGCCAGCCAGTCGAACCGGCTCGCCTCGTCCATGTAGGCCGTCGCGACGATCACGCTCATTTCCGGCCGGCGCCCGCGAATGGAATCGATCAGCTCCCAGAACTGCCGCCGCGACAGCGGATCGACGCCCGTGGTCGGCTCATCGAGGATGAGGAGATCGGGATCATGCATCAGGGAGCAGCAGAGACTGACCTTCTGCTTCATGCCGCCCGAGAGCTTGCCGCACGGACGGTCGCCGAACGGGTCAAGGCCCGTGGCTTTCAGCAACTCCTGGATGCGGGTGCGACGCTCGGTCATGCCCTGGCCGAACAGGCGGCCGAAGAAATCGATGTTGTCGAACACGCTGAGCGTCGGATAGAGATTGCGCCCCAGTCCCTGGGGCATGTAGGCGACGCGTCCGTAACTCGCTCGGCGATGGTGCTCATCGGCCATGTTGCCGTCGAGCACCAGCACTTTGCCGGTTTGAATTTTGCGAACGCCGGAAATGAGGGCGAGCAGGGTGGATTTGCCGACGCCGTCGGGCCCGATCAATCCTGCCATGCACCTGGCAGGAATCTCGAGCGTGAGATCGTTGAGCGCGAGCGCCTTGCCGTAGCGGTGCGTGACGTGATCGACCCTGGCTACAACGGTGTCCGTCATTGCGGAAGCTTAACCTCGAGCTCTTTGGGCCAGGCGATCTTGGGGTCGGTACGCACGAAGGCGAGACCGCGCACGCCGGTTTTGACAGACCTGTGATACTGACCCAAGACCTTGGGATCGCCCTGGAGCTTGACGCGGAACATCAGCTTCTCCCGTTCCTCCGTCGTCTCCACGCTCTTGGGTGTGAACTGCGCCTCTGTGGCCACAAAGCTGACGGTGGTGGGCAGGACATATTGCGGGATCGGATCGAGAATGGTTCGGGCCTCGTCGCCGATGGTCAGCCGACCCGCCTGTTCTGCTGGCAAGTAGATCGTCATGTAGACGTCGTTCAGATCGAGAATGGTCAGAATGCGCTGGCCGGGGGAAATCACCTCGCCGGCGCGGGCCAGCCGGTACTGCACGCGTCCGCTCCTCGGCGACACCAGAACGAGATCGACCAGGACGGATTGCAGCTGTTCGACTTGCGCCTCGGCGGACTTGATCGAGGCCTCGGCTTCTTCACGCTGGGCGTTGGCGGCAACATAGGCAGCGTCGGCCGCTTCGAATCTGTTTCGGCGCTGGTCGAGAAGCTGCTGCGTGATGTTCCCGCTTTGCATCAGAGTCTTTCCGCGCTCATAGTCGGTCCTGGTGAATACCAGATCGCTGTTGCGCTGCGCGATGTTTGCAATCGCTTCCGCCAGCGATTGTTTGGCCTTGAGCACCTGGGCCTGCGCGGAGCGCAGCTGGGCTTCGGTTTCCGGTGAGGAGATGGTGCCGACAACCTGCCCCGCCGTGACCTCATCGCCCTCGTCAACGGTCAGCGTCGCCAGCCGACCGGCATATTTCGCCGCGACGTCCACCTGCGTTGCCTCGATACGGCCGTTGGTTTTCACGATCCCCTCGGGCATGTCGCGGCCGCGCAGGTGATTGATCAACGTTTCGACTGCCTTCTTTGCATCTTCAATGGGCTTTGGCGGCTTCTCCTGGGCGTTGGCCCTGGCGATCGAGAGCGCTCGGTTCGATACGACCAACGCCGATCCGGCCGCTACAGCAATCAAGACGAGAATGGCCGATGCGAAGCGAATAGGCGGTCGGCCTGCGAACGGTTTCGCAAGCTCCGCTCGGAGCGATCTCAATTCGCGCGACGTTACAGGATCATCTGCCACAATGCTCTCCCGCTGAATCGATTTGGCGAGGTGTGCGGCCCCTCTCATAGGACCGCCCTCCTTTGGGCTGCGCAACTTATCGCGAAGAGGGGCCGGTCCATTGATCCTGATCAAGGGACGTTTTGCCGACCGCAAATAGCATTAAAACAGTTTCGTCACCTTCATGGAAGGAGGATGCCGTGACCGAGATCCTTGCCGCTCCCAGTCCGCTTGAGACCCTGAGGCCCCCCAGGGCACTTGAGGAATTGTCGGGACGGATCGACCAGGTGGCGCCAACCGCTCTGCATCAATATGCGCGCCTTTGGGACAAGTCGGTTCCGGAGGACGCTTTCAACCTCTATGTGCGCGACTTCTGGCAGCGATCGATTCTGTTCCTGGACGTCCTGCGCCAGCGTGGCAACCAGCATGACGAGATGCTAGCGCACGGAGTGAGCTCGGTGCTGATCTATGACAGTGAGCTCGTGATGCGCGGTGACGAACTGCCCCATCCGGTCAATTACTCGCTGGTACGGATCGTCGCGCCGGAGGGCGTCGAGATCGACGACCGCAAGCGACCCGTCTTCGTCATCGATCCCCGTGCCGGACAAGGTCCGGGGATCGGTGGCTTCAAGCATCTCAGCGAGATCGGCGACGCGTTCAGGGCCGGCCACCCAGTCTACTTCGCCGGCTTTACAGCCTCGCCCGTGGCGGGACAGCGCATCGAGGACGTCGCTCGCGCCTTCACCATCTTTCTTGACAAGATCGCGCAACTGCACCCCGAAGCCCTCGGAAAGCCGTTTGTGTTCGGCAACTGTCAGGCCGGGTGGCACGCGATGATAGCCGCTTGCCTGCGCCCGGATGTGGTTGGGCCAATGGTCATTGCGGGCGCGCCGCTGTCCTATTGGGCGGGCGTCCGTGGCAAGAACGCCATGCGCTATCTCGGCGGCTGGTATGGCGGAAGCTGGCTCGATCGCATGATGAGCGACATGGGCAACGGCATCTTTGATGCTGCCTGGCTGGTCGGCAACTTCGATAATCTCAACCCCGCCAACACATTCTGGACCAAGCAGTACAATGTCTGGGTCGATCCGGAGCAGGAGAAGGACCGCTATCTGCAGTTCGAGAAATGGTGGGGCGATTTTGTCGTGCTGCGCGGCGAAGAGATGCAGTGGATGGTCGACAATCTCTTCATTGGCAATAAGTTCTCGACCGGCCAGATCGTCACCAGCGATGGTATTCGCCTCGACATCCGTGAGGTCAAGACTCCGATCGTCTGCTTCTGCTCGCATGGCGACAACATCACGCCGCCACAGCAGGCGCTCGACTGGATCCTCGATAATTATCGAAGCGTAGACGATATTCGGGAATGCGGTCAGAGGATCTTCTACAACATTGACCCAAAGGTCGGCCATCTGGCGATTTTCGTCGGCACCAAGGTGGCCGCGAAGAATCATGCCGAGTTCATCAACAACATGGAGCTTATCGACGCGATGCCCCCGGGGCTGTACGAGATCGTGATCACGCCGAAGCCGGGCACCGCGGCGGCGAGTGAGGATGACATCGGCAATTTCGATGTTGCCATCGAGGAACGCAGTCTTGATGACATTCGCGCGCTCGGTTGCAATTCGCTCGAGGACGAGCGCGAATTTGCCGCAGCTGCACGCGTTTCAGAACTCAACAACGCGCTGTATCAGACGTTCCTGCAGCCCTGGATCAAGATGATGAGCGGGCCGCAAGTCGCGGGTGCGGTTCTGGAACTCAATCCGCTGCGGCTTGGCTATTCTCTGCTGTCCGACAAGAATTTGTTGATGCGGGGAGTTGCGCAGGCGGCGAACTACGCCCGGGCGGAGCGCGTCCCGGCCTCGGCCGACAATCCGTTCGTCGCGATGCAGCAGCAATTCTCCAAAGCGATGGTGGACGCACTCAATCTCTTCCGCGACGCTCGCGACGAGCACGTCGAACGCAACTTCCACGCGGTGTACGGCTCGCCGCTGGTTCAGGCCGCCTGCGGAATCTCTTCCAATGACGCTCCGCCCCGGCCGCGGCCTGGGCTGGCCCCCTCGGTGCTCGCGGCAACCCAAGCGGAAAAACGCCGTCTGAGGGGACGCATTGCCGAGGGCGACGTGTTGGACGCTGTGGCGCGTGTCGTGGTCTATATCTATCGGGCCCAGCATCGCGTTGACAAGCGGACCTTCGATGCACTGCGCAAGCTGATTCTGGCCTACCCGGAAGTTTCGCCGGCCGCGTTCAAAGCCGCCGTGCGCGAGCAGTGGGCGATCCTGGCTTTGGATGAACGCGCGGCCATCGAAGCACTGCCGCGGCTATTACCCGCCGATGTCGCGCTACGCCGCACCTGCTCCGACTTGCTCAAGACAACCGTCGCAGAGACCGGCAAGCTCAATGCCGACGGGCAACGCCGCATGAGCGAGGTGTTGCATTTGCTGGCGGATGGCATCGTGCCACAAGGCGCGGGAGAGATTGCTGTCGTATGAAGGTGTCGGCAACCGAGCTGCGGGCCGGCTAGGCGCGCCGCGTTAGGGAAGGGCTTCTCGTGCGCTTTGGGCGCTTTTGATCCATGTACCGCCTGTGAGTACGAACGAGCAGCGACTCGTCGTCAAAATCGAGCGGGAGCAGGGGAGTTGCGAGCAGCGCATCGGCGCGCTCCGATGGATAGCCCAGGCTGCGCATCAGCCCGAGAAGGCAGGCATGGAGGTATTTGTCGTCCGCCTCTCCGGCTGAGATCCGCGTGACGACAAGAATGCCGCTCCCAACAATGATGTCGAGCGCAGCAAGCGTGGGCATTTCGACAAATTCGCCGCGCTTCACACCGTCGGCAAGATGGACCGGCAGATATGTGTAGAGCAGGTTGCCGGGTCCTGCCGCCTGCGGACCTACTCGCGCAAGAAAATGCGCGAGAAGGGGAAAGCGGCGCGATACGTCGAAGTAGAGCCGGATGCCAGTCGCGAGCCGGGCGGCTGGCGTGGAGAGGGATGCCACGCGCTCTTCAATGTGGCGCACGAGCTCGTTGCCCAGTTCCTCGTTTGCGGCGATGAGCAGTTCACCATTGGTGCGGAAGTAATTGTAGAACGTGCCGCGCGAAACGCCGGCCGCGGTGATCACGTCGTCGATCACCGAAGCATCCACACCCTTTTCCGCGAACACAAGCAAAGCCGCTTCCAACAGCGTGCGCCGCATACGGGCGCGGCGTTCCGCCGCCACGCGTGGCCGGTGGTCTTCCAGCATTGCAGTTCCTCGTCATTCCGCCGCCTCGCGACCCATCCTACCAGAATCGCAAATTTCCTTAAATGACACTTGTATCATAATGACGAATCTGTCATTATGAAAAAAATGACTTTAAGAGCGGTGCGACATCAGGGAGGACGATCGAGTGGAACCATTTCCGTTCAAGGGTTTGGAGCGCGGCTCCTACGTTCAGATCGCCGGTCGGAAGATTTGGCTGACGCAGGTCGGCGAGGGACCCGCGCTTCTGCTGCTCCATGGCGGGGGACCCGGGGCGACGGGCGCGTCCAATTTCAGCCGCAACGTTGCGGCGCTCGCCAGCCATTTCCGGCTGATCATTCCGGACCTGCCAGGCTATGGGCGATCGACAAAAGGCATCGATCGGGCCGATCCTTTCGGCGATCTCGCCGCTGCCATGCTCGGACTTCTCGATGCCCTCGGCATCGACAAGGTGCATGCGCTCGGCAATTCGCTGGGCGGTGCGTGCGCGCTGCGGATGGCACTGGAGCGACCGGAGCGGGTCGACCGCCTGGTGCTGCTGGGGCCGGGCGGCATCGACACAACCCAGTCCCCTCCAACGGAGGGGCTGAAGCTTCTGCTCGGCTATTATGCGGGTGAGGGACCGACGCGCGAAAAGGTGGCGACCTTCCTGCGCAACTATCTCGTCTTTGACGGGTCGGCCATCAGCGAGGCGGTGATCGATGAGCGCTTCGCAACGAGCGTCGATCCCGAGACCATCGCCAATCCGCCCCTGCAGCCGCCAAAGGATATCACCAACGCGCTGCTGCTCGATCTCGCGAGGGACGCGCGTCTGAAATCACTTGCGACACCGACACTGGTGTTTTGGGGAATGGAGGACCGGGTCAATCGGCCAAGCGGTGCGCAGTCCCTGCAGCAGCAGATGCCGAACTGCGACGTTTATCTGTTCAGCCGGACTGGCCACTGGGTGCAATGGGAGCGCGCGGCCGAATTCAATGCGGCAACCATCGCCTTCCTGTCGCAATCCGCCACGGCTCGGAGCTGAATTCAAGAGCACTTTCCGAATAGAGGATTTCGTCATGGACATGGTTCCTTTGGGTGGCGTGCATCAGTCGGTCTACGGCGCAGTTCATCTCGGCTACGCACTGGTGGAATCGCCTCGTCTGGCGGATTGGAAGCGCCTTGCCGCCGACGGAATCGGCATGGCCGTTGCGGCCGACGCGCCGGACTTGATCGCATTCAGAACGGATGCGCATGCGCGCCGCCTGATCGTCAGCAAGAGCGAGCAGGAAGACGTTGCACTGGGTTGGCAAGTTGACGATCCGTCCGCGCTGCAGGTCATTCTCCGGCGCCTTGCGGCGCACCGGATGCCTGTCGAGGAGATCGCGGGCGAGGAGGCTGCCATGCGTGGCGTCAAGCGGCTCTGGCGCTTCACCGGTCCCAAGCGTCAACGCCTCGAACTCTTCACCGAGCCCGTGCTGGACGCGGGCCAGCCCAAGCTTCGCACCAAGGGTTTTGTGACCGGCGAGCGCGGGCTCGGGCATGTGGCAATCACATCGCGCAACCCGCAGGCGATGATCGCATTCTGGCGCGAGATCTTCGATGCAAAAGTCTCCGACCACATCGAGGCTCGGATCAGCGGCGTCAACCTCAGGGTCACGTTTCTGCGAGTCAACTCGCGGCATCACTCGGTCGCTATTGCCGGCACCAAGGGACTCGCGATGGATCCGTTCACCACGAAGATTCAACATCTCGAGATGCAGGTGACGACGCTCGACGACATCAGCGATGCCTTCACCCGATGCCGGAAGCTCGGCTTCAAGATCGCGATGTCGGTCGGACAGCACAGCAATGACCGGGACGTGTCCTTCTACGTGGTGACGCCGTCCGGCTTCTATTTCGAACTGGGCTGGAGCCCGTCGGAGCATGAGGGCGAGGACTGGCCGGAGGTGGTCCACAACGGGATCAGCGTCTGGGGCCACAAACCGCTCGACCAGACGATCGGCGACCAGCTCGCCCAGATCCGCAACGGGGTCACCTCGCTATTCCGCAAGGAATACTTGCCATACTGAGGAGACAGGCGATGTCCTCCAACGTGGAACGTGCCGCAGCTACCCTGCGGGAGGCGCGCTCGTCGCGACGACAGATTGCGCCCATTGCCGCAACCTACGGTCTTGGCTCGATCGACGAGGCCTATGCTGTCGCGGCGCTGAATACAGCCGCCCGGCTGGCCGAAGGCCGTCGTGTGATCGGCAGGAAGATAGGCCTCACCGCGGAATCGGTGCAACGGCAGCTCGGCGTCGACCAGCCGGATTTCGGCGTGCTGTTCGACGACATGGAACTGCTCGATCGCGACACCGTGCCCGCCGGCAGACTCATGCAGCCGAAGGTCGAAGCCGAAATTGCCTTCGTCATTGGATGCGATCTGCAGCGCCGAGCGCCGTCGTGGGGCGAATTCGTCAGCGCGATCGGTTATGCATTGCCGGCGCTCGAAATCGTCGATAGCGCAATCGCCGACTGGAAAATCGGAATCGTCGACACGGTTGCCGATAATGCCTCCGCCGGATTGTACGTGCTCGGCGATCAGCCGGTTTCGCTCGGTTTATTCCAGCTCGCGGCCGTGGAGGCCGTGCTCACCTGCAACGGCACGGTCGTTTCCCAAGGACGCGGCAGCGCCTGTCTCGGTCATCCTCTGCGAGCCGCCTATTGGCTTGCGTGCGAGATAGCCAGACGGGGCGAGGGGATGCGCGCGGGCGAGATCATCCTGTCCGGTGCGCTCGGGCCAACCGCGCCAGTGAAATCGGGCGACCTCATAGAGGCGGATTTCGGCGATTTCGGCCGCGTCGCCTGTCGGTTTGCCTGACGTTATTGCGAAACAAAACGGGAGGAGGGAGACGGTGTCGAACGAAAACTCGCAGCATTTCGATGTTGCCATTGTCGGTCTTGGACCGACCGGCCTTACCTTGGCGCATTTTCTCGGCCGGCGCGGATTGAAGGTCCTTGCACTGGAGCGCGAGCCGGAATTCTACGGCAACGCCCGGGCCGTCTACACCGATGACGAGTGCATGCGCATCTTCCAGGAGGCCGGCGTCGCAGCCGAGCTTGAGGCCGACATGGTCCTCGATTCCCCGGTCCAGTGGGTTCTGGAGGATGGATCGGTGCTCGGCCAGCTCAGACGGTTCGATCGCCCCTATGGCTGGACCATGAGCAATTTCCTCTACCAGCCCGATTTTGAGACCAAACTTGAGAAGATGCTCTCGCGCTACCCGAACGTTCAGATCATGCGCGGACGCGAGCTGGTCGCCTTCGAGCAGGACGACGACTGGGTGACGTTCAAGCACAGTGCGAGCAAGGGCGTGCAGTATGGTCGTGCCCCTGCGGCGGCCGATGCGACAGACGCCACGACGGCGCGCGCGCGTTGGCTGGTTGCCTGCGACGGGGGACGTAGCGGGGTGCGCAGCCAGCTTGGCATCAAGATGGTCGGCAAGAGCTTCCCCGAACCGTGGCTGGTGGTGGACATCAAGGCCAAGACCGGCGCAGACTGTTTTCATCATTTGCCCTATTTCAATTTCCACTGCGATCCCAAGCGGCCCACGGTCTCCTGTCCGCAACCCGGCGGCCATCACCGGTTCGAGTTTCTGGTGCTTTCTGGCGAGACCAGGGAGCAAATGGAGGATCCGGCCACCGTGCGCGCCTTGGTGAGCCGGCATGTCGACTACGACAAGGTCGAGGTGCTGCGGCAGCTCGTTTATACCTTCAACGCGCTGGTCGCGGAGCGCTGGCGCGTGGGACGGGTTCTGCTCGCGGGCGACGCCGCACACATGACCCCGCAATTCATGGGCCAGGGCATGAGCTCGGGCGTCCGCGACGCGCACAATCTCGCTTGGAAACTGGATGCGGTGCTGCGTGGCCATGCAGATCCGTCTCTGATCGACAGTTACGAAGCCGAACGCAAGCCGCACGCCAAGGACATGATCGATGTGTCCGTGCGAATGAAGGAGTTTGTCTCGCAACCTAATCCCGTCAAGGCAGCCTTGCGTAACGCATTGGTCGCGCTGCTTTTGAAGATGCCGAAACTCGGCGACTATATCCGCGAGGCCCGGTGGAAGCCGCCGCCGACCTATCCGAACGGCGTCTATTTCGGGCTCTCGCGCACGCGCCGGAACGGGGCGGAGGGACGCCCCATACCGCAGCCGCAGGTCCGCACCTTTGGCGGCCGCCGTGCGCTGCTGGATGACGTCCTCGGCGACAATTTCGTTCTGATCGGCTACGGGGTCGACCCTCGCGCGACGCTGGAGGCAAACACGATCGGCAGGCTCGAATCGCTCAATGCGCGATTTGTGGTGCTCTATCCCTACGGCGGCCGTCCCCAAGGCAGCGGGGTCTCTCCGGCCAGCCCTGTCGGCTTGATCGAAATCGAGGACCTCTCCGGCGAAGCACTCGCGTGGTTCCGCAAAGCTGGCGCGAGGCCAGGCTATGTCGCGCTGGTGCGCCCTGACAAGTTTGTCTATGCGATGTGTTCCGCAGCAGGGATCGCCGAAGCGGTCACCCACGCGCTGCGCAGTTTGGGCGGCGTGTCCACGCCTGAGCGCGTCGCGAGCGCCGGCCGGCGTGAGCCGGATCTTGCAGCTTAGCGCTCCGGCGTGAGGGATTCTCCATGGCTCGCGGGATGACCGCAAACCCTGCCGATCGGACAGCGCGCCTGGCAATCCAGGCGCGCGGCCCGAACATAGCCGGTCCATCTGAAACGCGGGCTCGCATTCTCGAGACGGCCGCGGAATTCTATCGCCGGATCGGCCACCGGAAGACGACGGTGGCTGATATTGCCAAGACCATGTCGATGTCGCCGGCCAATGTGTATCGGTTCTTTCCATCGAAGCACGCCATCCAGTCGGCCGCGGCAGGCGTATTGCTTGCGGAAGTCATCCGTGCTGCCGGCGAGGCGGCGCGGCGCGACGGCTCTGCGGCCGAGCGACTGCGGGCCGTCCTGCAGGCTCTCGAGCGGCTGCATGCGGCGCGCTGCATCCAAGATCAGCGCCTGCACGAATTGATCGTGACCGCAATCCGCGAGAACTGGCCTGTCACGAGGGCCTATGCGCATCGTCTGAGCTCCGTCGTCGCAGAGCTGATCTCCGAAGGACAAGTGCGCGGCGAGTTCTCCCAGGGCGACCCGACGACGATCGCCCGTTGCGTCCTTGGCGCTACCAGCGGGTATCTGGATCCGTTGTTGGTCACGTCGGGCGCAAGTTCAAGCCGGCCGACGCTGGATCAGATGACCGATTTCTGCATCGGGGCGCTGGGCGCAGGTCCCAAAGCGACGACGATCCCTATTCCACCCGGAAAGCCGAACGATACCGGCGAACCCCCTTGTAGTCCAAAACCGCCAAGGGCTGATAATCTGTCCGTTCCGAATCCCGCGCCAGCACATCGGTCAAGTTGTCGAGAATGAACCACTCGCCGTCTTGATAGACCGCAACGACCATATGATCCTCGCTGCGCCGCCGATTGTGCACGATCACGAGCCTGACGTGATCAGCCGGTAGTCCGAGCTCCTGGACCCCGGCATATTTGGCGATGGAATAGGCTTTGCAATCGCCGTTTTTCATTGTGATCGCTTCCAGCGGAGTCGTCCAATCACCGGGCGCCGGCTTGACCATCTGGTTGACGGATAGATTGAGATGGCCGAGCAGCGCTTTGCCGTGATACTGGCGGATCTCGTCGAGCGTTTGCATCAGCCTGGACATCGAGGGGCAAGCCTTGGACTCAAGGCACCTGTGAAAATAGCCCTTCTCGATCAGCATTTTGTCTCTCAGCAACTCCCATGTCTTGGCGAGAGGAGCATCCTTGTTGAGCTCTGTCGTGAACTCTCCGAACGGGTCACTTGGACGGTCCTCTGCCGCGGCTGGCACAAACCCGGCTACAATAGCGAATGCCGCCACGACGATCGCGATGGGTAAACTGGCACGCCTTTCGTAAGGGGCAGCATCGGAGAGGAACAGCATTGGAACTGGCTCCGCAATGATTCCAACCAAGCCACAAGGGTCACATCGCCCCAGCCCGTTCGAATCTTAGCACGTCTGCTCCGCTGCGTGCCGGTCAGAATTGCTCGCTGTACCCTCGGTATCACGTGGCAGCGGCGCAATCACCTTCCGACGAGACTGCACTTGCTGCGGTCGAGCGGACGGAAGGCCTGGTCGGGCGGAATGGTGGCGACCAGCTTCACGAGGTCCCAGGGGCCCCTGGATTCGGCCGGTGTTTTGACCTGGACCAGGTAGAGATCGTGCACCATCCGCTGGTCGTCGCGGATCCGGCCACTCGTGGTGTAGGCGTCCGACACGGGCGTCGATTTCATTTGCGCCATCACGGTCGGGCCGTCGTCGGAATTGGTATGCTTCACCGCCTGCAAATAGTGGCGCACGGCGGAATAGACGCCGGCCTGGATTTGCGACGGCATTGCTTTCCGGCGGGCGTAGAACGCGTCGGAGAAGCGACGGGCCGCCGGGGAGACATCCTCGAAGAAGCTTGTGACGATGAGATCGCCGTGGGTGGCCTTCAACCCAACGGCCTCGATATCGACGTTCTGGAACGACATCGGAACGATCTTCATGCCTTGGGCCGCAAGGCCAAATTCTTCGGCCTGCTTGATCGCGGTGGCGTTGTCGCCGGCGACATTGACGGCCAGGATCTTTGCGCCGGAGGCCTGGGCTTGCAGCAGAAAAGAGCTGTAGTCGGGCGTGCCAAGTTGCGCCTTCACGCTGCCAGCCACCGTGCCGCCAAGCTCGGCAATCCGCGCCCGCGCCGTCGCCTCGATCGAATGCCCGAAGGCATAGTCACCGGTGATGAAGAACCACGGCTCCTTGCTGGAGTGCATGATGCCCGACACGACCGCCGTTGCCGTGGAATAGGCATCCTGGGTCCATTGAACGCTGGTCGGCGCACAGGCGTCGTCGGTCAATTGGTTGGCGCCTGCACCCGAGATCAGGAAGATCTTGCCGTTGCTGCGCACGAGTTCCTGGACGGCCAGCGCCGCGCCTGAGCTGCCGCCATCCGCAATCGCTTGAACGCCGTCGTGTTCGAACCATTTGCGGGCAAGGGAAGCGGCGAGATCCGGCTTGTTCTCGTGGTCGGCCTGCAGGATCTCGATTGGCTTGCCATTGATCTTGCCGCCGAACTCCTCCGCCGCCATGCGCGCCGCTTCGACCGATCCAGGACCCATCGCGGTCGCGAACATGCCGTTCATGTCGGTGAGCACGCCGATGCGGATGGCGTCGCCCTTGATTTCCGCATGAGCCGTCGTGCCGGCGAGAATGAGACTGAATAGCAAGGTCGAGGTCAGCTTTTTGCGGTAAGTGCCCATGTCGTTTCCCATATTGTTTGTTGATGAGTTCGTGCCGCTGGTCTGATGCGGCTGGCCGCGGCTCCGAGACCTAAGCGGCCTCGGCAACCACGCTGTTGCGAAGAATGCCGACGCCGGAGATCTCGACCTCGACAGTGTCGCCGGGCCGCATCCACAGCGGCGGCGTGCGTTTGGCGCCGACGCCGCCGGGCGTGCCGGTAACGATGACGTCGCCGGGCGCAAGCGGGCAGATGGTCGAGATGTAGGCGATCAGCTCCGGCACGGGCGTTATCAGCAGATCAGTCGTCGTGTTCTGCACGACCGCGCCGTTCAGTCGGGTTTGCAGCGTAAGCTTTGACGGATCGGGAATTTCGTCCGTGGTCACTAGCCACGGACCGAAGCTGCCGCTTTCCGCAAAGCTCTTGCCGGCCAGAAACTGGCTGGTGTGGCGCTGCCAGTCGCGGATGCTGCCTTCGTTGTAGCAGGCATAGCCGGCGACATGGGCCAGCGCGCGGTTTGCGGGAATGTGCCGGCCGGGCTTGCCGATGACGACGGCCAACTCTCCTTCATAGTCGAAATCATCGCTGACCTTGGGCTTCACCAGCGGCTGCAAGTGTCCGACCTGGCTGCAGGCAAACCGGGCAAACAGCGCCGGCTTCTCGGTCACCGTCCTTCCAGTCTCCGCCACATGATCGCGATAATTCAGGCCGACGCAGATGATCTTGCCGGGATCGGGTATGACGGGCGCATAGCTAACCGCGTTCAGGGCATAGTCGGGCCGCCCGGACGCGAGCTGTGCCGCGGCCTGATTGAGCCCATCGGCTTCCAGCAATTCGCGCAGGCTTCGCCAGGGCAGGCGACGTCCCAGGTCGAGAACACCTTCGCCTTTCACCGCGCCGTACGAAGGACGTCCCTCAATGAGGAATGAAAGCAGTTTCATGCGCGGATCCTTTCAGTTGATGCACTCAAGCGGCGCTCGGAATGGCGGTCGAGAACGGAAGCGAAGACAGGAGCGCGGGAACATCCGTCTCTGTTTGGGCCGTTCCCAGAATATGGCGGTCAGGACGCACCAGTGCCGCCGTGAGACCTTGCTCCTCAAGCCAGGCCTCCAGACCGGTGGCTTCTTCGCCGCGCAGGACCTCGATGCCTGCCAGTTCGGGGTGATGCTGCTGCAGCAGTGCGGCGCCGCAGCCGGACTTGCACAGCAGCGCGAAGCGATAGCCCACGCGGTCATCGCTGCGCCCGTTATTTGGCAGGCCGAATTGCGGAGCCAGCGTTCCGCTCAATGCTGTATTGGAAAAAGCGAGACCCGGGCCGAGCCTCGGCTTTCGCACCTCGAGCTTGAGAGGACCGTCATCGTGCGGAATGCCGGTCGCCAGCGCGGCCTCGACCGCCTTGGTGTTGATGAGCCCACCGAGCCGGATGGCAAGCTCGATGAATTCGCGCACATGGGGCGCGCGCTCGCTTTGATAGGTGTCGAGAAGGTCTGGCGCGGCTTTGCCTTGCAGAACGTAATCCAGCTTCCAGGCGAGATTGGCCGCGTCGCGAATGCCCGCGCACATGCCTTGGCCGAGAAAGGGCGGCGTCTGGTGCGCTGAATCGCCCGCCAGCAGAAGTCGTCCGGAGCGCCATTGTTGGGCAATCGCGGAGTGAAACGTGTAGACCGCGGCGCGCTCGATCTCGGCCTCGTTGGCCTTCAGCCACGGCGACAGCAGCTCCCAGACGCGCCCCGGCTGCGCGGCCAGCAGGGCATCTTCGTCTGGACGAACCGTGATCTCCCAGCGGCGGCGCCTGCCGGTGCCGCGAATATAGGTTGCCGGCCGCTGCGGATTGCAGAACTGGACGCTGTAGTCGCCGAGGTCGGGCCGCTCGCCCCTGAGCAGAACGTCGACCACCAGCCAGCGCTCATGGAAGCCGAGGTCGTCCATGCCAGCGCCGATGAAGCGGCGCACCAACGAACGCGCGCCGTCGCAGCCGACGACATAGGCGCAACGGACCTCGACGAGCTGCCCCGTGCAAAGGTCTTCGTAGCGAACGCGCGCGCCGGTGTGATCCTGGTCGATGGCAAAGACGTCGCACCGGTTGCGGACCTCAATATGGGACCAGCGCTCCAGCCCCTTGTTGAGGACGTCCTCCAGGTCGGGCTGGTGAAAGCGGTAGCTCAGATGCCATCCCATCGGCGTGAGCTCGCGCGAGCGTGGCCAGTCAAGCACGAGCCGGCCCTCGGCGTCCACGAACCGCATGCCGGGACTTAGGATGACGTGCGGCAGGATAGCCTCGCCCAGGCCGATGGTCTGGAACACACGCATGCACTCGTCGTCGAAATGCACCGCCCGGGGCAGATGATAGGCCTTGGCCTCCCGCTCCAGGACGAGTGTGCGGAGGCCGCATAGCCCAAGCAGATTGGCAAGTGTCGAGCCGACCGGGCCGCGGCCGACGATGACGACGTCGAAGGTTTGGGACGATGCTGAAGTATCGTTCATGCCCCCATCTGTTCCGGATGTTCGGCCTTGCCGCAAGCCGCGCGCGCAAACTGTCCGCGCAGCGGACGCGTGCGACGCGCAGATGGTGATGCGGGGGCGACCGTCGGCCGGATCACCGCGGGCGGCTTAGACCTCGACCGGGATCGCCGCCGCGGTCTCTCGAAGAGGTGCGGCGTACTGCGCGACGGCGTCGTCGAGGGTCATGGCCGAGCGGATCCATATGATGGAGATACAGCCGAACACGACCTCGCCACGGACGATCGGGACCGCGATGGAGGACGTCTTGGGATTATATTCGCCTTCATCGCGGATCGCGTAACCGCGGCGAGAGGTCTCGGTGAGAATGCGGCTCAGCCGGTCGGGCTCGAGAAAGGGGCGATCATCCGCTTCATCGATGCGGCGCAAATGGTTGATGATCACGTCGCGTTCGATCGGCGCGCAGGCCGCAAGGTAAGCGCGGCCCGCGGACGTCCGCAGCATTGGCAGGCGTTTGCCGATCATGCCACGATCAATCGACAAGGGGCTGCGCGCGTGCGTGGTCTCCTGGATGACCATCGCCGCGTTCTCGTAGGTCGACAGGTCAACCGGCCAGACCAGGTTCTTGCTGAGCTCCGCCAAATAAGGAGCTGCCACCTGGCAGATGAAAACGCTGGGGTCGTAGCCGTCGCCGAGGCTCAAGGCGCGCCGGGTCACCCGGAAGCGGTCGTCGCTCGCGCTCCGGGCGACATAACCGAGCTCCTCGAGCGTCTCGAGCAAGCGATAGACGGTCGGCCGCGGCAGATCGAGCTGACGGGCGATGTCCCCGGCGCGGATGCCGCCGGAACGGTTGACTTCGTGCAGCACATCCAGGCCCCGTTTGAAGGCGCGGACGCCCTCCGCTTGTCGCGGCTGCCCGGATTGCGTCCGCTCCTTGGACACCTGCAAATTCCTCCCTTGCCTGGTCTCTGCTGGCCGATATCGTAGCCTGAGAATGAGAACCGGCCGCAGGACCTGCAGTCTACTGCAGGAGCGCGAGGGGCCGGTACCAGATTTCGGGCCCAAGCCGGCCGAGCGGGAGGAAACAGCATGGAAATCACCGCCCTGGGCTACCTCGGCATCAAGTCCTCCCAGATGGATCAGTGGAGCCGCATGGCTACTGACCTGCTCGGAATGCAGCGCGTCGACAGGGCGGCCAAGGTGAACGCCTACCGCATGGACGACCGCAAGCAGCGGCTGATCATCGACGGCAGCAGCGATGCCGGCCTTGCCGTGATGGGCTGGGAGGTCGCAACGCAGAGCGAACTCGATCGTCTCGCCGGCCGCCTCGATGATCACGGCGTCAGGGTGACGCGCGGATTGCGTGCGCTCGCTGACGAACGTCATGTCTCCGAGCTGATTTCGTTCAGCGATCCCGCCGGCAATCCGCTCGAAGCGTTCCATGGGCCCGAGCTTGCATCAGATCCTTTCAGGCCGGCGCGGCCGATCTCGGGCTTTCGCACCGGCGCGCTCGGGATGGGACATGCCGTCCTCAACGTCGAGAACGTCGAGGCGCTGCTGCCATTCTATCGCGATCTGCTCGGCTTCAAAGTGTCCGATTTCGGGCTGACGCCGTACAAGCTGTATTTTTTCCACGTCAACGGCCGGCATCACAGCTTCGCCATGGTGGGGTCCGGGCGGAAGGCGCTGCATCACTTCATGGTCGAGGTCGGCAGCCTCGACGATGTCGGTCAAGGCTATGACCTTGCCCAGCTGGACGAAGGCCGGATCGCCTACACGTTGGGGCGTCACACCAACGACCACATGACGTCCTTTTACGTCAACACACCGTCCGGCTTCTTCATTGAATATGGTTGGGGCGGGCGCGTGATCGATCCAGAGACCTGGCAGCCGCACGAGACCTTCGATGGTCCTTCGCTATGGGGGCATGAGAGATTGCACATGCCGGATGCGCAGCGTGGGCGCTTCCGCGACATGAGGCTGTCCGCCGCCGCGCGTGGGGTCCGCGCGCCGGACCCTCACGTACCGCCTCTGAACTGCCCATGGCTGGACGCAGTGACTGCTCGGAATTGAGCGATCCGGCTCCGAACGAAGCCGTTCAGCTGCGTATCGCACGCCTGCTGGGGATTTCGGCAGTAGCGCTCCGAAGCCAATCAAGAACGGCAAATCGAGATGGGTCGCCATCAGGCCGATCGGAACCGCAACCAAGCGGATTCTTCCACTCGCCAACCAGAAATGGCCGGCGTTAGTTAACGGGCTCAGTTCGACGCCGATTCACGAACAGGCTGTGCAGCCAAGCATTATGATCGTGCGACGATTGTCGATGTCCGGCAGTTCGATCGTGGGTATGTTGTGTGCTGGCTAGCGTTGGGTGGCGAGATCCGCTGCGCGGCCGGGTGTGCCCAGCACCTTGGCTTGGTCTGTGCCGCATTTGAAATCGCGCGCGATCTGGTCGGCTGCCTGGCGGGCTAGTTCGTCCGCATTCGGGTTAGCCTCCGCATCTATATAGGCGACGGGGCAAACCCCGCCCGGCGGCAGCCGCGACACGACCAGCAAAGGCTTGGCCTCCGGACCGCCGCCGTTGCTCATGGTTTGATCGACAATGTCGGCGATCCGCCAGCGCTGGATCATCGCAAACGGATTGTTGCTCGCGATTCGCCATTCGATCATGGGCAGCGCCGAGTTGAACGGCCCGAAGAAGGTTTGCGCGGCCGGCTCCTTCGCCGCCTCGACGCGATTGTAACCGACCGAAACGGTTTCGCGCTTGTCGTCCTTGCTGACGAGAACCACGAGCATGGCCCTGCCGCGACAGACGCGTGTGGGGCTATCTTCGACCCGGCCAGGACCTTCGCTCCAGCAATTGGCGGCCGCCATGGAGCTGTAGGAGCTGACCGCGATCGGTTGGGGAGCAGCATGCGAGGCAAACGTCGCGACGGCGAGTGCGGTCAGCGCCAGGGCAACCCCGCCGCCAATCCACGAAGTGTGAACGGTATCTCTCATTGCGCCCTTCTCCTCCAGAACTTGGTCCTTTTTTCGTGGAATCTGAGGAGGATTCAGGGAAGAAGAGCGCCGAGCCTTTGCAGTTGCCTGCGAGCTGCGGTCTCACGCGATCACGTCGCGAGACCATTCCTTGCGCATCAGGACGTCGCGAGCGTTATCGCGAGGGCGCATGCGCGGTCATACTCATCGAGATTGATCCACTCGTCGATAGTGTGGGCCTCGTTCTGCCCTGCGCCGAAGGTCACCGTCGGAACGCCGTGGCGGACCATCCAGTTGGCATCGAGCCCGCCATTCGCGGCGCGGACGCTCGGCGTTCCGCCATTCGCAGACACGGCCGCGATCGCGCGTTTGACCACGGGCAGGCCTTCCTTCATGCGGAACGGGTAATAGTCGGTCTCGGCCTTGAACTTGACTCGGCCAGACTTGCCTTCGCTGTTCTTGACGCGCTTTGCGGCCTTCTCGAACGCCGCCTTGTAGGCTTTGGTGATCTCCTTGAAGAACCTTGCGTCATGGCTGCGGCTTTCGCCGCGCACGTGTACGTAGTCGGTGACGACGTTGGTGGCGTCGCCGGCGGGCCGGCCGTCGCCGCCGGTGACGGGGCCGACATTGCTCGTGCCCTGCCGCTTGCCTTTGACCACCTTGCCGAACCAGCCGCCGGCTTTCACGTCGGCGAGCGCGAGCGCAAGGATCATGGTCGCGCTGATCCCGCGCTCCGGCGCGACGCCAGCATGCGAGGCGCGGCCGAAAATCTCGACCTGCCAGCGATCCGCGCCCACTGCGCCGATCGTAACATTGGAGGCAGACCCGCCATCGTAGTTGAAGGCCATCACCGGCGAGCCAATATCTTCGGCCTTGACGTGGCGCGCGCCCCATAACCCGCTCTCCTCCCGCACGCAGAACAGAAGCGTGATAGGGGGATGATCGAGCTTCTGCTTCGCAAGCTCGGCCGCCAGCGTGACAAGGACGCCGCAGCCGCAGCGATTGTCGCCGCCGAGTGCGGTCTTCGCCTGATTGACGATCTTGCGGCCGGCAAGCTTCGGCTTCGCTCCTGCGCACAGCGGCACAGTGTCCATGTGGGTCATGAACATGATCCGCGGCTGGTTATGCATAGCCCCGCGGCCGGGCAGGTCGACAATGAGGTTGCCCGTTTCGGTCGGCACGGGAATGCGCGTGTTGGCGTCGTCAAGGCGGATCGCGTCGGCCGGCACGCCGCTTTCTTCCAGCGCCGACGCCAGCTCGCGCCCGATCGCGGCCTCCTTGCCGGTCACGCCCTCGATGGCAAGGAAGCGCATGAGGCGGGCGGTCGCGGCCTGGGTGTCGACAGACATGAGGTATCCCCTTGATGAACGGCAGCTTGCGAGCATCCTTCGCGGCGCGTTGTTTCGCAAGGCTCCTCAAGGCAGCCTGCCAAGGCAATCGGGCAGGGCAGGTAAGAGATACGTCAAGGCGCGGCGGCGCCGCCAGAGGCTGACTTGTCGCGTCGTCGCCGGCGGGCGGCCTTCAATAGTGAGGGTACAGCGTGCTGAGATAGTCCGACAGCGTGGTGGGATCGCCGCGCGTGCTCTGCCGCAACGGCTGACCGCTCAACAGCACGCCGGCCTGCGTCTTGTAATCGGGCGCCACGTTGTCGGTCGGCTTCAGCGGCTGGTTGACCATCCTTTGGTATCGATCGTAGGCCTGTTGGGTGCCGATGAAGATGCAGACGCAATGCTGCGGCTCGGCATAATAGTAGCGCAAGGACTCGCCGGTTCCGTTCGCGACGAAGCGGTGTGCCGGCAGCGCATGCAGCGCCTTTTGCCCCGCGGGATCGTTGGCGACCTGAACATGAAAGCCGGCGGACGACAGATAAAAGCTGTTCTGCTCCAGGGATGGCCGGCTTGGCGCTTCGACCGCGAACGCAGCGGAGGTGCCAAGCCAGAGCATTACGGCCGGAAACATCCACAAGCCGTGCACCCGAAATGACCGGCGATAGCCCATGACGATCGGTGCTGGCATGACCAATCTCCTGCAGAGAGACTTCCTGTTGGGCGGGACAGAACGCCCGAACAGTGTGCCAAGATTGTGTTGATGCTTCATCGATATGGGGCCGAAACGACGGAATCCGGATTAGGCCGTCTCCGGGAGCCGCGGTGCTGCATTCGCGCTTGAGCTGCTCAATTGGCGCTCTCGATCAGGCTTTCGAGCAGCCGCTTCAACTCCCTCGTGGACTTGTTGCCGTAGTTCTCGACGATATGCGCCTCCTGGCTCATGGCCAGCGAGTTGAGGCGCTGGGACAGGGCGCGGCCGCGATCGGAGCAGAACATCAGCACCTTGCGGCGATCATTCGGGTCTTGCACCCGGTAGACCAGCCCGTCCGAGACCATGCGGTCCACGATTTTTGTGAGTGTCGGGTGGTTGAGAAGCACGGCCCCGGCAAGCTCGCCCATCGAACGGCCGTTCCCGTCGGACAGCACCTTCAGGATCCGCCATTGCTCGACCGGCACTCCTTCCTTCGCCAGGCGCGCCTCGAGCTGCCGGTTGATCTCCCGGTTGGCTTGGGCGAGCAGGTAGGCGAGATGTTCGGTGATGGGAGTATCTGGGCTGGGCGGTTTGGCCACGGCTAACGACTTCGGTTTGACCCTGGTGAATGAATGACTGGCGTTGGTTGCCCGTTCTATATGCATGGCAATTCTTGAAGTTTCAATATTTTCGAATAGGATATTTCTCCGGGCAGGTGGACAACCGGCGGCGGCACAGCGTGGTGCCGTACAAGAACACAGTCATGGGACAGGAGTGGGCGTGCTCTCGACAGTCAGCTTCAATTCCGGCGGTCCGGCTATGCCACCCCTCGCGTTCAAGGGGCCGTCGAGCTTTGCGGCTGATCCACCGTGGCGCCCCGCCGATGCCGGCGCTGTCCAACGTCGTCGTGCCCATAGCAAGCTGCGGATCGCCAATTTCCTCACATGCTCCGGCTCGCCCGGCATCTGGGGTCCGGCCGCGATCAACGGTGTGTTGCTCGCGGCCTCCGAGATCAACAAGCGCGGCGGCATCCTTGGCCGCGAGATCGAAGTGACGATGCTCGACGCCGGCGGGCCGATCGGCGACGTCGTCCGCCGCGCCAAAGAGGCGATCGCCTTCGACGAAGTCGACGTGATCATGGGCTCGCATATCAGCGCGGTGCGCGTTGCACTGCGCGAGGTGACGCGCGGTCGGGTGCCCTACGTCTATACCCCAGTCTACGAGGGCGGCGAGCGCACGCCGGGCGTGATGGCGATCGGCGAGACGCCGCGCTGGCAGAGCCGGCCGGCGATTCACTGGCTCGCCGACGTCAAGAAGGCCTCGCGCTGGTATCTCATCGGCAGCGATTATGTCTGGCCCTGGCAATCGCATCGTGCGGTCAAGCGATACATCGCGGAGGCCGGCGGGCAGCTGGTCGGCGAGGAGTTCGTTCCGGTCGGCGAGGACGATCATTCCGCACATCTTGCCCGCATTCGAGCCGCCCAGCCCGACGTCGTCCTGATTTCGCTGATCGGAACCGACAGCATCGCCTTCAACCGGGCATTTGCCGAAGCGGGCCTCGCGGCGACCACGTTGCGGCTTGCCGGCGCCATGGACGAAACGGTGCTGCTCGGCATCGGGGCCGACAACACCGAGAACCTGTTCTGCGCCTCCGGCTATTTCACCGGGGTCGGCTCGCGCGCCAATGACGATTTCCTGAGCCGGTATCACGCCATGTTCGGCGCCTACGCGCCGCCATGCGGCTCGGTTGCCCAATCCAACTATGAGGGCCTGCGTTTCCTGCAGGCGGCCGCCGAACGCGCCGGCACGCTGGAGTTCAGGCCGCTGCTCGGCGCTGGACGCAATATCGTCTACTGCGGCGCCCGCGGCCCCGTGACGATCCGCGACGGTCGCGCCGAGATGCTGATGTATCTCGCCGAGGCCGACGGCCTCGACTTCAGGCTGATCAAGACCATCTGACCCGCGCATGACTATCCGGCTGACGGCCTCATTGTAAAAATATACTTGAAAAGGAAAATATTTCCGTCTGTAATAGCTCGGCGGCGAACGCGAGACATGTCTCGCGCCCGTCGCGCCGGGATGATCAAGCCTAAGGAGGGTGCCTTGTCCGTCGTGCTGCCGACCCCCACGCAACTCCGCGCCGTCGCGGCGCAATGCGGTCTCTCACTGTCCGATGAGGACGTCGCCTCGTTCCGCGGATTGATGCAGGGCTCCGTGGATGCCTACAACCTCGTCGCGTCCATGCCCGACGAGGTGCCCGTGGTGAAATATCCGCGCACGCCCGGCTATCGGCCGGGCCCGGAAGAGAACCCGCGCAACGCCTGGTTCCGCAAGGTAAGCGTGAAGGGGGCGCTGGCCGGCAAGCTCAAGGGCAAGACGGTGGCGCTGAAGGACAACATCATGCTGGCCGGCGTGCCCATGATGAACGGCTCGGCGACGCTGGAAGGCTATGTCCCAGATTTCGACGCGACCATCGTGACGCGCATGCTGGATGCCGGCGCCGAGATCGTCGGCAAGACGCATTGCGAATCCTTCTGCATCTCCGGCGGCAGCCACACCAATGCGACCGGGCCGGTGCATAATCCCCACAAGATGGGCTATTCGGCGGGCGGCTCCTCCTCCGGCAGCGGCGTGGTGGTTGCGCTCGGCGAAGTCGACATGGCGATCGGCGGGGACCAGGGCGGCTCGATCCGCATGCCGTCCTCGTTCTGCGGCACCTACGGCATGAAGCCGACCTGGGGCCTGGTGCCCTACACCGGCATCATGCCGATCGAGGTCTATGTCGATCACACCGGGCCGATGACGGCGACGGTAGAAGACAATGCCCTGCTGCTCGAGGTGCTGGCCGGTGATGACGGCTACGATCCCCGCATCAAGGCGCCCAGGGTCGATGAATATACCAAAGCGCTTGGCAAGGGCGCGAAAGGCCTGAAGATCGGCTTGCTGAAGGAAGGTTTTGAGCAGGTCGGCGCGGAAGGCGCGGTGAACGAAAGCGTGCGCGAGGCCGCCAAGCGGTTCAAGGATCTCGGCGCCGCAGTGAGCGAGGTCTCGATGCCGATGCATCTGCTCGGGCCCGCGATCTGGATGCCGATCGGCACCGAAGGCATGACCCAGACCATGATGTTCGGCGACGGCTATGGCCTGAGCCGTCCTGATCTCTATGCGACGTCGTTGATGGACTTTCATCGCGGCTGGCGCCGGCAGGCGGATTCTCTCTCCGAGACCACGAAGCTGTTGCTGTTGTTCGGCACCTATATCAACAACACATTCGGCTCGCGCTTCTATGGCAAGGCGCAGAACATCTCGCGCCGGCTGACCGCCGCCTATGACGCGGTGTTCAAGGACTATGATCTCCTGTTAATGCCGACCACACCGATGAAGGCGACGCCCTTGCCGCCGCCGAATGCGAGCCGCGAGGAGTATGTCGCACGGGCACTGGAGATGATCAGCAACACGGCGCCCTTCGACATCACCCATCATCCCGCGATGTCGCTGCCCTGCGGCATGGTTGACGGCCTGCCGGTCGGGCTGATGCTGGTCGGCCGTCACTTCGAGGAATCCACCATCTACCGCGCGGCTCACGCATTCGAGCAGGCTGGCGATTGGAAGAAGATGTGAGGAGGCCGGTCTTGCACGCCAGCGGGACCCTGATGCATGGCTAGTGCATTCGCCGCCGCCTTCGAAATCCTGAGTTTCGGTGCGATCATCGTCCTGGTCGTGCTGGGACTCGGGATCATCGCCAGCATGATGGGCATCTTCAATTTTGCCCAGGGCGAGTTCGTCCTGCTCGGCGCCTATATCACCTATCTCGCCTACAGCCACGGCATGCCGGTCTGGGTCGGCATGGCTGCGGCGCCGTTCCTGGTTGGGGCGCTCGGCTTCGTGCTGGAGGCTCTCATCATCCGCCGCTTCTATGCTGCGCCGATCGTGGCCATGCTCGGCACCTACGCGCTCGGCCTGATCATTCGCGAATGCGTGCGCGGCCTTATTGGCGGGCTCTATCTCTCGGTGCCGGAGCCGATCGGCGGCTCGATCGATATCGGCACCAGCCATCTTTCAGCGTGGCGTTTCACCATCATCGTGGTCACCCTGCTGGTGATGCTCGGCTGCTACCTGCTGCTGGCACGCACGAGCTTCGGACTGCGCGTCCGCGCCACCCTGGAAAATCCGGCGCTGGCGCGCGCCTCCGGCATTTCCACCTCTCTGATCTACGGAGCCACATTCGCGTTCGGCGCCGCCTTGGCGGGGCTGGCCGGCGCGCTCGTGGTGCCGGTGTTCAGCCTGTTTGCCGATCTCGGCATCCGCTTCCTGATCCAGGGTTTTGTCGCGGTCATGGTCGGCGGCGTCGGCTCGTTCATCGGGCCGGTGGCGGGAGCTGCCGTGATCGGCACGTTGAGCGCGGCGCTACCCTGGGTGATGGCGCCTGTGATCGCCGACATCCTGGTTTTCGTGCTTGCCATCGTCTTCATCAAATTCCGGCCGCAGGGCCTGCTCTCGGGGAAAGGGGTCTAGTCACATGTTGGGCGATCATTTGAAATTGAGCCGGCGCAGGTTCCTGTCGAACTTCGCCTTTGCCTCAGGCGCGATTGCGACCGGCATGGGCAGCTGGGTGATCCGGCCCGATTGGGCGAACGCGGCCGAAGCGCCGATCAAGGTCGGCATCGCCACCGACCTGACCGGCCCGATCGCCTATGCCGGCAATGCCGACGCCAATACCGCCAAGATGGTGGTCAAGGAGATCAACGATGCCGGCGGCCTACTCGGCCGTCCGCTTGAACTTTACATCGAGGACACCGCGTCGAACGAGTCGGTTGCTGTCGGCAATGTTCGCAAGCTGATCCAGCGCGACAAGGTCGACCTGGTGCTCGGAGGCATCACGAGTTCGATGCGCAACGCGATCAAGGATCCGATCGTCGCTCGCGGCAAGACGCTTTACATCTATCCCCAGCTTTACGAAGGCAAGGAGTGCACGCCCTATCTATTCTGCACCGGCCCGACGCCCGCGCAGCAATGCGACGAGTTCATCCCCTGGCTGATCAAGAATGGCGGCAAGCGCTTTGCGCTACCAAGCGCGAACTACGTCTGGCCGCACACCTTGAATATCTACGCGCGCAAGGTGATCGAGGACCATGGCGGCGAGGTGATCTTCGAGGAATATTACCCGCTCGACCAGGTCGATTTCAGCGCCACCGTCAACCGCGTCATCTCCAACAAGGTCGATGTGGTCTTCAACACGGTGATCCCGCCCGGCGTCGGGCCGTTCTTCAAGCAGCTCTATGAGGCCGGGTTCCTGAAAAATGGTGGCCGGCTCGCTTGCGTCTACTATGACGAGAACACGCTCAACATCAACCAGGCCAACGAGATCGAGGGGCTCGCGAGCTGCCTCGACTATTTCAAGGCGCTGACCAAGGACGATCCGGTCAGCGCCAAAATCCAGGCGGCTTATGAGAAGGATTATCCGGGCAACTTCCTGTTTGCCGCCGGAAGTGCTGCGACCGGTACTTACCGCGGCCTGAAATTGTGGGAAGCTGCCGTCAAGGAGGCAGGAAAGGTCGATCGCGAGTCGGTCGCCGCCGCGCTCGATCATGCCAAGATTGCGGAAGGACCCGGTGGTCCTGCCGAGATGGTTCCGGGCAAGCGGCACTGCAAGATGAAGATGTATACCGCTGTTGCCAAGGGCGGGGTGTACGAGGTCGTGGCGCACAGCAACGGCCTGGTCGATCCCAAAGAGTGCTAACCAAAAGAAATGCTGAGCAAGGCATGAGCGCAAGCAAGCAGGCCATTCGCATTGAGCCTGGCGAGCGGCCGACCCTCTCGACGGCGGACTGCGGCGCGACGAGCACGGCGGCGTTGCCAACGGCCACATCGCGCAGGATCCTGCCGATCGTGGAAGTTGCTGCGCTGTTGATCGCAGCAGTGCTGCCGCTGGTGCTGCAGGACTATCTCACCGTCTTTGCAACCCGCGTCATCATCCTCGCGCTCTTTGCCCTGTCGTTCGATCTGGTCTGGGGCTATGCCGGCATCATGAGCTTCGGCCAGGCCCTGTTCTTCGGCTCGGCCGGCTACGGCGTGGCGCTGCTCGCCCGCGACCTCGACATCACCGCCATCTACCTGGTGCTGCCGGCCGGAATGCTGATCGGGCTTGTTTTCTCGCTCCTGCTCGGCGGCTTTCTGCTGCTGGGACGCTATCCATCCAGCGTGATCTTTGTCGCGCTGGGCACATTGACCGGGTCATATGCCGCCGATCGTCTCGCGCGCGGCTGGTACTATCTCGGCGGACAGAACGGCATTCCGTCAATCCCGGCCATGTCGTTCGGCAGCTACGACTTCGACGAAGGGCCGGTCTTTTATTATCTCACGCTCGGCATCCTGCTCGTTGTCTATCTGCTCTGCCGTTTCCTGGTTCGCTCGCAATTCGGGCTCGCGCTGGCAGGGCTTCGCGAAAACGAGCAGCGCATCGCCTTTTTCGGCTACAAGGCTCAGCACCTGAAGGCGATCGTGTTCGCGGTCGGCGGTGCCATCGCCGGCCTTGCAGGCGGCCTCTATGCCTTTCACGAAGGGTTTGTCTGGCCCAACATGCTGGGCGTCGTGATCTCGACCCAGGTCGTGCTGTACGTTCTCTTTGGCGGATCCGGTACGCTGATCGGTGCGGTGATCGGCACCGTGATCATCGAGGGCGTGAGCTTCTGGCTGTCCGACAATTACCGCGACATATGGCCGATCATTCTGGGTGTCATGCTGCTTCTCGTGATCCTGTTCCGGCCCCTCGGCCTGATCAGCTTTGTCGTTGGAGAGCGGGAGCGTGTCGGCTCTTTCGGCAGCGGAAGGAGGAGCAGGCATGCCGCTCCTTGAAGCCTCCGATATCAAGAAGGTGTTCGGCAAGCTGACCGCGCTCGACGGCGCGGGCCTTGTGATCGCCGAGAACGAGTTTCACGGTCTGATCGGTCCGAACGGCTCGGGCAAGAGCACGCTGATGAAATGTGTAGCTGGGGCCGAGATGCCGACCCAAGGCAGCGTTTGGTTCGCCGGAGCCGACATCACGGCGCTGTCGCCGACCGAGCGCGCGCGTGCCGGCATGAGCCTGAAATTCCAGATCACCAGCGTGCTGCCCTCGCTCACGCTCTACGACAACATCCTGCTGGCGCTGCAGGCGCATTCGTCGCTGCTGGATCTGGTGCTGTCGCGGACGCGCGGCGCGCTGCATGACCAGGTCATGGCCATGCTCACCCAGTTCCGCTTGGCCGACCGCGCTCACGAGCCGGCAGCGACCCTCTCCCACGGTCAACAGCAATGGCTCGAGATCGCGATGGCGCTCGCCGGCAAGCCCCGCCTCTTGCTCCTCGACGAGCCCACCGGCGGCATGAGCCTCGAAGAGCGGCGAGTCACCGGCGAGTTGTTGCAGCCGATCAAGTCGCATTGCTCGCTCGTGATCGTCGAGCATGATCTCGATTTCATCCGCGACATTTGCGATCGCCTGACGGTGCTGGATCAGGGCCGTGTCCTGCAGAGCGGCACGGTCGCGGAGATTCAGGCGAGCCCGGACGTGCAGGAGATCTATTTGCGCCGTGCCTGACACCCCTTTCCTCGATATCGCCCATCTTGATGCCGGCTATGGCCGCAGCCAGGTCCTGTTCGACGTCACGCTCGGCATTCCCTGGCGCGGCGGGGTTGCCGTGCTCGGCCGCAATGGCGCGGGCAAGACGACGTTGATGAAAACCATTGTCGGCGAGATCGGCCTGTCCAACGGCAAGCTGACATTCGACGGCAGGGACATTGGCCGCTGTCCGACCGAGGAACGGGTGCGGCTGGGCATCGGCTATGTGCCGCAGGAGCATTCGGTGTTCGCGCGTCTGTCCGTGCGCGACAATCTCGCCGTCGGGGCGCTCAACAATCCGAACACCGCCGCCATTGACCGCGTGCTTGCAATCTTCCCCAAGCTCGGCCAGCGCCTCGACCAGCCCGCCGGCACCTTGTCGGGCGGCGAACGAAAGATGCTCGCGATCGGACGCGCGATGCTCGGCTATCCCAAGCTGCTGCTGCTGGATGAGCCGACCGAGGGCGTCTGGATCGGCGTGATCGAGGAGATCACCGAGCGACTGATCGAGCTTGCCAAGGAGATTGCGGTCGTCATTGTCGAGCAGCATCTCGACCTCGCCTTGCGCGTGGCTGACTATGCTTATGTGCTCGACCGCGGCCGGGTCGCCCTGCACGGGCCCGCCGGCGAGATCCGCAACGCGCCCGAATTGCTCCGCTATCTCGCGCCGTGAGATGCGGCGCAGCGCGAGGCGACAGCCTACGCGGCAATGTCGGAGGGCTTACCCTCGGCATCGACAAGATGGACACGTTCGATATCGACGTGCGGCAGCAGCGATCGGATCTGGTCGTCGGGCATCAGGCTGAACGGCTTGGTCAGCGCATCCGCGGTGGTCGCATTGCGGGATACGGTCGTGACGCTGCGGTAGCGGTCGGCGCACCCGCCGGTCCGAGGATCGAACAGATGGTTGAAACGGCCTTCGGGATCGAAGCGGAAGCCGTAGGCACCCGAGGTCGCCACGGCGCGATCCTCGACCGGAAGTATGGTTTCGGTGCGCCCGACAATGTCGGGATCGGCGATGCCGATTTCCCACGGGCGGCCGTCAGGACGCGAACCAATCGCCCGTGTCTCCCCCATGTCGACCAGGCTGTGGGTGACGCCGTGCGAGCGCAACAGATCGACCATCTTGTCGGTGATGTAACCTTGCGCGATTCCATTCAGCGTCACCGCCATGCCACGCGGCATGACGATGCGATTGCGATCCACCGAGAGCCGAGCGTAACCGACACGTGCCAAGGCCGCCTTGATCGCCGACGGAGCCGGCCCGGTCGGATCCGCATTGGCTTGCGAGAAGTGGTCGGCGTAAAGGTTCCACAACGGCTGCACGGTCGGATCGAACAGTCCGCCCGTCAGTTCGGCGTAGTGCTGCGAGATCGCGAGCAGATCGACCATTTCGGCCGCGGGGTCGATCAGGATGCCGGTCCGGTTCAACTCGACCAGCGCGGAATCCTCCAGGTAAAGGCTGAACAGCTGCTCCAGCCGGCGCGCTTCCGCGCAAGCCACCGAGATCAGCTGCTGCGCTTCGCTGCGGTTCTCATGGTGGATCTCCATTGTTGCGATGGCGCCCAGCATTGTGCCCCGCCAAACGACGGGCGCCGCGCCGGCGTTGGCAGGCAGCCCCGCCGGCAACAGGCCGAGGCCGGCCGCTGCGGCGCTGATCCGGACGAAACGTCGACGCGAGATCATGCGTGTCATTCGCCTCTCCTCAATTGCTCGATCGGCGCGCGTCGGCGTCGTCGTTGGGCGCTGCGTCGGCGTTGTCGGCACCGGCGGCCAGCACATAGTCGCGCGGCACCTGGTCGAAGGTGACGATGCGGCCGCCGTTCTCGCTCATGAATTTTTCCGCGGCGCCTCGATCCGAGAACGGCACGGCCTCATCGCCGCCCATCCCGCCCTTGACCCGGCTGCCGATCACGAACAGTGCTTTCCGCGCCTCGACCCAGTTCTCAGCTCCTGGCTTGTCCCAGCTCGGCGCCTTGGCCATGTCGGAGACATAGATCGCCTGAACGTCTTTTGGCTCGTCCGGCAGCATTGTGAATGCGATGGTATCGCGCACCGAGGAGAACCAGACGGGTTCGATCAGGCTTGCCGCAAAGATCTGTCCCTTTGGTCCGGGATGCTCGAGCAGGTTCATCCCGCAATAGTGGCCGATGGACCCGGCGGTCATCTTCTGCGGCAGGGGAAGCCTGGCCGTTTCCCTCTGACATCCGGCAAACGCAAGCGGGACCAGCAGCGCGAAGGCGAGGGCGCGGTGCCTCATAACTCCCTCCTGGAAAAGGCCAGCGCGGCGAGGCTCAGCGGAACCAACGTCCATAATGTCAGCGCCAGCAGCAGCACCTGGATGGACAGCGAAGTGCTTTGCGCAACGCCGGCCATTCCTGCGAAGGTGCTGACATTGGCAAACCCGGTCAGATTGAACAACCGGTAGACGTCCGTCGGGTTGAACAGAAGCATCACACCGAGCGCAGTTGCGGAGATATTGCGGCCCTGGTCGAGCGCGAGCAGACCGAGCAGGGCCATATCGTAGATCAGGACCAGAAGCAGCCAGAGCCCGATCGAGATGCCGGCGGCCGTGCCGCGGTCGCGCACCAGTGCACTGACCAGATAGCCGATTGCGACGAACACGGCGCCGAGCATCACAGACGAGCCAATCATTGCGGCGAACGCCGCAAGACTGTCGGAGTCGATCCGGCTTCCGCTCGCCACCAGGGCCGCAGCGGCCAAGCCGTAGCCGAGAGAGGTGGCGAAGGCGAGCACCACGAGGTGTCCGAGGAATTTTCCGAGCAGGACCTGCCAGCGTGCCAGCGGATAGCTCAGCAGCAGGAGCATGGTGCCGCGCTCCATGTCGCCCACGATGGCGTCGTGCGAGATCAGCAGCGCGATCAGGGGAACCAGGAAAATCGTGAGGCTCGAGAGGCTGACGATGACGACATCGAGTGCGCGAACGCCGACCGTTCCTGTCGGCGCGCTGCCGAGGAAGGCGAGCGAGAGCGCGAGCGCCGCCAGGAGGAGTGTCGCCGCGAGCACCCAGCGATTGCGGATGGCCTGCTGGATCTCCTTGCTGGCCACGATGATGACGTTCATGGCTTCGCCTCCGAGCGCCGCAGGAAATGCGCATAGAGCTCGTCGAGATTAGGCGGCACGATGTCGAGGTCTTCCAGGGCCGTTCCCGAGGCGGTCGCGCAACGCAATAGCTCGATCTTCTGCTCCGGCGCTGCGTCGATCTCGACGATATGGCCGTTCAAGCGTCGACGCGGTGCACTCGCCGGCAGCCAGGACGGCACCTCGCCGGGTGCAAGGCCTGCCACCTTGAGACGAATCCTGGTCGGCAGCCGCGCGAGCTTGCGCAAGCTCTCAATCGATCCGTCCGCGACCTTGATACCGCGGTGCATGATGATGACGCGACCCGCTCGCTCTTCGAGCTCGGTGAGTGCGTGCGACGACAGCAGCACGGTGGTGCCCTCGGCCGCGAGCCGCTGGATCACCTCATAGAAAGTCTGGCGCAGTTCGGGATCGAGGCCGGTGGTCGGCTCGTCCAGCAGCAGCACCTGCGGCCGGCCAATCAGCGCCTGCGCCAGCCCCAGCCGCTGCCGCATGCCCTTGGAATAGGTGCCGACGCGGCGGCTGGCGGCAGCGCCGAGCCCGACGGCATCGAGTAGCTGCAGCGCCTTTGCAACCCGCTCCCGCTTCAGGCGGGCGTAGAAGGTCTGCGTCTCGCGGCCGGTCAGCGCAGCATCGAATGAGACGTTCTCCGGGAGGTAGCCGAGATGGCGACGCCCGGCGAACTGACCGGCGGCGGGATTGTCGCCGAGCACCAGGATCGAACCGCCGGTGGGGCGGATCAGGCCCAGCATCAGCTTCATCAACGTGGTCTTGCCGGCGCCGTTGTGACCGATCAACGCCACCATCTCTCCTTCGCCGAGCTCGAAGGAGACGTCGGTGACCGCCGCGATGCGGCCGTAGTGCTTGGTGACGTTGCCGATCTGGACCGTGGCGGTCATGGCTCGCCTCCGGCCGGGTTGCGCCGCGCTGGCGGAGCCATCAAGGGATGGCTGTCGACGACGCCGCCCGGCAACAGCGCGGGGAACTGCGCCTGCGCCCATCGGATCACCTGCACCGCAGGACTGTTGATCAGGACCTTCGCCGCCGGTGCCGTCCATAGCACGCGATCGATGAGATCATTCGGGCGGTACGCCGTGTCGGCGATGCCGTCGCCATTGAGGTCGAAGGCGGGGTTGTCGCTCCAATAGTTGCCACGGCCGTCTCTGGACCAGTCGAGGTGCCGCGTGCCGACATATTTGACCTGATTGGCGTTGTTGACGAAGGCGTTGCCGGTGATGTCGTTTCCCTCCGAGCCTGCCGTGAAGTGAACGCCGATCTCGCAGCCTTCAAACCAGTTGCGCTCGATCCGGTTCTTGTTCGTGTTGTAGATGAACGCGCACTTCTCCGGGCCAATGCGTTGGTCCCGCGCGGCGAGCGACGAACTCGCCTCCGATTGCGGCACGCCTTCCTCGACGGCGCGATTGTCCGATGTCGCCCAGCGTTCGGCAGGTTGCGGGCCGCCGATGACGGCATTGTCCGAGATCTCCGATGAATTGGTCGAGTTGAAGAGGATGCCACGGTCGCGGTCACGGTCCGAGACGTTGCCCCGCACCACGAGGCGCTTCGAGAACATCAGGGCGTAGCCGATGATGTTTCCCTTTGACACGTTGTTCGTAATCTCCCCGTCGTTCGCGTACATGTAGTGCACGGCGAACCGCAGGTCCTGGAAGTGGTTTCCGCTGAACACGTTGTTGCGGCTCGTGATCGCAAAGATGCCGTCTCGGCCGTAGCGGAAGTCGTTGTCCAGCACCTTGGCGCCCGGCGCATTCCAGACCGTGATTCCGTTGCCGGTCTCGCTGTTGCGGGCCTGACGCAAACCGACGACTGTATTGTGGCGCGCCACGGCGTCGGGCGCGCCATGAAAATACATTCCGAACAGGTTGTCCTCGAGGTGGTTGTCCTCGATCAGGGCGCCTCGTGCGGACTGCTCGACAAAGATTCCGGAATCCATCGTCTCGAGGGACCTGCCGGAGCCGCGCACCTCGAGCCCCCGCACGACGACGTCAGGGGCGGAGACGGTGATGACGCTGCCCGTCCCGGAGCCCGTCACCACCGCGCCAGCCGCTCCGGAGAGGGTGATCCGGCGAACGATGTGCAGCGGCCCGCGATATTTTCCGGCGGCCAACCGCACCTCGTCGCCGTCCGAAGCTGAGCCGAGAACGGCCTGGAGATTCCCGACGTCCGGCGTCAGCGAGAGCTGCCTTGCCGAAGCGGTGCTCGCGCCGAAGCCGGCGGCCAGGAGGGCCGCCAGTGCAAATTCAGCCATGCGACGCGAGCAATGCATGGTCACACGTTCTGCGGTGAGACCAGCATGCGGCCACGCATTTCCATGTGCATGGCGTGGCAGAACCAGGTGCAGAAGTACCAATAGACACCCGGCTTGTCGGCAATGAAGGTGATCGAGGATGTCTGCTGTGGGCCGATCTCCATGTTGATGCCGTAGTTGACGATGCAGAAGCCGTGGGTCAGGTCCTCGACGTCGTCGACATTGGTGACGTAGACGGTCACCTCGTCGCCTTGCTTCACCTCGAACTTTTCGAGCGCATAGGCCGGCGCGCTCGACCACATGTAGACCCGCACCTTGTTGCCGTCGCGGATCACCTTGGCGTCGCTCTCGAGCTTGACGCCATCGGCGGCGGCCTGCTTGACCGCATCCGCGAACATCGGATCGTCGCGCTTGTAGATGCTGGTGACCTTCCCCTCCAGCTTGGATCGGTGCACGATCACGGCGTCATGCGGCTCGGCGAAGCTCGGGCCGTCATGCACCAGCTGCATCTTGTCGCCGGAGATGTCGATCAATTGGTCGTTCTCCGGCTTCAGCGGGCCGACATTGAGAAAGCGGTCCTTGGAGAACTTGTTCAGCGAGATGAGCCATTTGCCGTCCGCTTCCTTGGTTTCGCCCATCGACGAATGGTTGTGGCCGGGCTGATAGTGGACGTCGATCTTCTGGACGATTGGATTGACCTTCTCGCCCTTGAAGGCGCGTTTGGCGAGATCGATGCTCCACTTGCAGACCTGGCTGTCGAGAAAGAGCGTCGTGTAGGCGTTGCCCTTGCCGTCGAAGGCGGTGTGCAGCGGCCCGAGCCCCAGTTCCGGTTGGGCGACGATGACGTCGCGTGGCTTGACCTTGTCGTCGAACAGATCGTCGAACTTGCGCACGTCGAACACCGACACCGTCGGCGACAGCTTGCCGTTGGCGACCACGTGGATGCCGTCGGGCGCGGTGTTGATGCCGTGCGGGCTGTTGGGAATCGGGACGTAGCGGGTGTAGGGCGAGCCGTGCCGGCCGTCGATCACGGGCACGCCGTTCATTTCCTTGAAGTCGCCTTTCTTGACCGCCTCTTCGATCCGCTTGAGATTGAAGATCGTGACCCAGTCGGTCTCGCTCGCTGTCATCTCGGCAAGCGTGACGCCTTTCTCGGAATTGTAGCAGGTCGAGAAGGCGTACTTGCCCTGGTAGTCGGCGTCGACATTGTCGAGATTGCCGTCGACCATGACCTGCCAGGCGACCTTCATGGTGTCACCGTCCACCGCCGAGAAGATCGACCAGTACTTGGCTTTGTCGTCGAGGATCTTGCCGTCGTTCGGCAGCGGGACCTCGTATTCACCGTTGCAGAACACGTATCCGGTGCGGGGGTATTTCTGCGGCCGCATGCCGTGGATGGTGTACTGGTTCGGCAGTTCGATCATCTTGTCGCACTTCATGATATCGGTGCGGATGCGGGCGAGGCGGGTGTTGGCCTTGTCGTTGATGAAGATGTAACGTCCGTCGTAGGTGCCGTCGGTGAACGACATGTGCGGATGATGGCAGTCGCCGTTCTGCCATACGCCGTTCAAATGTCCCTTGAGCCGCTCGCGCGTTTCCGGCGTCAAGGCTTCCGTCAGGATCTTCAGCGATTCATTGGTGCGGCCCCACCCCGTGGCGCTGTCGCGGTTGAAAACGGGAATGCGCATCAATTCGCGCATCGACGGCATGCCGACAATGCGAACTTCGCCGGTCTGGCCGCTGGAGAAGAACACATAGTATTCGTCGAGCTCGCCCGGGGCGACCTCGACCTTCTGGGCTCCGGTCCGCGACGGCTGGGCCTGGGCCGCCGCCGCGGTCGGTTCTATCGTCTTGCCAAGGCCGAGGCCGCCCGCGATGCCTGCGGCACCGATTGCGGCCGTGCCCACGACCTGTCGTCGGCTGATCGTATTCTTGTCGTCCTCATGGGCCATCTTGGCCTCCTCGCTGTTAAGAACTCGGTGGGTTGGTCGAAGCCGCTGCCGGAATCGGCTTTCCGGCATGGGTGATCACAGTCTTCGGGCCGGCCCCGCCGGATCGCATCGAGGGTGAGGACATGGCCGCGAACTTTTCGCGCTTGAGCCGCACCTGGATCATGTGCGGACAGCGATGGTCGTCGTAGTAGAGCTCCTGGCAGTGCATGCAGTAGATGCACTCGTTGACATTGATGTGCCCCTCGGGATGGATCGACTGCACCGGGCATTCCTTGGCGCAGCGCTGACATGGCGAGCCGCACTCCTGCCAGCGGCGCAGCCATTCGAAGGTCCGCATGCGACCGGGGATCGCCAACGCCGCGCCGAGGGGACAGAGGTAGCGGCAGAAGAAGCGCTCAATGAAGAGCCCGATCACCAGCAGCGCGACGGCGTAGAGGACGAACGGCCAGCCGCGCGCAAACTTCAGGATGATCGCGGTCTTGAACGGCTCGACCTCGGCGAATCGCTCGGCCATATCGACGGAGTAGAGCGACAGGCCGAACAGTCCCAGAAAGACGATATACTTGATCGGCCACAGACGTTCATGCAGCCCCCACGGCACCGTGATCTGCGGCACCTTCAGCCATTTCGCAATGGTGTTGGTGAGCTCCTGCAACGCGCCGAAGGGACAGAGCCATCCGCAGAACGGACCGCGGCCCCAGAACAGGAGGGCAGCTGCAGTTGCCGCCCACACGATGAAGATCAGCGGCGCGGCCAGGAAGAATTCCCAATGGAAGCCGGTCATCAGCGCGTTGATGAAGGTCACGACGTTGACCACGGAGAGCTGGGCGTCGGCATACCAGCCAAGCCAGACCAGCACGAACACCAGATAGGCGCGGCGCACCCAGATGTGGAGGACCGGCCTGCGCACCAGGATGTTCTGGAAGAAGAAGATTGCAGTCAGTGCCGCCAACGCGAGCGCGACGATCCCGATCTTGACGGGTTGCGAACGCCAGATCCGTATCCAGAGCGGTTCTTCTGCCTCGGCGCCCGGCGCCTGCGCCGTTGCAGCGGCAGCCTGCGGCGCCGGGGCGGCCGCCTTGGCCGGCACGGTTACCGCACGCTGCTCGCGACGCATGTATTGGTCGGGCAGAACGTAGTCGAGGTCGAAGGTCAGGAACGCCTTGTCGCGCGCGCCGGTGGCCCGCTGCACCAAGAGCTGGAGCTGCCAGGGCTGCGTCGGATCCAGCGTGAACTCGAGCGGCGTGACGAACAGTCCGATTTCCTTGAACGCGGGAGCGCCGGCAGCGTGAAGGTCGCCGAGGCGGGTGTGATTGATGTCGCGGAAGCGGGTGCTCGAGCCGTCCTGCAGGATCTCGATGCGATCGAAGATGCCGCCCCGCACGTAGGCCGAGCCTTTGAAGGAGTATGCGCCATTGCCGGCGACCAGGATGGCTTGCTGTCCAGGCTTCAGGTTTGCCATCAGCCGCTGATAGCCTTCGTCGCCAAGCAGGCTGCGGCCGATGGTCGGCGCGGTGAGGAGCGCGGCGTAAAGATCAATGAAGCTGTCGTTCGGCTCGCTCGTTTCAGGATTTTGCGCGGCGGCGGTGTTTCCCGCTTTGGTGAATGCCTGGCTCACGTCGCCGACGGTCAACTGCAGGTGACGCACCGATCCGTCGCCGACGAGGCTCGTCCAGTCCCGGATCTCGCTGTGCTCGAGATCGATCGTCTTGATAACGGGCGGCAGCGCCGCCGCCGTGGGCGCCTCGCCGCCGCCGACGCGTCCGGTGCGAATCAGCCGTGTGGCAGACCGCACGATGCTGTCGCTCATCACCAGCACTGTCACGGTCGCGCCGCTGACGATATCGACCTGGGGCGGATGCTCGGTGCCCTGCGCGACGGGCCTGATGTCCTTGCCAATCAGCGAATTCACGGCGGCGACGATGCGCGCCTCCGGAATGCCGACCAGCACGATCGGCTCCTTGTGATCGACGAGCTTCAGTCCCTTGATGATTCCCTTGGGGTCGATGCCGACAAGGACATGGATCGGCTTGCCCGAATATCCGACGGAGTTCGCCAGGTCTGAGTTGAGATAGACGAAACCCTGCAACTGGTCGCCGCGATAGACGGGCGCGATGGGTGGGTCGCCTTGCGGCGGGCCGATGCGGTCAGCATCCGCGAAGAAGTCGGCGGGCGCGATCTTCGGCAGATAGGTGGAAAGATCGCTTGCGAATGCGGCCTGGGTCCAGATCGCGGCGCAAATCGACAGCCACGCTGCCAGAATGCGTGCAGCGAGACGGCTTGACGCGGCAAAAGAACCCCGCACGACGGACTCCCAGTGCGGAATCGCATGCCCTGTCACGGACACGTGTTCCAGCTGACGTTGAAATCTTGGATGTGACGAGGGGTGTCGCCGCTGACAGCCCTAACGGGAGATCACGGATCGAGCCAGCGTAGATTTGACTCCGATCAATGCAGCTTGTCTACTTGCACCGAAGCTGATCATGTTTGCGCTAGATCAAACAGGCCAACACTCATGCTGCTTTCACGGACATTGTTGCTAAAGGCTGAACCAGCGGGAACTCTGCGCTCTCTTGACGAGCTGTTCGCGCTTGCGAGTGCGATGGAGCAGGAGGCTGCGGCGAAATATGCGGAACTGGCCGATGAGATGAAGCGCCAGAACCGATCCGATCTCGCGGCAATTTTCAGCGATCTCGCTGCAGCGGAGCGCGACCACGCCGATAGCGTCACGCGATGGTCGCAATCGCGGCGCGGCAGGGCGCCGGATTCCGCGCTGGTGCGCTGGGAGGCTCCGGAAACGTTCGATTCCGAAGCTGCAAGCGAAGTGAAGAACTCGCGATTGATGACGCCGTATCGCGCCCTGGCGATGGCGGTGCGCAACGAGGAGCGCGCATTCGCATTCTGGGCCTATCTGGCTGCGTATTCCGCGGATCCCGAAATCAAGAATGCGGCGGAGGCGATGGCCAGGGAAGAACTTGGACATGTGTCGATCCTGCGAAAGGAACGGCGGCGCGCCTATCACAGGGAGCATGATGCGGACAGACACCGCGGCGCTGCATCTGCGGCGAAAGGCAAGCGGCAGGCGCGAGGCGACGTCGACGCCCGGACTCTCGAACTGCGGCTCGCGGCGCAGCTCGCAGATCTCGAACGGCGCCTGTCCGGCGCATCGGCCCACCGCGCGCATGAGCTCCTCGACGAGACCATGTCCATGTCGGGGCAGGCGGCCGGTTACGGGAGCTTTTCGGCCAATCTCGAACGGGCGGAGTCCCAGACCATCGCGGAAGCCCTCGCAGACGCCTATCTGATTGGGGCCGAAGGTGCTGCCGATGCCATTCGGCTCGAAACCCTGCAATCACTTGCCGAGCGCGCAATTGCGCGGCTTGCCTGGTTGCGCTCACTTAACTGAACCTGTCGAGACTCAACCGCCGGCGTGTGGGGTCACGACGATTGTCTGTTCGGGACCTTTGCTCATTGGGTCGAGTGGCGCAATTCGAAGAAGCTCCTGATCGTTCTCACCGACGGCAAGCCGTGCCATCGTGGGAAGCATCCGTCGGCTGCCGGCCGCGCTGCCGGGGCTGTACCGGCAGCTCACGCAATAGGAGCCGTGGCGCACTGCTGAGGCTAGACGGCGCGGCTGAACGTCCGCGTCGGCGCTTCCAGGTAAGCGTCGAACGCAGCTGCGACCGTTCTTACAAGGTGTCGCGCGTTCGGCGTGATGCGGATCTCTTGATCACATTGCTCCACGATTCCGTCCGCCTGGAGCGTCGCAAGACGCGGTAGCCGCCGGAAGATTGTTGCAGGATCGACCGCATGCCGACGCGCAACCGATCCAACATCGACGGCGAAGTCGCACATCACGCGTTCGATCAGATCGGCTCTGAACCGATCATCGGCCGTAAGAACGTAGCCTTTGGTGGTTGCAAGCTCGCCCGCCGAAACCCTTGCCGCGTAATCGCCGAGGGCGACTGCATTCTGGACATAACCCTGCGGCAGGCGACCGATGGCCGACGCACCAAAGCCGATCAGCGCCTCGGCCGTATCGGTCGTATAGCCTTGGAAATTCCGCCGCAACCTCCGCTGGCGTTGGGCGTCGACGATCGGATCCGACGCCCGTGCGTAGTGATCGAGTCCGATGCGCCGATAGCCTGCCGCCTGCAGCGCAGCCCCGATCGCTTCAGCCTGGGCGAACCTCTCGTCGCCCTCGGGCAGCGTGCCTTCGGCGATCATGCGCTGGTGCTTCTTGAACGAGGGAATATGGGCATAGCCGAACACCGCGAAGCGGTCCGGCGCCATCTCGATGCAGGCCGCGACGGTGTCGGTGCAGGACTGGATGGTCTGATGCGGCAACCCGTAGATCAGGTCGAAATTGATGCCGGCCACGCCCGCCGCGCGAAGTCCGTTCACTGCGTTGGCGGTCTGCTCCACGGTCTGCACACGGTTGATCGCCCGCTGCACGACGGGATCGAAGGATTGCACGCCGAGACTGGCTCGGGTTACGCCGACGCGGCCGAGCGTGGCCATCATTGTCGGCGTGAGCGTCCGAGGATCGATCTCGACCGCGATCTCGGCGTCCGGCTGCAGCGCAAAGCGGTCCGCTAGCAGCCCGACAAACGAGGCCAATTCATCGGGCTTCATGATGGTCGGCGTGCCACCGCCGAAATGGATATGGCTCACCGGAAGCGGACGGCCGATTAGGGCCGCGACCGTCTCGATCTCCCACCGCATCACGGTGAGGTAGTCCAGGATGGGCTGATCGTGCTTGGTGATTGTGGTGTGGCAACCGCAGTACCAGCACATCGACCGGCAGAACGGAATGTGCAGGTAAAGCGAGCCGCAGGATGCCGTGTCGGGCAGCGATGCAAGCCAGGCGCCATATTGCGGGGCGGAAACTTGCGGCGAAAAGTGCGGGGCAGTGGGGTAGCTGGTATATCGCGGGAGACGTTCATCCCGATATTTTGCCAGCGGATCGGTATGCATCGGGGAGTCCGGATCCTAGTGAGACGTGTCGTCGCTCGCGCGACGGGAAATCCATGCGAGCTTGTTCTCCGAGATGACCGGAGCCGTCATCGGCTCAAAGAGGTTGGGTTCATCGAGCTTGCTTGCGAGATCGGCGATGATCGCCTCGAACAGCCTTCGTTCGACGCTGGCTCCCCTCCTGCCACGCGCCCGCAATCTCTCGAAAATCCGCATCCGGTTCCTCCGTCTGGCTGACGGACTGAAAGATAGGAGCAAGATGCTTCGGCTTATTGTCCTGGATCAAACACCACGGTGGGTGGCGGTGCTGTTTGCGCTACGACAAAGACGGCCTTTCTGCGAGCGGTTATTACAGTTAATCGAACCATCCTGAAAACGCGCCCTGATGATGAACCGAGCCCGCCGCGAGCCCGCCTTCGCCAACAGCAACTGAGAGGAACGACGTGGCCGTCACCATCGAGATCGACCACGCCCGCGCGCGCGCCAAGGCCGTCGCCGCAGCTGGCCAACCTGTGGTGCCGCAGTCCGTCAGGGGGCCGATTCGACGGATCAAATGGGTCGTCGTCCTGCTCACGCTTTCAATCTACTACGTCACCCCGTTTCTACGCTGGGATCGTGGCCCGGGAGCCCCGGACCAGGCTGTGCTGCTCGATTTCGCAAATGGGCGGCTCTACGCCTTCTTCATCGAAATCTGGCCGCAGGACCTTTATCTGGTGACCGGGCTGCTTGTCCTTTCCTCGGCGATCCTGATCCTGACCAACGCATTGGCGGGGCGGCTGTGGTGCGGCTTCGCCTGTCCGCAGACGGTCTGGACTGACCTGTTCCTTCTGGTCGAACGCGTCATCGAGGGCGACCGGCGCCTGCGCCTGAAGAACATCGGCGCGCCCATAACGGTGAAGCGAGCCGCCCAGATCGCCATGAAACATGCCTTATGGCTCATGATCTCGCTCGCGACCGGCGGCACGCTGATTTTCTATTTCACCGACGCACCTGGCCTGTTGCGCGGACTGGCGCACGGTGAGCTCTCGGCGAACGCGCTCACCTGGATCGCGGTCTTCACCGGAACGACCTATGGTCTCGCTGGCTTCGCGCGCGAACAGGTCTGTACCTTCATGTGCCCCTGGCCGCGCCTGCAGGGCGCGATCTGGGATCCCGAGGCGTTCATCGTCAACTATCGGGACTATCGCGGCGAGCAGCGCATCTCCGCGAAAAAGGCCGCTGAGCTCCGGCTGCACGGCAAGCCTGCGGGCGACTGTGTCGATTGCGGTCAGTGCGTCGCAGTCTGCCCGATCGGCATCGATATCAGGAAGGGGCCGAACTTCGCCTGCACCAATTGCGGCCTCTGCGTCGATGCCTGCGATAGCGTGATGTCAAAGCTTGGACGGACGCGCGGACTGATCGACTACGAAACGTGGCGGAATATCGAGCGTGGCCGGCGCAACGAGCGACGCACCTCGCGCCTGATCCGTCCGAAGACCGTCGGTCTCGCCGCGGGGTGCATGGTGCTGGCCGCAGTCATCACTGTGTCCTTCATCACCAAGACGAGCGCCACGCTCTCCGTCCAGCACGATCGCGATCCGCTTGCCGTCAGGCTGTCGGAGGGCGCGGTGCGCAACGCCTATACGGTGAAGATCTTGAACAAGTCGCCGGCGCCGCATGCCTACAGGCTCAGCGTCAGTGGCTTGGAGGCTGCGATGGCCATCATCGGCAACGAACACCAGGATCCGATCGAGGTGCAGGCAGAAGGATCCGAAACCATCCGCGTCACGCTGACCATGACAAAGCCCGAAGAGGCGGACGTGGTGTTCACCGCACGTGACGAGACCGGACAGGTCGCACTCACCGCGAAGGACAGGTTCGTCGAAAGATGAGGGGTGAGCCGTCGTCCAGCCTGCGACGTCCATACACCACGCGACCTCAAAACAGCGTCGCCAACGCGCTTTGCGCCTCGCCCTGGATTCGCTTCAGATGCGCTTGGTCGCGGAAGCTCTCGGCATAGATCTTGTAGACGTCTTCGGTGCCGGACGGCCGCGCGGCGAACCAGCCCATGTCGGTCTCGACCTTGATGCCGCCGAATGGCTGGCCATTGCCCGGAGCGGTGGTCCTTGTCGCGCGGACGGAATCGCCGGCGAGCTCCTTGATGTTCAGTCGTTCCGGGCTTGCCGACTTCAGGGCATTCTTCTGTTGCGCGTTCGCCGGCACGTCGATCCGCTCATAGAAGGGAACGCCGAGTTCGGCTGTCAGCTCGCTGAACAGCTCGCTCGGGTCGCGTTTGGTCTTGGCCAGGATTTCCGCGGCGAGAAGCCCGAGGATGATGCCGTCCTTGTCCGTGGTCCAGACCGAGCCGTCGCGCCGCAGGAACGAGGCGCCGGCGCTCTCTTCGCCGGCAAAGCCGAATGACCCGGTCCCTAATCCGTCGACGAACCATTTGAAGCCGACCGGCGTCTCCACCAGCTTGCGGCCGAGCTTTCTGGCGACGCGGTCGATGATCGAGCTTGACACCACCGTCTTGCCGATCGCCGCGTGCGCCGCCCATTGCGGACGATGGGCGAACAGATAGGCGATGGCGGTTGCGAGAAAATGGTTCGGGTTCATCAAGCCGCCGGATCGAGTCACGATGCCATGCCGGTCGGCATCGGTATCATTGGCGAAGGCGACATCGAAGCGGCTGCGCATCGCAATCAGGCTCGCCATGGCATAGGGCGAGGAGCAGTCCATGCGGATCTTGCCGTCCCAGTCCGCAGTCATGAAGCGAAACGTCGGATCGACCACATCGTTGACGATCTCAGCCTTGATGCCATAGCGCTCGACGATCACAGGCCAGAAATGCACGGCCGCACCGCCCAGCGGATCGATGCCGACGTCGATGCCGGACGACTTGATGAGGTCCATGTCCACGACATTGTTGAGGTCAGCCACATAAGGGCCGAGATAGTCGTGGGCATGAACGAATTGCGAAGTTCTTGCGCGCGCATAGCTGATGCGGTTCACGCCCGTAAGGCCCGCCTCGAGATAGCGATTGGCATTCTTCTCGATGATTGCGGTGGCGTCGGTGTCGGCCGGCCCGCCATGCGGCGGGTTGTATTTGTAGCCGCCATCATCAGGGGGATTGTGCGATGGCGTGATCACCACGCCATCCGCCAGCGCCGCCGTTCGCCCCCGGTTATAGGTCAGGATGGCGTGCGAGATCACCGGGGTCGGCGTGTAGCCGCCGCGATCGTCGACCATGGTGTCGACGCCGTTGGCGGCGAACACCTCGAGCGCACTGACCAGAGCGGGCTCGGCAAGCGCATGGGTGTCGATCCCGATGAACAGTGGGCCGGTCAGCCCGGCCTCGCGACGATAATCGCAGATGGCCTGGGTCGTCGCCAGTATATGATCCTCGTTGAAGGAGTTTCGCAAGGACGATCCGCGATGCCCCGACGTGCCGAACGCGACGCGCTCGGCTGGCTTGGCGGGGTCCGGCTTGGCCGCGAAATAGGCGGTGACCAGCTTTGGAATATTGGCGAGTGCATCCGCCGTAACCGGCTTGCCTGCGGTGGGATCGAGAGCGGGCACGAGGACTCCCTTGGGACGAATGAGCAATTCTAACGCGCAAACCCTAGCATATATCCACGTTCCCAGTTCAACCCAGCAACGGAAGCCTTTCGACCCCGACGGGCTGCACGATCGGCGAATGCGCGCCGGCATCCGCGGCCCGGCCGCTAATCAAGACATGGTTGCAGGAGGGCATTCGGCCACTTGGTTCCCGCGCCCAAGCACGGCTGCTTGATCCAGGTTAAGAACGCTGATCAAGGCGGCCACAAGGGGCATTTACCCCAAAACTGCGTGTTGTCTGCCGGGCGACCGAAAGCCCCGGCAATTTAATTCATATTTCAGACGCGGCGTGTTCGCATCGGGGCAGTCGAGGTATTTCCGATGAAGACATTTGATCGCGTCAGAGAATGTTCAGTTGCCATTGCGTTAGGCTTGCTTGTGCTTGCAGCCGTCCTGGGCCTTCAGGCGGGCATCAGCCTGTCAGCAGCTGTGCTTGCGCTCGCGGCAGCGATTGTGACCGGCGCCGGGGCGGCCCGCCGCCCGGATTGGAGGGAGCTACTCAATCGCGCGATCGGCAGCACCCCGGTCGGGCTCTGCCTGTTCGATTCCAATCTGCGTGTCATCACCAGCAATGAGCAGTTCGCAGCCATGTATGGTTTGACCGGAGCCCAGGTTCGGCCCGGCAGCACCTTTCGGGACATCCTCGGCAACGGGCTCACCTCATTCGGCGCCCTGCAACGGCTGGACTACATCGACGATTTTGTCCGGACCGACCGTGTCGGTCCGGACCCCGCCGTGCACGAACTGTGCGACGGCCGCATCATTTCCGTGTCGCGGCATGCGATGGCCGGCGGCGGCCTGGTCGAGATTCACAGGGACATCACCAACGAACGGCTGGCGGAGGAACGCGCCAATCTTGCCATGCAGGCGTTGCTCGAGAAGCAATATGCGATCGACCAGGCAGTGATAGTCGCGATCACTGACGTCAAGGGTATTATCACCTATGCAAACGACAATTTCTGCAAGATCAGTGAGTACGCGCGCGAGGAGCTGATCGGGCAAAACCATCGTCTCCTGAAATCCGGTGCGCATGGCAAAGAGCTGTTTCAGGACATGTATCGCTGCCTTGCCAACGGCCATGTATGGCGCGGCGAAATATGCAACCGCTCGAAGTCTGGTCGCCTCTACTGGGTCGACACCGTCATCACCCCTCAGCTTGGCGCGGAGGGCAAGCCGATCTCATACATGGCGATTCGCGTCGACATCACCGCGCGAAAGGAGGCGGAGGCGAAGCTCTCCTTTGCGGCCAGACATGACGCCCTGACCGGCCTGTTGAACCGGTCAGCGCTGGTGGCTGAGGCCAAGGCAGCCTGGCAGGCGGATGCGCAGGCCGGCTGCTTCAGTGTTCACCTGCTCGATCTCGACGGTTTCAAGGGCATCAACGACACGCTGGGGCACAACGCCGGGGACGATCTCCTGAAGCAGGTCGCCTCCCGACTGCGCTCGCTCGCGGGCGACGCAGATCTGGTGGCGCGACTCGGCGGCGACGAATTTGCCATCATCAGTCCGGCAGGCGTCGCGGCGTCGGCATCTACGATGGGCATCGGGCATCTCATCGTGGAGGCCATGACGGAGCCGTTCGAGGTGGATCACCACAAGGTCAACATCAGTGCCAGCATTGGAATCGCGCTCTACCCCAATCAGGGCTCAACCCCGGAAGACCTGCTGAAGAAAGCCGATCTTGCCCTGTATGACGTCAAGGCGGCGGGGCGTAACGGCTACCGTCTGTATCAGCCGAGGATGCTCGAGGCGGTCGAGGCGGAAAAGGCCGTTGAGGCCAAGCTGAGGACGGCCCTTGCGCGCGGCGAGTTCGAGCTGCATTACCAGCCTATTCTTGACGTCGCGACGCGATCGACCCGTGCCGCCGAAGCGCTTGTGCGCTGGCGTCATCCTGCGGACGGTTTGATCCCGCCCGCCGATTTCATTCCCGTGGCGGAGCACACCGGGCTCATCCTGCCACTGAGCGAGTGGATCATCGAGCACGCGTGCCGGGATGCGGCGTCGTGGCCGGCCGGCATGCAGCTCGCCGTCAACGTTTCCGCCATCCAGTTCAAGCGCGGCAATCTGTTCGACCTCGTCATGCGCGCGCTGCTGCAGTCGGGCTTGAGCCCGCACAGGCTGCAGCTCGAGGTGACCGAGACGGCCTTGCTGGAGCACCAGGCCGAGCAGTTGCATATGTTCCGCAAGCTGAAGAATCTCGGTGTTGCGCTCGTTCTCGACGATTTCGGGACGGGATATTCCTCGGTCAACTACGTGACGGATTTTCCCTTCGACAAGATCAAGATCGACCGGTCGTTCGTTCAAGGCGTTCACAGGCGGGAGTGCTCGGCCGTGATTGCATCGGCCGTTGCGCTGGCGAAGGGACTGGGCATCACCATCACGGCGGAAGGAATCGAAACCGAGGAACAGTTTGGCTTGCTGCGATCAATGGGAGTCGACTTCGCCCAAGGCTACCTGTTCAGTCGCCCCGTGCCGCTTGAAGAACTCGCGGCATCGCAAGGCTGGGCGGATGCTCCTGCCGGCGGCATGTTGGACGAGGGGCGCCGGCGTGGCGGACGCGCCGCGCTGGGCGCAATATGAGACGTGATACGGTCTAGTTCAGTGGCGAGAGCCGCTGCAGCTCACGTATGTTCAGTACCTCAAGCACGCCGTTGGACAGATCCGTGATGCCGCGCTCGCGGAAGGTCCCGAGAATCCGGCTGACATGGACCGCGGTGAGGCCGACAGCGTCCGCGATGTCCTGTTGCCGCAGGGGAAAGGGATAGCGGTTCTCGCGTATGACTGTTTGATCCGCGATCCGCTTCATCAAATACAGAAACAGCGAGGCGATCCGCTCTTCGGCCGAGCACAGCCCCAGCGCTGCGATCACCTTCTCAAGGGTCTCGGTTTGCCCGGCGCAGCTTTGCGCCAGGGCAGGTAGCGCGGTCGCGGGATTGCGCATGATCTTTGACTGCACCTCAGTGCGCTTCATCGCGCTGACCTGGATCGGCGTCAGCGCCTTCACCGAGAAATGGACGCGGTCGCGAAAGAGCAAGCTGATCGAGAACAGGTCCCCGGGCAGGAGGAAGTGCAGGATCTGCCGGCGGCCGTCCGGCAATTGCAGGAAACGGAATGCCCAGCCATGGCAGAGAACGTAGACGTCCGGCGTCGCCTGCTGCGAGGCGAGGGCCTGCCTGCCGGCCGCAACGACGAAATGATTCTGCCAATCCGAGGTGTCGTTCGAGCCTGTCTGCGAGTTTCCGAGGATTGCGCCACAAAATCCGGAGTCGTGCTTCGGGCAGGTCGCGCAAGGCGAGGCACTGTTCATCGATTGTTTGGTTCGAGGTTCGAATGCCCGCTCATTGCGGTGTGGGAAGTTTTCTTCCGCCATGATCACGAACACAGGTGCATAGTCAACATCAATGTATACAAGCGCGAGCAAGTTGGATGCCATTCGCGCCGCTCACCTCGCGCCCGGCTCGCGACTGCTTGATGTGGGTTGTTAATCTGGATCAAGCGCCGCCCGTCGAGTGATTGCTCGCGACAAACTTTCCTCGGCACGGAACTGCATTGAAAAGGGCCAGGCGCCTGCGGTCGATAGAGAGTTGACATTGTTGTTCCGTAAATGTACTAAACCGTGTAGTTTACATATGGTTCTCGTCTGCGGAACGTCAACGGGTGGAAACCAGGTATGTTGACGCGTCGATCTCGCTATGCCCCTCGCGTGATTGACGCTGGACGAGCGGCTTGATCCAGATTGTTGACCTGCATCAAGCGCGGCCCATCTGCATCAAATTGGGCTGCCTTGTTGTTAACGTCGAATTGAGACGCTTTGTCGCGGCAGGTTACCCACGCGATTCTGCCGGGCTTTCCAGCGACGTTTTCGACATCTTCATTTCAGGGGCAATTATGAAACCGCAACCAGCGACAATGCATGCACCGCCGATCGACAATGGGCAGGATCGCGAGGCACGCATGCGCTTCATGCGCATCGATGCCGAAACGGGCGAGCTGTTGCGTGACTTCTGGAAAGTCGTGGACGGCGCGTTGCCGGACATCCTGGAGGGTTTTTATCGGCACGTCTCCAGCGAGCCGAAGCTCGTGAAATTGATCGGCAACGATATCCCGCGCCTGAAGCGGGCTCAGGGCTCGCATTGGGCGCGGCTGTTCAACGGACGCTTCGACCACGACTACATCCAGGGCGCGCGGATGATCGGGTTGATGCACAACAAGATCGGGCTCGAGCCGCGCTGGTACATCGGCGGCTACAATTTTGTGCTGGGCCGGCTCGCCGCGCTTGCCGTCGAGACCTATCGATGGCGGTCGGCGCGCTTGTCCAAAGTTCTCATCGCGGTCGAGGGCGCCGTTCTGCTCGACATGGACATCGCGATATCGGTCTATCAGGAGGCCATGCTTGCCGAGCGGCTTGAGCGCCAGGAGAAGGTCGATGCTGCGATTTCGGGCTTCGATGGTCGGATGAAGCGGGCGCTCGAAGCCGTGGGCGGCTCGGCGACGGAGCTGCAGGCGGCAGCCAACGCACTTGCGGCCAATGCTGAACAATCGAAGCAGCAGTCGCAAGCGGTGGCGGCGGCCTCGGAGGAGGCGTCCACCAATGTGCAGGCGGTCGCGGCTTCGACGGAGGAGCTGAGCTCGTCCATCAACGAGATCGGCCGCCAGGTTTCCGACTCGACCAGGATCACGGCGACGGCGGTCGATCAGGCGAAGCGATCGGGGAACTCGATCGAGGGGCTTGCCCTGGCAACGCAGCGCATCGGCGCGGTCATCGAATTGATCAACAGCATCGCCGGACAAACCAATCTGTTGGCCCTCAATGCCACCATCGAGGCCGCGCGCGCCGGCGAGGCCGGCCGCGGCTTTGCCGTGGTCGCTTCCGAGGTGAAGGCGCTCGCGGAGCAGACGGCGAAAGCCACCGGCGAGATCGCCCAGCAGATTTTGTCGATACAGGAAGCGACCAAGGAGTCGGTCGGGGCGATCCACCAGATCGGTTCGACCATCGCCTCGGTCAACGAGATCGCCACCGCGATTGCGGCCGCCGTTGAGGAACAGGGAACGGCCACGGTCGAAATCGCGCGCAACGTCCAGGAGGCGGCGCGCGGCACCCATGACGTCTCGAGCAACATTGCGGGCGTCAGTCAGGCCGCGATCAAGACGGGCCAGACGGCGTCGACATTGCTGCAGGCATCCAACGACCTGTCGAAGCAGGCGACCGAGCTGCGGTCCGAGGTGGAGGGGTTCTTCTCCGCGATCAGGGCCGCGTAGCAATTCCGCTGCTGCCCTGCACCGGCGTCGCGCGAATCAGCTTGTCAAGGGTTGACTGGCGCCTCTCACGGTGCATTGCTCGCGCACATGGGGCGATTTGCGCAGACACGCTGGGCGCGCATGAGCAGCGGACAGTATTGCCTGATCCGTGATCTCGGCCTGGTCAAGGGCGGCAAGGGACTGCGGCATCACGAGGTGGTGCTGACGCTGTCGTTGCGCGGCGTGATAGCCTTTGGGATCACTATCCTGCGCGAGAGCCGATGGCGCGAGGCGGGCCGGGGACTGCTTGGGTTGCTCCGCAGATCCAGCCGCGTGCCCATGGAGCCTGGCTCCGCACCCGAGCAAGGTTTGCATCAGCCGGACATGGCTACCAAAATATAGTGTTGGGATATGCGTGACCACATCATTCGCCTGTGCGGCGCTGCTCTCATTCTCGCTCAGGCTGGCTCCGCGCCAGCAGCCGAGCAGCTGTCGCGCAAGCCGGGGCTGTGGGAGGTCACGACCACAATCGACAATTCCAGCGCGCCGCCCCGCCTGGTCAAGCAATGCATTGACGCCGCGACTGATGAATTGTCCCAATCGATCGCGGGCCCGTTCAGCGCCGCCGTCTGCCCGGATCGCAAGGTCGAGCGCTCGGCCGATGCGGTCAATGTGGAGTCCACCTGCAGCATCGCGGGCAAGCCCGCCAGCGCGCACGCCGTCATCACCGGCAGTTTCGACAGCGCCTATACAATGAAGGTCACGGCGGAGGGGGCTTTGCTTCCCGGCGGCAAGATGGGGATGACCATGGTCGGCAAGTGGTTGGGGCCCTGCGCTGCCGACCAGCGGCCCGGCGACATCATCATGGCCAATGGCGTGAAGATCAACATTCCCGATCTGCAGAAGCGCGCGCCCTCGACCATCGATCAGATGGCGCCGCATTAACATTCGGACGTGAAGGGTTGGGCGCCTACCCAGCGCGATTGTGATCGCGCGCCCAAGCCGCGGTTCGCCCAAAACTCGCCTCGAAATCCGGTAATCGACCCTTTGCCGCGCCGCGCAATCCCGCTAGGTATGGCCGACGAGCCGCATGTCGGCTGCCGTCCGGATAGGCCTGTGCACGACCGCAATTCCTGCCACAGCAACGAGCCGAAGCTGCAAGCCGCCGCCTCGCCCGTCCAGGCCCCATAGGATAGACTGAAACCGGTATGAGTGCTCCCGGAACCCGCCAATCGCCCATCGCGCGCATTCGCGCGCTGTTGAACCAGCCGACGCACCATTATCGTCCGGCGACCACGGTCTTTCTCGATCTCAATGTGGATCGGGTGGCGGATCAGCTCGAGCTGGTCGCCCGCGGCAGCGAGCGCGGCGCGGAGGGGCGGCCATCCTCGGACGCCCAGACCATGGATGATATCGAGCACCGGGTGGTCGAACGGATCGAGGCGCACAAGCAGGATGCCCACACGATCTATCTCGACCACCTCCACACCTATGACGAGCGGATCACGGCGCTGAGCTTCGAGGAGCGCTTTGCGACCATCCAGCAGGCCGCACCGGAGGCGGTCGGCGATTTCAGGGCGGAAGCGACCGTCGGCCGCGACGAATTGTTTGTGCTGCGGCGCCGGCTCAACGAATCCGAGATGGAGCGCGAGCGGTTTCGCGCCCGTCACCGCATCGAACGCCCGGCGCGGCTGTCGAGCCCCGGCAAGATCATCCTCAAGATCGGCGTGCTCGCCATCCTCTTCATCATCGAGGTGGTGATCAATGGCAGCTTTCTGGCCAAGGCCAATATCGGCGGCCTGCTCGGCGGCGCTGCGCAAGCGGTCACGTTTGCGGCACTGAACATCATTGCCAGCTTCTTCTGGGGCATGGTGCTGGTCCGGCTGGTCAACCGTCGCAATTTCTTTCTGAAACTGATCGGTATCGTATCGTTTCTCGCCTATCTTGTGTTCGCGGTGACGCTGAACCTGACCCTTTCACATCTTCGCGAGATTCCGCCAAATATCGCCCTGTCCGACAATGTCGGCCAGGTGGTGCTGCATCGGCTGCTCACCGCGCCGTACGCGCTGACCGATGTCAATTCCTGGGTGTTCTTCTCCATCGGCTTCATCTTCTCCCTGATTGCGATGGCCGATGGCTTGATGTTTTTCGATCCCTATATGGGCTATGCGGGACTGGAGCGGCGCTGGATCGAGGCGACCAGGTTGTTTGCCAATGCGAGGAGCGAGCTGATCGAACGGTTGCGCGATATCCGCGAGGACGCTACCGAAGCCATGAACGAAGCCGCGCGAGACCTCTCGGTGCGGCGGAGCGAATACGACGCGCTGCTGCAGGGGCGGGAGCGCCTTGCGCAGCGCTTCGCCCAGCACCAGAACCAGATCGAGCAGGCCGCCCGCGCGCTGCTCGAGATCTATCGCGAAGCCAACCGCAAGGCGCGGACGACGCCGGCGCCGGACTATTTTGCCAAAGCCTATGTCATGGAGCGCATCACCTATACGGCCGCCGAGCCGGACAGCAGCGCGCGCGAGCATCTGCGCAAGATGATCGCCGATACCCAGGAGCTGCTCAATCAACAGATCAAGGCCATTCACGAAGCCTTCGACAGCGCGGTGAAGACCTATCGCGAGATCGACGAGCTGCTGCCGGAGAAGAAGCCCGAGAGCAAGCTGGTGGGTAAGCCGGAGACCAGGCGTGGCTAGACGGCGTCCGCGACAACGCAAGGATGCGGGACTCGGCTGGGCCGGTTTCGGGGGGATCCTGCTGCTGCTGCTCGCCATCGCCTCCGGCGGCGCACTGGCCTATTTCTATTTCTCGACCCCCGCTCGGCCGCAGCTGGATGCGCAGACGCTATGCCCGGTCAACGGCCCGCAAGGCGTCACCGTCGTCCTGGTCGACACGTCGGACGATTTGCCCGAGACCACGCAACGGGAAATTCTCGGCCAGCTGGATGACATGATCACCACCCTGCCGCCTTACTATCGCCTCGACATCAGGGTGCTCGATATCGCAGGCGTACGCAGCCGCTCGCTGTTCTCGAAATGCAACCCGGGCGACGGCGCAGGCCTCAGCGAATGGACCGACAACCCCCGCATCGCCCGGCTGCGCTGGATCGAGGATTTCCGCAAGCCCGCGGCGGCTGCGATGAAAAGCAGTATCGCGTCGGCAAAAGCCAACAGCTCGCCGATCATGGCGGCGATCCAGGACATCGCCATCGACCAGTTTTCCAGCGCTCAGAGCCAGGATGCGCGAAAAACGCTGTATGTCATTTCCGATATGATTGAACACACCCGCGACTACAGCCAATATGCCCGTGCCGGCGATCTGTCGTACCAGCGCTACAAGCAGTCGCCGGCCTACCTGAAGTTTCGCACCGATCTGCATGGCGCAACCGTCATCATTCGGTACGTGACAAGGCAGGTGAACGGGCAACCGCTGATCGACAGCGCCAAGCATATCGAGTTCTGGAAGGCCTGGATCGAGGACAACCGGGGCATTTTCGGCGGAGCCAAGCGGCTTCAGGGAGCATAAAGCAGCGTGGCAGCCTATGACGAGACACCGAGCCTGCCGCCCGGCCTGTTGAACGGGCTGCTGTTCTTCGCCGTCGTGGTGTTCGGCAGCGGCTACATCATCTTTTCCAAGCTGCACGATTTCGGCGCCTTTGCCGTCACCGCCGTTCCGGTCCTGATCATGATCGGCTACGCGGTGCTGCTCGGCGCCCGCCTGTTCCGGCTGCGCGACGACCAGGCCGGCGACAATCTCTATTACATGGGCTTCCTGTTCACGCTGACGAGCCTTGCGGTCTCGTTGTATCAGTTTTCGTCCGCAGGCTCGGCCGAGCAGATCGTGCAGAATTTCGGCATCGCCATTGCCTCGACCATATCGGGCATCGCGCTTCGCATCCTGTTCAACCAGATGCGGCGCGATCCGGTCGAGGTCGAGGCGACCGCGCGGCTGGAGTTGGCCGAGGCCTCGCGGCGGGTAAAGCGGGAGCTCGAAAGCGCGATCCTGGAATTCGGCTATTTCCGCCGCACCACCCAGCAGTCGATGGGCGATGCGCTGGACGAGGTGCGCGAAACCATGGACAAGGTGCGCGGGCTGTTTGCCGGCGAGGTCGAGCGGCTTGCGGCAGCGGCAGGCCAGCCGCTCGAGGCGACCAGCAAGGCATCGGCCGATACGCTCGATCATCTCAACGAGCGCACGGTGCTGATTCTCGACGTCTCCAAGCAATTGGTGCAGGAGGGCGAGCAGCTTGCGCGCAGCACGACCAATGTGGTCAAGGCGATCGACTTCATGCTGGCAAAGCTATCGGCGCTGCAAATGCCCGATCGCGTTGCCGAAAGCAAGCTCGCGCCGATGATCCAAAGCCTGACGCAGGCGGTGAACTCGCTTGGCGAGAGCACCGAGACGCAGGCCAAGAACATCGAGAGCAACCTCAAGCACACCCAGAACGCCGTCGTCGCCATTGCCCAGGTGCTGCAGGAAATGCGCGCCGCGGAGACGGCGATGTCTGCGCCGCGAGCGCGGGGGGCTGAACGATCATGAAGCGGAGCTGAGCCATGGACGGTCAGATCGTACAGCAGCGCTCGTCTTACCGGCAGGGCCTGGTTCTCGGCCTGACCATGGCCGAGATCATGATCCTCCTGGTGTTCTGCCTCTTGATCGCGATGGCGACGTTCCTCAAGCGCGAGGAGAGCCGGCGTGTCGTCGCCGAGCAGGAGCTGCGCGAGCAGCGACAGCTGAACGCGCAGGAGCGCAGCGTGCTCGCCGAGCTCAAGCCGACTGCCGCGCTCGGCGAGAAGCTGCAGAACTGGTCCGGCTTGAGCGATCCGCAGGCGATCGACCAGTATTGGCGGGAGCTGGTGGATGCCCACACTGTGGTCGCCGAGATCGAGAAGAGCGGCATCCCGCTCAAGGAATTCCGCGAAACGCTGGCCAATGTCGCGGTACTCCACGCCAACGGGATTGATCTCGACAAGGCGATCCGCGACGCCCAGATCGTCGACGCCATCAACCGCGCGATGGCAAAACCGGGGCAACCTCAGGTCTCGACGCAGGCGATTCTCGATGCCGTTGACCGCGGCACGAATGCGTCGGGCCCCGGGGGCCATCAATGGCCGCCGATCATTCGGATGAGCGAGGCCGACGGCTATTATTTCAAGACCAGAAGCGCGGAATTGTCTCCGGCGTTCCGCGACACGCTGCTCAACGTGACGCCGCGCGAAATCCTCGACTACATCAGGAAATACGACGTCGATGTCATCGAGGTGGTCGGCCACACCGACGAGCGCCCGCTTCAGGGCCGGCAATTCTCCAATCTCGACCACGATCTCACCGCGGTGCTCAACAACACCGAAGGCGTGGCCAGCCTCAGTCCCGCCGACAATGCCGGGCTCGGCCTTGCGCGCGCTGTCTCCGTCGTGAGCGTGCTCAGGCAAAGCCCGCTCCTGACCAACTACAAGATCATACCGCTGTCGGGCGCGCAGCTCGTCAACAACGATGAGACGCTTGCGCTCGGCGGATCATCGGAGGACATCCAGCAGCGCCGCCGCATCGAAATCCGCCTGCGCAAATCCGTGCCTCACGAGGTGGCGATGCCGCGCGATCCGGCGGTGGATGCCTTCCCGCACTCGATCATGACCCGCGAGCCGGCGGATATCGCGAGGTAAGGGCCCGCGGGGCCGTATTTCTACGGAGCAACCAATCGGCGTGCAGACGGTTGATCGCTGCGAACAGAGACCGCCGGTCAGATGACGTTTGACAGCAACTACCGGGCAGAGGCTGCCATGGCCATGGAATTGGCCGCGAAGGCGACCAGCGAACCCGAACGATTGAAGTGGTTGCGCATTGCGGTGGCTTGGCACGAACTCGTCCGGCTGCCACGCGTGGATAATCTGAGCCAACCGTTATCGCAGGATCCGCCGCGATCTTCGCGCTGAATGCAATCGAGGCCCGGCGTGCAGCTACGGACTCCGGGCCTCGCGATCGGGGCAACCCGGTTGCGGCCCCAGGCTGCCCGATAAAATAATGATACAAGAGCTTCGCCCGAACGCCATTGATGTGGCTCAACCGGTCGCGCCCAACATGCGCGAAGCACTTTCGCGCCGACGCCATCAACAAGCGGCAGGCGGAGTTGAGGTACCGCTATGCGGACCGCCGCCCGGTCCTTGGGTTGTACGGTCCTTTCGGCTGCCGCCTCAGTCCGTCCGGCAGCACGTCTTCTTCACTCGGCATCGGCTCGGGGCGCACGTCTGCGCCCTGCTGCGCCGCCTCGTGCGGGGTTGTCGCCTCGCGCACCTGATCCGGCATCCGGCGGCCGGCGTCGTTGACGGCGTCATAGGCGCCGGATCGCGTGTCGCGAAAATCAGTGCCGGCAAAATGGCGTTTTCTGCTCATCAGAACAAGTCCTTCATGCTCTCCTGAGCTAAGCCGACGAGACGCTTTTGTTTCCGGGAACGCCGGGTCTTGCCGCGCCATTTTCGCGGAACCCTCCATCGCTGCTCACGTTGATTCCAGCGAGAAGCGGCAAGCGAGAAGAAGAGAGGCGTTGCAACATGGGCCTTGCGCAATATGCGGTCGTAGCCATGGGCAAGCACTGGACCGTGCTTCACGATGGCGAGGCGAGGAGCGAATACGAGACCAAGGAAGCGGCCTTCGAATCCGCAGCGGCTGCGGCTTCGCTTGCCATCCGCGAGGGCCATGAGGTGCATCTCAGCGTGCCTGGTAACAGCAAGACAGGCTCGAGTGAGCTGCCAAAGTGAGTTCGCCGATCACACCGCGAGCAACTCGACCGCATGCCCGCTGCTGCAATGCGCGGAGCCGCGAGAAGGGAGTCTCCATGAAAACGACAGCCATGATGATAGCCGCCGCGTTGGTTCTTGCCGGCGGTCTTGTGCATGCGCAGTCACAGATCCCGAGTGGACGCGGCTCGACCACCGGAGACCCGGCCGCGAGCTCGGCAAATCCCTCGGCATCGCCGACCACAACAGGCAGCGACATGAAGCCTAGTCGCAGCGGCAGCGGTACGTCGACCTCGGGCGGTAGCGACGCCAACGGCGATCAGGGCCGGGATACCATGCCCGAGACCGCCAACCGTCCGACCATCCCGCTCGACAAACAAAACAAGCCCGCCGTGGGGCGCTGATCGTCCGGCGCATTGCAAAGTGGAGGACGGTGATGCCATTCTATCGTTTTGAGCTGGTGAATACCAAGAGCATCGAGGACGAAGGTGGCACCGACCTGGATGACGATATCGAGGCGATGGATTCGGCCGACATGCTTGCGCGGCGAATCCTGGAGGAGCGGCCTGACCTGAAAAACCGACACTACTACATTCTCGTCACCAACGAGGACGGCGAGGAGATCGTTCGATTGCCGCTCGAGGTCATTCACTGAGAGCGCGCGAGCGCGTGTCAACCGGCGCGGTCGAACACGACCGCATGCGCGTTCGCGCGCGCCTTCCGGTCGCGCTGGTATGCGGCGATTGCCCGATTGGCGAGTGCGACCCGGTTGCGCTGGCCCTGGCGCATCATGAGGAAGATCCTGTCGGCGAGAAATCCGGCAGTTTCCATCGGGTCCTCCACCTCGCCCGAGCGCGACAGAAAATTGAAGGCGATCTGCACCGCCTCTTCCAGCAGTAAGGCCGGATCGTCTCTGAACCAGGCTGACATGCGTCGATCTTTCCGGATTAGCGTCTCTCTCTCAGCGCGAACGCCAGACGGGGAGGGTGGTTCCAAACTTCTTCAGCCCATGCTGGACGCGGAACTGGCCCTGCGCCGATGCGGTTGCTTGGCAGGAGCCGTCACGAGGGAGAATGCAATGGCGACCGACGTGAGAGAGACCGGAAACCTGATTGGAAGCGACAAAGTCGAGGGCACCGCCGTTTACGGCGCCGACGCGACCAGGATCGGATGGATCGAACGGGTGATGATCGACAAGATCAGCGGCAAGGTGTCCTATGCCGTGCTCGGCTTCGGGGGCTTCCTGGGGCTCGGCAACGACCTTTATCCCTTGCCCTGGCAGTCGCTCAAATACGATACGCGCCTTGGCGGCTATGTCACGGGGATTACCGAGCAGCAACTGCGCGGCGCGCCGAAATTTGGCGCGGGCAGTGAATGGAACTGGGCCGACGTGGCGGGCAATCGTGCGGTGGACGACTATTACGGCGTTCCCGTCGTATGAGGCGAAACGAAAGAGGCCACCCCGGAGGGTGGCCTCTTAACGGCTCGAGCCGAGCTTACCAGGTTTCCCAGCGGTCGCCGCGCCAGTAGCCGCGACCCTCATGCTCGCGGAACGTAAAGTGCGGACCGGCTCTCCAATCATCGTGATGGATGATCACCCTTGATTCCGGCGGATAGTGGTACACCTCCTGGGTGTGCCAGCAGACATCGCCGCTACAGGCGATAGCCGCGGACGCGCCCACGCTGGTGACCGCCAGCAGGCCCGCACCGAGTGCAGCGCTTGCAAGGGTCTTGGTCAATAATTTCATGCTGTCCTCCATCTCCAATTCATTGCCCGTCTGCCAACAGCGCAGCCAGTGGATCGTTCCCGCGGAACCGACGGCACAATGAGCGAGGGAACGGCGGACAAAACCGATGTCGCGGATCAGGCGGTGTGACCGGGGTCGACGTTTTTCGGCGTCTTCTTCTCGCGCTGCGGCGTCATCTTCGCAGGATCCGGCGCACCGGGAACGCCGCGTGGCCCGAACTGCTCGCGCTGGATGTCGTCTTCAGAGAAGGGAGGCTCGACGCCGTTCGGCTCGCGATATCTGGCCATCAGAATCTCCATTCGCTTGCGCAGCCCCGGTAGCTAATGTCTCGGTGCACGAGGCGTTCCAGAGCGTGCGGCAGCGTCGCGATTGCGCCGGCGGCAGAGCTCCGCGATCGCCGTCGTCAGATTAAGATCTTGTGAGAATGAGACGAACGTCCTTGAAACTGCGCGCGTGCACATCATTTTTTTAGCAAGGTCCCGACGTTTCGCCGCGCAGGTGGCGTGACTCGTCCGGGCTATCAGACACTCACGATGAGCACCTCGATCAAACGTCACGGTCGGTTCTGGACCGAAGAGGACGACAATCTTTTGCGCGCCATGGCCGCCGCCGGCAAGAGCCTCACGCTGATGACCGTGAAGCTCCGCCGCCCGATGCGGACCATCAAGGCCCGCGCCCAGGACCTGCACATCCCTTTGCCCGGCGAGGACAAGACTACCAAGCGCTGGATGGGATGAGGCTGTGGCCGCCTACCCGTGAATCCTCCGTGACATCGCCTCCAGCGCCGCGGCCTCCGTGGCGGGCAACTTCTCGAGCCGAACCGCGACATGCTTGTGATAGGGCGTGCCGGCGATCGGATCGCGGTTGTCGCTGTCGGTCAGCACATTCACGCGCGGGCCGTTGTTCAAGCGTTCGCCATCCCTGGTCGGATAGGACTGCCCGTAGCCGTGAGGCAGCGCCAGCTGGCCCTCGCGCATGCTGTCGTCGGCCTTGGCACGCGCGACAATGTGGCCGGCTGCCGACTTCACCACGATCCATTCGCCATCGGTCGCGCCGAGTGAGGCCAGATCCTTGGTGTTGACGAGCAGCGCCCCGTCGGGATCGTCGCGCCGCCAGGCTGGATCGCGGAAGATCTGATTGGCGTTGAACATCCGCCGCTGGCCGGCGGCGAGGATAAAGGGGTAGTCCTTGGCGGGGCCGGCGGTTGCGGGATCGAGCTTGCCCAGCCACTCCAGCAGTGCGGGGATCGCGAGATGCACCTTGCGGTCGGGATGGCTGATCAAGGACCAGACCTCCTCGTAAGTATGCGAGGTGATCGCCGTGCCGCTGCGCGCCGTGACCATCGCGTCGAATAGCGCATCGCCCAGCTCCTTGTCCGAGACCTCGCTGCCGGCGCCAAGCGCGCGCCGCACGGCTTCAGGGGCGCGCTTGGCGCAGGCGAGCGCCGCGCCCCAAAGCGGCGCCGCCGCAGCTGTGCCCGCGGGAAGGCTTTCGCCCAGGGTGTTGTAGAGCAACAGCGCGCCAAGCGGAGCCGCGGCGGGATTGTCCGCCATGAAGGAGCGGAACGCGGCGGCAAAGGCGGCGCGGGAGCGCAGCGCCGCCTCGCGCAGGGGCGCGAGCACATTGTCGCCCGGCAACAGGCCGAGCGCGCGGGCAAGGCGGGTGTAGATCTCAGGCTCCGGCAGGGTGCCTTGCAGCGGCGGCACCACCCCAGGCCGGACATGGAAATAGTTGGTGGGGAATTCGAAATTGAACAACGTGAATTCGCATTTCTCATACTGCGAGGAGGCCGGCAGCACATAATGGGCAAAGCGCGCGGTCTCGGTCATGGCGACGTCAACGACGACGCAGAGTTCCAGCGCCTGCAGCGCCTTTTCCACCTCGGCGGTATTCGCCGCCGTGTTTGCGGGATTGGAGCTGTCGACCCAGACGCAGCGCAGGCGGTCGGGGTGGTCGCCGAGCACGGCCTGCGCAAACAGATTCGGCGGCAGCAGCCCCGCGATCACTTCGGTGTCGGTGGGAGCGAAAGTCTGGTTGGGCGAGTTGCCCCACAATGGCTGCAGCCAGCTGTGCAGCTGGTTGGTGCCTTTGCGGCCGAAACTGCCGGTCAGCATGATCAGCAGCTTTTCCAGATAGGAGTTGAGCGTCGAATTGACCCCCTGCTGGATGCCGAGCTCGACCCGGACCGTCATCGCCTTAGCGGCGATGATCATGTCGGCGCAGCGGTCGATCTCGGGAAGCGGAATGTCCGCGGCCTTCGCCCATTCTTCAATCGGGATCCGGCGCAAAGCCGCCTCGACCTCGGGAAAACCTTCGGTGTGCAGCGCGAGGAAATCGTGGTCGAGTGCGTCGCGCTCGATGAGCGTTGCGAGAATGGCGCCGAGCAGGAAGGCGTCCGCGCCGGGGCGCACGGCAAGATGCAGATCGGCCATCTCGGCAGTCTCGGTGCGGCGCGGGTCGATCACGATCAGCTTGCGGTCGGGATCCTTTCTGATCTGGTTGAGCTGGTCGCGCGCATTGGGAAAGCCATGCGCGATCCAGGGATTGGCGCCGATCACAAACAGCAGGTCGCAATGATGGACGTCCTCGGCGGTGTGGCAGGTCTGGCTGCCGAACAGATGGCCGTTGACCCAGAAATCGCCGGTCTTCTCCTGCGACAATGCATTGAAGACGTGGCGCGAGCCGAGCGCGCGCAGCACCGCGTTGACATAGGCGCCCCCGGCATGGTTGCCCTGGCCGCCGCCGCCATAGAGCGCGATGCTCTTGCCGCCATGACGCTCGACCACGGCGCGCAGCTTGGCGGCGATCTCGGCAATCGCAACATCCCAGTCGATCGCCTCGAACGTGCCGTCGCTCCGCCGGCGCAGTGGCGTCGTCAGCCGGTCGCGATGATGGGCATAGAAGGGGATGCGCGCGGCCTTGTTGCAGAGATAGCCTTGCGACTTCGGATTGTCGCGATCGCCGCGCACCTTGGCGATGCGGCCGTCGTCGACCATGACCTCGATGCCGCAATTGATGTAGCAGAGATTGCAGGCCGTCTTGTGCCAAGCCTGTGCCGACATCGCCGAGCCTCCCGCGGTTCCAACCTTATGGCTCAATTTACAGGATGACCGTCATATAAACAATGGAAAAAGACGAACGGGGGTTCCGCGCATAATGCAGGCGAAAATGTCGACCCGTCATCCTGAGGCGCTCGCGAAAGCGAGCCTCGAAGGACGAACGGCCCCCGCTGCTGGCAGAGGGGGTCGTCGCCCTTCGAGGCCGCCGCTGCGCGACGGCACCTCAGGGTGACGGTCAGAGCTGGGTGGTCGCGGGTCTAATTGAACAGGTCGGCGCTCAGCCGCTTGTAGACCCGCCTCGCATTGCCGGCAAAAATCGCGCGCTTCTGGTCCGCGTTCAGCGATATCGAGCCATCGATGTACCGCCTCGTATCGTCATAGTTGAAGCCGGTCTCGGGGTCGACACCCCTTACGGCTCCGACCATTTCGGAGGCGAACAGGATGTTCTCGGCAGGAATGACGCGGGTCAACAGGTCGATGCCGGCCTGATGATAGACGCAGGTGTCGAAGAACACGTTCTTGAGCATGCCCTCGGCCAGCGGCGGCCGCTTCTGGTCCTGGGCAATCCCGCGATAGCGGCCCCAATGATAGGGAATGGCGCCCCCGCCATGCGGGATGATGAATTTCAATGTCGGAAAATCCTTGAACAGATCCGACATCAGGAACTGCACGAAGGCGGTGGTGTCGCCATTGATGTAATGGCTCGCCGTGGTGTGGAAGGCCGGGTTGGCGGCGAGGCTCACATGGATCATGGCGGGCACATCGAGCTCGACCATGGCCTCATAGAGCGGATACCACCAGCGGTCGCTGAGCGGAGGATCGGTCCAATAGCCGCCACTTGGATCGGGGTTGAGATTGCAGCCGACAAAACCGAGCTCCTCGACGCAGCGCTTCAATTCCGCAATGCAGTTCTTCGGCTCGACGCCGGGCGATTGCGGCAGCTGGCAGACGCCGGCGAAATTGTCAGGATAAAGCTTTGTCAAGCGATAGATGACAGTATTGGACAGCCGCGACCAGGCCTCGCTCACCGAGGCGTCGCCGATGTGGTGGCTCATGCCGGAGGCGCGGGGCGAGAACAGCGTGAGCGATGTGCCGCGCTCGCGCTGCAGCTTGAGCTGGGCGCCCTCGACCGAGGCGCGCAGCTGGTCGTCGCTCAGCTCAAGCGAATCCACGCTCGGCCGTTGCGCGGGATCGTTGATCGCGGCGACCTGGCGCTTGCGCCAGTCCAGCATCTCCTGCGGCTCGGTGGTGTAATGGCCGTGGCAGTCGATGATGCGACCGCCGGCAGCAGCGGCGCGCGACTTTCCTTCCATTGCCTCGATGTTGGTCGGCGGTGGGATGGACGCACCGGCCGCTGCCGCCTGCCAAACAGGGGTGCGCGGGCCGCAGCAGGTGCAGGCAGCGGGACGTGCCATTCCGGCATAGTTGAGCATGATGAACCTCCCTGCAGTGCTACGCGCGACCTGTCAGCTCTCGATGGTGCAGCCGAGCTTTGTCAGCGTGGCATCAACCCAGGCGCGGTCGCTCTTGCCGGCCTTGATCGCGGCCAGCTGCTTGACCTCGGCCTGGTGCTTGGCCTCCGCGGCCTTGAGCACCTCGGCGGTGACCTCGTAGGGAACGCAAACGACACCGTCGCTATCGCCGACGATGAGGTCGCCCGGCGCGATCACCATGCCTTCGATCGCGATCGGCACGTTGATCTCGCCGGGGCCGTCCTTGTAGGGCCCGCGATGGGTCACGCCGGCGGCGAACACCGGGAAGTCGGCGGCGTGCAACGTGTCGTAGTCGCGGATCGCGCCGTAGATCACGATACCTCCGATCCCGCGGGTTTCGGCATGTGCGGCCATCATCTCGCCGATCAGGGAGTTGGTGAGATCGCCGCCGCCGTCCACCACAATGATGTCGCCGGGCTCGGCGATGTCGAGCGCCTTGTGCACCATCAGATTGTCGCCGGGGCGGGTCTTGACGGTGAAGGCCGGACCGGCCATGACGCCGCCGCGGTGGATCGGCCGCAGTCGCGGGCCGGCTGCCGTCATCCGCGACATGGAATCGCTGATATTGGCGACTGGCAGCTCGCGGAAGCGGGCAACAAGTGCCGCATCCACCTTGCGCTCGCGTTTGCGGATCGAAAATCCAATCACGGCCTGCTCCTTAGCTCTCTTCTTTGCTTGTCGTTTTCGCTTCCCGGCCCCGTGCGAGAGCGGTCAAATGCGCGAGCCGCAGTGAACCCCAGCTCGGCATGGAGATCAAGGCGAGGCCTGGGCCTGGCGCGCGAGGGGCGGGGCCATCAATTCCCCGCGTTCGGGTTGTCCGGCCGGTCTTTTTCGAGCAGATTGCATCGGTAACACGATCATCCGAGGGCCTCTAGAGGTGCTGGAGAAATTCTCGCGCCGGACGTTTGCGAAGCTGGCAGGCCTGGCCTCGTTTGGGATCGGGTCGTCGGCTGCGGCGGCGCAGCCAGCCCGCGCCGAAGCCCCGGGCCCCAAGCTCGCGCCCGGCGGTTTCCCGAACGGCTTCGTCTGGGGCACGGCGACCTCGGCCTACCAGGTCGAAGGTGCTGTCAATGAAGATGGTCGCGGACCGTCGATCTGGGACACGTTCTCGCATCAGCCCGGGCACATCGCCGACGGCACCAGCGCCGATCGCGCCAACGATCACTATCATCGCTACAAGGAAGATGTCGGCCTGATCAGGGAGCTCGGTGTCAAGCATTATCGCTTCTCGATCGCCTGGCCGCGGGTGTTTCCGGATGGGACCGGCACCCCCAATCCGAAGGGCCTCGACTTCTACGATCGCCTGCTGGACGAATTGCTGGCCAATGGCATCGAGCCGTACGCCACCCTCTATCACTGGGACCTGCCGCAGGCGCTGCAGGACCGCTTCGGCGGCTGGCAATCCAGCGAGACGTCGAAAGCCTTCGCCGATTATTGCGGCTATGTCGCACAGCGCATCACCGACCGGGTGAAGTTTCTGTTCACGCTCAACGAAGTCGGGCGCTTCCTCAATTTCGGCTATGGCTGGGGCATCGACGCGCCGGGGCTCAAGCTTCCGCCGAAGGAGCTCAACCAGGCGCGCCACCACGTGGCGCTGGCGCATGGGCTTGCGGTGCAGGCGATCCGCGCGCAGGGGCGCGCGGGAACGAAGGTCGGCCCTGCCGAGAACATCGCGGCGTGCCTGCCGGCGATCGACACCCCCGAGAATGTGCGCGCCGCCGAGATCGCGACGCGCGAGCTGAATGCCGGATTTCTCAATGTCATCATCGAGGGCAAATACACCGATCATTTCCTCGACTATGCCGGCGCGAACGCGCCGACCTTCACTGCGGACGAATTGAAGATCATCGGCGCACGCAACGATTTCATCGGCCTCAACATCTACGCGCCGCAATTCTATGTGGTGGCGAGCGACAAGGTGCCCGGGTTTTCCGTGCTGCCGTTCCCGAGCTCCTTCCCGCACATGAAGTCCGATTGGCTCAGGATCGGGCCGGAGACGGCCTATTGGGTGCCGCGGCTTGCCGCCAAGGTCTGGAAGCTCGACACCATCTACATCACCGAAAACGGCACATCCAGCACCGACCAGGTCATGCCCGACGGCAAGATCTACGATCTCGATCGGATCATGTTCCTGCGCAATTACCTGACCCAGCTGCAGCGCAGCATTGCCGACGGCGCGCCGGTGCGCGGCTATTTTCTCTGGAGCCTGATGGACAATTTTGAGTGGATCTTCGGCTTCGAGCAGCGCTTCGGCCTCTATCACGTCGATTTCGATACGCTCGCGCGCAAGCCCAAGCTCAGCGTCGAGTTCTACCGCAACGTGATCGCACGCAATTCGGTCGATGCTTGAGCTCGTCTGCTAACCGCCGACGAAGGCGAGGAGTGTGCCGTTGGCCAGCGCAGGCGGAACGCAAATTGAGCCTCCGCTCCGAACAGCTGTTGCGCCGAGTGCCTGCTCCGCTGCAGCGAGATCGGCGGCAATGACCAGGCCCGCGGCGCCGCGCTCGGGAAGAATGGCGAGCGGGACCTCGGGATAGCGGCGGCCCAATTGCGCCTTGGTCAGAAAAACGAAGTCGGCGCGATTCCCCCCGGACGGAACGACCACGCTGCCATCGGCGCCCTCGCGCGCATCGCGATCGATCATGCGCGACAGATGCGCGGCTTCCTTGGCAGGCTCTTCCGCCACAAGCAGTACCTCGCGCAGGCGCTTGGCGCCATTGGCATGCGTCATCAGCTCGGGAATCCACACGGTCTCGCGGGTCTTGTGCTGGCAGGCAAAGATTCGCACCCCGCCAGGCGCTTCCGCGACCGGCCACTGGAAGGTGCGGAATTTCGCCGCCGCCAGCTTTCCGTCAGGCATGGTCACGGGACGCTCGAAGTCGGTCGGCCCGATCGGCGGATAACCGCGGGCGCGGATTTCTTCGGCGCCATCAGCCGAATCCACCGCGGTGAAGGCGATCCGCTCGATGCCCTCGCGTTTGTCGAGAAAGGCGCGGGCCGGCGCGTTATGTTCGGTCGGCGCGAGCACACCGAGCAGCTCGATGTAATCGGGGTCGAGCATAATGGTGTAGTTGCCTGAACCCATATGCGCGCTGTGCGTGCCGCGGGGCGATATGGTGAAGCCGAGCTTCTTCCAGGTCGCCGCGGCCTGGTCGAGATCCCGGACCATGACGACCGCATGGTCGATGCCGATGACGTTCTGGAGTGCCACGCGTTACGTCCCTTCAAGCGAAAACTTGCTGCCTCAGCTAATCAGATCGGGCATGGTGCCGCAAGCAAGCGGCGCTCACATGTGCGATGCATTTGCAAATGGCTTGAAGAGGATCCCGATGACCGCTCCCGAAGTCCGCTGGCCCGATTCGCTGTGGGCCGCCGTGACGCCACCCGGCCCCGAGCTGCCCGAGCTTGCGGGTGCCGACACAGCCGATGTCATTGTGATCGGCGGCGGCTTCACCGGGCTCTCCACGGCGCTGCATCTGCGCGAGGCGGGCGTTGATGTCGCCGTCGTCGAGGCGATGGAGCCGGGCTGGGGCGCCTCGGGACGCAACAACGGACAGGTGATCCCGACTTTGTCGCGCGTCGATCCCGAGGAGATCGTTGCCCGGCATGGCGCTTCCGGAGAACGCTTTGCCGCCATGCTGCGCGACAGCGCCTCCGCGCTGTTTGATGTTGTCAAGCGCTACCAGCTCAATGCCGAGCAGGAGCAGGCCGGCTGGGTGCAGCCGGTGCATTCGCCCGGCCGGATCAGGATCGCGGAGCGGCGGGTGCGGCAATGGGGCAAGCTCGGCGCGCCCGTCGAGTTGTTGTCGCGCGAGCAGGCGCGCGACATGCTGGGCTCGGAGGCCTGGTATGGCGGCTTTTGGAACAGAAGCGGCGGCCATATCAATCCGCTCGCGCTGGCGCGCGAGCTTACGCGCGTGGTGGTGGCGCAGGGTGGGCGGATCTATGCGCGTTCCCCGGTCCAACGCTTCGAGCGCCGCGGCGATCGCTGGGTCGTGAAGACGGTTCGCGGCGAGATCAGCGGCCGCGCGCTGGTGGTTGCGAGCAACGCCTATAGCGGCGAGTTCTCGGCGTCGCTCGTGCCCGACATCGCGCGCGAGGTGGTGCCGATCCTGTCCTGGCAGATGTCGACGCAGCCCTTGTCCGACAATGTTCGCAAGACCATCATTCCCGCGCGACAGGCGATGTCGGACACCCATGGCGAGCTCTATTTCGCACGCTACGATGCACGCGATCGGCTGATCACCGGCGGCGCCGTGATCGGACCGGGCGACAAGCCAGCGCGGTTGAAAGCACGGGTGAGCGAGCGTTTGCAGCGTCTATGGCCGCAGATTGGCGAAGTGAAATTCGACCATGTCTGGAACGGCTATGTCGGGATGACCACCGACTTCCTGCCACGCATCCATCGCCTCGGCCCGGATGCCTATGGCTGGACCGGCTGCAACGGCCGCGCGGTGGCGCTGACGATTCCGCTTGGCAACGAGCTCGCCAAGGCGGTGCGCGGCATCCCCGCAAGCGAGCTCGCGCTACCCTTTACGGCGCCCACGCCGCTGCCGCTCCATGGCATCCTGCGCAAGCTCGCGCCGCTGATGCTCCTGGTCTATCGCCGCCGTGACGCACGGGAGATCGCTTAGGCAGGCTCGGTCGCATGCTGCCGGGCGAACGCGCCACCGGGCACGGAGGCGAGCAGCGCCTGGGTGTAGGCGTGCTGCGGATTGGCGAAGACCTCGCCGGCAAGCCCATGCTCGACGATTGCGCCGTCCTTCATGACCGCGACGAGATCGCAGATTTGCGCCGCGACGCGCAGATCATGGGTGATGAACACGATGGAGAGCCCAAGCCGCGTCCGCAGGTCGGCAAGCAGCTTCAACACCTGTGCCTGCACCGAGACGTCGAGCGCCGACACCGGCTCATCCGCAACCAATACGGCGGGCTTAAGCGCCAGGGCGCGTGCGAGCCCGATGCGCTGGCGCTGCCCGCCGGAGAATTCATGCGGAAAGCGGTCGGCGGCGGATGGGTCGAGGCCGACCAGCGCGAACAGCTCCTTGGCTTCGGCCAGGGCGGTCGCGCGCGGCGTGCCGTGGACGATCGGACCCTGCGCGACCAGCTCGGCCGCCTTGTGGCGCGGATTGAGCGAGGCGAACGGGTCCTGGAACACCATCTGGATATGCCGCGTCTCCTCGCGCAATCTGGCGCGCGGCATGGTGACGAAATCCCTGCCGAGCAGCATGATCGATCCCGCGTCGGGATCGATCAGCCGCACCAGGCAGCGCGCCAGCGTCGATTTGCCCGAACCGGATTCGCCGACAATGCCGAGTGTCGCCCCCTTGGGCAGCTTCAGCGAAACGTCCTTCACGGCCCGGGTGATGCGCACGCCACGGCCGAGAAAGCCGCCGCTCCGATAGGTCTTGGAGATGCCGGAGATGGTGAGAATGTCCTCCTGCGAGAGCCTCCGCGGCGCCGGCGCGGTCAGCGGTGGGACCGCCGCGATCAGCTGGCGAGTGTAGGCGTGCTGCGGATTGTCGAGCACCTGCGCGGCGGGCCCCTGCTCGACAATCCTGCCCTGCTGCATCACCACGACACGATCGGCGATCTCCGCGACCACGCCGAAATCATGGGTGATGAACATCACCGCGGCCTTCCGGCGTCCTTGCAACTCGCGGATCAGCTTGAGGATCTGTGCTTGCGTCGTCACATCGAGCGCGGTGGTCGGCTCGTCCGCAATCAGGAGCTTTGGGTCGAGCGCCAGCGCCATCGCGATCATGGCGCGCTGGCGCTGGCCGCCCGAAAGTTCATGCGGATAGGCCTTTGCGGCGCCGTTCGGGTCGGGGATCCGCACGTCGGCCAGGAGCGCCAGCACCCGGCCCGTGATCTCCGCGCGCGAGAGGTCGGTATGGACCGAAAACACTTCTGCGATCTGATCGCCGATTGTGCGCAGCGGATTGAGCGCGGTCATAGGCTCCTGGAAGATCATGGCGATCTCGGCGCCGCGCAGTCTTCGCATCTCGGCCTCTGGAGCTGCGCAGAGATCGCACCCCTCGAACAGCATGCGGCCGCCCTCGATCCTGACCTCGTTGGGCAGGAGGCGCATGACGGCATTGGCCATCATCGATTTGCCGGAGCCGGATTCGCCAACGATGCAGAGGATCTCGTTCGAGGCAACCGACAGCGAGACATCCGTCAGCGCGTACGCGCGGTCGGCGCCCGCGGGCAGCCGTACGCCGAGACCTTCGACCGACAGGATCGCGGCTATCTCGCTCATCGCCGCTTCAGCCTCGGATTGAGCGCGTCGTTGAGGCCCTGGCCGACCAGCGACACCGCGAGCACAGTGACGAGGATGGCGACGCCCGGAATCGCCGAGACGTACCATTGCACGCGCAGCACGTCGCGGCCGAGGCCAATCAGATTGCCCCAGGAGGCGACGTTCGGGTCGGACAGGTGCAGGAACGCCAGCGCGCTCTCCAGGAGGATCGCGACCGCCATCACCACGCTGGCGTAGACGATGACAGGCGGCAGCGCGTTCGGCAGGATTTCGCCGAGGATCAGCTGCAGGTCCTTCATGCCGAGCGTGCGTCCGGCCTGGACGAATTCGCGGTTGCGCAGCGAGAGGAATTCGGCACGCGTCAGGCGCGCGGGCGCCGGCCACGACACCACGCCGACCGCGATCGTGACGGTGGTGAGTGTCGACCCGAACACGGCGACCAGCACCAGCAGCAGCAGGAAATTGGGCAGGGTCTGGAACGCCTCGGTGATCCGCATCAGCACGTTGTCGACCCAGCCGCCATAGAAGCCGGCGAACGCGCCGACGACAATGCCGATCAGGATCGCGATCGCCGTGGCGACGCCGCCGATCAGCAGCGAGATCCGCGCGCCATGGAAGATCTGCGCGGCGATGTCGCGGCCGGAATTGTCGGTGCCGAGCGGGAAGTGCGGATTCGAAAACGGCCAGAGCAGCGGACGGCCGGCAAGCGCCAGCGGATCGCGCGGGTAAAGGAAGCTTGCGCTGATCGCCATCGCGATCACGACCAGCAGCAGGATCAATCCGGCGACCGCGGCGGGACTGCGAAAATAGCGCTTGATCGCGTCCATGCCGTCAGCTCTCTACGCTGATGCGCGGATCGAGCCGCGCATAGATGAGATCGACGATGAAGTTTACGGCGATGACCAGGAGCGCGGAAACGAAGACGATGCCAAGCAGCGTGTTGAGGTCACGCTGCACGACCGATTCATAGGCGAGCCGTCCAAGCCCCGGCAGCGAGAATACGCTTTCGACCACGACCGAGCCGCCCAGCATCGTGCCAGCCTGCAGGCCGATCAGCGTCACCATGGGCAGCAGCGCATTGCGCAGCACATGGCGGATGATCACGCCGGTCTCGTCAAGGCCCTTGGCGCGCGCGGTGCGGACATAGTCGAGATTGAGCACCTCCAGCATCGAGGCGCGCATGATGCGGAGATAGATGGCAAGGAAGATCAGCCCGAGCGTCAGTGCGGGCAGGATGAGATGGCGCGCAATGTCGAGCACGTGCCAGATGCCGGTCTGGACATTGCCGATATCCTCGAAGCCGCCCGGCGGCAGCCATTGCAGATAGATCGAGAACACCACGATCGCCATCAGGCCGAACCAGAACGAGGGCGTGGCATAGCAGATCAGGCCAAGCGTCGAGATCAGGGTGTCAGGCCATTTATTGACGCCGCGCGCGGCGATCACGCCGAACACCAGGCCGAAGAAGAACGCGAACGACAACGCCGATGTCATGAGCAGCAGCGTCGGCGGCAGCCGCTCCAGGATCACGGTCGCCACCGGCTTGCCGTAGATGGCGGAGAAGCCGAGATCGAGCCGCACCAGCCGCCACAGGTAATTGCCGAGTTGCACCGGAATCGAGAGATCAAGCCCGTAGAAATGGCGCAGCGCCTGCGCGGTCGCGGCATCGCCGCCGCCCATCTGCGCCATCATGGCATCGACGGTGTCGCCCGGCGCGAACTGCAGCAGCAGGAACACGCCGATCAGGATCAGGAACAAGGTCGGTATCGAGGCAGCGAGCCGCCGCCCCGCAAGGCTCAAGATGCGCATGGCCTCATCTTGGCTGATCTGGCGTCACGCGGAAAGCCAAAGATCGTGCCAGCTCGAGGAGCCCCAGCGTGGGGTGTTGGAATGGTTGCGCGCCTTGGCGGTGATCACGGTGACGAAGATCTGCTCGATCGGCATCCAGACCGGCAGCTCCGTATTCACCTCCTTGACGAACTCGGCGTAAAGCGCCTTGCGCTTCACGGGGTCGATTTCGGTCGCGGCATCGTCGATGGTCTTGTCGACCTTGGTGTCCTCCCAGCCCCATTGATTGGTCCAGGGCGCGCCCGCGGGCTGGCCGGAGCGATACCATACCGTGGTCGAGATCGCGGGATCGTTGCGATACTGGTGCCAGCCGGTGGCGAGATCGAAGGCGTGGTCGGCATAGACCTGCTTGAGGAAGCCGCCGCCATCGTTGCGGACGATGTCGATCGTGATCCCCACCTCCGAGAGCGACTGCTGAATGAAGGTCGACCACAGCGAGATGTCCTCGCCCCAGGGCGCCGGCAACAATTTTAGCGAGAAGCGCGTGCCGTCGGCACCGCGCTTGAAGCCGGCCTCGTCCAACAGCGCCACCGCCTTGCCCTTGTCGTAGGGATATTGCGGCGTGTCCGGTCCCGGATAGAAATCGGTCGAGGTCGAAGGAATCGGCCCGGTGCCGATCTTGGCGAAATCGCCCAGGAAGTTGTCGATGAAGAAGGGCGCGTTAATCGCGTGCGCAATTGCGCGGCGAACCCGGATGTCCGCCAGTTCCTTGCGGCGGAAGTTGAACTCGACGGTATTGGTGCGCGCGTTGCCTTCATTGCCCTTGGTGGTGACGATGAAGCGCTTGTCCTTGCCAAGCCGGGCCATGTCCGAGATGGTCAGGCCCGAGAACGGGCTGTAGTGCAACTCGCCTGCTTCCATCTGCGCCGCAGCCGCCGCACGGTCGGTGATCACACGCCAGACGATGCGGTCGAGATAGGGCGCGCCGCTCCGCCAGTAGTCGGGATTGCGGTCGGCGATCACATATTGCCCGCGCTCATACTTGACGAATTTGAACGGGCCGGTGCCGACCGGGGCGAGATTGGCCGGGTTCTGCCTGATGTCACCGCTCTCGTAGATGTGCTTCGCCGAGATATAGCCGAGGTCGGGCAGCGCGCGCAGCAGAAGGTTCAGCGGCATCGGCCGCTCGTAGCGGAAGATCGCGGTCTGCGCATCGGGCGTGTCGACGGCGGTCAGGAACAACTGCAGCGTCGAGCCGTAATTGAGGATCTTCTTCCACATGTTCATGGCGGTGAACTCGACGTCCGCCGAGGTGAAGGGCTTGCCGTCGTGCCAGCTGATGCCCTTGCGCAGCTTGAAGGTGATGGTCTTGCCATCGAGCGAGGCTTCCCAGCTCTCGGCGAGCACGCCCACCGGCTTGCCGTCGGCATCGAGATCGACCAGGTTCTCCTGGATCTTGCCGCCGATGATGTAGACGCCGGTCGAGGCTTGCAGGCTCGGATTGAGCTGCCGCTGTTCGGCACCATAGTGCACGTTGAACACGCCGCCCTTGCGCGGCGCTTCCTGCGCGAACGCGCGCATGGGATTGACGACGTTGGCGGCAATCGCGGCCGAGGTGAGGAGCGCCGTGCGGCGGCTGATTTCGAGGCGCGTCAAATCCATGGAGTTTTGTAACCTCTCTTGGCAGGGCGTGTGGACAGCAACGTGCGGCCGGCAGCGGGCCTTCGCGCAGGTCGTCCGGCGCAATGTACGATGGACAGAAAATCGAGTCATTTTCTTATTCTCGGCAAGGCGCCAAAATTTGCTTCCAATCGGCCGGTTGGAGGGCGCTTTTGCTGTTGGGTGCCAAGTCCATTGTGCTAATACGCAGGCCATGACGCGCCAAAGCAAATCGCGGCCGCCGGAGTTCGATGCGGCCTTCCGGGCGCAATTCGCCGAGCTCGTACGCTGGCGGCGCGACGTGCGTCGGTTTCGCGCCGACCCGGTCGACTCGACGTTGCTGGAGAGGCTGCTCGCGCTCGCTGCTTGTGCGCCATCGGTCGGCTTGAGCGAGCCCTGGCGCTTCGTGCTGGTCGAAAGCCCGGCGCGACGGCTTGCGATCCGCGACAACTTTTCGCAAGCCAATAAAGCGGCGCTCGAAGGTTATGGCAGCGAGCGGCAGGCGCGCTATGCCAAGCTCAAGCTGGAGGGATTGGCGCAGGCGCCGATCCATCTCGCGGTCTGCGCGGACGAGACCACGGGGCAAGGACACGGCCTCGGGCGGCAGACCATGCCGGAAACGATCCGCTATTCGGTGGTCGCCGCCATCCAGACCTTGTGGCTTGCCGCGCGTGCCGAGGGGCTCGGTTTGGGGTGGATTTCGATCCTCGATCCTGACGCAGTGAGATCAGCCCTCGACCTGCCGCCGGAGTGGACCTTCATTGCCTATCTCTGCCTGGGCTGGCCGGAAGAGGAGCACGACGATCCCGAGCTCGAGCGTCATGGCTGGCAGGAGCGTTGTGAAGGTCCCGTGGAGCCGCTCAAGCGATAGACGGCCTCCATTTGCGCAAGGCTTATCTTGTTTGCAGCAAGCTCCTGTTGTCGCCTCGTCAAATCGACGATGTCCTGAGCGGGCCGGGGCGGTCATGACACCATCATCGCAGCATCATCGCGCGTTCACATGACCGTCGCGCTGGCCGCGGTATGGGAGAGGCCCTGTTTCAATTTGGAGGGCTTCGATAATGATAAAATTTGGCAAACTCGCAATCGCAGCGCTGCTGGCCTCGACTGCGCTCAACCCCGCGGCGCAGGCGAAGGAAGTTTTCAAGCACGTCCTTCTGATCAGCGTCGACGGCATGCATGAGGTCGACCTGCAGCGTTATGTCAAGGGCCACCCGAGCTCGACCTTCGCCTACCTGGTCAAGCACGGTTTGAATTACACCAATGCTCATACCTCTCTCCCCTCCGATTCCTTTCCAGGGCTGCTGGCGTTCATGACCGGCGCTTCGCCGAAGACGCATGGCGTGTTCTATGACGATACCTACGACCACACCCTGTTTCCGCCCGGCAGCAACTGCGTCGGCAACCCCGGCACCGAGGCGACCTATTTCGAGGCGCTCGATTATGATCTGAACAAGCTCGACGGCGGCGGACCTGCCGGCTCCGATCACATCGATCCCGCGAACCTGCCGATGCGCCTGACCAACGGCCGCTGCGATGTGGTGTATCCGCACCAATACCTGAAGAACGACACCACGAGCATCATGGAAGTCATCCATGCGGCCGGCATGCGCACGGCGTGGTCTGACAAGCACCCGGCCTATGAGATCATCAGCGGCCCCTCCGGCAAGGGTCTCGATGAGCTCTATGCGCCCGAGATCAATTCCACCACTGTGCTATCGGTCGCGCCTCAACTGGTCCCGACGCCCCAGGCGGGCGACGATTGGACCGTGAATCCGGTCTACACGCGCTTCTATGACAATCTCAAGGTCACCGCTGTCCTGAACTGGATCGACGGCTTTGATCACACCGGCACGACGACGGTCGGCGTGCCCGCGATCTTCGGCATGAACTTCCAGGCCGTCAGCGTCGGAGAGAAGGTCACGGCGGACGGCTATACGGATGCCAACGCCACGCCGAGCGCGGAGCTGGAGAAGTCGCTCGACTTCGTCGACAACTCCCTTGGCAAGATGCTGACCGAGCTGCAAAAGCACGGTCTGTTGCACAGCACGCTGGTCATCGTCGGCGCCAAGCATGGCCAGTCGCCGATCGACGTGAGCCAGCTCCACATGCTGAAGGGCAGCACCAATCCGCGGCTGTTGCCCGGCCATGCCGATGTTGTCGATCCGGTCGATCTGTTGACCGCCGGCGGCGTCACCGTGGCGCAGGAAACTGCCGACGACGTTTCGCTGATCTGGCTTGCGGATCAGACCCAGGTCCAGAAGGCCGTCATCATCCTCGAGAACGACAAGGTTCTCAACAACCAGGCCCGGATCCAGACGATCTACTCCGGCGCCGCGCTGAAGCAGCAGTTCGGCAACCCGGCCCAGGGCCGCACGCCTGACATCATCATCCAGCCGATCCATGGCACGATCTACAGCAAGAGCTCCAGCAAGGTCGCAGAGCATGGCGGCTTCAGCAACGACGACACCCACGTCCTGCTGGTCGCCTCCAACCCTGGCATCGAAGGCGGCGTGATCAGCGATGAGGTGCAGAACAAGCAGGTCGCGCCGACGATCCTGCGCGCACTCGGCCTTGACGCCACCAAGCTGAAGGGCGCTCAGGCCGAAGGCACCATGCCGCTGCCCGGTTTCGAGCACTAAGCTCGCAGCGCTCACGAAGAAACTTGCCGACGGCGCCCGGATCCATCCGGGCGCCGTTTCTTTTGAGCGTTTTCGAGCGAAGCGGAGGCCAGTTCGCGTGAAGAAAACGCGCCAAATCAAGAATCGACTCTAGGCTGCGCCCTGACTTTGCTCGGCGCCCAGGTCCTCGGCATTGGGATCGCCCGGCGCGGTCGCCCAGGCGAGTTCGACCAAGGTCACGATCCTGCGGCCCGCGCGGTCGAGCTGGCATACGATCAGGCCCTGCTCCTCGATATAGTTGAGCAGACGCTGCGCACGGCGAAGCGAATGTGAGCCATAGGCGCGGGCGATCGCCGCATCGCCCGGGCACGGCCAGCCTTCCTTGGCCGCACGCGCGATCATCATGAAGACGCCCTGCATATCCTCAGGCAGGATCGAGGCACGGACGGAGACCTCCTGCCAGGCGTCATCCACCGCGAGATCCGAGCCAAGCCCGGCGCGGGCGTGCGTCAGCATGCGACGGAACTCGCCGAGATCAGGCACCGCCGCGCCAAAACCTTCGATGCGGCAGCGGACCACGAACTCCTGATAGAGCACGCCGATGGCGCGGAAGCTCGCGTCGGGTTCTGCCATGACGGCGCGCAGCACACGGTCCATGCGCTCACGCCGCTCCGCGAGCTGCTCGGCGCTCGGCGGCGGCTCGGCCGGATCAGGGCCGGTCTCCAGCGCCGCCGACTTCGCCGCCATGAGCTGGTTGAGGAGATCAGGCGACGGCCGGCGGGCAGGGCGCGGCGTCTCGGGTGGCGGCGCTGCCAGGATGATGGCGCGGGCGTCCTCCGGGCTTGCTTCCGGCAACGGCAGAAGTCGTGGGATCGCATTGCGCGGAGTGGTATCGGTCGGACCGATGCGCAAGCCGAGCGGACGGCGGGAGAGAGCAGGGCCCAGCGCCATGAATTGCCCCCGTTCCAGGTCGCGGAAGGCATCCGCCTGGCGCCGCTCCATGCCGAGCAGATCGGCGGCGCGGGCCATGTCGATATCCAGGAAGGTGCGGCCCATCAGGAAGTTCGACGCCTCGGCGGCGACATTCTTGGCGAGCTTCGCCAGCCGCTGGGTTGCGATCACGCCCGCAAGGCCACGCTTGCGGCCGCGGCACATCAGGTTGGTCATGGCGCCAAGTGAGAGCTTGCGTGCCTCGTCGGAAACGTCGCCCGCGACCGCCGGCGCGAACAGCTGCGCCTCGTCCACCACCACCAGCATCGGATACCAGTGGTCGCGGCCGACCTCGAACAAGCCGCCCAGGAAGGCGGCCGCCCGCCGCATCTGGTTCTCGGCGTCGAGCCCCTCGAGATTAAGCACCGTGGAGACGCGATGGATGCGCGCCCGCTCGCCCGCGACCTGCAGGCTACGCTCGGTGTGGTCCTCGGCATCAATGACAAGATGGCCGAAACGCTCGGCCAGGGTGACGAAGTCGCCCTCGGGATCGATGATCGCCTGCTGCACCCAACTGGCGCTCTGCTCCAGCAGTCGCCGCAACAAATGGGATTTGCCGCTTCCCGAATTGCCCTGCACGAGCAAGCGGGTTGCCAGCAATTCCTCAAGGTCGAGAACCGCCGGGCCGCCTGCCGTCGTGTGTCCCATCTCGATCGCAACGGCCATCGCCCGACTCAAACTTCTCACTTTGCGGGGCAGGGCTTAGCAATCTGATCGCAGCCAATCTACGCGCCGGAGAAGGAATTGCGGATTATCCACGGCCCTGTCCACGGCTGCAGTTCCATCGAAACATCCCGTCGTCCCGGCTCTGCGGCCGGGACGACATTGCCGACAGCGGCTGAGGCCGCGCTCAGTCTATTGCCCCGCCGGTGCGGAGATCGCGCCGCCTTCGAGGCGCGAGGCCCAATAGCTGTAGTCCTGGTACGGGGAGGACCAGGCATAGGAGTCAAGGGCACGATAGGCGTAAGGATCGGCAAACGGCTCGGTCGCGACCGGCGCGGTGCGATACGTGCGGACATGATACCGCTCATGTGCGGTTGCCGCAGCTGTGGTCGCGCCGGCCAGCACGACAGAGGCCAGAACTGTCAGTACGGTCTTCTTCATTGTGTGTTCTCCCGGATTCGCGCGCGCGATCCGCGGGTCTGGAAGACGGGCGCGGATGAGCATGCGCTTGAGTGGGAGATGGGGACACGCACTGACGAATCTCACGCCATCCTGCATCACGAAGCGGCGAGCAAATTTGTTGGTCAGGCACCCATTTCGGTTAAATATTCGGCATTCAGGGCGCGCCTGCTGATGGACTTCGCTGGCGCGATCCGGTTCAATGCCGGGAACTTGGATTTGTGGGCGAAATCAATGAAGAAATTGCCGCTGGCACTGCTGCTGATGACATCTTTGACCATGGCCGTTCCAGCCTCGGCGCAGACGAGATTGACGCCCAAAGCAGCCACGGCTGCCCGCGTCGACAATTGCGCGCCGATCGGCCGCACCGCCAATGGCGAGCTTGTCTATTCCATGAAGTGCGACAACATCCCCGCGCCACCGCCACCGGCAGCCACACCTCCGCAGGCCGAAGCCAAGCCCGCGCCGGCGGCACCCCCGCCGGAGCAGGAGACCCAGCGCACCGGGCTTTTCGGCTGGTCCTTCGACCGACGGCAGGATCAATAGGAGCTGCCAACAGAGACTGCCCGGAATGGGTCCTTGCGTCCGCTGAGGAAGCGCTGCAATGGATACCGCAGTTGACATTGTCGACCACGAGAACGAGCTAACAGAGCGATCCATGAGCCAAATGATTATCCGCGCCGGCGATTTCACCTTCGATGCCCGCTTTGAGGAGCAGCTGGCGCCCAAGACCTGCGCCGCTTTCAAGAAGCACATGCCGTTCGAGAGCCAGGTGATCCATGTGCGCTGGAGCGGCGAGGGCGTGTGGATGCCGCTCGGCGACCTCGATTTCGGCGTCACCTACGAGAACCACACCAGCTATCCCGCGCCGGGCCAGATCATCCTCTATCCCGGCGGCATCAGTGAGACCGAGATCCTGCTCGCCTATGGCGGCGTGCATTTCGCCAGCAAGATGGGCCAGCTCGCCGGCAATCATTTCATCACGCTGACCTCGGGGCTGGAGAATCTTCCCGCGCTGGGCAAGACCGTGCTGTGGCAGGGCGCGCAGAAGATCCGCTTCGAGATGGTGTGATGGCGGACGCCCCGTATCCTCGCGACCTGCGCGGCTACGGCCGCAATCCGCCGCATCCGCACTGGCCCGGCAGCGCCCGCGTCGCCGTGCAGTTCGTGGTGAATTTCGAGGAAGGCGGCGAGAACAACATCCTGCATGGCGATGCGGCGTCGGAGGCCTTCCTGTCCGACGTGCTGGGCACGCAGCCTTGGCCGGGAAAGCGCCATGCCAATATCGAGTCGATGTTCGAATACGGCTCGCGCGCAGGCTTCTGGCGATTGTGGCGGATCTTCACCGAGCGCGGGCTTCCGACGACCGTGTTTGGTGTGGCGACCGCGCTGAAGCGCAATCCCGAAGTCGTGGCCGCGATGAAGGAGGCTTCCTGGGACATCGCCAGCCACGGCCTGAAATGGATCGAGCACAAGGACATGTCGGAAGCGCGCGAGCGCGCGGAGATTGCCGAGGCCATCCGCGTCCACACCGAGGCGACCGGCGAGCGCCCGCGCGGCTGGTACACCGGCCGTTCCACTATCAACACCAATCGCCTGCTGATGGAGGCCGGCGGTCTGATGTATCTCTGCGATTCCTATGCCGACGATCTGCCCTACTGGATCAAGGGCCCGACCGCGCCGCAGCTGATCATCCCCTATACGCTCGATGCCAACGACATGCGCTTCATCAACGCACAAGGGTTCGGCGGGGGCGACGAGTTCTTCACCTATCTGAAGGACAGCTTTGACGTGCTCTACGCCGAGGGCGAGACCCAGCCCAAGATGATGTCGGTCGGTCTGCATTGCCGCGTGGTCGGCCGACCCGGCCGTGCCGCATCGCTGATGCGCTTTCTCGATTACATCGGCAAGCACGACCGGGTCTGGGTGCCGACGCGGCTACAAATCGCCGAGCACTGGCACGCAAAGCTCGCCCATCTTGCCGAAGGCGCATTCGATATCGGATAGCTCATGTCGCAGATCCCGCTTTCGGAATTGAACGCCGCCGGCAAGACCGATTTCGTCGCGAAGCTAGCCAACGTCTTCGAATATTCGCCGTGGATTGCCGAGCAGGCCGCCTCCTTCAGGCCGTTTGCCGGCATCGTGCAGCTGTTCGATGCTATGAAGGCAGCCGTTGATCACGCGCCGCCGGAGCTCAAGCTCGCACTGATCAAGGCCCATCCCGATCTCGCCGACAAGACCCAGCGCGCGGCGGGGCTCACTGCGGAATCCAGCGCCGAGCAGAACAGCGCAGGCCTCGATCGCCTGTCGGACGCCGAGTATGAGGCGTTCGAGCGCGTCAACAATGCCTACCGCGCCAAGTTCGGCTTCCCCTATATTGTCTGCGTGCGCCGCCAGACCAAGGAATCCATCCTGCGCGATTTCGAGCTCCGCCTGCCGAACGATACCGGGACCGAGATGCAGCGCTCGATCGACGAGATCTTCCGCATTGCCGCGCTGCGCCTCGACCAGCTGGTGGGCGCCGACGACCGCTTGAAGGTGCACGGCCGGCTCTCGACCCATGTGCTCGACAATCACAACGGCAAGCCGGCGCCCGGCATCGAGCTCGTCCTGACGGAATTGTCCGAGCTCGGCCTTTCCCGCGTGGTCACGCGCGCGATCACCAATTCCGACGGCCGCACCGATGCGCCCCTGATCGGCGGCCGGCCAGTGCCGATCGGCCGCTATGAGCTGAGATTTTCCGTCGGCAAGTACTTCGCGTCCCGCGGCGTGCCGATGGCCGATCCACCTTTCCTCGACGACATCCCGCTGCGCTTTGCCGTGAGCGAGCCGGAAGGCCATCTCCATGTGCCGCTGCTCGTCACCCCCTGGAGCTACGCGACATATCGGGGGAGCTGAGATCGTGCTTCCTACACCTCTCCCCAGCGGGGAGAGGTCGGATTGCGCGGAGCGCAATCCGGGTGAGGGGCTGCAGGTCTCACGAGGGACCATAACCCCTCACCCGGATCGCATCTTTCGATGCGCTCCCACCTCTCCCTTCGGGAGAGGTGAAACATGCGGCCACGACCGTCATGATCACGTCGTCTCGCCGAACTTCTCCTTGAGCTGCGGAAACAGCCGGTCCGGCTTGAACGGCACCTCTGTGAAGCGAATGCCGGTGGCATTGGCGATGGCATTGCCGAGTGCGGCAGCAACCGGATTGTACGGGCTCTCGCTCATCGACTTCGCGCCCATCGGCCCGATCGTATCGTAGGTGTCGGCGAACAGCACCTCGGTGCGCGGCACGTCGGCAAATTGCGGCAGGTGATAGTCGCGGAAGCGCGGGTTGATGATCCGGCCGCCCTGGTCGACGATCATCTCCTCGTACAGCGCAGCCCCAAGCGACTGCGCCACGCCGCCCTCGACCTGGCCGCGGCACTGCATGGGATTGGCGACGCGGCCGGCATCGGCCGCCTGCACGCTCTTGAGAATCCTGAGCTGTCCGGTGCCCTTGTTCACCGCGACGCGAAACCCCTGCACATTGAAGGCAACCGAACGCGGCGTGCCGCCGGAATTGCCGGTGGCCGCAAGCCTCACGCCCTGCTGGCGTGCGATTGCCGCCAGCGCAGCATAGGTGAGCCGCTTGGCGCCGCAGACCGCGGATTCGGTCTCGAGCTTGCAGGTCGCAACATCGGCTCCCACTGCTGCCGCAGCAAACGCCTTCAATTCGCTAGCCAGCATCTCCGCCGCGTGCTGGGTCGCAAGCCCAGCGACGAAAGTGCCGGTCGAGCCGTAGGCGCCGGTGTCATGGCCGCCATTGGCCGTGTCGGACTGCCGCAGGCGGATGTGATCGACGGTCGTCGCCAGCGCCGACGCCGCGATCTGGCGATGCACCGTGCTGGTGCCATTGCCGAACTCCGCCGTGCCGACCACGAGATCGAAGGTGCCGTCGTCGTTGAGTGCTATGGTCGTGTCCGCGATATGTCCGTCCGGCGGCACGGTGTCGATCATGGTGAGCGCAATGCCTTCGCCGATCAGCCAGTCCGGCGGGAGATCGGCATTCGGCGTCTCCGCCTGCATCGCGCGCTCGACCAGGTCGAGGCACTGGTCGAGGCCATAGGAGCCGTAGAGCACATCGCTCTCGCCATAGCCTTGCGGCGACAGCATGGCATCGCCGGGCTTCACCACGTTGCGCCGGCGCATGTCATAAGGGCTGATGCCGAGCTGTTTCGCCAGTTCGTCGATCGCAGCTTCGACCGCGAACAAGGTTTGCGGCAGCCCGTAGCCGCGGAAGGCGCCTGACGGCACCGTGTTGGTGTAGGCGACGACGGCATCGACCTTCTTGTTCGGGCAGTTGTACACGCCGATGCTTTCGCCGCAGGCGTGGAACAGCACGGGGCCGGCATGATTGCCGTACGCGCCGGTATTGGAGAGCACGTCGAGATGGAGCGCGGTTAGCTTGCCGTCCTTGTCGGCACCGGCCTTGACGGTGACGCGCATCGGATGCCGCGTCGAGGTCGCGATGAACTGCTCTTCGCGGGTCAATTCGAGCTTCACCGGTCGGCCCGTCTTCAGCGCGGCCAGCGCCAGAATGTCCTCGACGAACATCTCCTGCTTGCCGCCGAACCCGCCGCCGACGCGCTCGCAGAATACGCGCACTTTTTCGGGCGCGAGACCAAAGATTTCGGTGAGCGCGCGCCGGGTCAGGAACGGGACCTGCGTGCTCGAGCGCACGGTCAGGACGCCGTCGTCGCCGACCCAGGCGAGGCCGCCATGCGTCTCCAGCGCGGCGTGCTGGACGCGCTGGGTGGTGAAGGTGCCCTCGAACGTCGCCGCGGAATTGGCGAGCGCCGTCGCGACGTCGCCGAACTCGCCATGCGCTTCGGCCACGATGTTGCGCGCCGCGTTGGCGACACGTTGCTCCGTGGTCCGGGCGGGATGGATCACCGGCGCGCCCGGCGCGACAGCCTGCGCAGGATCGAATACGGCAGGCAGGATCTCGTAATCGATGTCCAGCTTGCGGACGGCTTCCTCCGCTGCCGCTTCGGTCTCCGCGAGCACGGCCGCGATCCGCTGCCCGATGAAGCGGACGACGCGATCCAGCACGAGCGTATCGTCCGGGTCCATCCAGGCCTTCTCATGTCGCGCGGTGGAGAACAGACGGCTAGGGGAGTCCTCGTAAGTCAGCACCGCGACGACACCGGGGACGCTCAGCGCGGCCGTCTTGTCGATCGACTTGATCCTGGCATGCGGATGCGGCGAGCGCGCGAGCTTGATATGAAGCAGGCCATCGATATCGGTGTCGAAGGTGTAGCGCGCTGCCCCTCGCACCACCAGCGGGCCGGCAGGCGCGGGGAGGCTGCGGCCGAATGCTTCGCCGGCTGCGACCTCCTCGATATTGGTCTTGCCGTCGAGCGCATCCTCGATCGCGCGATAGCCGGTGCAGCGGCAGATGTTGCCCTTCAGCGCTGCGCCGAGATCCTGGCGCTGCGCCTGGTTCAGCGACGCGCAGGTCAGGATCATGCCGGCCGTGCAGAAGCCGCACTGGAAGCCCTGCGCGTCGAGGAACGCCTGCTGCATCGGATGCACTTTGCCATCGGAGCCAAGGCCCTCGATGGTCGTCACCGCATGCCCTTCGGCGCGAAACGCCGGAATGAGACAGCTGTGCACCGGCTCGCCATCGAGCAGCACGGTGCAGGCGCCGCAATCGCCGGCGTCGCAGCCCTTCTTCACGCCGAAATGGCCGAGTTCGCGCAGGAAGGTGCGCAGGCATTGGCCCGCGCGCGGTGTTTGCGAAAACGCCTTGCCGTTGATCTCAAAACTCATGGCCGCGCTCCCGCGCTGGAGATCTCGGACCGGATCTCTTCGGCGAGCCGCAGCGTCATATGCTTGCGCCAGAACGGCTTGCCATGGATGTCGTCGTGGTAGTCGGCCTCGCCAATCCCTTGCAGGATCGCCTCGCGCAATTCGTGCGGTCCGGGCATCGTGCCGAATGCGAGGCGCACCGGCCGCTTGGTGGATGCGGTCACCGTCAGCAGCAGGCCGCCCTCGGCGGTGACGCTGCCGATCAACAGCGCGGCCGAGCGGCCGACCGGCGTGAGCGAGATCTGGCGGAACGCCGAGCGCCGCTTCAATGCGGCGAGCGGGATGTCGATCTGCCTCAGCAGCTCGCCTCTCGCGAGCACATTGCGCTGGTTGCCGGTGACGAAGTCGAGCACGGCGACCTTGCGCTCGCTGCCGTCAGTGCCCCAGATGGTGCAGACGCCGTCGAGCGCCGATGTCAGCGAGATCATCGGGCCGGCCGGCAGCGACATGCAGAGATTGCCCCCGACGGTTGCCGTCTTCCAGATCTTGAAGGAGGCGAGGAAGGCCCGGCAGCATTGGTTGATCAGCGGGGCCGCCAGCCAATCAGGCGGGCAGGCCAGCGCATCGAGCTGCGCGATGGTGCAGGTTGCGGCGATCGACAGGCCCTCGGCGGTGATCGAAAGCGGCGGCCATTTCAGGTCGGCGAGGTCGATCAGCCGGGTCAAATGGGCCTGTGGCTCCGAGAACAGCCAGGTCCCGCCGGCCAGCCACGCGTCGCCTGCCGTCCAAACGGGCAGCTCGCCCCGCGCCCGCGGTCGCGCGACCGCCTTGATCGTGTTCAAATCCATGGATAGTTCAGTGCTTTCAACCTGATGCTTCTGCTTGTAACAGTCTTGCAAGACCGGCGCCAATTCGAGGCTGGTCCTTGAATTGCAGGTGTAACGAACCATAGCGAGCAGCGCCGTCATTCCGGGGCGCCTCGAAGAGGCGAACCCGGACTCTCGAGATTCCGGGTTCGGTCCTTCGGACCGCCCCGGAATGACGGTGCTGGTTGGGCTTGAGGAAAAAGGATCTCGCGTGATGAACCAAACGCAAGCGATCTGGATCAAGGACCCCGTCGGCATTTTTGCCGACGGCGCCGAGCGCGGCGTTGTGGTGAAGGGCGGCAAGATCGTCGAGCTGGTCCCGGCCGGCGGCACGCCCACAGCTGCGGGCATGGCGACATTTGACGCCAGCCAGCATGTGGTGCTGCCCGGGCTCATCAACACCCATCACCACTTCTACCAGACGCTGACGCGCGCGCTGCCGGCGGCGATGGATCGCGAATTGTTTCCCTGGCTGCAGGCGCTCTATCCGGTTTGGGCGCGGCTGACGCCGGAACGGCTGGAGCTTGGCGTCACCGTGGCCATGTCCGAATTGCTCCTGTCCGGCTGCACCACCACGACCGATCATCACTATGTCTTCCCGTCCGGCCTCGAGGATGCCGTCGACATCGAGGTTGCGGTAGCAAAACGGCTCGGCATGCGCGTCTTGTTGACGCGCGGCTCGATGAACCGCTCGCAGCGGGACGGCGGCTTGCCGCCTGACAGTGTCGTGCAGGACGAAGATACCATCCTCGCCGATAGTGCGCGTGTCGTAGCAAAACATCACCAGCGCGGCGAGGAGGCAATGGTGCAGATCGCGCTGGCGCCATGCTCGCCATTTTCGGTGACGACCTCGTTGATGCGCAAGACCGCCGAGCTTGCCGAAAAGCTCGACGTCCGGCTGCATACCCATCTCGCGGAGACCGAGGACGAGAACAAATTCTGTGAGCAGATCCACAATTGCCGGCCGCTCGATTATCTCGAGCAATGCGGCTGGCTCAATTCCCGCACTTGGCTCGCGCATGGCATCTTCTTCAATGCCGCGGAGATGAAGCGGCTTGGGCGGGCGGGGACGACCATCAGTCATTGCGCCTGCAGCAACCAGCTGCTGGCGTCCGGCTGCTGCCCGGTCTGTGAGATGGAGGAGGCGGGCGTCGGCATCGGGCTTGGTGTCGACGGCTCCGCCTCAAACGACGCGTCCAATCTGATGCAGGAGGTGCGCGCGGCCTTCCTGCTGCAGCGGGCGCGTTACGGCGTGCTCAAGGTCAGCCACAAGGACGCGCTGCGCTGGGTGACCCGCGGCTCGGCGGCCTGCGTCGGCCGACCCGAACTTGGCGAGATCGCCGTCGGCAAGGCCGCGGACCTCGCGCTCTACAAGCTCGACGATTTGCGGTTCTCCGGCCATGGCGATCCCGTAGCCGCGGTGGTGCTGTGCGGCGCGCATCGCGCCGACCGGGTGATGGTGGCGGGCAAATGGGCCGTGATCGACGGCGCCATTCCCGGGCTCGATGTCCCCGAGCTGATCCGTCGCCACAGCGCCGCGGCGCGGGCGATGCAGGCGGGCTGACGGCGAGGAGCGGCACAAGCGAAAGGCCCGGACGTTGCCGTCCGGGCCTTTGCTCTTGGAGGAGAACCGCGCTGATGGTCCAGCTTACTTGCCCGGAATCTTGTCGTCGATACCCTTGACATAGAAATTCATGCCGAGGATCTGACCATCGGCCAGATGATCGCCGCCCTTGCATTCCACATCCGAGCCGTCCTGCGCCTTGATCGGGCACTTGAAGGGATTGAGCTTGCCGGCGGTGATCGCGGCCTGGGTGTCCTCGGCGAGCTTCTTCACGTCGTCGGGCATGTTGGTATAGGGCGCCATCTCGAACATCTTGCTGTCGAGCCCGCCCCAGGTGTCCGTTGATTTCCAGGTGCCGTCGAGCTCGGCCTTGACGCGGGCGATGTAGTAGGGGGCCCAGGTGTCCATGATCGACGTCAGCTGCGCTTTCGGGCCGAACTTGATCATCTCCGAGTCCTGGCCGAAGGCGAGCTTGCCGCGCTCGGCTGCGACCTGCATCGGCGCCGGTGAGTCGGTGTGCTGCATGATGATGTCGGCGCCCTGATCAAGCAGCGCCTTGGCCGCATCCGCTTCCTTGCCCGGGTCGAACCAGGAGTTCGCCCAGATGATCTTCACCTTGATGTTCGGGTTGATCGTCTGTGCGCCCAGCATGGTGGCGTTGATGCCGGAGATCACTTCCGGGATCGGGAACGAGCCGATATAGCCGAGCACGCCGGTCTTGGACATCTTCGCCGCGATGATGCCCTGGATGTAGCGGCCCTGGTACCATTTCGACGAATAGGTCGCCATGTTGGCTTCGCGCTTATAGCCGGTGGCGTGCTCGAAATGCACGTTGGGATATTTCTTCGCCACCTTCAGCGTCGGATCCATGTAGCCGAACGACGTCGTGAAGATCAGCTTGTTGCCGGCGCGGACGAGCTGCTCGATGGCGCGTTCGGCGTCGGGACCTTCGGGCACGTTTTCCAGATACGTGGTTTCGATCTTGTCGCCGAGCTCCTTCACCAGCGCCTGCCGCGCCAGCTCGTGCTGGTAGGTCCAGCCGAGATCGCCGACCGGGCCGAGATAGATGAAGCCGACCTTCAGCTTGTCGGCGGCGTGAGCCGCGCCAATACTGCCCGCAAGCAGAAGCGCAGCTGCGGCCGCAAAAATTGTTTTCCTCATGATCAATCTCCAAACGTTCGGGGTGAACCTTTTAGCTCCGGACATGGCGCCCCCATCGCGCAGGTCCGGAAAACGGTGGTCAGCGGTCCGGCACGAAAACGGTCCCGAGCGCGGCGGGCGCGGTCGAGCCGCCGGTGCGGGCGCGCGAAAGCAGCACCAGCACGATGACGGTCGCCAGATAGGGCAGCGCCGACATGAATTGCGAGGGGATGCCGATGCCGGCCCCCTGCGCATGCAATTGCAGGATCGAAACCGCGCCGAACAGATAGGCGCCGATCACCAGCCGCCCCGGCAGCCAGGACGCGAACACGACAAGCGCGAGCGCGATCCAGCCGCGGCCCGCGGTCATCCCGGGAATGAAGAAGGGTGTGTACGCAAGCGGCAGATAGGCGCCGGCAAGGCCTGCGCAGGCGCCACCAAACATCACCGCGAGCAGGCGGATGCGCAGCACGGGATAGCCGAGCGCATGCGCCGAGATGTGATTGTCGCCGCAGGCGCGCAGCACGAGCCCCGCGCGAGTCCGGTACAGGAACCAGGATACGCCAAGGACCAGCGCGAGCGAGAGATACACGAATCCATCCTCGCCGAACAGGATGCGCCCGATCAGGGGCATATCTGTCAGCATGGGGAGATAGAGGTGCGGTGCGGGCGTGATCCGCTCGCCAACAAAGCCGGCGCCGATCAGGCCTGATAGTCCGACGCCGAGAATGGTGAGTGCAAGCCCCGTTGCGACCTGGTTGACGGCGAGCCCAAGCGTCATCGCGGCAAAGATCAGCGACATCAAAACGCCGGCGATGATGCCGCAGAGCGCGCCGATGATGATGGAGCCGGAGAGCCAGGCGCCGGCGAAGCCGCAGGCCGCGCCCATGATCATCATGCCCTCGACCCCGAGATTGAGCACGCCGGAGCGCTCGGTCACCAATTCGCCGGTGGCCGCGATCAATAGCGGCGTCGATGCTGCCAGCACCGACAGGATGATGGCCTCAACGAGTTCCACTTGCCACCTGTCGCGATGTGGAGACGAGCCGGAAGCGGTAGAGAATGAGGCTGTCGCAGGCGAGTACGTAGAACAGCAGAATGCCCTGAAATACCTTGGTGACATCCAGCGGGATCTTCATTGCAATCTGGGCCTGTTCGCCGCCGATGAAAGTGAGTGCGAGGAAAAGCCCTGCAATTAATATTCCAATCGGGTTGAGCCGGCCGAGGAATGCAACAATGATTGCGGTAAATCCGTAGCCCGGCGAGATGCCCGGCTGCAGATGGCCGACCGGTCCCGCCACCTCGATGATCCCTGCAAGCCCCGCGAGCGCGCCCGACACGGCGAAGGTCAAAAGGATCAGCTGATTGGCATTGAAGCCGCCGAACCGCGCTGCGCGCGGGGCCGCGCCAACCACGCGGATCTCGAAGCCCTTGATGGTGCGCCCGAGCAGCACGGCGGCTGCTGCGACGACGACGAGGGCAATGATAGCGCCGAGATGCAGGCGCCCGCCCTGGATCAGCACCGGCACGGTTGCGACGGAGTCGAAGTCGGCGGTGGTCGGAAAATTGAAGCCGTTCGGATCGCGCCAGGGGCCGCGGACGAGATAGTCAAGGAAGAGGTCGGCGACATAGACGAGCATCAGGCTGGTCAGGATCTCGCTCGCGCCGAACCTCACCTTGCAGATCGCGGGGATCAGCGCATAGAGCGCGCCCGCGCCCGCGCCGAGTAGCAGCATCGCTGGTAATACCCAGGCGCCCGCGTCGGTGCCTTGGGTTTTCACCGCGATCCAGCTGCCGGCGACGGCGCCGATCAGGAACTGGCCCTCGGCGCCGATGTTCCAGGCATTGGCGAGATAACACAGCGCCAAGCCGATCGCGATCATCACCAGCGGGGTTGCCTTCACCGCGATTTCCTGCAGCGAATAGCTGTCGGTCAGGGGATCGATGAAGTAGACCGCAAGCGCGGACAGCGGGTTCTTGCCGAGCATCGCGAACAGGATGCTCATGGTGACGATGGTAAGCCCGATCGCGATCAGGGGCGAGACCAGCGCGATCGTCCTCGATCGCTCGGCGCGCTTCTCAAGCACCAAGTGCATGCGCGGAGTCCTTTTGTTCCAGGCTGCTGCCGCCCATTAGAAGGCCGAGTTTTTCGCGCGTGGCCTCACGCGTCGCGAGTGGGGCCGACAGTGTGCCGTGAAACATCACGGCGATGCGGTCGGCGATCTCGGTGAGTTCGTCGAGGTCCTGGCTCGTGACCAGCACCGCGGCCCCTTGAGCTGCGAGATCGAGCAGCGCCTGGCGGATTACGGCGGCGGCGCCGGCGTCGACGCCCCAGGTCGGCTGGCTCACCACCAGCACGCCCGGATTGCGCAGGATCTCACGTCCCACGACGAATTTCTGCAAATTGCCGCCGGAGAGGCTCGCAGCCTCCGGATCGCGCTTGGCTTTGCGCACATCGAAGGTCTCGGTAGCGCGGTCCACGGTTGCAAGCGTCGCTGCGGTGTTGACGAAACCGCGCTTGACCATGCCGCTGGCCGCGTGGCCCGTGAGGAGGGCATTTTCCGACAGCTTCATGCGCGGCGCGGTGCCGTGGCCGAGCCGCTCCTCCGGCACGAAGGCCGCGCCGAGCTTGCGGCGCTGGGTGATCGTCATATGCCCCGCGGCAATGCCCTCGATCACGACATTGCCGGGATCCCTGGCTCGCCGCTCGCCCGACAGGGCGGCGAACAGCTCATCCTGCCCGTTGCCGGCGACGCCGGCGATGCCGAGGATCTCGCCGCCCTTCAGCTCGAACGAGATGTTCTTCAGCCGCACACCGTGGGGATCGTCCGGCTCGAGATTGAGGTCCATGGCGACAAGGCGCGGGATGGTGGTCTTCCGTCCCGCCGGCGCCTTGACCTCCTTGATCTCGCTGCCGACCATCATGCGCGCCAGCGAAGATGCCGTCTCGAGCTTCGGGTTGCAGGTCGCGATCTTCCTGCCGCCGCGCAGGATGGTCGCGGTGTCGCACAGCCGCTTCACCTCCTCGAGCTTGTGGCTGATATAGAGGATGGCGCGGCCTTCCTCCTTCAACCGGTTGAGCACGACGAACAGCTGATCGGCCTCCTGCGGCGTCAGCACCGCGGTCGGCTCGTCCAGGATCAGGAATTTCGGGTTCTGCATCAGTGCGCGCACGATCTCGATGCGCTGGCGTTCGCCGACTGAGAGCTGCCAGACCTCGCGCCTCGGATCGAGCGGCAGTCCGTAATCGGCGGATACCTGCGTCAGTCGTTTCGACATCTCCTTGAACGATTCCCGGCCGTCGAGACCGAGCGCCACGTTCTCCGCAACAGTCAGATTCTCGAACAGCGAGAAGTGCTGGAACACCATGCCGATGCCGCGCCTGCGGGCGTCCGACGGGCCCGCCAGTATCATCTTGTCGCCCTGCCAGAGCATCTCGCCATCGCTCGGCTGGATCAGCCCGTAGATCATTTTCACCAGCGTCGACTTGCCGGCGCCGTTCTCGCCGAGAAGGGCGTGAATCTCGTGCGGGCGGATCTCGATATCGACGGCGTCATTGGCGAGAAAATCGCCGTAGCGCTTGGTCAGCCGCTTGGTTTGCAGCAGCGGAATTTCGCCTGAATCAAGCCGGCCGGACGTGGAATCGAGCATCGCGATCACATGAACGAGAGATGAGTGCCCGAATACTGGGCTAGTTTGGAGCGTGCTGTAACTAACGAAAAAGCGCCAGCGTTGCCCAAATCTTTGGCAGCGTTCACCGGCCAATTCGAAGGGAGGCGCTGGTGTGCTCTGAGGGTACTTGGCGGCTCCTCGCCACTGCACCGGCTGTTGCAGAATTGTGACGTTCGGCGCAAATCGGAACCGCCAAATCAGCGCTGCTCAACACCTGAGCAACAGTTTTCAATTGTTCGCGAACCCATCGAAAAGTGATTTTTCGATCCGCCTTCGCGCTCGCCCCAGAATGGGTCCGAGAAAAATGTTGAGCAAAATCAGAATATTTCCAGCCGGCAATGTTTCGCACCCGGCTTGAATTCGCTGCCGCAAACCGGGCCCCGCCAAGCCCGCACGCGTATACGAGGCCGTGTCTTTGCTGAAACTCGTGGCAGCGGCTGGAGAAAGATCAGGCTTCTCCAGTGCGACGAACGGCGCAAGTGTCACATTCAGGGCCGTGATCGTCCGCTCGTCAACTTGGGGGTATCTCTTATGTCTTTCGTTAAAACAGCCATTGCAGCCGCGGCGCTGTCACTGGCGGCGCTTGCTTCCACCGGGCTCGCCAAGGCCGCGGACTTGCCGGTCAAGGCGGTGAAGAAGGCGCCCGATCTTCCCTGGTTCATCCTGATCGATGACCGCGTCAGCTTCTCCTGGATGCCGAAGGGCACCGATCCCGGTGTCTTCTCGGTGCGTCCGGACGGCTCGATCAACGGTGCGACCGCAAAGCAGGTCTACTCGTTCACGCACTTCGATATCTGGCAGTACGGCACCAACTTCTTCACCATCTCGATGTTCAAGTCGGATCACAACGATCCGGCCAATCCGTGCACCAACGCCGGCTCGATCACCTCGCCGCTGGCCGGCTTCGCCACGGTCTCGGCGTCCTGCGAAGGCGCAACCGAGATCTACGGCCTGTTCCGCTCGACCTTCGGCTGGAACGAACTGTTCGGCACCAAGCAGTTCACCATGGGTCCGCTGCACAACATTTCGTTCGAAGTCGGCATGGACGGCAACACCGAGAACAATTATTTGTCGCCGGCCAAGCGTGACTTCGTCGCCGGTCTGCAGTTCCAGTTCGACCTGCCGTACAAGGGCTTCTTCAACGTCGCGCCTTTGATGTACTACGAGTTCGCCAATCGCAACGCCTTCACCCAGTGCGGCGCCGGCTGGCAATTGCCCGCAGCAGCCGTGCCCGGCGTGAACTGCCTGGTCGACGGCAACCGCAGATTCGACCCGACCTGGGCGGTCGAAACCAACTACTACATGGACCTCGGCTTCCTGCCCGAGAACATGCAGTTCTGGTCGATCAGCGGCCGCGCGGCCTGGTACGGCAAGAAGGGTGGCGAGAACGCTCCGCTTCCGAGCACGTCCACCGCCGTGGAGTTCAACTCCGAGCCGATCCGCCTGACCTTCGATGCCTCAAAGGCGATCTGGGGTCCGAAGTTCACCCACTTCGTCGACGTCTGGGTCGCCTATCGTTACTGGCAGAACAAGTTCGGCCTCGATCATTCCGCCAGCACCGCCTGCAACGTTGCGCCCGGCGTGAGCAACCACACCTGTACCGAGTCGACGGTCTACACCGGCGTCACCGTGAAGTTCTGATCGGTTGGACCATCAGTGATGGCGCCGCGAGCAATCGCGGCGCCATTTTTTTGGGATGATGCGCGAGGCAATCAACTCGCCGACGCAACCAAGTCATTGCGATTCCAACACCGAGTCCCTCCGTATGGGCACCGCGAATGGTAACAAAGGTTTAATCCTGCCGCCTTACTTTGCTGCCATGAGCGATGAGGCCATCGATAGCGCGGCCAAGCCGTTTCCGGCGCAAGCGTTGCTGCCTTGGCTCGTGGGCGCGGCGGTCTATGGCCTGCTGCTGACACTCGGGCCGCGTCTATTAAACGATCCGGACAGTTATTCTCACGTCGCGGTCGGCAGCTGGATATTGGCGCACGGCAGCCTGCCGACCAGCGACCTGTTTTCCTTCTCCATGCACGGCGCGCCCTGGATCGCCTTCGAATGGCTGTCGGAAGTCATCTACGCGGCGGTGTATGCGTTGTCCGGCTGGGGCGGTACCGTGACGCTGGCGTCGGCGATGATCGCGCTTGCGCTCGGTCTGCAGATGCATGTCCTGCTGCGAAAACTCCCGCCGATGCCGGCACTGCTCATTGTCGTAGCGGCAATCGTTCTATTGGCGCCGCACATGCTGGCGCGGCCGCACGTGTTGACATTACCGGTCATGGTCATCTGGACGGCCGCGCTTGTGGACTGCATGGACCGGCGTGCGCCGCCGCCCTATTGGGCGCTCCCGCTGCTGGTGCTATGGGCCAATCTGCACGGCAGCGTTGTGTTGGGACTCGGGCTGATCGGACCGGCCGTCCTCGAACAGGTGCTGGCCGAAACCCGCAACGAATGGCCCCGCGTGCTGATGCGCTGGCTGCCGTTCACGGCTTTGGCAATTGCAGCGTGTTGCCTGACGCCCTACGGGGCGGAGACGTTGCTGATGCCGTTTACGACGCTCGGTCTTGGCCGTGGGCTCAACTGGATCCAGGAATGGCGGCCGCAGGACTTCAGCCATGTCAGCGCCTTCGAGTTGCTGCTGTTGGCGGGCCTGCTCGGCTTGTCACGCGGGGTGAGGTTACCGGCGGTGCGGGTGCTGGTGGTGCTCGGGCTGCTGCATTTTGCGCTGGCCCAGGCGCGCAATATTGATCTGCTGGCGATGCTGGCGCCGCTTTACCTGGCGGCGCCGCTGGCGCGGCAGTTCGGCGCTGCGACCAGGGATGACGCTGCCGGCCCGGCGCGCGGATTGAAGCTGGCCGTGTTGGCCGTGATGATCGCGGCGACCGCTTTGGCGCAGGTGCGCGATATGCGCCCTGACCGGCGCAATACCCCGGAGACGGCGATCGCCGCTGCCGGTCTTGCCAATGCGGGACCCGTGCTCAACGATTATACGTTCGGCGGCTATCTGATCTTCGCCGGTATTCCGACATTCATTGACGGCCGCGGTGAACTCTTTGGCGGACCGTTCATCGAGCGCTACAATCTCGACGTATCGCTGGCCGACCTGAACGATTTTCTTCGGCTGCTGGACCAGTACAAGATCGAGGCGACGCTGCTTCAGCCAAGCACGCCGGCGGTGGCGCTGCTCGATCGCCTGCCTGACTGGCAGCGCGTCTACGGCGATGACGTGGCCGTCGTGCACAAGCGGCTGGCTGCTCCGAAGCACTAAGCTCAGGCGGTCCCGAAAGCGGCGTATTGCGCCCCGAGCGGGATCTTGCTCAAGGCGCCTTCGATGCGGCGCGCGGGCTTCGTCGCCCAGGGCAGCAACAGGAAGTGGCTTGCGCCGGTCTCGCGCAAGCCGCTGCCCGCCAGCAATCTCCGCGCATTGCCGGCGCCGAGCAGGATGGCATCGCGGTCAAATTCGCATCGCGCAACGGCAAGACGCGTCAGCGGATTGAACGGATTGTGCTCAATGATGCAGACGAGCCCTCCGGGCCGCGCAACGCGCCGCATCTCATTGACGAGACGCCCCCGTGCTGTGGGGGCGACATGGTGCAGCACGCAGATCGCCGTCACCAGATCGAAGCTGGCGTCGTCGAAAGGAAAGCTGTTGCCGTCGAAGGCGCGGTAGTCGCCGTCGGGGTTGTCGGCGCGCGCCTGCAGAATGCTTTCCAGGGAGACATCAATCCCGCTCAGGCGGCCGACGATGCCGCGCAGCATGGGATGCAGGCTGCCGACGCCGCAGCCGACGTCGAGCATTGCAGGCTTTTCCGCTCCGAGACGCCCCGCGATCAACTCGCGCAACAGGTCGGCCTTGGCGCGCATGAAGAAACTGTGCGACAGGCCGGAGAAATCGATCGAGGACTGGACCACGTCCCGGTAGTTGTCGCGGTAGTTGTCGAACAATTCAGCCATGCCGTCGTACCTTATTCGTGCAAGGCATGAAGCGCGCCGTGCGGTACCACTGCTTGGTCGCGCTCAAAGCCTTCCCGCTGCTGCACGACATAGAGCGGACGGCGCTTCGCCTCGGCGTGGATGCGGCCGACATAAAGTCCGACGATGCCGGTCATCAGCATATTCATGCCGCAGAGCAGCGAAATGATGACAATGGTCGAGGACCAGCCGGCGACAAGACGGCTGTCATTGCTCATCCACAACACCAGCACCCAGCAACCGTAGAGGACTGCCAGGCCGCTCACCGCGAGGCCGCACCAGATCGCCAGGCGTAACGGCGCGTCAGAAAAGCCGAGCACGCCGTTCACAGCCAGCCGTGTCATCTTGAACAGCGGATATTTGGTTTCGCCGGCGGCGCGTTCGAGGCGATGGAAGGCCACTTCGGTTTGCCGGAAGCCCAGCCAGGCGATCATGCCGCGCACGAAGCGGTCCTGCTCCGGCATGCGGCGGAGCACGTCGAGTACCTTGCGGTCGATGAGCCGGAAGTCACCGACGTCGACCGGGATTGCGACCGAGGTCATGATGCCGAGCAGCCGATAGAACAAATGGGCGGTGGAGCGCTTGAACCGGCTTTCGCCGGCCCGAGACAGACGGCGCGCATAGACGACGTCGTAACCTTCCTGCCATTTTGCAATCATTTGCTCGACGACCTCAGGGGGATCCTGCAGGTCGGCGTCCATGACGATGATCGCCTTGCCTTGCGCCGCGTCCATGCCGGCTGTAATGGCGATCTGGTGGCCGAAATTGCGCGACAGGCCGATATAACGGAAGCGCGGGTCGCGCTTGGCGAGTGCTTGCAGCACGATAGGCCCGGAATCGCGACTGCCATCATCGACAAAAATCACCTCCGCCGGCCGCTGGAATCGGCTGAGCAGTTGCTCGAGGCGGCGCAGCAGCACCGGCAGCACAGCTTCCTCGTTGAACACGGGTATAACGATGCTGTAGCTGATCGGCTCGGACATCTGAGAGGTGCCACCCATTGAATGGGCGGAAGTCTAGACAGGGATAGTTAAGGCGGCCTTGCGGCAACCGTTAAGGACGTTCGGGTTCTTCGCTTTTTCGCCGGTTTCTATGATGGCGAGCTAGTGCGTGCGCCGGATTTTATACAGAACAAAGCGCGTGGACGTGTCCAATTCCTCCAGCAGGTCCGGCAGCGGGTTCGCCACATGGGGGCCAAGCACGTAGAGGTAGTCGTAATCCCGATACCAGGTGCGGATGAAAGGCGGAGCGTCGGGCGGCGCCTGGCCCGTGGCGATTTCGGCAAGCACGCCTATCGGCATCGGCCCGCCATAGGGGATCGCGAGGCGCCGGACAGCGGCGCGCGCCTGCACGGGTTGCTTTCCTACCGCAGTGAACAGGTTCGGCACAAAGGCGCCGGCGTAGTGAACCGCCAGAGTCGGCGCGTAGAACATCGGATACTGCGTGAGGTCGTTAAATGGCGGGTCCTCTCCTTTGCCGGTGCCGCCGACGAGCACCCGCGAACCGCGCTCGATCTTGCGGAATGACGAGATGATGGCCGCATAGTCCGCGCGATGGGGGAGCCAGACCACGTATGTGATCGCCAGGTTGGCAACCGTGATGCCGGTGACAGCGGTGAGTGCCGCAACGGTCCATCGCCTGCTGGGCAGCGACAGTGAGCAGAAGGCCGGCAGGATCAAAGCCGCCGCGGGGATCACGCGGAGGTCGACAAATGACGTGCCGAGCAGCTTCGAGGGGATTGCAAGATATAAAAGCCCAAAGCCGATCGCGAGCCAGATCCCCGCCGGCTCGAACTTCAGAACGTCACGCTTGACTGCAACATACAATGAGGCCGCCAGCGCCAACGCACTTGCTGCCGAAACGGTCAAATTGTAGCCGTTCATGATGCGAAACAGCCAGAGCGGCTTCAATGCGAAGAACCAGGTCGTGCCCTCACTTCCGATTGAGCCAGCGGTCAGTCGCATGAGTTCGAGCAGCGCTACGGCCGGTACCGCGAGCAGTACGAGCCGCAAGATGGCGTCGCGGTACGGCGCGCCTCGATCGTAGGCACGCCAGAGCTCATACAGTCCAAGCGTCGCGCCATAGATGCCGAGCGAAAAGAAGTGCGCAGCAAACAGCGCCGTAACGAAAACCGCGTTGACGACGAGACGAATCGGCCATGCACGTTCCTTAACCAGCAGGTTGGTTGCGATGCCCCAGAGCGCCAGGCCCAGACCAAATTCAAAATTCACAAAGCCCCAGCTGAACGGCAAACTGTAGAGGAACATGAGTGCCGCGAAGCCGGCGATATGGACACGCCCCTTGATGACTCGTTCAAGCGCAAGTGCGCCGCCGACGATCAGGAGCTGACTGAATAGCAGAAACAGCCGGGTGGCATCTTCCACGCCCGTCAGTCGCGCCAGCTGCGGGACCAGCAAATCCATCGCCAGATTGGGATAGAGCGCCCAGGTCACCTCGTAATACGGGTTGGCATCGGCAGCACCGGCATGGCTGAGAATATACATGCGGGCGAGATGGTTCGGATAATCTACCATCGCCGGAATGGGGGTGAGAAAAACCGGGAGTAGCGAGGCAGCCGTCAGCAATGCAAAAACAGCAATCGCCATCGACCGATCTGAGCCAGACGGCTTCCAGGCTGCTTTGATCTGCAAATCAGGGGAATTCATCTCATGGACGGTTGATTTTGGGCGTTATTGCCGAAGCGATTCCATGTCGCTTCGGATGCTGCGGAGCGGCTGCTCCACCTGCACGAGAATGCCGGGGAGTCGGCAGCGGTACACTTTCTCACGATTCGGAGAAGCGGGCTATCGGCTCTTGACTGCCCGCGGCGGTATCAGCCCGACGCTCATGGTCGGAATCGACCGGCAGGCAAGGCGGCTATCGTCGGCAATCGCGCAACGGCGGTATGGCGTGTTACGAGCCCGACTCTGGCTTTGTCGGGACGCTGGACAGAGCGGTGGTGAGATGTCCCGCGTCGAACTCACAGCGTTATTTCTTCCACACCCCGTCATGCAACGCCGCCGCTTCATCCTCCAGCAACGGCCCCACCACCTCCGTCGGCCGCTGTCCGCTCTTGAAGACCTCCCGGCATGGCAGGTCGAGCGTCGGGTTTTCCGGATGGTTGCCGGTGATGCCGCGCAGCCGATGCTCGCTCAGGCCATAGACCAGGCGGCCGATGCCGGCCCAGTACATGGCGCCCGCGCACATCGCGCAGGGTTCGGCGGAGGAATAGAGTGTCGACTGAGCCAGCACGTCCTTTGACAAGGTCCGGCAGGCTTCCGTGGCCAGCAGCCGCTCCGCATGCGCGGTGCCGTCGTGCGCGGGCATATAGCCGTTCTCGCTCTCCAGCAGCACCTTGCCGTCGCTGTCGACGAGGATGGCGCCGAATGGATGGTTGCCATGGGTCATGGAGCGGCGGGCGACGTCGAAGGACCGCCTCAAGAAATGCGCGTCGCGCTCGCTCAGCTCGGACATCAATGGCCTGCCATATGGCGGCCAATCTCGGTCAAATCGGCTTCGCTGGCGCGCGCCTCATAGACCAACTGGCCGTGGAACATCACGACCAGACGATCCGACAATTCCAAGAGCTCGTCCAGATCCTCGCTGACCAAGAGCACGGCAGCGCCGCGGTTTCGCGCGGCCATGATCTCAGCATGGATCTGCGCAACCGCCGCGAAATCAAGACCGAAGCAGGGATTGGCGGCGATCAGCACCTCGACATCGCCGCCAAGCTCGCGCGCCAGCACCGCGCGCTGCACATTGCCGCCCGACAATGCCGCGATCGGCGTGTCGGGCGTTCGGGTTTTGATTTTATATCGCGCGATCTTCTTCTTGGCATCCTCGCGAAAGGCCGACTTCTTCAGCCACCAGCCGCCGCTGGCAAAGGGCGCGCGGTCGAACTCGCGGAACGCGATGTTGTCGGCGACGCTCATGCCGCCGACGCAGGCGTTCTTCAGCGGCTCCTCCGGCAGCAGCGACATCCGGTGCCGCCGCATCTCCTCGCGCGCCGCGTGGTAGGGATCGCCCGCGACACGGACGTCGCCGCTTTCCGCCTCGCGCTGGCCGGCGAGCACCTCGACCAGCTGGCGCTGGCCGTTGCCGGACACGCCGGCAATGCCGACGATCTCGCCTGCGCGGACCGCGAGCGAGACGTTGTTGACGGCAATGGCGCCGGCATCATCAAGGGCGACCAGTCCGTCCAATTCGAGCCGCGCAGCGCCGACCTCGCCGGTGCGCGCGGGCTGGATGGTCAATTCCTCCGCGCCGATCATGGTGCGCGCCATGTCGTCGGGCGTGAGCTCGGAGACCTTGCCCTTGCCTGCGAGCTTGCCTCGCCGCAGGATCGTCACCTCGTCGGCGAAGGCCATCACCTCGCGGAATTTGTGGGTGATCATCAGGATGGTCAGCTCGCCCTTGACCACCATGGCGCGCAGCATGCCGAGGACTTCGTCGGCCTCGCCTGGCGTCAGCACCGAGGTCGGCTCGTCCAGGATGAGGAAGCGTCGCTTGAGATAGAGCTGCTTGAGAATCTCGCATTTCTGCCGCTCGCCGGCGGAGATGCCCGAGACCTTGGCGTTAAGCGGCACGCGGAACGGCATCCGCGACAGGAACGCCTCGAGCTCCCTTGTCTCCTTGCCCCAGTCGACAACCGCCGGCACGTCATCACGCGCCAGCACCAGATTCTCGGCGACCGTCATGGCCGGGACCAGCGTAAAATGCTGGTAGACCATGCCGAGCCCGAGCGCGTGCGCCTGTTTCGGGTTGGCGATGATCTGCTCGCGCCCTGCGACCAGCACGTCGCCTTGGGTGGCGTGGTAATAGCCCATGATGCATTTGACCAGCGTCGACTTGCCCGCGCCGTTCTCCCCTAGCAGCGCATGGAAGGTGGCGGGACGGACCTTGAGCTCGACATTGTCGAGCGCCAGGAAGTCGCCAAAGCGCATGGTCATGGCGATGGCGTCGACACCGAAGGTGCCTTCGGGATGCGGTATCTCGCCGATGATCACGCGATGGCCCCGATCAGGTCGCCTGATGTCGTGACCGCGCCGAACACGCCGCCCTGCATCTTGATCATCTTCAGCGCATGATCGTGATTATCCTTGTCGGTCGCCGCGCAGCAGTCCGCGACCAGCACGCATTCAAAGCCGCGGTCATTGGCCTCGCGCATGGTGGTGTGGACGCAGACATCGGTGGTGATGCCCGTCAGCACGATGTTCTGGATAGCCCGCAGCCGCAGCATCAATTCAAGGTCGGTGGCGCAGAACGAGCCCTTGCCGGGCTTGTCGATGATCGGCTCGCCGGGAAGGGGGGCCAGCTCCGGAATGATCTCCCAGCCGGGCTCGCCGCGCACCAGGACGCGCCCGCATGGGCCGGGGTCGCCGATCCCGGCGCCGATCTGGCGCGAGCGCCAGCGCTTGTTGGCGGGAAGATCAGTGAGATCGGGGCGATGGCCCTCGCGGGTGTGGATGATGTGATAGCCCTTGTCGCGCATGGTCGCGAGCAGCCGCTTGATCGGCTCGATCGGCGCCCGGGTCATCGAAATGTCGTAGCCCATCTTGTCGACATAGCCGCCGATGCCGCAGAAATCGGTCTGCATGTCGATGATGATCAGCGCCGTGTTCTCAGGCCGCAGGTCGCCATTATAGGGCCAGGCATAGGGCTCGGACTTGATATAGCGCTCGCTCATGTGCGTCTCGCTTTTATTGGCACTGTCGTCATCGTGTGATCGATAGCTCGGCCGGCGCACCTGATAGCGTGCGCTTGGGCGAGCAGGTGATGATCATGATCAGAAGCGTCAGGATGTAGGGCGCGGCGTTGAACAGATGATAGCCCGAGGTCACGCCGACAGACTGCAGCGCCGGGCCCAGCGCGGCGGCGCCGCCGAAGGCGAGCGAGGCCCACAGGCACAGCATCGGGTCCCAGCGCGCGAAGATCACGAGCGCAACTGCGGTGATGCCCTGGCCGGAAGAGAGGCCCTCGTTCCAGCTGCCGGGATAGAACAGCGACAGGAACGAGCCGCCGATGCCGGCGAGGAAGCCGCCGACCATGGTGGCGCGCAGGCGGATTGCGAGCACCGAATGGCCCATGGCGCGCGCGGCGTCTGCGCTCTCGCCTGCGGTGCGGATCAGGAGGCCCCAGCGCGTGGTGCGGAACGCCCAATGCAGCAGGGGCGCCAGCGCCACGCCGATCAGGAACAGGACATTGATGCGCAGCGCCGCCTGCAGCTGCGGGATACCGCTCCACCAGCCGAAGTCGATCGCGGGCAATCGCGCCGCGGTCGGCTCGATCAACGGCTTGCCGAGATAGAAGGCGAGCCCGGTGCCGAAAAGCATCAGCGCAATGCCGACCGCGATGTCGTTGACCCGCGGCAGCGAGCAGATGCCGGCATGCAGCGCGCCCATCAAGGCGCCGGTGATGCCGGCCGCGAGCACGCCGAGCCAGGGCGAGCCCGTGAGATAGGAGATGCCATAGGCGCTCATCGCCCCCATCACCAGCGTGCCCTCGAGGCCGAGATTGATGCGCCCCGAGCGCTCGGTGATGCATTCGCCCAGGCTCACGAACAGGAAGGGCGTGGAGACGCGAATGGCCCCGCCGAACACGGCGAGCGGCACGGTCCAGAGTCCGATTCCAGCGTCCGCCATCCCTAAGATTTCCCTTTCAGAAAGCCGATCCGCCCATAGAGCGCGTCGCTCGCCAGCACGAACACGAAGATGATCCCCTGCAGCACCAGCACCGACGCATCGGGCAGGCCAAGCCGGCGCTGCAACAGCCCGCCGCTCGCACTGATGCCGCCAAGCAGGATCGCCACGGGAATGATGGCGAGCGGGTTCTGCCGCGCCAGGAACGCCACGAGAATGCCGGTGAAGCCATAGCCGGCGGCGAGGTTGGCATTGGTGCGGCCCTGCACGGCGGCGACCTCGACCATGCCCGCAAGGCCGGCGCAGCTGCCGGCGAGGAAGCAGATGGTCATGATCAGCTTGCCGACGGAGAGGCCGACGATTTTCGCGGCGCGAATGTTGCCGCCCGCGACCCGCGCGGCAAAGCCGAAGGTGGTGTGATAGATCAGGATGTAGGAGGCAACAGCGGCGATCAGCCCGAACACCAGGCCCCAATGCACCTCCGTGCCGGGTATGCTGCCGATCATGTTGGCGGCACCGATCTCGCGCGTCGAAGGCTTGTTGAGGCTCGCGGGATCGCGCATCGGGCCCTCGACCAGATGGTTGAGGATGGCAAGCGCGATGTAGACCAGGAGCAGGCTGGAGATGGTCTCGTTGACGCCGCGGTACTGCCGCAAGCCGCCCGAGAGCGAGATCCACAATCCGCCGCCGATCATGCCGGCTGCGGCCATGGCGAGCTGCACCACCAGCGGCGGCATCGACTGCAGCGCGAGCGCGGCGGACGTCGCCGTCAGCGCGCCGATCAGAAGCGCGCCTTCGCCGCCGATGATGACCATGCCGAGCTGCGCCGGCAACGCCGTACACAGCGCGGTCAGGATCAGCGGCGCGGCGCGTGTCAGCGTGTTCTGCCAGGAGAACCAGGTGCCGAACGCGCCGTAGTACATGTAGAAATACAGATCGAGCGGATTCTTGCCCGACACCGCGACGAAGGCGCCGAAGACGATGAGCGCGCCGACCAGCGCCGCGCCCGGGATCAAGACATACTCGATGGTGCCGCCGTGGCGCTGCAGAAAGCCCGGATCGGCGGCCGGCGCAACGGCGACCGCCTCTGCGCCGTCCGCCACGTCCGTGGTCATGAAGTGGCTCCGATCACGCCCTCGACCAGGTAATCCATCTTCTCGAGCTCGGGATCCTTCTGGCCGCGCTCGACGCCGGAGGCAATCACCACCTTGCCCTTGTTGTCGCTGATCGGGCCCTTGAAAATGGTGTAGCTGCCCTCGGTGAGCTTGGCCTTGATGTCGTCGGCGTGCTTGCGGGCTTCGGCCGAGACCGCTTCACCGTAAGGCGAGACCTTGACGATCTCCTCCTTCAGGCCGCCGCGATAGAAGTTCGGGATGCCTTCGCCGGAGGTAATCATCTTGACGAATTTCGGATAGAGCGCCTCCCAATTCCACTCGGCGCCGGTCAGATAGGCCTTCGGCGCGAGCGGCGACTGGTTGACATGGTAGCCGCAGACGAAGGCGCCGCGCCGTGCGGCGTTCTCCACCACCGTCTTCGGACCGTCGACATGGCAGGTCAGCACATCCACGCCCTGGTCGATCAGGCTGTTGGTGGCCTCGGCTTCCTTGACCGGCATCGACCAGTCGCCGGTGAAGATCACCTGCGTGGTCGCCTTCGGGTTGGCGAGCCTGGCGCCGAGGGTGAAGGCGTTGATGTTGCGCAAGACCTGCGGGATCGGTTTTGCCGCGACAAAACCGAGCTTGCCGCTCTTGGTCGTATAGCCGGCGACGATGCCGGAGATGTACTGCGCCTCGTCGATATAGCCGAAATAGCTGCCGGCGTTCTTCGGGTCCTTGTCAGTCCAGAGGCCGCCGCAGTGCTCGAAGTGGAGCTTCGGGTACTTCTGCGCCATCTTGATCATGTGCGGGTTGTAGTAGCCGAACGAGGTCGGGAACAGCAGCGTCGCGCCATCGAGATTGATCATGGACTCCATGGTCTTCTCGACTGCGTCGGTCTCGGGGACTTTCTCCTCCTCGACCACCTTGATGCCCGGCAGCTTCTTCAAGGCCGCGGCACCTTGCGCATGGGCCTGGTTGTAGCCGTAGTCATCGCGCGAGCCGACATAGATGAAGCCGATGGTGGTGTCGGCGGCAAAAGCCGATCGCACGCCCAGCGCCGAGCCAAGAGTGAGTGCCGCGCTCCCCTGCAAAAGATGACGTCGTGAAATCCTGCCAAAATCCATTGCCTGCTCCCTCTGGCGGCCAAACCGCCGCTTATCTCGCCGCTTCGCCGGATCGGCGGAGCCCGAGGCGGATGTCGCAAGCTTCGTGCCACGGCCGCTTTGCTGGGCCGATGAGGTAACTATCTGAAACTAATTAGCTTTGTTCCTCGTACAAATCTTGAGCAGATGCTTTCCGACTAAAAAATAGGCGATATTTTTGAATTGTATGCAAGCGAGTTGAGCAGCCCCGAGGGGGTGGCCGAAGGCGCCGGGCGCGGCCTGCGGCAATTAGCGCTGGCCAATGCCATTCAGGCTGCTACCAGTCGGGCAGGTGTCGCGGCGGACCTTTCGGATTCGATTTCGCTTCAGCCGGCACCGAATTTGTATCGATGGCGGGACGCGAATTCAAAGATGAGCAAATTGGACGCTGGCGCCGCTGGGCGTGAAGATCTGTCGCTGGGGCGCGAGATCGTCGAGCGGATCAACGCGCTTGCCGGCATCTCGGAAGACCCCGCCAACATCACCCGCCTTTTTCTCACGCCTCAGCATCGCACGGCGGCCGACCTGATCCTCGGCTGGATGCGACAGGCCGGGATGGCCGCGCAGATGGACGCGATTGGGAATGTCTGCGGCCGCTACGAGGGCGACCGCCCAGGCCTGCCGGCGCTGATGCTGGGCTCGCATTACGACACCGTGCGCGATGCCGGCCGCTGGGACGGACCGCTCGGGGTGATCACCGCGATCGCCTGCGTCGCCGATCTGAACAGGCGCGGCCTCAGATTGCCGTTTGCGATCGAGGTCGTCGGCTTTGCCGATGAGGAGGGTGTACGCTTTGCCTCAACTCTGCTCGGCAGCCGCGCGATTGCCGGTACCTTTGACGAGAGCGTGCTCGGCGCGCGCGATCGCGATGGCGTGTCGCTGCGCGAGGCGATCACCACGTTCGGGCTCGATCCCGATCATATCGGCAAGGCGGCGCGCATCCGCGGCGAACTTTTGGGCTATATCGAACTGCATATCGAACAGGGCCCTGTGCTCGAGCAGGAGAATCTCGCCGTAGGCGTGGTCACCGCGATTGCCGGCGCGACGCGGCTTGCGGCGCGGCTGACCGGAATGGCCGGACATGCCGGCACCGTACCGATGCGGCTGCGGCACGATGCACTCACGGGCGCAGCCGAATGCATCGGCGCGATCGAGCAGTTTTGCCGTTCCGATGAGGCCGGTCTGGTCGGCACGGTCGGCTATATCGATGCCAGGCCCGGCGCGACCAATGTCATTCCGGGCCAGGTCTCCTTCACCATCGACATGCGCGCGCCGACCGACATGCACCGCCGGCGCGCCGTTGCCGACGTCGTCCGGCAGATCGAAGCCATCGCCGGGCGACGCGAGCTTGCCTTGCAGATCGACGTCACCCATGAGAACCGCACCGCACCCTGCGCGCCCTGGCTGAAGGCACAGATCGCCGACGCCATCGCTGCGGAAGGTTTCCGCGTGTTCGAGTTGCCGAGCGGGGCGGGCCATGACGGCATGGCCATGATCGACATCGCCGACGTCGGCATGATCTTCGTCCGCTGCCGCCGCGGCATCAGCCATCACCCGGACGAGCATGTGGAGCTGGCCGATGCCGACGCCGGCGCCCGGGTGCTGCTGCGGGTGGTGGAGAATTTCAAGGCGGCAGAAACAGCGAAGACGTAGGGGGCTAGAGCGAAGCGAAACCCACGATCCTTGCCTGCGGAGACAGGCGCTGTCAGTCCAGCCAGGGGTCGAATGCCGTGTCCGCTAGCCTCATGCTGCGCAAGACCAGCCGCTCGTCTGCAGCGCAACGCCATCCAGTGATCGCTGTACGCTGACGCTCTGGCGCTTCGGGTCGATCGCGGTTTGCATGGTGAAGGCGAAGCTGTGGCAGCCACTGCCAAGGCCCGCATGGGCCAGGTCTTCGCGATAGATGTTGGCGAGCGTCCGGCCGATCATCTTTCCATCGACCAGAATGTCCAGGCAGACCGGCACTTCCGGACGATCCGGATTTTGTGCCCAGCCGAGGATCTGGGTTGGGGAAACAACATCGACGAAGCCGCACAGAGGCTGGTCCGCCCGTCGTGATCGCAGGCCGGCCCGCGTGTCGATGACGCGTCTTGCCGCCTCGACCTCATAACCGCAATCGAGGCGAGGTCTGCAATAAATGGCCGGAACGCGCTCGGTCTCCGGGTAAAGTTCGGCATACTCATGTGCATTGTGAAACATGTTGCGGCCATCGTCATCGACGAAGGTCTCCGACCAAGCGCCTTCCGCGACGACAATGTCGTGGCTGTCGAGTTCGATATGGAAGTACTCGACCATCTCGGCTGCATCTGCCTGGGTGACGGATGCACCGTTGACCAGGTACCTGGCTTCGATCAGCACGCCCTCCAGATACATGGCATGATGTGGAGAGATCCAGAGATCGCGTCGGGGAACGTCGTCGGCGAGAGCGCCGGCTTTGAAGCAGATCGGCAAGATGTCGCTGCGCCCCATGATGAAGCGGCCGGCGTAGCTGCGGCGCCCAATCCATTTGATCGGCCTGAGTTCACCCGACAGCGTCGTGATCTTGTCTCCGATCATGAGGTCCTCGACCGCGACCTCGCCCTGGTCGGTCAGGATCAGTGTTCCGCGGCAATAGCAGGCGATGTCGTTCTCGATGTACTGGATCGCCGCGGCAACGTTGATCTCGCCCGCACCACCCTGGTTGCTGGACACGCCTGAGAGCGGCGTTGCGGTCTTCTCGAGAATATCGGTTATCTGCGTGTTGGTGAGATGCGGGTCCACCTGCAGCATCAGTGCCGCGGCGGCACCGGCCTCAGGCGAGGCGGAGGAGGTACCGAAGAACGGGTTGAATCCCGAAACATCCGTCTGCACTCCGGTGGGTGCGGTGAAGGCAACACCGCCGGGCTGCGCGCCGGTGTAGGGATCTCCATTGCTGTCGTAAAGAATCTCGCCAGGGCCGGAGTCCGAATAATATTCAGTCTGGTCCGGGGGCTGGCCGTAGGCGTTACTGTCTCCATAGAACGTGCCGCCCACGGTGTTGACACCCGGGACCAACTCGTCCCCCCGCAGATTGCCGGGCCCGGTTCCCGTTTCTGGATCGATGATATAGCCCGGCGGGTCTTCGGCGGCCGCGGGCGAACCACCGATGACAATATTGAAATCCGCGGGCGCGACCTGGCCATTGTTCAGATAGACAACGATCTCGTAGGTGGCGTCGGTCGATCCCCGGTTGGCGATCGACAGGCTGGCATCGGCCGCAAAAATCGAAGGTGCACCAGGTGCGGTGCTCTGGAGGACATCGGTCTGTGACGATGTCCCGACATAGGCGCCCGTGCTGGTGTAGACCTGAAAGCTGAGCGCGTCCGGTGCGCCGGCATTGTTGACCCCTTCATAGGGCGCAGTCCATTGCACATGGATCGAGCCGACAAGCCCCGCCTTGATGACGAACGCCTCTTCGTCGGTGCCGTTGCTCCAGACATGGGCGGCCACCGATTGGGTGGCGTTATGCGGCGTATAACTGACCGTCGGTGCGCCGCTGAAGCTCTGCTGCAGGAACGCTTCGCCGAAATTGCTTGCGGCCACGAATATGTTGGTATTCGCATTCAACGCATTGGTGACAGCGGCATCCACCGGACCATCGTCGGCATACATCGGCATGGCTGAAACGGTCCAGTCCGAAACGATGACCTGACAGCCCTCGGCCTGCAGCGTCTGGATCGCCGCCGCATAGTCCGCCTGGTTTGACGTGCCTCCTTGCTCGGCGGACGCGAAATAGATGTCGGCCCCGGGTGCGACCGCATGCACCAACTCGGCCATCGCCTGGCCTTCATTCTCTGCCCCCGCTGGACCTTCCCGCAGAATGTTGTTCGCGGTGAAGTCGGCAGGCAGATAGCCCTGTGCAATGGCGGCCTGGAGCTCCGAGCCAGTGGCGTCATTGACATCGAAAGAGTCGGAGATGATGCCGACCTTGACGCCGGCCCCATCGATCGGCCCGTGAAGACTGCCCTGCAGCGGTGCAAGTTTCGCAACCGTTGCCCCAATCGCGACGGCGCCGGCGGTGATCAACTGATAGGTAGCAGGATCGGCTGCGCGTTCGTCACTATAGGTAAGGTCGGCGGCGGCAATCACGGAACTGGCGCTGGCGGCATTGGCGTTCTGCGCCGCGGCAAACACCACATCTGTTCCGGTGCTGCTGTCCGAGACGAGCTCGAGCGTGTCGTTCTGGCCCGCAACAATGTTGGACGCCTCGCCGACATTTTGCAGCGTGGCGAGGACGGTGCCGGTCGAGGTCGCGAGCGTGAGCTCGCCGTTGGTGAGGGAGACCGTGTCGGAGGCGACATAATTCAGCGCGGTGAAGTCGATCGCATCACCCAGCCCGAACCCTGTGATGGCAGCGTGGAAGCTGGACGGGCTTTGGATTTCAAGCACCGAATTGGCAATCGGACTGCTGAAATGAACAGTCTGCGTTGCAGCGACACTGCCCTGGAATTCGACGATGGTGGGCCCAAGATTCCACGAACCCGTGCCGGTCACGGGACCGGCAATATTCACGCTCGGCAGCGAACTCCCGCCGCTGGTCTGACCGATGACGTCGACCTGGGCATCGTTGACAACAGAGACATTCGCCCCTGAACGGAAGGGCGCGGCGAGGAATGTGATGTTGCCGGTGAGGACAACCGTCTCGCTGGTGTTGGCGAACTTGAAGCCGGAGCTGCGAAACTCCAGCCTGCTGTTTGGATCATCTGCAATATCGCTCCCGACGGTCAGCGTCGAGCCCGCCACCTCGTCGACAATTCCACCATAGATCGTGGATAGCCCATCCGAGATGATCGACGCCGAACCAGCGGTTGTAATGGAGGTGAACGAGCCGATATCGGCATTGGCCAATCCTCCGTCCGGACTGCCAGTGCCGCGGAGGATCAGTTCTGCCGGATCGTTGGCGCTGTCGCCAAGAACAATGCTCAAGCCATCGAAAATGCCGTTTTCAGACGGCGTGCTGCCGTTGACTGAGACATAATCCGCCGGATCGAGCGTCACCGTGCCGGAGCCGATCGTCGCGCTATCACCTGGCACCGGATAGGGTTGGTTGCCACTTACGCCGGACCAATTGCCGGCGTCGTACCAGTTACCCTTTGCGCCATCCTTCCAGGTGAAGGTGGTCATGCGTGCAACTCCACATACATTCGACCCTGGAACTTTGCTGAAAGCTAAGCTTCAGTCAACCGGCCAAGTTGAACATAAATGAAGAGCAACCAGGGAGGGATCGCCTTTCATCCCGCCGTCACGTCGACAACCTCCCCGCCATCCAGCACCTTCTGCGCCTTGGCCCGATCGAGATCGCCCTCCCAGGACGCAACCACCACCGTCGCCACGCAATTGCCGATGAGGTTGCCGACCGCGCGGGCCATGCCGATGAACCAGTCGACCGACAGCACCAGCACGAGGCCGATGGCCGGGATGCTTGGCACTGCGTTCAAGGTCGCGGCCAGGATCACGATCGCCGAGCCGGGCACGCCGTGCGCGCCTTTTGACGTGATCAGTGAAACGCCGAGCACCAGCAAGAGGTCGCCGAGCGAGAGCGGGGTGTTGGTGGCCTGCGCGATGAACACCACAGCGAGCGTGAGATAGATCGAGAAGGCGTCGAGATTGAAGGAATAGCCGGTGGGGATCACGAGGCCGACCACGGAGTCCTTTACGCCCATCCGCTCGAGCTTTCGCATGATCTGCGGCAGCACCGCGTCCGACGAGGCGGTCGCCAGCACGATGGTCAGCTCCTCGCGAAGGTAAGAGAGGAATTTGAGGATGTTCAATCCGGCCAGCGCCATCACGCCGCCGAGCACGCCGAGCACGAAGATCGCGACCGAGACGTAGAACAGCATCACCAGCGAGACCAGCTGCTTCAAGGAGCCGACGCCATATTTGCCGACCGTATAGGCGACCGCGCCGAGCACGCCGAGCGGCGCCACGCGCACGATCAGGCCCATGGTCCGGAACAGCACGGTCGAGACCGCATCGATCATGCCGGCGACCTTCTCGCCCTTCTCCCCGCCGACCAGCGCGAGGCTGACGCCGAACAGGATCGCGAAGAACAGCACCTGCAGCACGTCGTTGCGCGAGAGCGCGTCGAAGGAGGTGGTCGGGATGATGTTGAGGAGGAAAGTGCCGATGCCTTCGCCCTTCAGCTTCTGGGCATTGCCGGCATAAGTCGAGAGCGCCTTGGCATCGAGTGTCGAGGGGTCGATGTTCATGCCATGGCCGGGCCCGAAGGCGAAGGCGAGCAGCAGGCCCACGACCAGGGCGACGGTGGTCATCACCTCGAAATAGACCAGCGCCTTGACGCCGACGCGGCCGACCTTCTTGAGGTCGCCGGCGCCGGCAATGCCGTGCACCACGACGCAGAACACGATCGGCGCGACGATCATGGAAATCAGCTTCAGGAAGGCGTCGCTGAGGATCTTCAGGCTCACGGCGAAATCGGGCGTGGCCATGCCGAGCACGATCCCGAGCACCAGCGCCGCCAGCACCTGGACGAAGAGGGAGGTGTAGAGCGGCTTTCGCTCGGATGTCGTGGTGGTGGTTGTGATGGTTGCCATAGCTCGCTTTCCCCGGGGGTTGATCCCCTCCCTAGCAGCAACAAGCGTGCCAGTTTTTGGGCCGCGGCGCGATCCATCGGATGCTGAAATCAGGGGATCGGCTGGATTTCGGCCGGCCTTTCGGGGGCAGGCGGCGCCCGGCGGGTCCGGGTTTAGCTCGCCGGCCGCAGCGCCCAGTCGCCGATGATGCGGAAGCGTGCCTCGGCTGCGTCCTGCCGAAACAGCGCGATCCGGTCGACGGAGAGGCTATCAATGCCGGTGGCTGCAAAGCGCTGGCGCAGCATGGCGAGCACGTCCCGGCGGCGCGCGTCCTCCAGACGGCCAGTCAGGGTCATGTGAAAGCGGAATTCCTCCATCACATAGGGATAGCCCCAGCGGTCGAGATGAGCGCGCTGCCGCGCGCTCAGCCTGTCCGGGTTGCGCCGCGCGCGATCACGCGCGGTCAATTCGGCACGGAACGAATCGAACGCGGCGACGCAGTCGGCGGCGAGCCGTTCAAGCGGCTCCGATCGCTGCCCCGGGATCACGGCGATGAAGCCGCTGATGGAATCGACCACCGGCCGGAATGCGGGGATCGCGCGCGGCTCGGCCGCGAAGGCGGCGCAAGCCGCGAGGAGCTCCGCTTCGGGTTTTCCATCGGCAAGCGCAAAGGGGGCTTTCAGCGTGGCATGGAAGCCGTATTTGCGGGGATCGCTGGTCAGCTCGCGCCAGTCCGGCACCGCTTCCGTTGCGCCTTGCGGAAACGGCAGGTCTTCGCCGGTCCAGGCGTCATAGCCCAATAGCTCCGCGCCGAAGCGGTCCAGCGTCGAGCCGCGCTCGGCTGCGTAGTAGATGGCGTAGCGGGGAAATCCGGTCATGCGTTGAGCATAGGGTCGTCTTACTCGGCCGCAACCGCTTGGTGCGCGACGGTGGACAATGTGCTGATGCGATCCGCTTCCGTCAGGTGAACCGGCCGGCCGGCGGCGATCACGGCGACGATGCGCGGCCGCAAAGCATCCGCGTCGTCCACCAGGAGAAGATCGGCGCGGGCGCTTACCGCGATCTCGCCGCGATCGACAAGCCCGGTGGCGCGCGCAGGCGCGGCCGAGATCAGCTCCCAGGCCTGCGGCAGCGGCCGTATGCCATCCGCCGCGAGCCGGAACGCGGCGAGCAGCGGCGCGGGATAGTAGTAGTCGGACGCCAGCACCGAGCAGAGGCCTTTCTCGATCATGTCGGAGGCCTTGGTCCAGCCGGTGTGGCTGCCGCCGCGCACGACATTGGGCGCGCCAAAGACGATGGCATCGCCACCGGTCGCAGCCTCGCGCGCGGTCTCCTCGTTCACCGGAAATTCGGCGATCGCGACGCCCTTTGCACGATAGTCCTGCCGCATCGCCGGGCTGTTGTCGTCATGCGAGAGCATGCGCACGCCGGCCTGTCTCGCCGCCTCGGCGAGCCGCGCAATCGAGCCCGGCACCGCCTCGGCGCGCGCGATGATGCGCGCGACCAGGCGATCAAACTCCTCGCTTGCAAGCCCGGTGCGCTCGACCATGCGGTTGCGCTTGCGTGGCTTGGCGAGGTCGGCGACCGTGCCGTCCATGTGGTCATTGAACGCCAAGAGGTCGACGCGGCCGTCGCGCAGCCATTGCATGATCTCCTCTTCTGCATCGAGATTGTAAGTCTCGTGGCGCAGGTGGAAGCGCGTATCCGCCTTGAGCCGTGGCCGCAGGCTCTCGATCGCCGCGCACAACCGCGCGGCGTTGGCGCCGGAGCGCAGGCCCGGCTCCCAAGACCAGGTGGTGGCGTGAAACACCGTGGTGATGCCGTTGGCGATCGCCTGGTGATCCGAATCGAACAGCGCCACGTCGATCGGGAAGTCGACGCCGGCGCGCGGCATCATCTGCCGCTCGAAGGCATCGCCATGCAAGTCGACGATGCCCGGCAGCACCAGCAGATCGCGCGCATCGATGGTCATCGCGCTGCGGCCGGGCGAAGCGCCGACCTCGCGGATCTTGCCGCCGCCGATGCGCAGCGAGGTCTCGGTGATGTCGCCGTCCACAAGGGCGCGGCCGCCCTCAATCAGGATGTCTTTCACGGTCAGGCACTTTGCTTTTGCAGAGACGAAAGTTGCGCCTCGTATTTGTCGAGAAAGTCCTCGATGGTCAATTTCCGGAAATCGGGTAGCGCCATGCGCAGGCGCTCGTGCTCCCAGTCCCACCAGGTGAGCCGCACCAGGCGCTCGGCGATGCTTTCCGAAAACCGCCGCCGGATCGGTCGCGCCGGATTGCCTGCCACGATGGTATAATCGGGCACATCCTTGGTGACGACGGCGCCCCCTGCGATCACCGCGCCGTTGCCGATGCGCCGTCCTGGCAGCACGATCGCGCCGTGGCCGATCCAGACATCGTGGCCGATATGGACGCGATGGCTTTTGCGCCAGGCGAAGAACTCGGCATCGTCAGCCTCGCCTGCGAAATATGCGCTGGCGCGATAGGTGAAATGCGCCTGCGTCGCGCGCTGCATGGGATGATTGCCCGGATTGATCCGCGTCATCGCGGCGATGGAGCAGAACTTGCCGACCGTGGTGTAGGTCATCTGCGAATCGTTCACGACATAGGAATAGTCGCCCATCTCGACGTCGAGCAGCATCGTGCGCGCGCCGACCTCGCAATAGATGCCGAATTTTCCCTCTTGGACTTTAGCAGTAGGATCGATGGTCGGTTCGATCGAGAGTGCCTTGCCTGCCATCCGAAAAATCCCGCTTTGGCCGAAATCAAGTTGTCTATAGTATTAGACAACTTGACGGACGAATGACAATTTCGTGACGGTCGTCTCGCGGCATGTGCGCCGCGCGCCTCGCGCCGCGGCGCCTGTCACAAAACTGTAGAACACGAGCGCTAGCGGTGGCCCAACGGATGCGGACCGGAGCAGCAGCGCATGTTGGTGGTGGAAGGTTTGACGTGCCGTTTCGGCGCAAAAGCCGCAGTCGACAACGCGTCCTTTTCGGTCGCCCCTGGTAGCTTCGTCGGCGTGATCGGCCGCTCCGGCGCCGGCAAGTCCACCCTGTTGCGAACCATCAACCGCCTCGCGCCCGCGACCGAAGGCCGCATTCTTTATGACGGCGTCGACGTCACGGCGCTGCGCGGCAAGGAGCTGCGGCAGTGGCGGGCGCGCTCGGCCATGATCTTCCAGCAGTTCAACCTGGTCGGCCGGCTCGACGTCCTGACCAATGTGCTGATGGGACGGCTCGCGAGCGTCTCGCAGCTGCGCGCACTGATCAAGCTGTGGCCGGATACCGACAAGGCGATCGCCTTGTCCGCACTCGAGCAGTTCGAAATCGCCCCGCTCGCGGCGCAGCGGGCCGACCAGCTGTCGGGCGGCCAGCAGCAGCGTGTCGCGATCGCACGCGCGCTGGTTCAGGAACCCGAGCTCATTCTGGCCGATGAGCCGATCGCCTCGCTCGATCCGCACAACACGCGCGTGGTGATGGACTCTCTCAAGCGCATCAACAGGGATTTCGGCATTACTGTGCTGTGCAACCTGCATTCTCTCGAACTGGCGAAGGGCTATTGCGACCGCCTGATCGGCATGGCCGCAGGCAAGATCGTGTTCGAGGGCACGCCGGAGCAGCTGACGAATTCGGAATCGGGACGCCTCTACGGCCTCGATGCCGATGGAAGGGCCGGGCAACCGGCCAATCTGAACGGCACGGTTGTCGACGCGTCCGTGCTCGGCGTGGCTGCCGTCGCCTAAGCCGGCGGCGAATATCATCATCCTTGCGGCCTTTGCCGCCAAAAAAAACCTCAACCTGCCAGGAGAGATCTCAATGCTCAATCGCCGTTATTTCTTGTCTGCCACCGTTGCGGTGCTCGCCATGAGCGCGACCGCAGCCCATGCCGACGACTGGAAATCGAAATACAAGGAGCTGACCTTCGCCGTGATCCCGGCGGAAAACGCCTCCGGCGTGTCCGATCGCTATGCGCCCTTCATGGATTATCTGAGCAAGGAGCTCGGCGTTCCCGTCAAGCTGCGCATCGCCAACGACTACGCAGCCGTGATCGAGGGCCAGCGCGCCGGCAACATCCAGATCGCCTATTACGGACCGGCCTCGTACTCCACGGCCTACATGACTGGCGTCAAGCTCGAGCCCTTCGTCACCACCCGTAACCATGACGGCTCCGTCGGCTATTACTCGGTGATCTATGTGAAGGCCGACAGTCCCTACAAGGACATCCACGACCTCAAGGGCAAGACCATCGGCTTTGTCGACCCGAACTCGACTTCCGGCTACAACGCGCCGCGCTTCTTCCTGCACAAGATCGGCCTCGATGCCGACAGCTTCTTCGGCAAGTCGGTCATCACCGGCAGCCACGAGAACGGCGTGATCGCGCTCGACAAGGGCACGGTCGACTGCGCCGCCGACTGGTGGAATTCCGACACCGACTCCAACCTGACCCGCATGGTCAACAAGGGCATGGTCAAGAAGGAGGACTTCCGGGTCATCTTCAAGTCGGGACTGCTCGCCGGCTCGCCCTACGCCTACCTGTCCGACCTTCCGCCTGAATTGAAGCAGGCCATTCAAAAAGCCTTCGTCGAGGCGCCAACCAAGGACAAGGCGGCGTTTGACCGCCTCTCCGATGGCAAGGACCTAGAGTTTGTTCCGGTCACCCACAAGGATTACGAGACCACCGTCGAGATGATCCAGTTCGTCAACGACATGCGCAAGAAGCGCTCCTGATCGTTCCGTGCGGGGGAGCTGCGATGGTGTCGCAGCTCCCTTTCCGCTTTTGACCGAAGAGATCATGACCTCACGCATCCTGAGCTTATCCCCGGCGCGGCTCGAGGTTCTGGTATCAGACTATCAACGCAAGATTGCGCGCAGGCGCTGGCAATCGCTGCTGGCGCTCGCCATTCTCGCCGTCCTGATCGCGGTCGCCGGCAAGGTCGGCGAGGTCAGCCCGGCCAATCTGATCGACAATATCTCGAACTTCACGAGCTATTTCAGCCGCATCCTTCCCAGGATCAGGACCGAGACGTTTGGCGCCGATGTCGCCGATTGGTACTGGAACATCACCGGCTGGCTCAAGCTGTTGCTCGACACCGTGCTGATCGCCTATCTGGCGACGCTGATCGGCGCCGGCGGCGCGTTCGTGATGTCGTTTCTGGCGGCTGCGAATCTGGCGCCCTCGAGCTGGCTGCGATGGTGCATCAAGCGGCTGTTCGAGTTCTGCCGCACCGTGCCCGACCTCGTGTTCGCGCTAATGTTCGTGAGCGCCTTTGGTCTCGGGCCGCTTGCAGGGATTCTCGCGATTTCCATTCACACCTTCGGCACGCTCGGCAAGCTGTTCACCGAGGCGATCGAGAATATCGACATGAAGCCGGTGGAAGGCGTGCGCTCTACCGGCAGCCGCTTCGTCGATATCGTGCGTTTCGCCGCGCTGCCGCAGGTGATCTCGACCTTTGCGAGTTACACCTTGCTGCGCTTCGAGATCAATGTGAGGTCGGGTTCGGTGGTCGGCATGGTCGGCGCCGGCGGCATCGGCCAGGACCTGTTCGTCGCGATCCGCAAATTCTACTACACCGACGTCAGCGCGATCCTGCTGATGATCATCGTTTGCGTCGCTGCGATCGATCTCCTGACCGAGCAGATTCGGCACAAGCTGTCCGGCGGGAGCGAGAATCGATGAGCGGCCGTCCCTCGCTTTGTCCAACCGACCCGGGCGAGGTGCTCGCGCGTCACCAAACCCTGCTGCAGCGCTCGCCGCTGCAGCGTGCGTCGTCTCTCGCAATTCCGGTCGCCCTTGCGCTCCTGACGGCCTTCGCAATCTGGTGGCTGGAGATTCCATTCAGCCAGATCCTCACCGGATTGTCCTCGCTGGCGAAATTCGTCGCGCTGATGTTCCCGCCGTCGACAGGGGGCCATCTTGCACTGCTGGTCAAGGCCATGGAGGAGACGCTGGCGATCGCCTTCCTGGGAACGCTGATCGCGACCGTGATGGCCTTTCCGATCAGCTTTTTCGCCGCCAGCAACACCACGCCCCATCCGCTGGTCCGCTTTCTGGTCCGCCGCGCGCTGGATACGATCCGAAGCGTCGACGCCCTGATCTGGGCGCTGGTCTTCGTCGGCGTGGTGGGCCTGGGGCCGTTTGCCGGCATCCTGGCGATTGCGGTATCCGACACCGGCGCGCTCGGCAAATTGTTCTCCGAGGCGATCGAATCGACCGACGCCCGCGGCCGCGAGTCGGTGCTGGCCAGCGGCGGAACGCAGCTGCTGGCGGTCCGCTTCGGCCTGCTGCCCCAGGTGCTGCCGATCATTGCCGGCCAGATCCTCTACTACTTCGAGTCCAACGTCCGTTCGGCGACGATCATCGGCATCGTCGGCGCCGGCGGCATCGGGCTGCAGCTGTCAGAGCAGATCAGGACCTATGATTTCGATCAGGTCGCCTTCGCGGTCATCATGATCCTGGTCACGGTCGCCGTCATCGATGTGATCTCGGGCAAGCTGCGCTTTGCCATCATCGGCCGCCGGGCGGTGGGGTGAGCAAAGCGTGACGCGAGCGTGACTGCCCGTCGCGTTAATCTGTCGCAGCCTGCCTGGCTTGTCATGTTCGGCAAATCAGAAGTAGCTTTCCCGCTATCCCGCCTCGCTTACAGAGGGACGTATCGCGGTCGTCACGACACGTGAGGCGGGGATGCGGTGGACGTGAAGGCGCTGCCCGACGAGCGGCGACTATTTGCGTACGGCGAAATCGTGTGGTCCTGGCGCCCCAAAGCTTTGGCGTCAAGTTGCCGACGGTGCTGGCGCATCGTGGGCTGCGACGGTGGCAAACGAGAAGGTTCACCGAGGAGAGCGCGCTATAAGCCGTAAAACCATCGCGCAGGGAAGGCCGGTGTGATCACCGCCTGTACCCTAGGTTTTCGCGCTCTTTGCGCAATTTTTTGCGCGAGAGCCCCGGGTGCATGCGGCCACCCGGTCTTCCCTGCGCCCTTGTGACTTCTCGAGGGCGACGAACGAGGCATAGCTCGGGCGAACTCCGTCGCGAGAAGGCGAACGTATATTCACTCGGTGTCATGCCCCGCGAAGGCGGGCATCCAGTCTTCCAGAGGCTTCGGCAGAGCATGGACGTCTCTGGAATACTGGATCGTCCGGTCAAGCCGGACGATGACAGCGGAATGGTTGGCGAAGGTGAATGCGCCTCAGCTCTCCACCACGAACTCCACCCGTTCCGCCGCAAACCGCGAGCGTTTGGTCACCAGCGGTTTGCCGTCAGCGTCGACATCGGTCGCATCCACCACCAGCACCGGGCGGCCGAGCGCAAGGTCAAGCCGCGCGGCGTCGGTCGCCTCCGCGATCGCCGCCGTGATCCTGGTCCAGCCGCGGCGATAGTCGCGCACACCGTAATGGTCGAGCAGCTTGGTCATGGAACGCACATTGGCAAACACGCGGCCCGCGTCCGGGAACTGCTCGGCCGAAAGCCAGGTGGTGCTGACGCAGATCGGCGCGCGGTCGGCGAGCCGCACCGATTCGATGCGGATAAGGGGCGCGCCGGTCTTCAGGCCGAGCTGGCGCGCCAGCTCGCGCGTGGCCGGCTCCTCAGCGGCCTCGATGAACTGCCCACGCGGCTCGCGGCCGCCGGCGCCGACGATCTCGGAGAACCGCGTTCGCGAGCGCAACGGATAGGCAAGCCGCGGCGCCTCGACATAGGTGCCGCTGCCGCGCTCGGCGCGCACCAGCCCGCGCTCGGCCAGCGCAGCCAGCGCCCGCCGCACGGTGTGGCGGTTGACCCGATAGATTTCGGCGATCTCGGTCTCGCCCGGCAGCCGTTCGCCGGCCGCATAACGGCCCTCGGCAATGCCGCGTTCGATCCCGTCTGCGACCTGGCGCCACAGGGCGACGCCGGACGCCATGTCCTGCAAGCTCATGGCGCGAGGTCTATCACGCTGTGTCGCGAAAATCACGCTTTTGTCACCGAACAGTCATGGCGTTTCATTATCAAGTTGTCTAGTATGATAGACAACTTGAGGCCGGCCGGGGTAGACAGGCATCGGGACCGATGATGAGCGTTCAGGATCACATGCAGCGCGACGAAACCCGCGATATTGCCCGGCGCAAGGCCGCCATGGCCGTGCTGGCGCATGCCGCAGCGGCTGAGATCCGGGCCTGTCTCGAAGGTGTCGCGTTGCCGGCCTATGAGAAATTGCGCGAGGCGGAGAGCGGCCTGGTCATGGTGCGCGGCCGCGTCGGCGGCGACGGTGCGCCCTTCAACCTCGGCGAGGCCACGGTGTCGCGGGCGGCGGTGCGGCTCGCGACCGGCGAGGTCGGCTTCGGCTACGCGCTCGGCCGTGACAGCGAGAAGGCGCTGATGATTGCGCTGTGCGACGCGCTTGTGCAGTCGAGCGAGCTCGCCGAGGTCGTCGAGGACAGGGTGATCGCGCCGTTGCGTGCGGCGCTGACAGCCGATCGGCAGCAACAGGCCGCGCGGACGGCGGCCACCAAGGTCGATTTTTACACAATGGTTCGCGGTGAGGGGTGAGTGTGATGACGACGATCGCCGAACTGCCCGCAGGCTTTGCCGACAAGGTGTTGTCGGCGCAGACGACGTTCCGCTCGGTGATGGAGGCGATGGCGCGGCCCGGCTCCGTGCAGCGCGTGATCGCCTCCGTCGGCACGCCGCCGCATCTGATGCGCGGCACGGCGGCGATTGCGCTGACGCTGTTCGATCACGACACGCCGGTCTGGCTCGACCCGCTGCTCGCCGAAACCACCGAAGTGAAGAAGTGGCTCAAGTTCCACAGCGGCGCGCCGGTCGTGACCGACTCGTCCATTGCAAGTTTCGCGCTGGTCAGTGAAGGCGACATGCTGCCGGAGCTCGACCGCTTCGCGTTCGGCAGCAGCGAATATCCCGATCGGTCGACCACCGTCATCCTGCAGGTGGACAGCCTCGCGAGAGGCGCACAATACGAATTGAGCGGGCCCGGGATCGACGGCCACGCGATCCTGCAGGCTTCGTTCAAGCCGAATGATCTGTTCGAACGGCTCGCCATCAATGCCGCGCTGTTTCCGCGCGGCATCGATGTCGTGCTGGTCGCCGATGATGCGATTGTCGCGATCCCGCGCACGACGCGCTGTGTCGGTTACGGAGGTTAGGGAATGTATGTTGCCGTCAAGGGAGGCGAGCGTGCGATCGAGAACGCTCATCGCCTGCTAGCGCATGAGCGGCGGGGCGACAAGGATGTGCCCGAGGTCACGCTGCCGCAGATCTCCGAGCAGATGGCGCTCGCCGTCGATCGCGTCATGAGCGAAGGCTCGCTCTATGACCGCGAACTCGCGGCGCTCGCCATCAAGCAGGCGCGCGGCGACATGATCGAGGCGATCTTCCTGGTGCGCGCCTTCCGCGCGACGCTGCCGCGGTTCGGCGCGACCGAGCCGGTCGATACCGGACGGATGGCCGTGCAACGGCGGATCTCCGCGACCTTCAAGGACATTCCCGGCGGCCAGATTCTCGGGCCCACCTTCGACTACACCCATCGTCTGCTCGATCCGCAACTTGCCGAGGGGTTCGTTCCCGAGGAGCCCAAGAATGCTGTAGCGGCGGCTGCAGTATCAGACGGCGCGATGCCGCGTGTGACGGATATCCTCAGGCAGGACGGACTGATCGAATCCTCCCCGCAGGCCGAAGCCGATCAAGTGGTCGGCGATCTCACCCGCGAGCCCCTGAGCTTCCCGGCGGATCGCGATCTGCGGCTGCAGAATCTCGCACGTGCCGACGAAGGCTTCCTGCTTGCGCTCGGCTATTCCACCCAGCGCGGCTATGGCCGCAACCATCCCTTTGTCGGCGAGATCCGGTTCGGAGAAGTCGAGGTCGAATTTTTCGCCGAGGACACAGGCTTTGCGGTCCCACTGGGATCAATCGAGCTGACGGAATGCCAGATGGTCAACCAGTTCAAGGGATCGGCCACGGAAGCGCCGTGCTTCACCCGCGGCTATGGCCTTGCCTTCGGGCAGAGCGAGCGCAAGAGCATGTCGATGGCGCTGGTCGACCGCGCACTTCGCGCGCGCGAGCTCTGCGAGGAGGTGCGCGCGCCGGCGCAGGACGAGGAGTTCGTGATGTCGCACTCGGACAATGTGCAGGCGACCGGCTTTGTGGAGCATCTGAAGCTACCGCATTATGTCGACTTCCAGTCCGAGCTTGGCCTCTTGCGCAAGCTCCGCAAGGAGTTCGCGCAAGCCGCAGGCGAGGTCGAATTGCGGGAGGCCGCGGAATGAGTGCGGCCGGATACAACTTCGCCTATCTCGACGAGCAGACCAAGCGGATGATCCGGCGCGCCATCCTGAAGGCGATCGCCATTCCCGGCTATCAGGTGCCGTTCGCCAGCCGCGAAATGCCGATGCCCTATGGCTGGGGCACCGGCGGCGTGCAGGTGACCGCCGCGATCCTCGGCCCCGACGACGTCCTGAAGGTGATCGACCAGGGCTCCGACGACACCACCAACGCAATCTCGATCCGGAAATTCTTCGAAAAGACCGCGGGCGTCTCGGCCACGACCTCGACTGCGGACGCGACCGTGATCCAGACGCGTCACCGCATTCCCGAAACCGCGCTCCATGCCGGGCAGGTGCTGGTCTATCAGGTGCCGATCCCCGAGCCCTTGCGTTATCTGGAGCCGCGCGAGACCGAGACGCGGCGCATGCATGCGCTCGCCGAATACGGGCTGATGCATGTGAAGCTCTATGAGGACATTGCCCGCTTCGGCCATATCGCGACCGCCTACGCCTATCCCGTGAAGGTGAACGGGCGCTACGTGATGGATCCGTCGCCGACGCCGAAATTCGATAATCCCAAGATGGACAATTGCCCGGCACTGCAATTGTTCGGCGCCGGCCGCGAGAAGCGCATCTATGCGATCCCGCCCTATACCCAGGTCGTCTCGCTCGATTTCGAGGATCACCCGTTCGAGCCTTATCGTTTCAACGCGCCTTGCGCGCTGTGCGGCGCCGAAAATTCCTACCTCGACGAGATCGTCACCGACGACAAGGGCAGCCGCATGTTCGTCTGTTCGGACACCGATTATTGCGAGGGCCGTCAGGCCTCCGGCCATCACGGCGCCCTGAGTGCTGCGCCGTACAAGGACAAGGCGCAAGGAGAGGCACAAGCAGAAGCCCAAG